>NC_011027.1:230000-916416 GCF_000020505.1 Chlorobaculum parvum NCIB 8327
GAACGCCCGGTCAAGGTTGGTGACCGGATTCAGGTCGGCGACATCAATGGCGACGTGGTTCGGATCGCCATTCGTTCCACAACCGTGCTGACCAACGACAATATCAACATCATCATTCCCAATTCGGAGTTTGTCTCAAAGCAGGTAATCAACTGGAGCCACAACGACCGCAATCTTCGCGTGTCGGTTCCGGTCGGGGTCTCCTATGGCTCCAATCCCGAACAGGTAAAAACGGTGCTGCTCAGCGTCGCAGACAATCATCCCGATATTCTCGCCAAACCAGCGCCTGCCGTGCTTTTTACCGGTTTTGGCAACAGTTCACTCGATTTTGAGCTGCTGGTGTGGACCCAGACGCGCATCCAGACACCGAGGTTTCTGCGCAGTGAGCTGAACTACCGGATCTTTGCTGCGTTTCGCAAGAGCGGGATCGAAATTCCTTTTCCGCAAACCGATCTTCACATCAGGAGCACAGACATTCCGCTTTGGGAGCCTCGCGCTCCGAAGAGCGCTTCCAGTTGAGCTGCATTTTGCTCGCGGGTCGCGCTTGATTTGGTTTTATCGGAATGTATTGCTAAATAACAAGACGAGATTTTTTATTCACGGGCGGGCATCACAGACGGGCATCTCTTATTTTTCTGTGGCACGCACCGGAGTCTGCGCTCCGCTGTCCCCGATTATCAGCCGTTTCGCATAAGCCTTGCAGACGGTACCTTTCTTGCCAGAACTCAACGTTTCTGGATTTATCGCCATACTTTAGAGCTGCCCATTTTTCGTGTCGACATGCTGGCGCATTCGGCCAGATTCCCGCTGCAAAGGTGCAAGGAGTACGCCATGCTTACCTTCCAATCATATACGGCGGAAAATATTCAGCAGCTACCGCAATACGACACGATTCCTCCCGAGCAGCTTCATGCCATCAAGGTTGTTGCCGAGGTCTATCCGTTCAGGGTGAACAGCCATGTAGCCGAAAATCTGATCGACTGGTCGAATATTCCCGACGATCCCATGTTCCGCTTGAGCTTTCCCCAGGCAGGGATGCTTTCGGGAGAGGATTTTCGCACGATCTCTGATCTTGTGCTTTCCGATGCCGACTCGCAGCTCATCAGGCAGGAGGCCAGAAAGATTCAGCTCCGGCAGAATCCGAACCCGGCCGGACAGATGGAGTTGAACACCCCCCGGCTCGATGGTGAGCCACTGCACGGCATGCAGCACAAATACCGTGAGAGCGTGCTGTTTTTCCCGCTCGAAGCGCAGGTCTGCCACGCCTACTGCACCTACTGCTTTCGATGGCCGCAGTTTTCAGGTCTGGAGAGCCTCAAATTCGCCAACGAGAGTGTCGATAAGCTGATCGACTATCTCAGGTCTCATCCGGAGGTGAAGGATGTGATTTTTACGGGTGGCGACCCGATGGTGATGAGCACCGAACTGATCGAGAAATACATGCGTCCGCTGCTCGACGTTCCGACCCTGAGAACCATCCGGATCGGTACCAAGTCGCTGAGCTGGTGGCCTGGTCGTTTCACAACTGACAGCGATGCTGACCAGCTGATCAGGTTTTTTGAAGAGGTGGTCACGTCGGGCAAGCACCTGGCCATTATGGCCCATATGAGCCATCCTCGCGAGATCGACAATCCCGAAGCGGTCGATGCGGTCAGGCGCATTCGCTCGACCGGAGCGGTGATCCGCAGCCAGTCGCCGGTGGTGCGTCACGTCAACGACGATTCTGAAGTCTGGGAGGAGATGTGGCAGAAGCAGGTGCAGCTCGGCGTCATTCCCTACTACATGTTCCTCGAACGCGACACCGGCCCGAAACACTATTTCGAGGTGCCGCTGGCCGAAGCGCTCGATATCTATAACGGCGCCTATCGCCAGATGTCCGGGCTTGGCCGCACGGTTCGCGGGCCGTCGATGTCCTGCTCGCCAGGCAAGGTGATTGTCGAGGATGTGACCGAGATCAACGACGAGAAGCTCTTTGTGCTGAAGTTCACGCAGGGACGCAACCCGGAGTGGACGAACAAGACCTTCCTCGCGTCCTACGATGATTCGGCTTCATGGATCGACGACCTGACGCCTGCGTTCGGCGATGAGAATTTCTTCTTCGAGCCGGAGCTTCGGCGCATGTACGGGAGCTGAGAGGAGTTGCAGAATATTGAGACAGTTGCCGGCCGGAGGGTGCACCCCCGGCCGGTTCTGTTTTGGGGCGCTCAGATATTGCAGCGGTAGTTGCAGACAATGGCGCCGCTCTCTTTGCGGATGTCGGCTTTGATGGTCGTTTGCGGATTGACCAGCTCCTTGAGCAGAGCGTTGAAGGTGCCGAGATAGAAGTTGCCCACAACCGGGTGCGATGGGAAGGTGACCTTGACCATGACGTTCGGCGAAGGTTTCGAGCCGTAGCTGAATTCGCCGCTTCCGGCAAACGTCCACGCATTTTTGCTGATGGCGAACAGGAACACCTTAAACGCCAGACCGGCAGGCAGCAGTTTGACGATGGTCTGGAACGGTCCGGGAATGCGAACCCTGAGCAGGTACTTTGCCGTACGTTCGCCCGACTCTTGCAGGATGCCTGCCGTAGCCTCTTCACCGATCTCTTTCTGCAGGGCAGTGACCAGCGAATGGAATTTCGACTCCTCGACCATTTCCGAAGGCAGGTTGCCGATCAGGTAACCCTGCCCCATTTTCTTCAGCAGGTTTTCTGTTTCGTCTTTTCCATAGGCGGTTTCTAGCGCACCGACGGTTTGTATGATGGAGTTCGGTCCTATTCTGGATGGGGTGCTCATGCGGATGATTCTTTATGCGTTAGTTGTTTTCATGTTTGTTTGCCAGGTCGGCGTTGTTCCTGCCGGATAACGGGAGGTCGAGCCTGACATCATCAGTGCTCCAGCCAGCCCTGACCTCGACGGTTCTGGCGGTGAATGCATCGGCAGGTGCGAACGGCTCGACCGATCCTGCACTCCAACTGGTGGAGGAAGCTGACGGGCTGAACGCACTCAGGACGTAGCGGCCGGGGGGAAGTCCTTTAAAGCCGAAGCTGAACTCGCCGGTTGTCGTTGACGGCTTGACTTCAAGGCGCTTCATGAACTTCGAGTCCTGCATTTGCGCCTCGATCACGATCAGTGGTGCCATTGCTTTGCCCGTGCCGTTTATCTCACCGTACGACTCTTCTCCGGCGATGTCGAAGTTTGATGTGACAGCTTGTGCGCCGGTCGCCATACCTCCGATGATGCCATTAATCTTTCCCACATCGACCCGTAGTGTATAGCTTCGTCCGCGCAGGAAGCCGCCGGATGGCCGGACAGCATACGTGCGGCTGTCGATTCGTGTGATGGTGCAGGCCACGGAGCGAGTCCCGGTCGGTTCGACCAGTCCGAGATTGACCACGCCGGGCGTCAGTGATGATTCAACAACCGGCAGGTTGAAGCGCAGTTCTGCTGCGGGAGCCGATCCGGGGCGGATGGTTTCTGTAATGACACTCTCCGCTCCGTCAGCCGGGATGATGGCAAGCGACAGGGCGGGGTAGCGCTCCTGCTGGTCATTGCCGTAAAAGGTCAGCGTTGACGACGCTTGTCCATCTGAAAAGCGCAGGCGGTACCAGCTCTCTTTGTTCATCTTGCCGGTCAGCAACCGCCAGTTTGAGGCATCACTGCTTCTCGATAACGAGAAGTAGCCGAGGATGGGGAGCGGTTTGCCGCTGGTGGTGTTTTCAATGCTGAACCACGAATCAATGCTTTCCGACGGCACCGGCCGATTGAAGGTGACTTCGATTTCCCGATTGTTGATGGTTTGGCACGAACGCAATGTCGGGCCGACCTGACTGCCGTCGGAAAGGCGAAGGTTGATAGGCCGAATGGTTGCTGGCGCATCCGGCGCAACAGCCCTTGCTGCGGCAACCGCGAAGGACTCGCTTTCCGGATCGTAGCGCAGATTGCCATTGCTGTCGGTGATGGCAACGATGCGGTAATTGGCGGGCGCGAGGTGTTCGAAGCGAAACGCTCCTGATGGGCCGGTCTGGGTGAGATATTCCGGCGATTGTTTACCGGGCAGGCTGGTGCCGTTTGCAGGCGAAAAAGCCATGACCGTCACATTGGCCGCTGGTGACATGCGTGGAGTCCACACTTGCCCCTCAATCGAACCGTTGTCGATAACCGGGCCGGTCGAAAAAGAGAGTGCCCAGCTCTTGTCGAGCCGATGATCGCCGTAGATGCTTTTCAGGTCGTTGCGCAGGGTGAGCGTGTAGGTGCGGTTCTGCTTGAGCGGGCTGTAAATTCGGATGCGCGCCTCGCGGCCGTGCACGCTGACCTCGAAATCGTCGACTGACGGAGAAAAGTAGATCGATTTGGCCAATGCTTCCCGACTTACGTAATGGCTGAAATCGAGCTGGATCGTTTGTGGCGACGTATTGACCGTGCCGGTCTCGGGGATCGATGCGGTGACGCTGAGCGAGGTGTTGTCCGGTGGGCCTCCTGTTGGGGGTCTGTCAACGGCGCAGGCACCGAAGAGCAGAGGGAACAAAAGGACAAAGAGGACTTTCAGGCCGGGAAATTCTTTCACGGAGGCTCCCTTCAGAGTTGAAAGCTGCTAAATTGTTTCTCAGCATGAAAATTCTTAAATTAAAAACTGAAGATATTCTATGAAAGCGTTTAGGAAAAATTTTTAGATAGAGTTTGAGATAGATGGCCAGACGAAATTACAAAGTTCTTTATGTCTCTGGCGAAGTCTCTCCTTTTGTAAGAGTCAGCTCGTTGGCTGATTTTATGGCGTCATTTCCACAGGCTCTTGAAGAGGAAGGGTTTGAGGCTCGCATTATGATGCCGAAGTACGGCATTATCAATGACCGGAAATTCCGTCTGCATGATGTGCTCCGGCTTTCCGATATCGAGGTGCCTCTCAAGGAGAAGACCGAGATGCTGCATGTGAAGGTTACCGCCCTTCCGTCAAGCAAGATACAGACCTACTTTCTTTACAACGAGAAGCATTTCAAGCGGAGCGGACTTTTTTCCGATCTCCAGCTTGGCGGTGACCACAAAGGCAGTGCCGAGAAGCTGATCTTTTTCAGCGTTGGTGTGATGGAAACGCTCGTTCGCCTTGGCTGGCAGCCGGACATCATCCACTGTAACGACTGGCATGCAGGCCTGGTGCCGCTGCTTGCCCGCACCCGCTACGCAAAGCACGACTTCTTCAAAAAAGTGAAGATCGTTCAGTCCGTGCACAACGTCTATCGCCAAGGCGTTTTCCAGCCGAAGATGTTTCAGAAGCATCTCGACCCCGAGGTGTTCGACGGGCTTGAAAGAGAGGGCGACGACATCAATCTGCTCGCCACAGGTATCAAGTACGCCGATCTGGTCACCACGACTTCACCTTCCTATGCCAAGCAGATCGCCAGTGATCCGGAGAGCTCTTTCGGCATGGACAAGGCCTTGAAGGCTTGCAAGGATCGTTTCCACGGCATTCTCAACGGTATGGATACCCGCCAGTGGAACCCCTCCAGTGACAAGCTCATCAAAAAGCGTTACAGCGCCGCTCAGCCGGAACTGAAGCTCGAGGACAAGAAGGTGCTGCTCGAAGAGGTCGGACTGCCTTTTTCCGAAGAGACCCCTGTGGTCGGCGTGATTACGACCTTCGATGACGTTCAGGGCATGGGGCTTCTGAAAGAGAGTCTGTCGAAGCTGCTTGAGCTTGATCTTCAGCTGATCGTTTCCGGTTCGGGCAACAAGGAATTCGAGCAGGAGTTGCGCGATCTTGTCGAAGAGCATCCGGAGAAGCTGGCCGTGAATACGGACTTTACCGATGCGTTTTACCACCAGATGATTGCCGGACTCGATATGCTGATTATGCCGTCGCGTATAGAGTCGTGCGGTATGAAGCAGATGTTCGCCATGAATTACGGTACCGTGCCGATTGCCTATGCTGGCGGCGGCATCGTGGAGACCATCGAGGAGGTCTCCGGCGACAAGGGCACCGGTTTCGTGTTTACCGACTACACGGCCGAGGCGCTGACGGCAAAACTCGGTGAGGCGCTTTCGATGTTTGACGACAAGGAGCGCTGGGCGGAGCTGATGCGCGAAGGCATGGAGCGCGACTTTTCATGGAGCGCTTCGGCGGAGCAGTACGCCGAGCTCTACCGCGAAATTCTCGGCTGAGGAGCAGGCGATGCAGTCAGTCAAAGTCCTGTTTCTGGACAGGGACGGAACCATCAATCGCGATATCGGCAGCTACGTTTCCAACCGCGAGGAGTTTGTGCTGATCGACCGTGCCGACGAGGCGATTGCCCTTGCGCGGCAGGCCGGGTTCCGGATTGTGATCGTCACCAATCAGGCGGGCATCGCTCGCGGCATCGTTACCCCACAGGACGTTGAAGATGTTCACGACTACCTCAGCGAACTGCTGGCGGAGCGTGAAACTTCGTATGACCGCTGCTATTACTGCCCGGCCCATCCCAACCATCCCCATCCCGAGTACGATCGTTTCGCCGACTTCCGCAAACCTTCGCCCCGTATGGTTGAGCAGGCCGTGGCCGATTTCCGCGAGGAGGGGCTCGAGGTTGATCGGGAGTCCTCATTTTTCATCGGTGACAAGCTGATCGATGTGGAGTGCGGCCAGCGCGCAGGCCTGAAAACCATTTTGCTCAGAACCGGCCACAACGAAGAGCACCTCTGCGAGGAGCGCCAGATGTTTCCCGACCACGTAGCCGATGACCTCTACCAGGCCGTAACCGGGTATATTCTCGGCGAGCCGTCTCGCTGATTGCGCAGGCGAATCAAAGTTTCCCCCATGTTCAGCCTCTACGTTCACATCCCCTTCTGCCGTGAGCGTTGCCCTTACTGCGATTTTTTTCTGATTACCCGCCCCGGTTTTGTCGAGCGCTTTTTCGAGGCGCTTGCCGTCGAGACCGCATCAAAGGCTTCGTTGCTTGAGGGGCGGACGATCGACGCGATCCACTTTGGTGGCGGTACGCCGTCGCTGGTGCCGGTTTCGTTCATTTCCGGATGGCTGGAGCAGGTTGCCGGGCTGGCCGGCCTGTCGGCTGATACCGAGATCACGCTTGAAGCCAATCCCGAAGACCTTGACACGGCGACGCTCGATGCGCTGCGAGCGGCGGGCGTCAACCGCCTGAGTATCGGCGTGCAGTCGTTTACTGATCGCAAGCTCCGTGCGCTCGGCAGGGCGCACACGGCAGCGGATGCCGAGCGCACGGTGTCGGAGGCGTTGGAGCGCTTCCCGTCGGTGAGCATCGACCTGATCTGCGGGGCGGAGGGGGAGAGCGCCAGGGAGTGGGAGGGCGATCTCCGTGCGGCGCTCCGGTTTCGTCCGCAGCACGTTTCGGTTTACATGCTCACTCTCGAAGAGAAGACCCGGCTTTGGCGTGATGTCAGCAAGGGACTCCGGGAGCTGCCCGGCGAGGGGCAACAGGCTTCGATGTACCGGCAGGCCATGATGATGCTGTGCGGCGCGGGGTACCGGCACTACGAAGTTTCCAACTACGCGCTCGAAGGGCACCATTCGCGTTACAACCTTTCAAGCTGGAAGCGCGAGCCGTACCTCGGTTTTGGGCCCTCGGCGCACAGCTTTCTCCAAACGGCGGAGGGCGAGGTGCGCTTTTCCAACGCATCGAATCTGCATCGCTATCTCACCGATCCGGCCAACGCCACCGACTTCAGGGAGGTGCTTACCGCCGGGCAGCGGTTTGACGAGGAGGTGTTTCTTTCCCTGAGAATCCGCAAGGGGCTGACCGTGGAGTTTTTGCGAAAAGGTCATACATTAGGGCTTCAGCGTCTGGATGACCGCCTTGCCCGGTTGCAGGCCGAAGGGTGGATCGCGGTCGAGGGCGGACAGGTTACTCTGACCGATGATGGGTTCCTGTTTGCCGATCTCGTGGCCGGTGAGCTGCTGTCGGAGTGACGGCATCATCCGGCATCCGAAACCGAAGCAAAGCGTTTTCAAGCACCAAACATGTCTCATAACAAGCTGAACAGGCTCATCGCCGTCCTCATCTTTGTCGTTGCCGAAGCGGTTTATCTCGCGACGATGGCGCCGACCCTTTCCTTCTGGGACTGCGGCGAGGTGATCGCGACCTCCCGCACGCTCGGCGTTCCGCACCCGCCCGGTGCGCCGCTCTATCTGCTGTTCGGTCACCTCTTTTCGCTGCTGCCGACGTTCGGCGACATCGGTGCGCGCATCAACTTTTTCAGCACGCTGCTCAGTTCGGCCACCATCATGCTGACCTACCTGATCATCGTCAGGCTTATCACCATCGCCCGGAACTCAAAGCCCGCCGAGTGGGACCTTCCGGATAAAATCGCGGCATACGGCGGAGCGGCGGTCGGCGCGCTGGCGCTGGCTTTTTCGGACAGCTTCTGGTTCAACGCGGTCGAGACGAGTCTGTGGGCCGCGTCGTCATTCCTGACGGCAACTATTTTCTGGATGATGCTCTGTTGGTACGACGAAGATCCCGCGCCCGGCAGCGAGCGGTGGTTGCTGGCGGTGATGTACATGATCGGCCTCTCCATCGGCGTGCACCTGCTCTGTCTGCTCGCGCTGTTTTCGCTCGTGCTGCTCTACTATTTCAAAAAATATCCCGTCACGCTGAAGTCGTTCAGCCTGATGGGGCTTTTCAGCCTCGGTCTCTTTTTCCTCATCTATCGCGGCATCATCAAGGAGCTGCCGGTGCTGCTGGTGCACACCTCGTGGTGGGGTCTGGGTTTGCTGATCACGTTGCTGGTGTACGGCGTCTGGTTCAGCCAGCAGAAGCGGCTGGTGCTGCCGAACCTTGTGCTGATGTCAGTTTTGCTCCTCATTCTCGGCTACACCTCCTACCTGCTGATTTTCGTGCGCGCGCACGCCGGACCGCCGATCAACGAGAACGATCCCTCGACGCTCCAGGCCTTTTTCTCTTACGTCAACCGTGAACAGTATGGAAGCTGGCCCCTGTGGCCGAGGCGCTGGTCACCCGAGCCGGTGCATCAGTATTTCTACCGCTTCTACTCGGGCGACTGGGACTATTTTTTCCGCTACCAGCTCGACCTCATGTACCTGCGCTACTTCGGCTGGCAGTTCATCGGACGCTCGGCTCCCATCGAGGGGGCGGTGATCGACTGGGGGCAGTTGTGGGGCGTGCCGCTGCTGGCCGGTCTGTATGGCGCGGTGTCGCATTTCAGGCGGAACTGGAAGATGGCGCTTGTCGTCGGCGTGCTGTTTGCCATGACCGGCCTGATCCTCGTGGTCTACCTCAACCAGCCGGAGCCGCAGCCGCGCGAGCGTGACTACAGTTACGTCGGCAGTTTTTTCGCCTTCGCGCTCTGGATCGGCATCGGCATCGAAAGCCTCTGGGCGTCCGCTTCAAAAGCGTTGAAGAGCGCCGAGGTGCGCAACCGGACGTTGAGTGCTGCCCTGCTGGTGTTCGCCGCGCTGTATCTGATCGATGGCCGGATGGTGATGGCCAACTACCGTACGCACGACC
Source organism: Chlorobaculum parvum NCIB 8327 (assembly GCF_000020505.1). NCBI lineage: Bacteria > Pseudomonadati > Chlorobiota > Chlorobiia > Chlorobiales > Chlorobiaceae > Chlorobaculum > Chlorobaculum parvum. The sequence goes on from NC_011027.1 coordinate 239,455, forward strand.
GCTCAGGCAATTACGTCGCCTGGGACTGGGCCTGGAACATCCTCCAGAGCTGCGAGAAGGATGCGATTCTTTTCACCAACGGCGACAACGATACCTTTCCGCTCTGGTACATGCAGGAGGTCGAGGGCGTCAGAACCGATGTGCGCGTGGTAAACCTGAGTCTGGCTAACACCGGCTGGTATCTGTTGCAGCTGAAACACGACAGCCCGAGAGGCGCCAAGCCGGTGGAGCTGAAGATTAGTGACGCCGATCTGAAAGCGATTACCTACGTACCGGTCGATTCGGTCGATGTGGCCGTTCCCGCCGGTTCCGAACAGCGCAAGTTGTTCAGTGATGCCCGCCGCTCCGGAGTGAGCCTGCCTGCAACGCCTTCCGATTCGTTGCGCTGGAGGATCAGGCCGGGACTCAGCTATCAGGGCACAACCTATCTGCGCCCGCAGGATATTGCCGTCTATATGATCGTAAGCGACAATTATGGCAAGCGCCCGATCTATTTTGCCCTGACGGTCGATCCGACCGAGATGATCGGTCTGGAGCGGAACCTCCGTCTCGACGGTCTGGTTTACCGGGTCGTGCCGCTCAGGAGCGACTCGGCGCAAGATTTTTCCGATCCTGGTACGCTGTATGGCAACCTGTTCAATACCTACCGGTACCGCAACATCGGGAATCTTTCCGTGAACATCGACGAGACGTCGCGGAACCTCTTGGGCAACTACCCGCCGCTGTTCGGGCGGCTTGCCCTCGACTTGAGCGCTGCGCCTGGCGATTCGGTGCGTGTGCCTGATAAGTCCGGTGTCCTGCAAACCCGGCAGCGCAGGGCACTCGCGTACGAGGTGCTCGACCGGTACGAAAAGCTGTTCCCGCTGGAACGTTATCCGGTTTCGCCGAGCTTTGCCGCTACGGTTGCATCGCTTCGCATTTCCGAAGGTGCAAAGCAGAAAGCATATCCTTATATTAATTACCTTGAAGTTTTGGCTTCCCGGAGTGATGTCCGGGAGGAGCCGGAGCTGTACCTTCTGCTCTCACAGGTATATCGGAAAGCGGGAGAGAGCGGCAAGGCGGATGCCGTCCTGAATCATCTGAAGCAGGCCCTTCCTGCACTGCGGGAGCGGCTGGATTCCCTAAAGCAATAGCTGGACTTTTCATGAGTAGTATTCACCCGACAGCGGTCATCGGTTCCGGAGCCACGATTGGCGAGGATGTACAGATCGGCCCCTACACCGTCATCGACGACGACGTGGTCATCGGCGACCGTACGGTCATCGCGCCCCACGTCTATATCGCCGACGGCGCGCGCATTGGCAGCGAGTGTCGCATCCATTCCGGAGCGGTGCTTTCCACCGCGCCTCAGGATCTGAAATATGCAGGCGAGAAAACAGAGCTGTACGTCGGCGACCGCACGGTCATCCGCGAGTGCGTGACCCTGAACCGCGGCACGAAGGCCAGCGGCAAGACCGTGGTGGGCTCGGACAACCTGCTCATGGCTTACGTCCATGCGGGTCACGACTGCGTGATCGGCAACCATGTAGTGATTGCCAACTCGGTGCAGTTCGGCGGCCACTGCGAGGTGGGCGATTACGTGGTGGTCGGCGGTCTGGCCGGCATCCACCAGTTCGTCAGAATTGGTCGTTACGCGATGGTCGGTGGCATCTCCCGTGGTGCGCTCGATGTGCCGCCGTTCGTGATGGCCGGCGGTCACAACTCGTTCCGCTACGAGGGGCTCAACGTAATTGGCCTGAAGCGGCGCGGCTTCACCTCCGAGCAGATCAGCACCATCCGGGATGTCTATCGCGTGATCTTCCAGTCCGGTCTGTTGCTCAGCAACGCGCTCGAAGCCGTGCGGCGCGATTTCGAGCAGACGCCCGAAGTGAAGGAAATTCTCGGCTTCTTCGCGTCGGGCGCGCATGGCAGGAAGTTCCTCAAGCCCTTCAATTCATAACCGTTTACGAGTATGCCTTCATGGGCTATCGGCATCGATCTTGGCGGGACGAACATCAAGACGGCCGTCATCGACGAGGCCGGGGGCATACTTTTCGAGGATGCCCAGCCGACCGATAGCGCCGCGGGTCCCGATGGCGTGATCCGTCAGCTGGCGCTTCTTGCCAGCGATCTCTACCAGCAGGCTGCCGAATCGCTCGATACCGGCGACTTCGCGGGCATCGGCGTTGGAGCGCCGGGTGCGGTCGATGCCGTGAAGGGCACGCTCTCCTATCCTCCCAATCTTCCCGGCTGGGGATGCTATCCCTTGCGCGACCAGCTTCAGCTCCGTCTCGAACAGGCACATGGCATCAGCGCGCCTATCCTCGTGGAAAACGACGCCAATGCTGCCGCGTATGGCGAGGCGGTCTACGGCGGCGGCAGCGCGTTCCGCGACTTCATGCTGGTGACGCTCGGCACCGGCGTGGGCGGTGGCATCATTCTCGACCGGAAGCTCTATCGCGGCCCGACTGGCACGGCGGGGGAGATCGGATTCATGACGATCGATTTCGAGGGGTCGAGCGTCCATGCGGGCGTGAGGGGCACGATCGAAAGCCTGATCGGCAAGGAGCGGATCGTCGAGCTGGCATGCCGGGAGGGCGCGTCGTCCGGTCTTTCTCCGCGTCTTCTGGAGCTGTGTGACCGTGATGTCGCCGGCCTGTCTCCACGGCATCTCGAAGAGGCGGCCAAAGAGGGTGACCAGTTTGCGCTGCGTGTCTGGCAGCGGATCGGTACCATTCTCGGCGTCGGTCTGGCCAATGTCACGGCGCTGATGGACATCCGGAAGTTCGTGATTGGTGGCGGCATTTCGGCGGCTGGGGAGCTGATTTTCGAGCCAGCCCTGATGCAGCTGCACCGCTCCACTTTGCCATCGATGCACGACGGACTGGAGATCGTTCCGGCCAGGCTTGGCAACAAAGCCGGGATGTATGGCGCTGCCGCGCTCTGCTTCGCTTCCGGCAAGCCGCTCAGGAGCGATGATTGAGAGGCTAGCGCATTCGTTTGGTGCTCTCTCGCGTCCGCTTGGTTCACTCGCGCAATCGCTTGGAACACTTGCGCGTCCGCTTGAGGGGCTCACGCATCTGCTCTTTCCACAGGTTTGCGTGGTGTGTCGTAAAACGCTCACCGCGCCGGAGCAGCAGCTTTGTTCAGCATGCCTCACTGATTTCGCCCCTTTTCCCAATCCTCTGGCAGGCGGGCAGGCCGTGATCAGGAGCGTCAATTCCCATTTCGGCCTCGGCGCCATTCCATCCGCCGCCTGGAGCCTCTATCCTTACAGGAGCAACGGCGCCCTGCACGATGCGCTGCACGCCATGAAGTACGAGGGCTTGTTTCCACTCGGGCGTCTGTTCGGCAGGTGGCTCGGCGAGCTTGTCCAATCCGCCGGAGGGGCGGGTGAGGTGGAGGCGATCGTGCCGGTGCCGCTGCATCCACTCAAGCGGATCGAACGAAGCTATAACCAGTCCGAAGCGATTGCCTCCGGCATGGCCGAGGTGCTCGATCTGCCGGTCGTGGAAGATTCCATCGAGCGGAGCGCTTACACCGGATCGCAGACCGGCCTGGGCATTACCGAACGCAGAAAAAACATGGCAGGTGTGTTCCGACCGGTTACTCGCAATTCCCACCGGATCAGCGGCAGGGTCGTGCTGGTCGACGATGTGCTGACGACCGGAGCTACTATGGTGGCCGCAGCCTCGGCGCTCAAGGAGGCTGGTGTGGACGAAGTGGCGTTTGCGGTCGTGGCCGTTACAGAAGAAAAAGAGTAGCGCTTCATGGATCTGTTTTACGTACTTCCGCATCAGCTCGATCTCGACCGCGGGCGTGCCTCGATCGGTGGAGAGGAGTTTCACCACCTCGCGCGCGTGCTGCGCTGCCGCGAAGGCGACACGGTGCCTGTGACCGACGGCGCGGGGCTTTCAGCAGAGCTGGTGGTCGAGTCAATCGGCAAGAGCGAGCTGCAAGGCTCGATCCGTAACCCGCGCCGCGTGCCGCCGCCGGAGACGCGCGTGTCGGTGGCCATGTCGCTTCTGAAAGCCCCCCAGCGCTTCGATTTCTTTCTTGAAAAAGCGACCGAGCTGGGCATCGACCGCATCATTCCCATCATCACACAGCGAACGGTTTCAACCCCCGATCTCAAAAAAATTGACCGTAAAGCCGAGCGGTGGCGCAACATCGTGCATTCGGCCGCCCGTCAGAGCCGCCGGTATTACCTGCCCGAGCTGAGCACGCCGTGCTCGTTTCAGGAGGCGCTTCAGCTTGAAGGCTACGACCTCCGGCTGATCGCCCACGAGTCGGAAGAGGCATTCGGGCCTTTCGAACCGGCCGGGCAGTGCGTGCTGTTTTTCATCGGTCCGGAAGGAGGCTTCAGCGAAGCGGAAATTGCCGCTGCCGCGCAGTCCGGCGTCAGGCCAGTCTCCTTCGGCGCCTCGGTGCTCAGGGCCGAAACCGCCGGGGTGTTCGCGGTGGCGCTGGTTCGGGCTGCACTTCTTGGCCTGCCCGGCGCCCGGCAGCTCTGAGGCGTTCCTCTCTTTTTGCACAATGGCGGCGGCTGTGTACATTGAAGACGATTCCAGATGACCGGAGATGACTTCTGAACCAGTTGCAACGCTATGTCACGGGTGAATACACCGCAATTCAACAAAATCGTCGTCCTTGTGGCGGCATTGTTGATTTCTGCGCTTTTTCTTGCCATGATCCGTCACTTTCTGGTGACCATTCTACTGGCAGGTATCTTCGCCGGCCTGGCTTATCCTCTGTTCAGCCGCTTCCTTTCGCTGTCGGGCGAACGCCGAAGTCTTAGCGCCATCCTGACGCTCACCATTTTTTTCCTGATCGTGTTTATGCCGCTGGTAGCTGTTTTTTCCATCGTGGTGGGACAGGCGATTTCTTTGAGCAAGACGGTCATCCCGCTGGTGCGCGATCAGCTTCAGGATCCCGAAGCTTTGCCGAGTCTTATTTCGGGCCTGCCCTTTTACCATGACATTGAAAAATATAGCGACCTGATTCTCGGGCGAATCGCTGAAGTTCTCGGTAATCTCGGTACGACGGTTATCAGCAGCTTTTCAGCGTTTACCTGGTCGGCACTTTATGATATAGCGCTCTTCATCATCTTCTGGTACACGATGTTCTTTCTGCTCAGAGACGGTCACACGCTCATGGCAAAAATCCAGAACTATCTCCCTCTGGCCGAGAATGATCAGAAGCGTTTGCTCGACCGTTTCGTTTCGGTGACTAGGGCTTCGCTGAAAGGTTCGCTGATCATTGCCGTGGTGCAGGGCAGTCTTGCCGGCTTGGCGTTCCATGTTGCAGGTATCGAAAATGCTGTGTTCTGGGGCGCTATCATGGCGATGCTCTCGATTCTGCCGCTCATCGGTTCGCCGCTGATCTGGGTGCCGGCGGTGATCATCCAGGCGTTTTCGGGCAACTACGTGGAGGCGATCGGCTTGCTCCTGTTCTGCAGCATTGTGGTCGGGCAGATCGACAATGTGATGCGTCCGATTCTGGTTGGCCGCGATACCAGCATGCACGAGCTGTTCATCTTTTTCGGCACACTCGGCGGTATCGGCATGTTCGGCCTGCCCGGCTTCATCATCGGGCCGGTCGTGGCGGCCCTCTTCGTGACGGTGTGGGATATTTACGGAGAGACCTTCAGCGAGCCGCTTGTGGAAGGGCATTCAGCCGGTCAGGCGGCTGGAGGCGATGGTTCGACGCCTTAAGATCGTTGACGGACATATCTGAAAAGCAATAAAAAAAGCCGATCCGGTTCTGTCCAGGTCGGCTTTTTTTTATGAAGTCCGGTTGCTGCGGAAGTTCAATCAGTCAACTCTCACGACCTCTTCGGCGGCGAAGAAGAACGCACCCTCGATGGCTGCGTTCTCGGCAGAGTCCGAGCCGTGGACGATGTTTTCGCCCTTGCTGTCGGCGTAGAGCTTGCGGACGGTGCCCTCTGCGGCTTCAGCCGGATCGGTCGCGCCGATCAGCGTGCGGAAGTCTGCGACGGCATTCTCTTTTTCGAGAATCATCGGCACGCACGGGCCGGAGGACATGAACTCGACCAGCTCGCCGTAGAACGGGCGCTCTTTGTGCACGGCATAAAATGCGCCGGCAGTCTCTTTGGTGAGGCGGGTTTTCTTCATCGCCACGATGCGGAAACCGGCGCGTTCGATTTTGTCGGTCACGGCGCCGATGAGCTGCTTGCGCACGCAGTCAGGCTTAAGGATGGTAAGGGTACGTTCCATTGTGGAGGTCTGTATTTTGTATTGCTGAAAGGCGTTTGAAAAACCTGTCGCCCCGCAACAGCGGGAGCATGGCACGTTGTCAAAGTGCTCTGAAAAGGCTGCTCGCGAAGATACAAAAAAGATTCGGATTCAGGCAACGCGCGTTCTGCCGCCCCGTACCTCAAGACTCGTCGATGCGGGCGAGCAGATCTTTCATGGGCTGGTAGGTGATCGGCAGAAAGTCGCTGTAGGCCAGTAGTACCGTGCCCTGTTCGTCGATCAGCACATAGGCTCGTTGCGACATGCCGAGGAACCCGAGCGCGTCGTAGGCCTTTGCAGCCGAATGGGCCTCGTCGCTCAGCAGCAGGAATGGAAGCTCGTGCTTTTCGGCGAACTGCCTGTGCGACTCCGGGCTGTCGCCGCTGATGCCGATGACCTCGATGCCCCGCTGGGTGAACTGCGTCACATTGTTGCGGTAGTCGCACAGCTGAGCGGTGCAGACCGGAGTGTCGTCCCCAGGGTAGAAAATCAGCAGCACCTTTTTGCCCTTAAATTCCGACAGGGAAACCATCTTTCCTTGAGCGTCCGGCAGCGAAAACTCCGGAGCTTGCTTGCCTTTTTCAATCATGATGTTCTCTCTTTTTCCGTTATGTTTGCGGCGTTTTTCTCATTCATTTTTACAAGAATGCGCCCCACGCGCTTTCCGTTCATTTTGATGACCCTGAACGTGATGCCTTTCCATTCGATTGTGTCGGAAACCGATGGCACCTCTCCGAGCCGGGTCATCATGAAGCCGCTCATGGTGTCGTAATTCGGCTCGTTCTGGTCGAAAAAATTGTCGGCATCGAGCCTGAACGCTGAAATGAACTCATCGACCGGCAACATGCCGTCAACGATCCAGGTGCGCTGGCTTCTCTGCACGATCCGCCGGTCGATGATGGCCGGGTCGTCTGCCGGAACGTCGCCGACGATGCTTTCCAGCACGTCGGTCAGTGTGATCGCTCCCTGCACCGAACCGTGTTCGTCGATGATGATGGCCATGTGCGCGCGGTTCTTTTTGAAGATTTCAAGCACCTGGAAAGCCGGTACCGATTCGGGTACGAAAAGCGGCACCTTCATCGAGTTGCGGATTGCGGTTTTGATGCTGCCGTTGCCGGAGAGGCGGAAGTTGACCAGATCGAGCGAGCGAACCACGCCGAGCAGCTCGTCAAGGCTGCCTTCGGCGACCGGAAAGCGCGAGCGCCCGCTGGCCTTGATGCGGTTGATCAGCTCGGCTTCGGGCAGCTCCAGATCGAGCCATTCGATTTCGGTGCGGGGCGTCATGATGGCGCTGGCCCGCTTGTCGCTCATCCGGAAAATGCGCTCGATCATGTCGTACTCAACCGATTCGAACACCCCTTTCTTTGTACCCTTGCGGATCATGAGCATTACGTCCTCGTCGCTGACGGACGGTTTTTCGGCCGTGTCGATGCCGAGTATTCTGAGGAGCAGTCGTGTCGAAGCTCTGGCCAGAAACACCGCCGGGGCGCTGAGGGTCAAGAGCAGATCCATTGCGCCGGTAACCTTGAGGGCGATGGTTTCGGGATGGCGAAGGGCGATCTTTTTCGGAAGCAGCGAGCCGAACACCAGGCTTAGGTAGCTCAGCGACAGAGTCACCACGGTGAGTGCGATCGGCAGGTGGTAAGCTGCGGGAAGGGTCGTCTTGGCCAGGAGTGTAGCGAAGGCTTCGGAAAAAAACAGGCCGCCGAGTACGCCCGTCGTGATGCTGATGAGGGTGATGGCGGCTTTCATGGAGGAGAGCAGCTCGCTGGCGTTGTCGAGCAGCTGGAGCACGCGCTGTGCTGTCGGATAGCCAGCCGCAAGAAGCTCGCGAAGTCGCGCCGGACTGGATGAAATGATGGCGAACTCCGACAACGAAAGGGCTCCGTTGAAAAGGATCAGAAGCAGAATAACGATCGCTTCGGCGCTGTAGGCATTCATTGGTTAACGGTGAAATGATTCTTCCCGTCAATGTCGAACAACATCGTATCGGGGAGTTGTCATGTCGTAAGAGCAGAACTTTCAACACTATAACCAGTCTGCATGCCTGAACGTTCAGGCTTCTTTTTTCAGGGCGATGTCCTTTGCGCAAAACCGGTCAGCCTGTCCCGGTCGTGGCCGGTTTTTGTGCAGATAAACACGCGCCATGATCTTTATGACTGCCGGCTTGACCGGAGGGTATATTATGTGTAACATCACCATGACAACGAGTGTTTTTCCGTGTTTTCTTCTTATACAACTTTCTTGCCTTTGCGTTGCAATCGAGACGCGCAGAGGGAGGCAGCTCAAACCATTACCGGCAGGCCCAGCCATGAAACAGCGTCACTTCTCTTTTCGTCTCACTTTGCTGTTTGCGTTCTTTACTCTTTCTCTCGCAGCCTGTGATCAGCAGGAGTCCGAACCCAAACCTTCAGCCCTGTACGAGGAGGCTCAACGCCTTGAAGGCCGGAAAAACTATTCGGAAGCGCTTGATTACTATAACCGCGGGCTGGCTGCTGATACGCTGAAGGGCTTCAGTGCGGAGGCGCTCGAAGCGTTGTGCCGGAAAGGGCGCATCGAGTTCCTGACCGGTCGTTACCAGGCGGCGTTCACTACCTGGCAGAGTATTGAAGCCCATGCTGCGGCAGGAAAGCTTAGCGACTCCCTGCGCACGGCCGCTGGGCTGGACACGGCGCAGATGTATGCTGAACTTGGCCGTTACGGCAAGGCGGCATCGATCATGGAATCTCTCGGCAGTGCCGACCAGTGGCAGCGTTACCAAACCGCGGTGTACCGGTTCAAGGCCGGTAAGATCGATGAGGCATCGCAATGGTATCAGAAATTGTCGGCGTCCGGCGATCCGTCTGTCAGAATGGCCGCCCTCTCCGGACTGCTCGATTGCGCCCTTGTTGCTCCCGCCACCGCGCCGGACAACCCGGAGCATTATGCAGCTCAAATTGCTGCCGTATCGGCGAAGGTGATGAGAATGAATGCAACCCCCATGGTGAAAATCCGCTCGTTGCGCATTGCCGCCAAGAGCCTTCTGCAGCTTGAATCGCAGCAGCGGAATGCCAGCTATCTGCTGTTCCGTGCGCTGGCGATCGCTCAGGAGAAAGGATTGTCGAGGCTTGTGCCGATTCTCCAATACGAATCCAATGCGGTCATCGTGCGCAAGCCCGACACCTACCGCAATGTCATCGCCTATTTCGGATCGAAAAACATGCAGTATGCCAAAGCCGCAGCCCTGTGCAAGCTTGGCACCTGCGAAGAGCTAACCCCGGCCGAGCGCATCACGGCGCTGCGCAGTGCGCTGACCACCAGCCAGTATTACGGCATTCCGGCCACTGCGACCGGCTATCTGAAGATGGTCAGGGAGGCCACACGCCAGCTCGATGATCTCCTGATTGCCAGCGGCCGCTTTGTCGAACTGTTCGATGTCAGCGGTCAGGATGATGCTCTTGAAACCCGCTCCCGCATGCAGGCCGCGATTTCCGAATTCCGCCTGCCGGCCGGGCATGAGGCTTTGCAGAACGAAATTATCAGCGTGACGACTGATATTTCGGGGCTGCTCCAGCGAAAAATCGACATGAACGAGCAGGGAGAAGGGTTCCGTTATGCAGCCCTTATTGACAAGTCGATCACCGAAAAGCAGGGGCGGCTGATCGAGCTGCTTGCCGAAGTCTCGAAGATTGACAGCCATGTGGCTTCGAATCTGCAATCGGAGCCGCTCACCCTGAACACCCTGCGCCAAAGGCTTCAGCCCGACGAGGCGCTGGTCAGGTTTTTTGCCGGGGATTCGAGCACGACGGCAATCATGGTCAGCAACCGGGAAATGCAGATCGAGACATCGCCGGTAACGGCTGACGAACTGAAAGCGCAGTTTGGCGCATTGCAACGACGCGTTCGAACCATCGGAATCAGCAAGGACTCCAGGCTTCTGTCCGATCAGGGGCGCATCTGGTTGACCGATTCGCTGTTGAAAACCATGAGCACCAGGCTTGCCTCCTACCGCCATCTGATTTTCGTCAGTGAGCAGCCGCAGCCGTTCCATCTGCTTGGCCGCGATGAGTTGCTCGGCCGCGGTCGTCAAGTCACCTACCTGATTTCACCGAACGAAGCGGTCAGCGCCAAGCCTGCTGATGGTAAGCAGGATGCTGTGGCAGGGATCGAGTTTTTTAATGCAAACAGGATAGAAAACGCTCAAATCCACAAGCTTTTCCATCCGGGTGATCAGGTGATTCTTTTCTGGAAACCGCTTTCAGATCGTGAAATAGAGCGCCTGAAAACAGCTCTTGAAAAAGCGCCAGCCGCCAATCGATCCGCCGCTGGTTTTTTGAAGCTGTTTGCTGATGGTGACAATACCGAGAACGGCCAGGTATGGTTCTGGATCGGCGCGTACGGTGTTGATTAAGCTTGCCGAAGCGTGGGTTATCGGCACTTTTTCCCCTTGGTTATGGAGGGGCTGACGTCCAAAACGTTTTGCCCTGACAGGTGTTCGAATTCTTGTTACGCTGTTGTTAAAGTGCTTCACCCCTCCACAAATAGATGGTCTTACAGCGCAAAAGGCTGGTGGTAACCGTAGTGTTTTTTGCTCTTTCGTTGCTGTAATTGACGGACTTTTTTGAGGTATACCGACTCTTATTCTTGTGCCAAAGCATTGTTTTTTTTTAAATTAAGAAATTCACTGCTGAAGTTTTTGTCATTATAACTCCCTCCTCCGCCAATGCCGGACGAGAATCCGACTCAAAGTGCGCTTGAGCAGCTTGCCAGGTCACTCCGACAGGCTCGACTTCAGAGGGATCTGTCGGTCGATGACATAGAGCGGCTTGTCAATGTTCGCAGTGCTCATATTGAAAAGCTTGAGGCAGGGGATTTTTCGTTTCTTCCTCCGCTCTACGTGTATTCCCACCTCCGCAAATATGCCGGAGAGCTTGGCGTTGCCAGCGAAGAGCAACTGGAGGCGTGTCGGAAAGAGCTCGGTATTCCGGATTCCCGGTTTTCTACGAAACCCGCACCAGCCGAACAGTCTGCCGGTGTCGGCAAGTCGCTGAATGCGTCCGGCTCAAAGCGCGTCACCGTGCTGATCGTTGCCGGAACGGCGCTAGCTCTGGCGCTGGTGGCTCTGGCCGTACTGCTGCTGCGCTGATTTTTCCGGCGCCATGGTTGCGAGACTCTTCCCTCCCGCCGTACAGGAAGTATGAAAATCCCTGTTTTTGCTTTATGCATTTGCTTCTTGGATAAAATAAGACTACTTTTGTCCTATATATTTTGAGATGAGGGACAAGCTTTTTCGGGATGGTTTTTCAACGAGACCGGTTGTTTGTCAAAAGCCCTATCGCTTTGAGTTCGGCAAAGGCAATAATTTTTCACTGGTGCCGGTAATAACCTTATATTTGTCCTGCTCGATACAAGTTTCACCGAAATTCAGAAAGCAATGAAGCCATCAAGACCTGTATATTTTGATCATAATGCCACCACGCCACTGCATCCTGAAGTAAAAAAAGAGATGGTGGCTGCGATGGAGATGTTCGGCAACCCGTCGAGCATGCACGCTTTCGGGCGTGAGGCGCGGGCCAACGTCGAGGATGCTCGTCACCGCGTGGCGGCGTTCATGGGCGCTGAGGCCGAGGAGATTGTGTTTACCGGCAGCGGCTCGGAGGGCAACAACACTGTCCTTTCGCTGTTCGCGTGTGGCACAAGCCAGTGCTTTCCGGGCATGAAGCCGAAGATCGTGACCAGCCGCATCGAGCATCCCTGTGTTCTGGAAACCTCCGGGTGCCTGGCACATCGCGGTGTCGATGTGAGTTATCTTGACGTTGACGCTTACGGCAAGATCGATCTCGGGCAGCTCGAAGAGTTCCTGAAATCGGGTGGCGTTGGTCTCGTTTCGGTGATGATGGCCAACAACGAGATCGGCACGCTGCAGGATATTCCGGCAATTACCAAACTCGCTCACCAGTACGGAGCGCTTATGCACACCGACGCCGTACAGGCGTTCGGCAAAATTCCGGTCGATGTGAACGAGCTCGGCGTCGATTTCCTGACCATTTCCGCGCACAAGATTTACGGGCCGAAGGGCATTGGCGCGCTGTACGTGCGCAAGAAAACCCCGTACTGCCCCTTCATCCGGGGCGGACATCAGGAGAAGGGGCGCCGCGCAGGTACCGAAAACACGCTCGGCATCATGGGCCTGGCGATGGCCGTGGATATGCGCAAGGCCGAGATGGAGGCCGAAGCCGAACGGCTGCTCGGGTTCCGCGAGATGCTGCGCAAGGGCATTTCGGAGCGCATCGAAGACGCACAGTTCAACGGCCATCCGACCGACTCGATGCCAAACACGCTCAACGTGTCGTTCCCCGGCGCGGAGGGCGAGTCCATATTACTTTATCTCGACCTTGCCGGTATCGCGGTCTCGACCGGGTCGGCCTGCGCGTCCGGCTCGCTCGATCCGTCGCACGTGCTGCTTGCCACGGGCGTCGATGCCGAGCGGGCGCACGGCTCCATCCGCATCAGCATGGGCCGTTCGACCACCGTCGAAGAGGTCGAATACATGCTTGACGTCCTGCCGGGCGTCATCGAACGAATCAGAAACATGTCAACAGCTTATATCTAATAAAGGAGGCGCTCATGCTGCAATCAGGTGAATGGGCATATACGGAAAAGCTCAAGGAGCATTTCGAAAGTCCGAAAAATATTCTTCAGGGTAACGACACCAGTGAGTTCGACGGTGTCGGCATGGAGGGCAACCTCCAGTGTGGTGACCAGATGATGGTGGTCATCAAGGTGGACAAGGAGACCGAAAAGATCAACGACTGCCAGTGGAAAACCTACGGCTGTGCCAGCGCCATCGCCAGCACCTCCGTGCTGTCCGAAATGGTCAAGGGCATGACCCTCGAAGAGGCGTTCGCCGTGTCGCCGAAGGATGTGACCAAGGAGCTCGGTGGTCTGCCGGAGAACAAGATCCACTGCTCGGTGCTTGGCGACAAGGCGTTGCGTGCGGCGATCAACGACTACTATACGCGCAATGGCATGGAGGATCGCGTTAAAAAGGAGCAGGCCAAGACCATCTGCCAGTGCATGAGCATCACCGACCACGACATCGAAGAGGCGGTGCTCGAAGGCGCTCGCAGCTACTACGAGCTTCAGGAGCACACCAAGCTCGGCACCGTGTGCGGGCAGTGCAAGGATGAGGCCGAAGCCGAAATGCAGAAATTCATCCACCTGCACTTCGGAGCCTGACTGATTCTGTCGGAATCAGCATCGATTTTCAGTTCCTTTGACGGAGAGCGTGCTTCGTGATGCACCCGGTTTTCCGGGCAATTCACGAGGCGCGCCTCTTCCCGTTATAGTCATCTACCCTTTGATCAACGAGTGAAGAACATGTCACCAACCTTTTTCATCCACACTTTCGGTTGCCAGATGAACATGGCTGACACGGAGATCGTCACGGCGATTCTCGTCGAGGGCGGTTTTGCGCCGGCTGAGGATGAAGGCACGGCGGACATGGTGCTGCTCAACACCTGCGCCGTGCGGGCCAACGCGGTGGATCGCGCAGGGAACGTGCTCAGCCATCTCAAGGGGATGAAGCGGCGGCGGAAGGGTCTCGTCGTCGGCCTTCTCGGCTGCGTGCCGCAGTACGAGCGCGAGCAGCTTTTCGGTGACTTTCCGTTCGTGGATTTCATTGTCGGCCCCGACAACTACCGCGACCTGTGCGGCATCGTCCGCAGCGTGCGTGAGGGGGAGCAGCGCCGAGCGTTCATCGACTACGACCAGCAGGAGACCTACGCGGGCATCGATCCGATTCGCGCCAACCGCGTCAGCACCTTTCTGCCGGTCATGCGCGGCTGCAACAATCACTGCGCCTTCTGTGTGGTGCCGGTGACGCGCGGGCGCGAGCGCAGCGTAGCGTTCGACCGGGTCATCGCCGAGGTTGCTGCTCTGGAACAAGCGGGCTACCGCGAAGTGACGCTGCTCGGCCAGAACGTCAACTCGTGGTGCGATGCCGACAAGTCGCTCGACTTTGCCGGGCTGCTCGAAGGGGTGAGCCACGCTGCGCCGTCGATGCGCATCCGCTTCACCACCTCGCACCCCAAGGACATCTCCGAATCGCTCGTGCGGGTGATCGGCGAGCGGCCGAACCTCTGCAAGCACATCCATCTTCCCGTGCAGTCCGGCTCGTCGCGGATGCTCGATCTGATGAAGCGCGGTCACACCCGCGAGGAGTATCTCGACAAAATCGCCATGATCCGAGAGCTTGTGCCTGGCGTGGCCATCACCACCGACCTGATCGCCGGATTCTGCACCGAGACAGAGGTGGATCACCGCGAGACTCTTTCGCTGATGGAGGCGGTCGGCTACGATACGGCGTTCATGTTCTACTACTCGGTGCGTCCGGGCACCTGGGCGGCGCGGAATCTCCCCGACGATGTGCCTGAAGCGGTCAAGAAGGCGCGGCTTCAGGAGATCATTGATTTGCAGACCGCGATGTCTCGTGAGCTTTACCAGCGGGAGATCGGCAAGGTGGTCGAGGTGCTTGCCGAAGCCGAAAGCAAGCGCTCCGCATCGCAACTCATGGGGCGCACCAGCGAAAACCGGGCCGTGGTGTTCAGCCGGGAGCATTTCATGCCGGGTGATCTGGTGCCAGTCAGAATTACTGCGGCTACATCGGCCACGCTCTCCGGTGAGGCTCTTGTCCAACCTTCCAATCCCTAAAATCGTCAAAACAGGGTAGTTTCCAGCATCGGTTGATGACCTTGAGGCTGCATCGTATCGGGCTGCATCCATAATTGTTCCCGATATGATGTTTTTATTATAAAAGGGATTCGTAAATTCACCTTACAATTCCGGATACCTCCCGCCATGTCTCAGAGAACGGCGAGAACCGGTTCATGCAGTTATTTTTAACCGGCAGGCAGCCGTTTTCCATAGATCACCAATCATGTCAGTCGAAAGCCGAGGATTTGTCGATAAAGTAAAAGCTCATCTCGAACTTCTCGATCCGGTCACCTGGATCAGCGTGTTTCCCTGCCTTGCCGGGGGAGTTATGGCTTCGGGATCCATGCAGCCGACCGTACATGACTACCTCCTGCTTGCTGCGCTCTTTCTCCTCTACGGTCCGCTGGGCACAGGCTTCAGCCAGTCGGTGAACGACTACTACGACCTCGAGCTCGACCGCGTCAACGAGCCGACCCGTCCGATTCCATCCGGAAGGCTTTCGGAAAAAGAGGCGATCTGGAACTGGAGCATCGTGCTTGTTATCGCGGTTGCGTTGAGCAGCTGGATTGGCACAAGTATCGGCGGCGAACGCGGAATGATTTTCGTGGGTTCGCTTCTGGCCGGTCTGGTGATTGGCTATCTCTATTCTGCGCCGCCTTTCAAGCTCAAGAAAAACATCTTCTTCTCCGGCCCTGCGGTCGGATTCTCCTATGGGTTCATCACTTATCTGTCGGCAAATGCGCTTTTTAGCGACATCCGCCCCGAGGTGCTGTGGCTGGCGGGACTTAACTTTTTTATGGCCATCGCACTCATCGTCATGAACGACTTCAAATCGCAGGAGGGTGACGCCAAGGGGGGAATGAAGTCCCTGACGGTCATGATTGGTGCGAAGAATACTTTCCTTGTGGCCTTCATCATCATCGACTTGGTCTTTGCCGTGTTTGCGTGGCTTGCCTGGGATTGGGCAAGAAGCAATCCGCAAATAACGCAATTCCCGATTCTGGTGTACTGTGTTGTTGTTGGCCTTGTGCTGAACATTATCGTCCAGATTCCGATCTACCGCGACCCCAAATCGGGCATCACTTTGGTACAGCATGCGGTCGACGACGGCTTCGGCAACGCCATCGGCAAGAGCGAGGTGCAGGAGCACAATGCGTTCCTGCGGTTCCAGGTGGTCAACAATATTCTGTTCCTGACCAACCAGATGTTTGCCGCCGCGCTGGTGGGAATGAAGTACATGTAACTGTTTTTGAGTGATGCAGGCGGCACCTCTTTCGTGGTTTTTTTCTGCCTGGCTACGATGCAACCCGGACGCATAAACGATGACGATATGACGGAGCAGATGCTGACTCCCAAACCATCTCTTCAGTTAATTCCATAATCCGGAATCGCCATGGCAATCATAGCAACAACGTTTTTCTCCCTGCCGGTGGTCTGGCATAACGCGCTTGCCGCGTTGCTCACGCTCGTCTATGTGTTCAGCGTGCCGCCGCTGATGGACTGGCTGGTCACCAATCACGGCCTGTCGCGCGACATCAGTCGCAAGATCACCCATATCTGCGCCGGTTCGGTTATCGTGTTTCTGCCGTTGTTTCAGGACGGCGGCTGGTCGCAGTATCTGAACATATCTGTTTTTGCCATCTGGACGGTGCTGCTGGTGCAGAAGGGGCTGTTCGCTGCCGATGACGACCAGGCGGTCAAAACCATGACCCGCACTGGCGACAAGCGCGAGCTGCTCAAGGGGACGCTCTATTTCGTGGTCGTGGCCATGATCTGCGGCACGCTGTTCTACAAGCAGACTGCCGGGGTACTTGCAATGGCGATGCTCGGCTGGGGCGATGGACTTGCGCCCATCGTGGGCACGAAGCTCGGTAAAATGCAGTATCGCATTTTAAGCAACAAGACTGTCGAGGGTAGCATTGCGTTTTTTGCCGGGGCTTTTCTTGCTGGCCTGTTCTTCATCCAGCTCATCGTGCCGGAAGCGTACAACCCCGGCAAGATCGCTCTGATCGCGCTTGCCGCAACGGTTGTGGAGGGGGCAAGCCCGAAAGAGGTGGACAACATCCTCATCCCTGTAACGGTGATTGCGCTCTCCCTGGCGCTTTTCTCCTGAACCGCCTTTTCGATTAATGTCCGGACTTTATTTCGTCAGCGATCTTCATCTCGGCCTGCAAGAGTCGCATGCCGAGGCGGAGAAGCTCGAACGACTCGAAACGCTTTTCTCCATCATCGCCGATAACGGTGGCTCGCTTTTCCTGCTTGGCGACATTCTCGACTACTGGATGGAGTTCCGCCATGTCATTCCCAAAGGGTTCACCCGTTTTTTCTGCATGCTTTCCGGGCTGGTGCGCAGCGGAGTGCCGGTGACCTGGCTTGCCGGGAATCATGACTTCTACCTCGGGAGCTTTTTTGACGATGAGCTGGGCGTGCGCACGCTGTACGGCATCCACGAGGTGCAGCACGACGGTCGTACTTTTCTTATGGCGCATGGCGACGGGCTGGGCGAGGGTGATACCGGCTACAAGCTGTTCGCGCGCTTTGTCCGGAACCGTTTCAATCTCGGCTTGCTGACCGGCTTCCATTCCGATCTTTCGACCGCCCTGATGCGGTGGTTTTCCCGTCTCAGCCGCAAGCATAAAAAGAGCGACATGCGCGTCGAATCGACACGATTGATCGATTTTGCCACTTCGTTGGCTATGGAGCGCGATTTTGATTATTTTGTGTGCGGTCATAACCATGCGGAGCGTATCCAGAGCGTCCACGAGTCGGATAGCACTTATGTCAATCTTGGCTCCTGGATCGAGGGGCGCTATCAGTACGGCGTTTATGAGCAGGGAGAGTTCCGGCTCATCAAGCTCTAAGTCAATCAATCATTTTTCACGTATCATGAGCAACAGCAACAACGTTCTTAAGCTGGGCCTGCCCAAAGGCAGTCTCCAGGACTCAACTCTCGAACTTTTCGCCAACGCCGGGTTTCATTTTTCCGTCCAGAGCCGTTCGTACTTTCCGTCCATCGACGACGATGAGCTGGAAGCGATTCTGATCCGTGCCCAGGAGATGGCCCGCTACGTTTCGCAGGGTGCATTTGATGCCGGCTTGACTGGCAAGGACTGGATCATCGAAACCGATGCCGATGTGGTCGAAGTGGCCGATCTGGTCTATTCCAAAGCTTCCATGCGCCCGGTACGCTGGGTACTTGCCGTGCCTGAAAGCTCACCGATCCAGTCAGTCAGGGATCTCGAAGGCAAGCACATCGCCACTGAAGTGGTGAACATCACCAAAAAATATCTGGCCAGGAATGGCGTGAACGCATCGGTCGAGTTCAGCTGGGGCGCGACTGAGGTTAAGCCGCCGGAGCTGGCCGACGCGATTGTCGAGGTGACCGAGACCGGCTCTTCGCTGCGCGCCAACAAGCTTCGTATCGTCGAGACGATTCTCGAATCCAACACCAAGCTCATCGCCAACAAGGCTTCGTGGGAAAACCCGTGGAAGCGCGAGAAGATCGAAAATATGGCCATGCTGCTTCAGGGTGCGATCAACGCCCAGGGCAAGGTCGGCCTCAAGATGAACGCACCGAAAGCCGGGCTCAACAAGCTTATCGAGAGCATTCCGGCTCTGCGTCAGCCGACTATTTCCGATCTGGCTGACAACGCATGGGTTGCGATCGAAGTGATCGTTGACGAGAAAGTCGTGCGCCACCTGATTCCCGATCTCAAGCGTGCTGGCGCCGAGGGTATTTTCGAGTACGACATCAACAAACTGATCGATTGATTTCGATTCTGGGGTTTCAGGGGCAAGGAGAAGTACAACACTAAAGAACGTTTAAGCCTGTTCACGCCTTTAAGTCACCTGACCATTTACGTAACTGTTAAGGCCGCCTGGGGCGGCCTTTTCTTTGCCATGATTTTTTATCAGCTCTTTATTCTCGGCAGCCTGCTGGTGTTTTTCGGCATCGTGCTGAAGAATTTTATCGATCTTGGCTCTTTGCCATCTACCACGGGGAGTGAAACGTATCGGCCGAAGGTGTCGCTGCTGGTGCCTGCGCGGAACGAGGAGATGAACATCACAGCATGCGTTTCGTCGCTGCTCGCTCAGCGCTATCCGGATTTCGAGGTGATCGTGCTCGATGACCAGTCCACCGACGCCACACTTCCAGCTTTGCGCGAGCTCGCCGGTGGGGCGGGTGGATCGAAATTGCGCATTGTCGAGGGCACTGAGTTGCCTGCGGGCTGGCACGGCAAGGCGTGGGCCTGTCAGCAGCTTGCCGGTTACGCTTCGGGCGAACTGCTGCTTTTTACCGATGCTGACACGCGCCACCAGCCCGATGCTGTCGCTCGGGCAGTCGAGGCTATGCAGAGGAGCGGTGCGGACATGCTTTCGCTCACGCCCGCGCAGGAGGTTCGCAGCTTCTGGGAAAAACTCATCGTGCCGCTGGTCTATCACATCCTTTTCAGCTATTTGCCGATTGCGCTGGTTAGCCGGAGCCCTTCGCCGGCGTTCTGCTACGCTATCGGCCAGTTCATGCTGTTTCGTCGAGAGGCCTACGAGCGGATCGGTGGACATCGCTCTGTGTGCAGCAATCTGGTGGAGGACGTCGGGCTTTGCAAGGCGGTCAAGCGCGCCGGAGGCAAGGTTGCGGCTTTCAATGGCACCGATGCGGTCTGGTGCCGCATGTATCACGGATTTGCAGAGGTCTGGAGCGGTTTTTCCAAGAACCTTTTCGCCGGGCTCGGCAACAACGCCGCCGGACTGTTCGTCCTGATTTGGCTGGTCACGCTGCTCTACCTCGCTCCGTATGGCTTTCTGCTGACGGCAGTGCTGCATGGTGACCGCTCTTTGAGCCTTTTCTGGCTGCCATTGGCACAGATCGCCATTGCCGTGCTGGTGAGGGTGTTCATCGCCGTCAGGTTTCGGCAGCCGTTGTGGTCGGCGATGTTACACGCATTTTCACAGGTGATGCTGATCCTGATTGCGCTTAACTCGTTTCGACTCACTGTTTTCGGGCCCGGGCCTCAATGGAAAGCGCGTCGCTATCCAGTTTCGGGGCGTGCGGATGGTGGCGTAACCGGATAAATTTTTCTTATATTATCAAACAATTTTTTCTGCGTTTCTGAGCTTCGGGCTGGGGCGCGGCAATCTCAAAAACGATCATACGCTCATGGGGTTCCTGTCTAAAATTTTCGGCAAAAAGGAAGAAGAGCTCAAACGTCCGACGGTCAGGGAGGATGTCAATCTCATCAAGACCATGGAGGGGCATCTCGACCGCGTGCTCGGCGTCAAATTCAGTCCTGATGGCAAAAAGCTGGTGAGCGGCGGTTTCGATGAACTGGTGATGCTCTGGGATGTTGAGGCGGGTACGTCGATCCATACCATGAAAGGGCATGAAACCTGGGTTGAGTGTATCGATTACAGCCGTGACGGTAAGTTGCTCGCCAGCGGCAGCACCGATAGCACCGCCCGGATCTGGGATGCTTCGACTGGCGAGTGCAAGTATGTCTGCAAAGGCCACGATACCGCCGTTCGCATGGTTGCGTTCAGCCCCGACAGCAAAACCCTCGCTACCTGCTCACGCGACACGACCATTCGTCTCTGGGACACGGAGAGCGGCAAGGAGACCGCAAAGCTGCTCGGTCATAAATCGTACATCGAATGCGTCGCTTGGAGCCATGATGGCAAGAAGCTGGTCTCCTGCGGTGAGGAACCTGTGGTTCGTATCTGGGACGTCGAGAGCGGCAAGAATGTCGCCAGCTTCCAGACCCAGGATACTCTTTCCCACTCGGTCTGCTTCAGCCCTGATGACTCGTTGATCGCTTTCTGCGGTCGTGACGCCAAGGTCAAGATTCTGGATGCCGCCAGCGGCAAGATCATCCACACGCTCGAAGGTCATGAAGATGGTGTGCGCAGCGTCTGCTTCAGCCCTGATGGCTCCGAGGCGGCTAGCGCGGCCAACGACGAGTCGGTCAGGTTGTGGGACGTCAAGGCAGGCAAAGAGCTGCACTGCTACCGTGGCCACACGCTCGAAGTGCAGTCGGTGGATATTTCGCCAGACGGCCGCATGATCGCCAGCGGCAGTGACGACCGCAAGATCAAGCTCTGGGGCATCAGGTAAGCCTGCATTTGCCTGCGATCATGATCCGATCGCGCGATACTCTTTTCTTCTGCCGGGTTTCAGCCCGGCAGAACTGTTTGTGGCCGTTCAGAATTGCTGAAGCGGCGAACGCTCACCTCTCGTTCCGTTGTCGCTTCAGGCAGGTTTCCTTATACTTCTCCTGAGCGGTTCGTTCACGATTTGGCCAGCACAGCTTTTTACTGTCTGCTTTATTGTTCCCGGCATTCATCCATGAAATCTTCGTTATGGGCATCATTCTTCTCGACATTGGCAATGTGCTGGTCAATGTGGATTTCATGCCGTTCTGCCAGACGGTCTGTCGTGACCCGGTGTCCGGAGTCGCGCAGCTCATGGCGCGCTACTGTCAGGGCGAACTGAAAGAGCGTCACGATTGTGGACGGATTGCATCGTTCGATTTTCTCGACATGATTGTCGATGATCCGCTGACGCTCGACCTGCCGCTTCACCAGCTCCGGCTTGCCTGGCAGGATATCTTCACCCCTGTGCCCGGTAGTGAAGAGGCGGTGGCGCATCTGCGGCGACATCATGAGCTCTGGATCATGAGTGATACCGATCCGCTCCATTTCGCCTTTCTGCTCGACCGGTTTCCGCTGTTACGAAGCATGGATCGATACCTGCTTTCTTACGAGCATGGCTATCTCAAACGTTCTCCCGATGCGTTTCGATACGTGCTCGATATGAGCGGTCGTGATCCCGCTGAATTTCTGTTGATCGATGATCGGAAGCTCAATATCGATTTCTCTACCTCGGTGGGCATCGAAAGTATTCTGTTCCGGAGTTGGGATGGCACGCTTGCCTCTCCAAGTCTTGCCGCCTTCGGTATTTCCTCATCAAGCGCAAGGGGGCAACGATGATCCGGATCGCCCGAGGCGTCGTCGTTGATGAGCGTGAGATCGAAATCAGAACCATGCGATCGCAGGGGGCTGGCGGTCAGAACGTCAACAAGGTTGAAACCGCCGTTCATCTCCGGTTCGACATTGGTGCCTCATCGCTTCCCGATCACATCAAAGAGCGGCTCATGCAGCTTCGGGATCGACGAATTTCCAAAGAGGGCATAATCGTTATCAGGGCGCAACGGTTTCGTTCGCAGGAGAAAAATCGTCAGGATGCGCTTGACCGTTTTCAGGAGTTGTTGAAAAAGGTACTGGTCGAGCCAAAGGCGCGCAAGGCTACCAGCCCAACCAGAAGTGCTACGAAAAAGCGTCTTGAAGAGAAGTCAAGGAGAGGTGAACTCAAAGCGTCGAGAAAGGTGATTCGTGACGAGTGACGCCCATGAAAAGGTGGTGGCAGGGAGATGGAAAAACCCCGGTATTCCGTTAAGCATTACGCTTTGAGAATACCGGGGTTTCTTGCTTTCGAGGCCGTATCGTGCTTGCTCAGAGAACGTCGTTCTCTCCTTGTTTAGATACGCCAGCCACCATAACACCTTTGCCTTCAAGCTGGTTCTGGTACATCTGGACTTTAGCCATAAACCCTTGGAGCTCCTTCTTGGAGAGCGAACGGGTCGGAGCTTTCTGCCTCAATGCGACCATCGGATTTTTCAGACGGCCGTTTTTGATAATCCGGAAATCCAGATGCGGTCCGGTTGATCTGCCGGTGGAGCCGACATAGCCGATGATGTCGCCTTGCTTGACGTACTTTCCATAACGGCATGAGGATGCGAACCGGCTCAGATGCATGTACATGGTATGAGTTCCACCGCCATGCGCGATAGTGACCAGATTGCCTGCGTTGCCTTTGCGTCCGCGGAAAATGACTCGGCCGTCGGCAACTGCCTTGACCGGTGTGCCAGTCGGAGCGGCCAGATCGACACCGCCGTGAAACTGGCGCCGATGGGTGATCGGGTGGGTTCTATAGCCGAAACCGCTTGAAATACGGTTGTAACGGCACGGGGTGATGTACAGACTTTTTGAGGCTTGCGCCAGTGCGCGGCCTTTCTCATCGTAATAGGCACTGTTGCCTTTGGCATCCTCGAACTGGTAAGCATTGATTTTCCGGCCTCTCGTGTTGATTTCGACAGCCAGAATATCGCCGGTTCCCGAAAATTGACCGTCGAGCCACTGCTCCTGATAGAGGATTTTATAGGTTGTTCCGTCGCGAATATCCCTTCTGAAATTGATCTTCGACGAGAGAATCCGATTGAGTTGAGCTGAGAGGCCAGAGCGGTTTTTGCTGCTCAACTCTTTTGCAAGCGAGGTGTGCAGGGTGCCTTCGATGGTTGCAATGCGGGTTTCGAGCTCGATGATTTCCTTGTTGACTCCAAGCTTTCCAGTTTCCTGGTTTTTGGTCAGGTGAATGATCGTGGTCGGGTCTGCCTTCCATGTGAAACGGGTGAATGAGCCATCCTTGCCAGTTTCAAGTTCATAGCTCTTTCCAGCTCGGAAACCGCGGATTGTCTTGTCACCTTTGAGCTGTGAGGTCAGCTCGTGAATTTCTGCAGGGGTCAGTCCGGCTGCGCTGAGGATATTGTAAATGGAGTCGCCTCGCTGGACGGTTTTCTTTTCAATTGTTTCGGAAAGGCCGTTTTCGCCTTCGTCGATGGTTACCTGATCAGACTCGTCATCGAGGCCAAGTTCGTCGTCGCTGACCAAGCCCATAGATTTATAGAGACCCTGTACAGATGAAACCAGTGGGTTGGTGGGTGAAGTTGGGGATTTTGATGCTGATGCCGAGAGAAGATAACCGGCAGAGAAAAGGAGAAAGCCGCCAGCGAAGAAGGCGACGAAACGCGCTACAGCTGTCGAGTCGAACCTGTGGAAACGATCCCGAACCAGCGTCATCAGGCGCCGAAAATTTCTGAGTAAAGGGTCAAAATTGATGTCTGGCATATAAGCAGGGCGATTTCAGAATAGAAGACAGGATCTCTTTATGCATAAAAGCTTAAATGTTAATGTTAAAAAAAAAGCTCGTAACGGAAAATGCGATACCACGTAAATACGCCAAGCTCGTACTTGTTTAGGCAAAAAGTTCTTTTTTTGTGGGATTTTTTGCCGACGTCACCAAGGTTCAGCTAAATTTATTATGAGCTATGAACGGAAAGTACTTTTCCGACGCACCTCTTTTTCAACTTTTTTCGTAATAGCTTCTTATGCTTGCAACCAACGAAAGCCGTCTTGTCGAAATTCTGCTCCAGTGCCAGCCCGGTCAGCCCCGCACTCGTGGCACCTGGGAGGTCGATCACCAGGGCACGCCCTTTATTCTTCCTTCCATCGGCGGTATCACCCTCAACCTTCAGGTCGGCGACCCGGCGTTCGGCTGGGAGGGCGACCACATCGAGCCGGGCGTGAGCTGCACCGCCGACACCCACAAACCCTACGAACACCCGAATGTTACCGTGCAGATGCTGAGCTGCGTGGGCAACACGGCCACGATCGTCTCCGGCGAAGCCAAAGGCGAGACTGGTGTGGTGCTTGGCCATCACGGCGGCTCGGAGCACATCATCGTTGATTTTCCGCGTGAAGTGAAGGAAAAGATGGCCTACGGCGATACCATTATGGTGAAATCGCGTGGTCAGGGACTCAAGCTGAGTGATTTCCCGCAGATTTCGCTCTTTAATCTCGATCCGTCGCTGCTGGCGAAAATGAAGATCACCGTCGCCGATGACGGTGTGCTCGAAGTGCCGGTGACGACGCTCGTTCCGGCCTACTGCATGGGTTCCGGCATCGGCTCGGCGCACGTCGCGAAAGGCGACTACGATATCGTGACCAGCGACCCTGAAGCCGTGCGTGAGTTCGGTATTGACCGCATCCGCTTCGGTGATTTCGTTGCGCTGCTTGACCAGGACAATCGTTACGGTCGGGCTTACCGCAAAGGTGCCGTCACCATCGGTGTCGTGGTGCACAGCGACTGCCGAGAAGCGGGGCATGGCCCCGGTGTTACCACCATCATGACTTGCGCCACCGCCGGTATCAGACCGGTCATCGACTCCAAAGCCAATATCGCCGATCTGCTCGGAATAGGCACTCGGTTGTAAGGAGCGTCGAGCCGAAACGTATCGTAAGGGCAGACCCGAACTGTCGGGTCTGCCTTTTTTCCCCGTGAACACCGCGAAATGTAGAGTGTCTCATGAGCCTTTCTTTCAATTGCGATCCTGTGGAACCATGCCCGTTTTGCAAAATTTCTCAGGACGCCATCGTGCTCGAAAATGAGTTCGGCTTTGCCATTGACGACCGTTTCCCCGTCACTTACGGCCATCTGCTGGTGATTCCCAAACGTCACGTCGAGAGCTATTTCGATCTTACTCGCGACGAACTCAATGCCTGTGACGACCTGCTTCGCAGAGCAAGGAGGGCCATCATTTCCAAAGATTCATCAGTATGCGGTTTCAACATCGGTATCAACGACGGCCATGCCGCTGGTCAGACCATAGCTCACTGTCATATCCACCTTATTCCCCGCCGGGCTGAGATACTGAAAATCCCCGGGGAGGCTTACGGGGAGTGATTCCCAGCAAGCAGCAGTATTGAGCAGTCAACCGTTCAAATGGAATTTTAACGGTCTGAAAAGTGTTCTTATAGTTCGATGTAATTTGTATCTGATAGTTGTATGAATTGATAAAAGGAGCAGAACTATGACACTCAAACTTTATGGCAAAGACCCCCTGAAGATGTTCGAAGATGTGTTCAACGAAAGGTTGACACCGTTCATCAGCTCAATGGGATCGATGATGGCTCCGACCTTCAAGGTGGATATCAGTGAAGATGAGAAGGCTATCTATCTCTCAGCCGACATTCCCGGTGTAAAGAAAGAGGATGTAAGGGTAAGCATTGAGGACGATGTCATCAGCATCAGTGCGGAGCGCACTCAGGAAGAGGAGGAGAAAAAGAAAAACTACCACCGTGTCGAACGCTCGTGGGGTAGCCTCTCAAGAAGCTTCACCATTGGTGACAACGTGGATAGTGACAACATCACCGCTAACTACGACAACGGTGTGTTAAAGGTCGTTGTTCCGAAAAAGGAGCCGGAAGCGAAAAAGAGCAAGGCGGTTCCCGTCAGCTGATTCTTCTTCAGAAAACAGAACTTTCCCAGCCTCATGTTTCTAGACATGGGGCTTTTTTTATGGTCTCGTGGCGCGGGGGAGGCTGATTGTGTCCGTCAGTTTTTCAACAGGACGGCCTTGTGTTCCCTCGGCACGTAATGATCTCCCGTAATCCCGTTGTTTGAAAAAAGAATCTGCCAGAGCTGGACGTTTCGGGCGCGGAACGATCCAGCCGCGCTGAGCAGGTAGTAGCGCCACATGCGGTAGAACCGTTCGTCGTAAGCGTGGCGGAGCTGCGGCCAGTGCTCTTCAAAGTTCCGGTGCCAGGCCATGAGGGTGTGGTCGTAGTCGTTGCCGAAGGCGTGCCAGTCCTCGATGAGCTGCTGGCCCTCGGCGGCTGTGGTGATCTGCCTGGCCGACGGGAGCATCGAGTTGGGAAAGATGTACTTGTGCGTCCATTTGTCGGTGTGGGTCGAGGAGCGTTTGCTGCCGATGGTGTGCAGCAAGAACAGACCGTCGCTTTTGAGGCAGTTGTGGGTGATCTCGAAAAAGCGCCGGTAGTTTTTTACGCCGACATGCTCGAACATTCCGATGGAGTAGATGCGGTCGAAGCTGCCATCGAGCTGGCGATAATCGACAAGACGCACCTCTACCGGGAGGTCGTTTCGCAGTTCGTCGGCCTTTTTCTTCTGCTCGCTCGAAACCGTGACGCCGGTGACGCTCACGCCGTAGTGCTCCGCCGCGAAACGCGCCGCGCCGCCCCAGCCGCAGCCGATGTCGAGCACCCGCATCCCGGGCGTGAGATCGAGTTTGTTGAAGATGAGCCGCAGCTTGTTCTCCTGCGCTTCGTCGAGGTCTCGGGCGTCTTTCCAGTAGCCGCAACTGTAAAGCATCCGCTTGTCGAGCATCGCCTCGTACAGGTCGTTGCCCACGTTGTAGTGCACTTCGCCGACGGTGAACGCGCGCGAGGGCTTTTGCAGGTTGACGAGGAAGCCGAGCATGTTGCCGAGGACGCGTGTCGCCTGCGAAACTTTCGTGTCGAGCCGTGAGCGAAGCACGCGATAGAAGAACTGGTCGAGCGCCGGGCAGTCCCACCAGCCGTCCATGTAGGATTCGCCGATACCGAGGTGCGACTCGGTGACGACGCGCTTGTAGAAGCGGGGATTGTGGACGGTGATGTCCCAAGGATTTGTCCCCCCGATAGCGATGCCCGCCGATTCGAGCAGCGCTCGCAGTTTGCTTTCGTAGATGCCGCTCATAGCTTCTCCCGTGAGGTTGACGTGGCTGATTCGTTCGCGAACTTATGCTGGCATGGAGGCGAGATAGGCTTCGATTTCCGCGATCTCTCGTTCCGAAAGAGCGAGGTCGGCGGCCCCTGTCGTCCCTTCGACCTGCGCCGCGGTGCGTCCACCGACAATTGCCGCCGTAACCGCCGGATGGCGAAGCGTCCAGGCGATGGCGACCTCGCCCGGTGAGGCGTCGTGCTGCTTGCCGATGCGGCTCAGAAGCTCGACCAGTTCGAGATTGGCGGAGAGGCGCGGCTCCTGGAACTCCTTGTTGTTGCGCCGCCAGTCGTCCGCCGGAAGGTTCAGCGCCCGCTCGCGCGTCATCGCGCCGGTCAGCATTCCCGAAAGCATGGGCGAATAGACGATGACGCCGATGTCATGCTGCTCGCAGTAAGGCAGAATCTCCGTTTCAATTGCCCGGCGCAGCATCGAATAGGGCGGTTGCAGCGACGCGATTGGCACGATTGACGCGGCTCGCTCCATTTGCGCAACACTGAAATTCGAGACGCCGATGTACCGCACAAGCCCTTCCTCCTGAAGCCGCGCCATCTCGTGCCACCCCTCCTCGATCTCGTCGTCCGGATTCGGCCAGTGAATCTGGTACAGGTCGATACAGTCGGTTCCGAGCCGTTTCAGGCTTGCCTCGCACTCCCGGCGGATGGAGCCGGCCTTGAGGTTGTTGCTGATGGCACGGCTGTCGTCCCACACAAGCCCGCACTTGGTGAAGACGAAGGGTTTCTCGTCGAGGCCCCGCAACGCTTTGCCGACCAGCTCCTCGGCATGGCCGAGCCCGTACACCGCCGCCGTGTCGATCCAGTTGATACCAAGCTCCACAGCCTTCTCGATAGCCTCAACAGCATCACGGTCGCTCTGCGATCCCCAGCCATAAGCCCAGTTTGCACCGCCGATAGCCCAGCAGCCGAACCCGACCGGCGTGATCTCCATGTCCGTAGTTCCCAACCGTCGCTTTTCCATGATCAGGTAGTATTTGGTGATAGAGGTCTTCAAAGTCATGTAGCCTCATAAACTATGAAATCTTTTTCACTCATCAGTTTTTTCCGGTATGATCGAGAGGGGTAGAATCAGAGGAATAAAAAACCCTCCGGGGTTCGGAGGGTTTTTTTATTGATGTCGTTGCTGACGATCAGCAGTTGCGGACGGTGTCGGAGGTGCGATCCTTGATCGTCGATTCGTCGAACTCGTCCCAGTTGTGCTCGTCGTGCTCGCGCTGGTAGCCGGCTTCCTTGAGGCCGAAGCTCATGTCGGCGACCATTTCGGGTCTCAGCTCCTTGAGGTTCTTGACCTCTGCCTGCGTCAGAATCCTGGACTGGTCGAAGCCGAGGTCGATCTCGATCTTGCGGTTCTTGGTCTTGACGCGGTCGATGTCGTAGAAACGCTTGGTGAGCGTGGTCTGCGCGAACGCCTTCAGACAGCCGAGCATGTACTTGCGCACATAAGGATCCTTGATCCACGGGTAGCTGAAGAAGGTTTTGCGAGCGTAGAAGCGTCCGTACGATTTCAACACGCCCTTGAGCACATCCTCGCGCTCCATGTTATCGGGTTTGATGATCGGCGAAACGAAGTTGTAGCGTGAGTAGTCACGCACTTCGACGCGGTCGCCAAGCTCCTTGAAGAGGTCGGAGAAGGGCCACGGGGTGTAGATCGTCCAGTTGGCCATATCCGGATCCCAGTCCTTGCAGAGCTGGTAGGTCTCTTCGATAGTCTCCGGAGTTTCGTGCTCGAGACCCATCACGAACTGAGCTTCCGCCACGATGCCGTTCTTCTGGAGCAGCTTGATGGCGTACTTGTTCTCGTCGATGGTGGTCTCCTTGCGGAAACGGTTCAGGTTCATCTGGCTGGCAGCCTCGGTGCCGAGCGAAACGTGCACCAAGCCGGCCTTGCGGTAGAACGGCAGGAGGTCTTCGTCACGCATGATGTCGGTCACGCGGGTGTTGATGCCCCAGGTGACGTCCAACTTGCGGTCGATCAGCTCCTGGCAGAGCGAAACGAACTTCTGCTTGTTGATGGTCGGCTCTTCGTCGGCGAGGATGAAGAAGCCCACGTTGTACTTTTTGACCAGAATCTCGATTTCGTCCACGAAATTCTTCGGGCTGCGGGCGCGGTACCGGCGCCAGAACTGCCACTGCGAGCAGAAGGTACAGGTGAAGGGGCAGCCTCGGGCGAAGTTCGGTACGGCCAGACGGCAGTTGAGCGGAGTGTAGATGTATTTGTCCCAGTCGTAGAGGCTCCAGTCCGGTGACAGGGTGTCGAGGTCTTCGATGACCGGGTGGGCAGCCGTCGCGAAGACTTCGCCTTTCTCATCGATATAGGCGATGCCGGTAATCTCCGAGCGGGTCTCCTTGTCGTTGCCAGCCGCGATCGCCTTCATGAGATTGACGGTCACCTCTTCGCCTTCGCCGCGAACGACGTAATCGGTCTCCGGGGCTTCGGTGAGCACCTGCGGGTACATGAAGGTCGAGTGAATGCCGCCCATGATGGTGCGGATATTCTTGTTGACCTTCTTGGCGATCTTCATGATGTCCTGCGCCTTGAAGATCGACGGGGTGATGTTGGTGGTCATGACCACATCCGGCTGGTTTTTGCGGATGATCTCTTCAATGGTCTCGTCCGGCAGGTCGTCAGCCATTGCATCCACAAACTTTACCTGATTGAAGCCAGCCTGCTTCAAAGCACCGCCGATGTAGGCAACCCAGCTTGGTGTCCAGTTGCCAGCAATCTCGGCACCGCCTGAGTGATAATTCGGCTGAATCATCAGAATCTTCATCTGTTTCCACCCTCCGGATAGGTTTTTGAGTGCAAGTTCGGTTTTATCGACATGTAGTTACACACTTGTTATGCAACCGTTCGCACGCGGTAAAAAATTTCTTGAACTTATAATTTACAACTTATTCCATAAAATTCCTGAGCCTGAATTCGGCATCTCTGCCGCTGGAGAGGCTTTTGAGGTCTCTCTTCGGCTCATTTGCGATCGACCTGCATCAGCATGGTATGGTAGAAGCCGAAGCTGATCTTCTGACGGTTAACGATCTTAAGGCCGAGTTCAGACAGCACCCGCTGCATCTCGTCGTCCTTGATCATCTGGATGGTAGTGCGGCGCTCTTTTTTCGGGAAGAAGCCGCCGATCCAGTGCTGGAAGGCGAGGATGTTGTTGAACGGGGCGTAGGTAAAGATCATCGGGCCTTTGGTGAGGCTCGCCAGGTTCTTGAATGCGTGGGCGAATCCCTCTGCCGGGTAGTGGATCAGTACGTCGAAGCAGACTACGGTGTCGAACGTACCCGAAACCGACTCGATGGAGCTGACCTCGAACTCAACGTTGTCGGCCACGCCCTCTTTCTGAGCGTCTTCGCGCGTTTTGTTGACCATCTGCTCGGCGATGTCAGCCGCCTTGACGCGGTAGCCGTTTTTTGCGAGGCGGATGGTGAACAGGCCGGTGCCGCATCCGGCGTCGAGAATTTTCGAGCCCTTGGGCAAGCCGGTGCTCTGGAGCCATTCAAACGCCTTGTCCATCATGACCGCATGGCCTTGCCTCACGGTGGAGCGGACGGTGGAGAGCTTGTCGTCGCCATAGATCGATGCCCAGCGCTGGAAGCCCTGGCCATTGAAATAGGACTGAAGCATCTTTTTGTGTTCCTCGACGTTAAATGATGGGCTGCTCATGGTGCTTTATCGTGGTTGATGTTGGTTGTCGCCTGCTCCCGGTCAAACCTCCGGGCTGTGGGCGCCTTCGATTCTGGTTTCAAGCTCTTCGTACAGTTCCTGCAATTGTTCGATGGTGCCTTCGTCGGCCTCCCAGAAGCCGCGCGAATTGGCTTCGAGCAGCCGCCGGGTCATCGACATAGTGGCGTTGGGGTTGAGCGCCGATATGCGCTCCAGCATTTCGCGGTCCTGCAGGAAGGTCTCCGTGAACTGCTGGTAGGTCCAGTTTTTGACCGCTGAGGCCGTTGCGCTCCACCCGTAGGTGTTGGTCAGATGCGCCTCGATCTCTCGAACTCCTTCATAGCCATGTTCGATCATGGCCTCGTACCACTTTGGGTTCAGGAGTTTGGTGCGTGCTTCGAGAGCCACCATCTTCTCCAGTGAGCGGATTTTCTGGCCCTTGCCGAATCCGCCGGTGTCGCCGACCATCACCTTTGGCTTTGCGCCGCCGAGCACCTCGACCGATTTCGAGACGCCGCCAAGATACTCATAATAGTGGTCAATATCAGACAATCCGATCTCAAAGCTGTCGATATTTTGAAAGGTCAATGTAACATTTTTCAGCGCGGATCGGAGGATTTCCGGACTTTCCTGCCAGTCGCCCTCCGGCGAGAAGGCGAAGCTCTTGCGGTTGACGAAGGCGTCGGCGAGTTGCTGTTCCTCCTCCCAGGTGCTGCTTTCGATCAGGTGATTGACGTTCGAACCGTAGCTGCCGGGGGCGTTTGAGTAGATTCTGCCAGCTGCTTCGTCCTCCGTGATGCCGAGTTCGGCGGCCTGTTGGCGGACGTGCTTGCGGACAAAGTTCATCGCCTCCGGCTCGCTGGCCGCCGCCGCCAGCCGCACCGCTTTGTCGAGCAGGCGCACCTGGTGCGAGAGCAGGTCGCGGAAGATGCCGCTGACCGTGACGACGATGTCGATGCGCGGGCGTCCGAGCTTTTCGAGCGGGATCAGCTCGACGTCGCCGATCTTGCCGAGCTCGTCGGTTTTCGTTCTCGCGCCGAGCAATGCAAGCGCCTGTGCCACACCTTCGCCGTCACTCTTCAGGTTGTCAGTGCCCCACAGGATCAGTGCGATCGACTCCGGCAGCTCGCCCGATTCGCGGCGGTATTGCTCCAGCAGCTCCTCGGCTGAACGTTCGCCAGCCTTCGTCGCGAAGGGCGTCGGGATGCTGTACGGGTCGAGGCTGTGGATGTTGCGTCCGGTCGGCACGATGGCCGGATTGCGCACCAGATCGTTGCCCGGCGAGGGCGGGATGTAGGCTCCGTCGAGCGCTCGCGTGACCGCTTCGATTTCGCGGTTTTCGAGCATGGCGGCGAGCAGGCCGTTCAGGAAGTGCCAGAGTTTGTCGAGCTGACGCGGCTTCAGCCCCGCCGATTTGTGCAGGTAGGCGCTCGCCTCGTCCATCCGGACGGCAAGCGTCCCGTCAAGCATGGTGGTGATGCTGACGCCGTTTGGCATCGATGCGGGCAGTTTACCGATGAATCGTTTGACTGCTTCGTGGCAGATCGCTGTTACTTTTTGCCACGATTCGCGCAGCTCCATCGCCTCTTCATGCCGCTCGGCGAGCGCGTCGTAGTCAAGGTGCAGGCCCTGGCAGATGAGTTCTGGCAGCGAGCGGTTGTCGAGTTCTGGCCGTGCGTGGCTGACCAGCAGCGCGAGGTTGTCCGCGAGGCTTTCGGCTGACGGGGCTTGGCCGAGTACGTGCA
The DNA here is from genome assembly GCF_000020505.1 of Chlorobaculum parvum NCIB 8327. Taxonomy (NCBI): domain Bacteria; kingdom Pseudomonadati; phylum Chlorobiota; class Chlorobiia; order Chlorobiales; family Chlorobiaceae; genus Chlorobaculum; species Chlorobaculum parvum. Next base: position 272,199 of record NC_011027.1, read on the forward strand.
GGCCGAGTGGAATCATGCGCTCCTCGATCAGGTACAGCTCGTTGTTGAGCCAGGTGACGTACTCCTCGTCGCCCGTCGCGTCGTCCGCCCGGTCGAGGTCGAGCGTTGTGGCCAGCTCTCGAATCTCATCCAGCGCCTCTGCCGAAGGACGGCTGCGCCATGCGCTGACCAGTTCGCGGAGTTGGCGCATTCCCTTGTAGAGTCCGGCGTGTTCGAGTGGCGGGGCCATGTAGCTCACCAGTGTCGCGAAGCCGCGCCGCTTGGCTATCGCTGCTTCGCTCGGATTGTTGACGCAGTAGCAGTAGAAGTGGGGCAGTGCGCCGATGAGCCGCTTCGGCCAGCATTGCTGTGAGAGGCCGACCTGCTTGCCCGGCATGAACTCCAGCGCGCCGTGCGTCCCGAAGTGCAGCAATGCGTCCGCGCCGAACTCGCGGTCAAGCCACGAGTAGAACGCCGCGAAGGCATGATTTGGCGCGGCGTCTTTGGCCATGAGCAGGCGCATCGGGTCGCGCTCGTAGCCGAACGATGGCTGCTGGCCGACGAACAGGTTGCCGAACATCGCGCCGAGAATGTGGAAACGGCTGCCGTCGTTGAGCAGCTCGCCGGGCGCGTCGCCCCAGAACGGTTCGATCCGCTCGTAAGCCGGGAACTCCTTCCGGTACTGCTCGACCGGGTAGTGCGCCGCTACGTTGCCGTCGGTGCCGAACACCAGCCGGTTGCCTTCGAGCAGCTTGTCGCGCAGCGCATCGACCGACTCCGGCAGCTCGATTGCGTATCCGTCATCCTTCAGCTTTTTCATCAATCGCAGCAAGCTCTCGAACACATCGAGAAACGCCGCCGTGCCTGCGTTGCCGAGGTTCGGCGGGAAGTTGAAGAGCACGATGGCGAGCTTTTTGTCCGCGTTCGATTTTTTGCGCAGTCGCACCATCCGCGTGATCCGGTCGGCCAGAGCGCGGGTTTCGGTTTCGAGCGGCAGGGTGCGGTCGCTGCCCTCTTCAAGTCCGGCGAAGACGTGTGGCTCGATAGCTCCGTCGAGCTCCGGCACGGCCACGCTCAGCGCGGTCTGCAACGGCGTCAGGCCGAGGTTGTTCTCCCGCCAGTGGCTGATCGGCTGGAAGGCCAGCGGAATGAGGTTGAAACACGGAACGCCGATCTTTTTCAGAATACCGACCGCCTCCGCTGACTTGGTCTCCGCCGGGCCGCCAACGAGCGAGAAGCCGGTAGCGTTGACGATCAGATCGATGGGCATCGACTCGCTGCTGCCGGGATCGAAAAAGCCTTCAAGCGCGGGCCGAAAGTCGAGCCCGCCGCTGTAGGCGATGCAACACTGCACGTCGCGCGATTCAAGTTCGCGCAGCAGGTTGATGACGTGCAGCATGTTTTCGGAGAGCAGCGTGGCGCGCATGACAAGGATCGTCACCCGTCCTGCGTCCTTGCCGGGCCGGTTTGTGCGTTGCCACTCCCGAAACTCCGAGGTGGTCGCGAAGGGCTTTTTCGCGTCGGGGTGGTAGAGTGCGGTGTCGGGGTAGAAGATCGGGTCGTTCTGCGGCAGCACGCCGCGATAGCCCGGCACGTAGCGATCCACCAGCAGGCAGAGGAAGCGCTTCATGTTCTCCTTCGAGCCGTTCAGCCAGAACTGGTGCGCCGAGATGAAAGTGTGAATATCTTTGGCCTTGCCGGGCAGGTGCTTCATCAGCTTGCCCACGTTGCGCACCAGCGAGAGCTGCCGCTGGCTCTCGCCGTTGCCACCATGGGAGGGGCGGAGCTTCGAGGCGAGCTGCTTGAAGATGCCTTGTGGTTTGTCATCCTCAACCGGTTTCTGGAGCGAGAATTTGCCGACGCGTGTCTGGTTGATGAGCGCCGGATTGCTTGTAATCATGCAGACCGGGCAGGTTGCCGTGTCGAGCAGCTCTTCGAGCGGGCGCACAATCTCCTCGCTGAAGAGCATCGAGCCGAAGATGAAGTCGGCATCGGGAATCTCTCGTTCCAGCTTTTCCCAGGTGTCCCGGCTGTGATTCAGGCCGAGGTTGAATATGGAAACCTTCAGGTCGAGGTCGAACTCACGACTCAGCTCGGCAGCAGCCGACTTGAGCACGCTGTTGTTCGTTGGCTCCATGGTGATGAACAGAAATCGCATAGGTCAAATCCTGTTACCCTGCATTGATAAGCGCTCTCCCGAAAAAGTTGCTTCCGGACGCATGGCTCGTCAGTCCGGAATTGACGGATTCCGACCGGTGCTTCATTGCTGTGATGTCGTTCCGTCTGATGAGAACGGCATCACGAGTTGTTGCCGTTCAGTGAGGAGCAGTTGCTCCGCTGTGTTCCGGGGCTAATTCAGCAGGACAGGGTTCTGTTCGAGAAGGTTCCAGGGATGGGGCAGGTGACGGTTATCACCGAAGGCGCTCGCTTGACGACTGCCGGAAAGGTGAAGTCTGGTGAGGCGTTGTGAGGATTGGATCGCCGCAGATGCAGAGCTTGATGCGCTCTTTTCGCTCAAAAGGGTTGTGGCTGTTTGGCCGGGGAAGAGCAGTGTGCGGGGGAGTACCTTCAGTTCGCGGTGCCGGCCGTTCAGTTCGGCTGTGCTCTGGAGTGCAATCGAATCGCGGTCGCGGCTTTTCGATTTTGTGTTTGAAGCTGAGACCTTGAGCATGAACCCGTAGCCGAGTACCGAGATCGCAAAAAACAGCGCAATCTCGAAGATGCGGAGCATTTTCCTGCCAATGGTCTGCTTGCGGATATGCATAGAGTGACGGTAAGGCGTCGCTGATTACTATAGGTAGCCTTTAAGCTGATGAAATATGTGGTTGAATCACCGGTCAGCCATTCCCCCTTCGGTTGCTATCAAATAAAATTCAGGGCTTGATTTTATAGGCGATCCATGAGTCCGTCGAATAATTTTATATGCTAATATATCAAACGATACGATGAAAACACAAGCCAGCACAGGGCTGACAGGCGGGAGCTTTTGGGCGCATGGCGGGTTTTGGCGTAAAAGTGAAGCGAGAGGTGGCCGAAAGCTAAAAAAAAGAGGGGCGCTGTTTCCAGGCCCCTCTTTTTTATCCATGCTTTTGCAATCAGACTTCGATGCCTTCGAGGCGATCTTCAAGGTCGGAGTAGATCTCCTGAAGCTTCTCGATGGTGTCGGGATCGGCTGACCACATGCCGCGGCCGCTCGCTTCGAGCATCCTGCCAACAATATTCTTGAAGGCTTTCGGATTGAGCTTCATGAGCTTGTCGCGCATGGCCGGATCGAAGGCGTAGGTTTCGGCAGCTTCCTTGTACACCCAGTCGTCCACGCCCTTGGTGACGGCATCCCAGCCGAGCATGTAGGTGAAGCGGTTGCTGATTTCGGTCGCGCCGCTGTGACCCTGAGCCAGCATGCCCTCAAACCATTTCGGGTTGAGCAGCTTCGTGCGGAACTCCACTTTGAGCGCTTTTTCAGCGTCATCAACCTTGATGTCGGCCGTGTAGGTTTCGACATAGTTCAGCTTGACGCTGTCGCCTTTCGGATTGCGGCGGCGGGCCGAGAGCTGCAATGCGCCCGACGAGGAGAAGTAGCGGTCGATGTCGGAAATGCCGTACTCCGCCGAGTCAACCTGCTGCACGACGCGATCCACGGTGCCGAGCAGGTTTTTCAGAATGTCGGACTGCTCGTCGCCGTAGCGGTTGCCGCCGTAAGCGAAACCGGTGCGCTTGACGAACATGTTGTCGAGATCCTCTTCGGACTCCCATGCCGAGTCTTCAACCAGCTCGTCGATCTGCGATCCGTAGGTGCCGGGGGCCTGGGTGAAGAGGCGAGATGTGGCGCTCTCGAAGTCCTTGCCCTGCGCGATGGCCTCATCGACATGCTTCTTGATGTGGTTCATCTCGGCGGGTTCAATTGCCTTGGCTGCATCTTTGACCAGCTTGTCGAGGTGATCGACCAGCACGCCGAAGGTGTCGCGGAAGATCGAGCTGATCTGGATCAGTACGTCGATTCTCGGACGGCCCAGCTTTTCGAGCGGAATCAAACGGTAGTGGCTGATCTTGTTCTGCGCGTCGTAGGCCGGTTCGGCGCCCATGAGCGCAATGATGACCGCCACGGCTTCACCCTTGCTCTTGATGGTATCGAGACCCCAGAGCACCTGGGCGATGGTTTCGGGATACTCGCCGTTATTCTCGTCGCGATGCTTCTGGATGATGGTATCGGCGATTTGCTTGCCGCGCTTGAAGGCCAGCTCCGACGGAATTCTCCACGGGTCGATGGCGTGGATGTTGCGGCCTGTCGGCAAGACGGACGCGCCGTCGCGTACCAGGTCGCCGCCGGGGCCGGACGGGAGGTACTCGCCGTTCAGGGCGCGCACAAAGCTCTCCATCTCGTGGCTATTGTCCTGGAGGCCCTGCTTGAGCGCGGCGCCTTCCTGCAGGGCGGTATTGATCGCGGCGGCCATCTCTTCGTTGGCCTTCGCGCCACCGGTCAGCACACTGAAGACGTTACCGGCATTCGCGTTGCCGAAGATGGTCTGTTCGATGAAGTCGCGAGTGATGTCGTCAACCTTCTCTCTGACCTTGAGCGCTTTCGGGTCGCCTTTGCGGGCTTTGGTGGCCAGTGCGGCATAGTCGCCCCAGGTTTCGCTATCACCGATCGCCTGCATGATAACCGAAGGCAGTGAACGCTCGTTGCCGCGAACTTTCAGGTACTCGGAGATCGTGGTGACCTGCGTCGCGAGTTCCGGCGTTTCACCGAACACGTGCAGCGCGTTGGAGATGAGCTTGGTTTCGAGTTCGAGCAGGTAGATGTACAGGCGGCTGATGTAGTCGCTGAACGGTTCGCCTTCAAGCCTCGGGCAGTCGTCGGTCAGGTTGAGGTTTTCAGCCTTTTCGATGATGGCCATCTCGGTTTCGACATCGACGATTTTTTCAAGTCCGCGCTCGCGGTAGTCGTTGAGCATGTCCTTGAAGGTCGGTAGCTCCTTGTACAGACCGGCGCGGGAGAGCGGTGGAATGTTGTGCGAAATCATGGTCGCGTAACCGCGGCGCTTGGCGATGTTGGCCTCGCTCGGGTTGTTGACCGGATAGATGTAGAAGTGCGGGACTTCGCCAAGCAGTGCGTCCGGCCAGCAGTCGCCGGTGACGCCAAGCTGAAGGCCGGGCATCCACTCGACCGTTCCGTGCATGCCGACGTGCACAAGGGCGTGCGCGCCGAACTCGCGGCTGATCCAGCGGTAGAAGGCGATGTACTGGTGGTGCGGCGTGTTCTCCTTGTCGAAGAGCAGGCGCATCGGGTCGCCCTGAATGCCGAGGCGCGGCTGGACGCCAATGAAGACGTTGCCGAGCGTGAGGCCTCCGAGGAACATCTTGTCCACTCCGACCGGGGCGATTTCGCCGGGGAAGCCGCTCCAGCGAGCCTCGATGCGCTCACGCTCGCGGTCGGTGGTGATGGAGTTGAAGGTCGCGCGGTCGATGGCGAAGCAGTCTGGCTCGTGAGCCTGGATTTCGTAATCGGTCGCTTTGTCGAGCATGGCGAGCAGCGCTTCCGGAGATTCAGGCATCTCGCCGACGTTGTAGCCCTCGCTCTGCAGGCGCTGCAACATTTTGTAGATGCTCTTCGGTACGTCGAGCAGCGCGGCGCTTGCTTTGCGGCCCATACCGGGCGGATAGTCGTAGACCACAAAGGCGACCTTCTTGTCGTGGTTTGCGGTGTGGCGCAGTTCGGAGAATTTCTTGGCCAGCGTGGAGAGGCGGTCGAGGCGGTCTGGCACGGTGTGCAGGCGGCCATCCTTGATTGCGCCGAGTACGACGGGGCAGACCGCGCCGTCCATCTCCGGAAGGGCGTAGGTCATGGCCGACTGCAACGGCACGACGCCCTGCGTTTTCCACGAGTTGATGTCCTGAATAAAGAGCGGCTGGGAGACAACGTACGGCGCGTTGAGCTTGCCGAGAATCTCCTCGCGCGCGGCAGCCGAAGCACCCGGCGTGGTCGCGCCGGCGGGACCGCCGACGAAGCCGAAGCCCATCATGTTGATGAGCATGTCGATTTTGGTGTGGGTGAACCACTCGCGCGCCGCGACGTGGCCCTCGACGCCCATCACGAACACCGGCAGGGGATTGAGCCCCTTGGCTTCGATGGCGCGGATGGTGTTGTCGATATACTCCTTCTCCTGCAAGAGGTGTTTGCGGAAGAAGAGCATGGCGATATTGTTCTGCTCTTTGGAGGCTTTGTTCTTTTTATGTAACCACTTTTCGTAGTGGTTCAGGTCCTTCATGTAGTCCGGCGCGTCGGGATGGTAGAATCCCATCGTCGGAACCTCCTGCACCTTGTCAGCTTTGACCGAAACGTCGAAGTATTCGGACATGATGTAATTGAACATCGATGCCAGGTTTTCGGCGGTCGGATGCATCCAGTAGGTATACACCTGCATCCAGTTTTTGAAGTCCTTGGCCTTCTTCGGGATCAGCGGCAGCATGGTGCGCATGATCTTCAGAAGCTTCATATAGCCGTAGAGGGCGTCCTCGTCACGGCCTTTGACAAGCATTTTGGCGACTTTTTTGACGATGTCCGGCATGCCGCTGCCGTCTTCGGAAACGACGTAGTTTCCGACTCTGGTCATGTGCATCACTTCGGGCATCGACTCGTAAGCGAAAATCGTCCTGACCTTCGATTGATCGATCTGTTCCTGGAGCCAGTCAGCCTGATTCTTGAACTGAATCAGGGTGGTGAAAATGCAGTCTGCTTCGCGGATGGCCTGGCCTGCCTCCGGGTTTTGGTGTTCAAGATCCTGGTCTGTCCATTGGGTCAGCTCGGCGTTCTGGCCGATCAAATCTTTCACTTCTCTCCAGACGCGCTGGTTGCACTGTTCCATTCCGACAACCGCGGCAATTCGGATTTTGTCGCCCATAGATAACTGTAATGTGCTTGGTTTGTGAGGCGTCACGGGCGTTTAACCGAGGATAGCTCCATGCTCCGTGGCGCTCTGAGGTTTTTTCAGGACTACGCAATGTAATAAATCCTGCTTTGATTAACAGCAGTAAAAAAACAAACCCCTCCGTCTGGAGGGGTTTGCGCTAAAGAACTGGCGTGTTTTGCAGAAAGTTTCGCTCAGTACGTCAGATCGATGCCGGCAATGAAGCTGCGGTTCGGTGCGCGGAACCATTCGGCCTCTTCATACTGCGTGTTGTTGATGTTGTTGCAGGCCAGGGTGCCGGTAACATTGTCGCTGAACTTGTACTTGATTGCAGCATTGAACACCACGAAATCGCCGGGATAGTTTTCGCCCTCGGGGTTGGTGTACAGGCTTACAGCCTTGTACTTGCCGACATAACGACCATTGACGTTCAGGGTCAGCTTGTCGGTGGCTTTCCATGTCACGCTTGCCGAGGCCGTATGCTCGGGTCGGTAGGGCAGCCATTCCGGATCAGGGTTCTGGTCGAGGGTCACATCCTGACCGGCCACATACGAACGGTTCTTGGCGTTCATGTAGGTATAGCCGGCACTCAGGTTCCAGTCGGCGTTTGGTCTGAAGTTCAGGCTGGTCTCAATACCCCAGATCCGCGCTTTGGTAATGTTGCGGTACATGAAGGTTTGGCCGGGGTAGATGATCGACTGAATCAGGTCATCATAGTTATTGATGAATCCGGCCACATCGATCGAGACCTTGTCACTGAACTGCTTGTAGATGCCGGCCTCCCAGGATGTCATGGTCTCCTTGTCCAGATCCGGATTCGGGATGCCGATGAAGATGCCGCCTTCGCGAACGAAGCGCTCGTACAGTGTCGGTGCACGGAAGCTGCGGCCCCATGAGGCACGCAGTGCCATGTCGTCGGCCACTCTGTAGTTGAGGGCGACTCTCGGGCTCAGGGCATCGACGCTTTGGTTGTTGAGCGGTACCCAGACTCCCGGGGTTTCTTCAACCACATCCTTGTTGATGCCGCTCCAGTCATAGCGCAGAGACATCAGGGCGGTCAGCCTGTCGGCAAGCTTCCACTCGTCCTGCAGGAAGGCTGCGAAATTCTTTTCCTGAATGTCGTTGAACTTGTTTGTTTCCGGATATTCAACCGCTACCTGAGTCGTTCGGGTGTCGACAATGTTGCCGTCAATGCCGAACAGCAGGCGGTGCGCATCGCTGGCGCGCCAGTCGAGCTTGACGCCTGCGCCATAACGATAGTCGTCGGTTTCATTGAACTGGCCGGGAACTCTTGGGTACGGAAATGATGGATCTACCGGATTGCCTGTCGGATAAATCTGGGGAAAATCAGTTCGATTGTATTCAATGCGCGTGGCATTATAGGTGTAGTACAACTTTGTATCGAGCGAGAGATCATCGCTCAGCAAGTTGACATAGTTCAGCCCTATAAGGCCGTTTTTTCTGGCGATCAGGTCATCAGAGTAAACGTCGTACTCTGGACTGTACACGCCAGGAACATACATTGGATTTGTGCTTGTGAATGATCTGTAAACATCGTACGAGCGGTTAGTAATCGGCGTGAATGTAATAGTCGGTGGTGGTGGAAAACCATCGACATTGGTGTTAAAGGCCCACTGGTAGGCATAGCCGCCGACCGTCGAGTTGTAGAATGTGCTGAGCTGGATGTACTGCCTTGAATCGATGTTATACCTTGCCTTGAACTTGAGGTCGTTCATGTAGTTCCAGGCGTTCTGGCGGTAACCGTGGTCATCGCTGTGCGAATAGAGAATGTCGTAGGTCCAGTCGCCGCACTTGTCGCCGAAGCCGAAATAGGTGTTCCAGAACACAGGGGTAAAGCCATCGCGGTAGACGCTTTCGTCGCCCGATGGTGTTTTGTCGTAAAAGCCAATGCTGGTTCCGGCCCTGACCTCTTTTTTGCTCGGAAGGTGGCCTGTAACGTTCACCACCCCACCCATCGCACCGGAGCCGTAAAGAGTGGCTGCAGCACCCTTGAGCACTTCGACCTTGTCGGCGGCGTTCATGTTGACCGACTGCCAGACGATTTCGCCGCTTTCTGGGTTGTTGATCGGGAAGCCATCATAGAAGGCCGTGACCCTCGTGCCAATGCCGCCGCCGCTGTAGGCGTTCGAGCCGCGAATCTGCAGGTTTGACGACGAGGTTCCGCCTGCGCGGCTGACCACGACACCAGGGACGTCCTGAACAACGGCATCAAGTGTCGGATTGGGTTCTTCCTCGATTTTCTCTTTGGTCACCACGTTTGCCGTCACCGGGACGTCAAGACGGTCCTGCTTGTAGAGTGCGGCGCCCACAACCACTTCGGAGGCCATGATGGTGGTTTGTCCGAGCGAGAAGTTCAGGGTAGCGGTCTGGCCGTCGGAGAGGGTGATGGTCTGGGAGATCGGGGCGTAGCCGATGCTGGTGACGGTCACTTTCTGCTGTTTCGAGGCCGGAACGTTCCGCAGCACGAAATTGCCGTCGATGTCCGTGGCAGTCGCGATGTTGGTGCCAGCGATCGATACCGCTGCGCCGATGACGCCTTCGCCGTCCGCTTTGTCAGTGACCCGGCCTCTCAGGACGCCGTCTGCCGCATAGGTGGTCAGCGGAGCTACTGACGAGGCGAAAAGCGTGACCGACATGGCAAGCCGTTTCATGCCTGAACCCTTTACCTTCTCTTTTTTCATGGTTGTGGGAGTTGGTTATTGGTGTTGTATGAGCGTTATCGAGCTAATGGGCGATTCACGACAAACGTGTTGAGACGCCCATGAAAAATCCTGTCAACAGAGGCGGTGCGCTGTTGCATTAATTTCGGATGCTGCTCATCGGCACAGACTCATGGTCATCAGCACGCATAGGGACGCATATATCGATCGGAGGTGGTCATACATTGCATGTGTAAATTTATGGTGAAATGCTGCAAACTCCAAAGGATTGTTGCTGTTGCGGGGGGCGTTCTACCATAAAAAAGCCCCGCGATGATAGCGAGGCTTTGTGTTGAAACTGAGCTTTTTCGATGCTTTCATATAATGCCGAGTTCGCGTCCGATGGTCGAGAATTCGGTGATGACCTTGTCGAGATGCTCTTTCTCATGGGTTGCCATGAAGCTGGTTCTGAGCGCTTCGTGGCCGGGCATGACTCCCGGACGGATAAAGGCGTTGACGTAGACACCCGCATCGAAGAGTCGTCTCCAGAAATAGAGCGTTTTCATCTGGTCAGCGATCAGTACGGTCACGATAGCCGTCCGCGATGGCATGAGCGTAAAGCCCGCTTTGAGCAGGCCTTGGCGCACATAGTCGGTGTTGGCGATCAGGCGTTTGGTCAGCTCGGGCTGTTCCCTGATGATCTTGAGTGTAGCCAGAACGGCTGCCACGCTTGCCGGGGTCGGCGAAGCGCTGAAGATCAGCGAAGCGGCGTGGTGTTTGATGTAGTTGATCACCGTCTCGTCGCCAACCACGTAGCCGCCGAGCGAGCCGAAGGTTTTGGAGAAGGTGCCCATAATCAGGTCAACCTCGTCAACCAGACCGAATTCAGACGGAGTTCCGCGTCCGCCCTTGCCGATGACACCCACGGCGTGAGCGTCGTCGATCACGACCCGGGCATTGTATTTCTTGGCCAGTGCCACCAGGCCGGGCAGATCGACAATTTCGCCTGAAACCGAGAAGACGCCATCGGAGATGATCATCCTTCCGGCCGAGTCCGGAATGGTTTTGAGCACGCGCTCAAGGTCGGCCATGTCGTTGTGCTTGTAGCGCACGAGGTTGGCTCCGCCGCCCTGAGCCATGACCGATGCGGCCACGAGGCTGGCGTGGTTATCACGATCCGACACGATGTACTCGCCGCGCTGCACGATGGTCGGAATGATGCCCTGGCCGGTCTGGTAGCCGGTGCTGAACAAGAGGCATCGCTCTTTTTCAAAAAAGTCGGCGAGCTGCTCTTCGAGTTCGACATGGAGATTGACCGTGCCGGTCATGTACCGGGAACCGGAGCAACTGGTGCCGTAGCGTTTGATGGCGTCGATCGAGGCCTGCTTGACGCTTGGGTCGGAAGTGAGGCCGAGGTAGTTGTTCGAGCCAGCCATGACGAGCTTGCGGCCATCAAAAGAAACAACCGGGCCATCGGTATCGTCGATGGGGCGGAAGAATGGGTACAGGCCCTGGGCCTTGATTTCGTCGGCGAGGGTGAAATCAACGCACTTCTTGAATATATCTTTAGCTTTTTCCACAGGTTGCGGTTTTACGCCCACGTTGTCGCCGAGCGCTTGAAATTGATGAAAGCTGGTTTCCGCAAAGTCGTATTCGGCCAGGCCGTTCGGGGAGTGCGGATTCTGCTATGAAACAGAAATGTATTAAAATTTTCATTTTTCCGGTAAAGCGCCCTATGTTTTTTCTTTGGCTAAAGAACCCGTCCGTTTGCTGGCCGCATTGGGGCGGGGAGCTGGTAACGATTGTAAACAGCCTTTGGAAAGTATGGATGAAATGATTCTGGTTACAGGCTCGACCGGGTTTATCGGATCGAGGATGGTTGACAGGCTTGTCGGCGAAGGGTGCCGTGTCCGGGTGCTGCTTCGGCCCGAAAGCGCATCCTTTTCAGCCGCCTCTGGCCGGAACGGCGTCGAGACGGTTCGAGCCGCTTACGATGATGCCGAAGCACTCGGCAGGGCGGTGTCGGGCGTCGATTCGATCATCCATCTGGCCGGGCTGACCAAGGCGGCTGATGAAGCGGGCTTTATCTCGGGCAACGTGATGCCGGTGGAAAACCTGCTCGGTGCGGTGCAACGGCACAATCCGGGGCTCAGGCGTTTTCTGCTTGTCTCCTCGCTTGCTGCTGCGGGGCCTGCCCAGTCGCCATCGCCCGGCGTCAGGGAGTCTGATAGTCCTGCTCCTGTCAGCGCGTATGGACGAAGCAAGCTGCTCGGCGAAGAAGCTGCTCTGCGCCACGCCGGAGCGGTGCCGCTTACCATCGTTCGTCCTCCGGCGGTTTACGGGCCGGGAGATCGCGACATTCTGGAAGTATTTGCCATGATGAAGAAGGGGTATCTGCTCTCGGCGGGTTCCGGAGTGCGACAGCGTTTCAGCATGATTCATGTCGATGATCTGGTTGAGGGAATGTTGCGTGCGCTCCGTTCAGAGGCCGGCGCTGGCAGCACCTATTTCATCACCTCGCCGCGTGGATACGCCTGGAGTGAAGTGATCGAGGCCGCACGGCCGGTGCTCGGTTTCGGGAAACTCGTGCGCATCAATCTGCCCAAGCCGCTGGTGTTCGGCCTCGGCTCGGTGCTTGAAGCCTTCGCGAAGTTGAGTGGTCGTCCGGCACTGATTAACCGCGACAAAGCCGCCGAGCTGGTGCAGGATTACTGGGTTTGCAGTTCCGAAAAAGCCGAAAAGGAGTTGGGGTTTGTTGCGCCCACGTCGTTGGCCGAGGGCGTGGCTGAAACGCTACAGTGGTATCAGCGAAAAGGGTGGCTATGAAGGGTGAGAGCTGGCATGGTTCACCCCGGCTTGAAAGCCGGAGCAATTGAAGAAAATAGAGGAGGTTGAATGTCCGTCGGGCTAAAGCCCTCCTGAATGCGGGATTGTACTCCCGCGCATTTTGTCCACCAAGTCCGCTGCCGAACTTCCCCCTCATCCCAGAATTTCCTGCATCATTTTCAGCAGGGTGAATTTGTCGTCCGGTGACTGCACGATGCCCTTGAGGGCGGCATCGGCATTGCGCAGGGCGTGGAGGGCTCGCTCGGTTTCGGCGAGGTTGAAGCGCCGTGCGTAGTCGATATAGTTTTTCGCAAAGAACTCCTGTCGGCCGTACATGCCGAGCATTGCCGCCGTGTCTTTGAGCGAAAGCTGCTGCAGGCCGGGGGTCTGGAGCTTCCAGATGCGCAGGAAAAAGGTGGTGAAGTAGCGCACGATGTTCATAAGCCCCTCTTTCTGTCCCTCCTGCTCCATAATCATCAGGGCGATGCCGCTGCAAAGCCGGAGGTTCTTGCCGACCAGTGCTTTTTCCAGCTCGAAGACATTGTATTTTTTTGAAATGCCGACGCACTGGCAGACATCGTCGAGGGTGATACGGCGTTCGGTGCGTTTGTCGGTGACGTAGAGGGTGAGCTTTTCGATCTCTTGGCAGATCAGGCGAGACGAGGGTTCGATGTAACCGGCAAAGGTTTTGAGGGCGTCTGGATCGAACTCCCAGCCCGCCTCGCGGGCCCGTTCGGCGGCGAAGACATCGGGGTGTTTGACCGCCGGGAAGTCATGTCGGAACGACTTGAGCTGTTTGTACGGGAATTTCTCAAGCTCTTTTTTGTCGACCTGCTCAGCATCGAGCACCAGCACGGCGAAGGAGGCCGGGTTTGCCAGGTAGCGCACCAGCGACTCCTCCTGATGCAGGCTTTCGGTTTTGCCGGTCACCTTTTTGAGTTTGTCGAACTGCCGGACGACGACCAGCTTTTTTTCGGTGAACATCGGGTACTCCGAGGCTGCCGAAATGATCTGGCCCAGCGTGACGTCCGGGCCGTAGAGCATGATGGTGTTGAGCGCGGCCTCGCTCTCCGAGGGAAAAAGCGAGGCTTTCAGTTGCGTTTCGATCTCCTCCTTGAGCCAGCTTTCCGGTCCCTGAAAGAAATAGACCGGCTCGATCTTGCCTGATGCGATCTGTTTTTTCAGGTCAGCCATGCGGGTTCAATACAGAGGTCGGTCGTTGATTAGAAGGGCAGGTCGTCCTTTTCGAACTCCTGTGCTCCGCTCGACGCGGGGCGGTTGCCGTAATCGCCGGATGACGATTCCTGTTTCGGCTGGCGGGAGTAGGATGGCCGTTCCTGCGAATAGGAATCGCCGCCCATGCCACCGCCGGAATCACGTCCGCCGAGCATCTGCATGTCGCTGCACACGATTTCGGTGGTGTATTTCTTTTCGCCGGTTTTGGCGTCGTCCCACGAGCGGGTCTGCAGGCGGCCTTCGATATAGACCTGACGGCCTTTTTTGAGGTACTGGCTGCAAATGTCGGCCAGTTTGCCCCAGGCTACGATCCGGTGCCATTCGGTGCGCTCCTGGAAGTTGCCGGTGCTGTCTTTGTAGCCTTCGCTGGTGGCAAGGTTAAAGTTGACGACGGTCTGGCCGGATGCGGTTTCGCGGCGTTCCGGGTCGCTGCCGAGGTGGCCAATCAGCATTACTTTGTTCAAGCCTCGTGCCATAATGGTGTGCGTGATTTTCGGTTCTCTTGACGTGCGCCTCTGCGCTATTGAGGACGCAGAGTTCGGTTGCTTTGAGCGTCAAGCTACATGATTATTCCGTATTCTTCAAGTCAGGCCGTAAAGCGCGTGCCGTCGATGACCGGTCCTTCGCGGCAGAGCAGGATGCTCTCTTTCTCGCCATCGGCGTTCTTGAGCTCGACCATGCAGCCATAGCAGATGCCGATGCCGCAGCCCATGATCGACTCCAACGACAGTTCACAGGCAAGGCCGCGCTCCTTGCAGAAATTGGCCAGTGCCTTGAGCATCGGGTTGGGGCCGCAGGCGAAGACCTTGATACGCTGGCCATCCGTTTCTGTGGCAAGGTGACGATCGAGCAACTGCACGACGTTGCCGTGGAATCCCTCCGAGCCGTCGTCGGTCGCGGTGCTGACGTTCGAGAGCCCGGCAGTCAAAAGGTCGGTGCGGCTCCGGCCGCCGACCAGATTGGCGAATGGAGTCCCCTGGGCGGCGAGCGTTGTTTCGAGGAAGCGCATCGGCGCGGTGCCAATGCCGCCCGAAACGAGCAGCGCAGTATCGAACTCGCCGGGGTCGGTGCCGAAGGCGTTGCCGAGCGGGCCGAGCACCAGCAGGTTGTCGCCGCAGGAGGCTTCGCAGAGCATCGCCGTGCCGCGTCCGACGTTTTTCACCATCACCTCGATCGTTTCACCCTCAACGTTGTGGATGCAGAACGGCCGACGGAGCAACGGCTGATCCGACGAGCTGACCTTGATGTTCACGAAGTTTCCCGGCCGGGCGGTCGCGGCGATTTCCGGGCAGGGCATGGAGATGATCGAGACATCCTGGCCTGCCGGACGAATGCCGGTAACGTGCGATTTGAGGTCGCGGATGGTGCTGGACTGAAGCATGGCTGCAAGCATTCTTGGTCGCGGCGGTCGGGCCCCCGCGATGATTCAGGAAAACGCCGTTATCAATATCTGCACGTAATTAAGAGCCCCAGCATCGATTTTGCAAATGCGTTCGTTCCCGCTGATGTGGCCTGCAACGATCTCTTTGGTTCCGGGCGCGGATTGTTTGTGAATGGTGCTTTGCAGAATGATTGGATAAGTATATCTTAACGATCTTGGCTGTATAATAAACTTCCAATGCCTGGTTCATGCGTATATTAACTTTTACTGGTAAAGGTGGTGTGGGAAAGACAAGCGTCTCGGCCGCCACGGCAGTCCGTCTTTCCGAGATGGGACATCGCACGCTGGTGCTTTCGACCGACCCTGCCCACAGCCTTTCAGACTCTTTCAACCTTCAACTTGGCGCTGAGCCGACCAAGATCAAGGAAAACCTTCACGCCATCGAGGTAAACCCTTACGTTGACCTCAAGGAGAACTGGCATTCGGTACAGAAGTACTACACTCGCGTTTTCATGGCTCAGGGCGTCTCTGGCGTCATGGCTGACGAAATGACGATTCTTCCCGGCATGGAAGAGCTCTTCTCCCTGCTCAGAATCAAACGCTACAAATCCACCGGCCTGTACGATGCGCTCGTGCTCGATACGGCTCCGACCGGCGAAACCCTTCGCCTGCTCTCGCTTCCCGATACCCTTTCATGGGGCATGAAGGCGGTGAAAAACGTCAATAAATATATTGTTCGTCCGCTCAGCAAGCCGCTGTCCAAAATGTCGGACAAAATTGCCTACTACATTCCGCCGGAAGACGCTATCGAATCTGTCGATCAGGTGTTCGACGAACTCGAAGACATTCGGGATATTCTGACCGACAACGTCAAGTCGACCGTCAGGCTGGTTATGAACGCCGAGAAAATGTCGATCAAGGAGACCATGCGCGCCCTGACCTACCTGAACCTCTATGGCTTCAAGGTCGATATGGTGCTGGTCAACAAGCTGCTCGACGCACAGGAGAACAGCGGTTACCTCGAAAAGTGGAAAGGCATCCAGCAAAAATATCTTGGCGAGATCGAAGAGGGCTTTTCGCCGCTTCCGGTCAAAAAGCTGAAGATGTATGATCAGGAGATCGTCGGCGTCAAATCGCTCGAAGTGTTTGCCCATGATATTTATGGTGACACCGATCCATCCGATATGATGTATGACGAGCCGCCGATCAAGTTTGTTCGCAAGGGCGATATCTATGAAGTTCAGCTCAAGCTCATGTTTGCCAACCCGGTCGATATCGATGTGTGGGTTACCGGTGACGAGCTGTTTGTCCAGATTGGCAACCAGCGCAAGATCATTACGCTTCCGGTCAGCCTTACCGGTCTGGAACCCGGCGATGCCGTCTTCCGTGACAAGTGGCTGCACATTCCCTTCGATCTCGAAAAGCAGGGCCAGCATCACCGTACCAGAGAGTTTAACAAAGCTTAATGTGGCACGGATTCCTGTTTGAGCAAGGGCGATTTTTTTATTAGTTTCGTTCAAAGTCGTTTTACACATAACAGTAACTCCGGGCTGCCAAGGCGGTCGGATTAAAGGAGGACATAATGTCAGAATCGTATCAGAAACTTCGCAAGGATTTTAAAGACCTCGATTTCACCGACAGGCTCACCTTTCTTGCCGAAAGCGTGCTTCTGACCGGTCAGAGCGCCATCGTTGGCGGTCTTGAGGTCGCGGGCAGCGTTGTTGAGACGGTTGCAGGGACGGTCGGTTCGCTGGTCGATGCCTCGGGTATCGGCAACATGCTCGGTGGTTCGGGCGGCGTAGTAGGCGAGACTATCGATCGTGTCGCGATCACCGTCAAAGACGTATCCCGCTCGGCAGGTGATCTCTACAATGACGCGGTAAGGAACGTCGAAAACGTTACCGGCAACGCTGCCAAGGCAGTTGGTGACGCGGGCTCTTCGGCTTCCGATGCGGTCAAGAACATCGCCGGTTCGTTCCAGAAAACCACCGGAAAGAAGTAAGGTTTTTTCGTCGGCCCTGCCCGGCCGGGACGGAAGGCAGGAGGGCGCTTAAAATCTTTTAATTTGTGTTTTTTCGTTTATTCGCTTATTTTTGTCTTAAGTCTCATTTTTGAATGTTGTTTTTTCTGTCAATTAAATTCCAAAAGGAGGAGTTATGAGTGGAGGAGGCGTCTTTACTGACATCTTAGCCGCCGCAGGCCGCATTTTCGAAGTTATGGTCGAGGGTCACTGGGAGACCGTCGGCATGCTTTTTGATTCTCTGGGCAAAGGCACCATGAGGATCAACCGCAATGCCTATGGTTCCATGGGTGGTGGTAGCCTTCGTGGTTCTTCACCTGAGGTTTCCGGCTATGCTGTTCCGACCAAAGAAGTTGAATCGAAGTTTGCCAAATAAGCAAACCGTTCAGCAAGATTCTAAAAGCAGTGACAGGTTTTGCACCGTCACTGCTTTTTTAGTTTTATGCCGTTCCCGCATCGATTGCCTGCCTTTTGCCCGTTGCCACCTCTTCATTTCATGCTCCCAGATTTCTTCGGTCGCTTAATCACGGTTCAGCGTTACGTAATTTATTTTTGTTTTCATATTTTGTTGGTTCGACTATCGATGATGAACGGATTTCAACGGTAACGTGACCGGAAGCGGTAAATGGCTAATTTTTCTCTTTATATCTCGGGACAGACTGAACTGGGTGATGTTGCTGAGTTTTTCCAGAAACGCCTGATTGGCGAAGGTGAAACTCCCATCGCATTTTTTGACGGCGTTTTTTACGAATCTCATCAGGAGCGGGTAGGCAATATTGTCTATCAGGATTATCTGATCTTTTCTGACAAGGCGCTCTACCTCTGGGCGAGAGGGGCTTCGAAAGATTATCTCGATCGCTTCACGCTCGGCGCTGTATCGGTGAACAGCCGAAACAAGGATAGCGCGTTCGCGACCATGAACCTCAAAATACGGCGCGAGGGCAAAGAGCCGGTGTTCGTGATTTTCGACATGGTCGAAATTCGTGAAGCAGAAATGGTCATCAAGCTTCAAACCGCCGTCGAATCAACCATAGAGGACTATCTCGGAGTCAATTACCGTCAGGAGATCCCTCCGGATGCAGCCGGCAGGATTCTTCAGGCTGCTCGGGCCGTCTGCCCGCCAAGGAACATCTCACTGCCTCTGGAGTCGCCTGAGGCGCCGCAGATGCCTGTCCCTGATGCCGGCATTGGTTATGGCCAGGATCTGCTCGAACAGTACCGTGCCATGGGCGGACAGCCCGGTGCGCAACAGGCTCCCTCTCAGGGATCACCGTATGGCGAACGCCCGCAGGCTGGCGGAATGGGCATGCCGGGTATCGGTGCCCCACCGTTTGCTCCGCGCGGCGGGCTCGAGTCGATGCTGCCTACCGATCCAGCCTCGTTGAAGCGGATTGCCGATCAGATCAAAAATATGGTTGGTGACGCGCCGTTCAAGTTGCGTGACCAGGTGATGAAAGATCTTCAGCATGTGCCCGGTGATGTGGCTACGGTGCTGACCGCCCTCAACGAGCTGCTGGCCAATATCGCCGGCAACCCGATGGCCGAGCGTTTCGTTATGAATGCCATCAAAACGGCTGTGGTGAACGATGGCATGATCGGTTCTCTTGGCAAAATCATCAAAATGACCGGTTTCGGCAGCGGTGGCGGCAAAAAAAGCTCGCAGCCCGCGTCTGACGGCCCCGCAGCCGGTGATGACCGTTCAGCTTCCAGACCGCGCAAAAGCCCGTTCGAGGAGGAACCTGACGATAACTCGTCGACGATCAGGCGTAAGAAGATCAGCGTCAAGGATGACGAAGAGAGTTCTGTTGCCGATCTTTTTGCCGGGAGCGATGAGCCGATTACTTCACGTGAGGAGCGCAAGCCTGCCATTGACGATACCAGAGCCGATGGTGGCGGTCGCCGAAAGAAGCTCTCCATCAAGATGGAGGATGACAACGAGATCGCTCGCAAGCTGATGAGTTACGACGAGTCGGAGCGGGAAGCGCCGGTGTCCGAGCCTGAGCCGGTCAAGCCTGAATCTCCGGTGGCCAGTCAGCCGGTTGATAGCGGTTCAGGAGTGCGACGGAAAAAGGTCGCCATCAAAGCCGAAGAGGGGAGCGGCGCACGCGCTGATGTTGCACAAAAGCTGATGAGCTACGATGAAACAACGCGAGGCGCGATCAATACACTCTCAAAATCCGATGAGCCGAAAGCCGAAACGGCGCCCGAGCTTGAGCCGGAAAAGCCGGTAAGGAAAAAGATCCAGATCGTCGCAGCCGAAGAGTCCGAATCGGACGTCGTTTCTGCATCGGAGCCAGAGCCGGAAGAGGATATCCCGGTGATTGAGATGGCTGCAATTGAAGCTGCATTGGAGCTGGAGGCTGAATCTGGCATCGAGCCAGAGTTGGCTGAGGCATCAGTTCCCGAACCCGAACCGGAAATCCCGGTGAGGAAAAAGCTTCAGGTTGTAGCATCCGATGAGCCGAATGTTGAGGCCGAGCCTGAACCGGAAGCGCCCGAGACAAAGAAGGTGCAGGTTGTTGCATCGGAGGAATCGGCAACTGAGCTCAAACCCGAAGTCGCATCAGAGTCCGAACCGGAGGAGGAGGCTGCATCTGAGGCATCGGCCAGTGATGTTGTTGCGAATGAAGCTGAGCCGGCAATTGCATCAGTTTCTGAAACATCGTCCGAATCTGAAGAGATTACTATTTCCGAAGAGGCGCTTTTTGTCGCTCTTGGCGAGGAACCGAAAGCAGAAAAGCGTTCGTCCGGCACGAACGAGTACATGACCATAGAATCTGACGAGCCGGAGAAAAAAATAGCAAGCGTGAAACCCACCGAACAGCAACGTCGTCCTTCTGGCAAGGCTGGCCGGAGCAAACGGCGGGGGAGAAAAGTCTGACGGCCAAAAGCCGACGGGAGAAAGACATTCAGTTTAAGTCAAGTTTTCACCATAGTTTTTCAACACCATGAGAATCATTCTTTACCTGGGCAAAGGCGGCGTGGGCAAGACCACCGTTTCCGCTTCCACAGCGACAGCGATCGCTCGCAGCGGCAAGCGCGTGCTGATCATGAGTACCGATGTGGCCCACAGTCTTGCTGATGCGTTCGGCGTTGAGTTGAGCTCGACCCCTCTTGAGGTCGAGAAAAACCTTTTTGCCATGGAGGTGAACGTTCTTGCAGAAATCAGGGAAAACTGGACCGAACTGTACTCCTACTTCTCCTCGATTCTCATGCATGACGGCGCGAACGAAATCGTCGCCGAAGAGCTTGCCATCGTGCCTGGCATGGAGGAGATGATCAGCCTTCGCTACATCTGGAAAGCGGCCAAGTCCGGCAAGTACGATGCTGTCGTGGTTGATGCCGCTCCAACCGGCGAGACGATGCGCCTGCTCGGTATGCCGGAGTCCTACGGCTGGTACTCCGAAAAGATCGGCGGCTGGCACTCGAAAGCGATCGGTTTTGCCGCTCCGCTGCTCACCAAGTTCATGCCGAAGAAGAACATCTTCAAGCTCATGCCCGAGGTCAACGATCACATGAAGGAGCTGCACGGTATGTTGCAGGACAAGAGCATTACGACCTTCAGGGTGGTGCTCAATCCGGAGAACATGGTTATCAAGGAGGCTCTGCGCGTCCAGACCTACCTCAACCTGTTCGGTTACAAACTCGATGCTGCCGTGGTCAACAAGGTGCTCCCTCAGAATTCAAGCGACCCGTACCTGCAGAGCCTCATCGACCAGCAGGCCAAGTACCTCAGGGTGATCGACAACTGCTTCTATCCTGTCCCGATTTTCAAGGCCAAGCAGTCTCCCAAAGAGGTCATCAATCCCGACAGGTTGTATGATCTGAGCCAGGAGCTGTTCGATGGTCGTAATCCGATTGATGTACTCTACACCAACGATCGTACCCAGACGCTTGAGAAGATCGACGGCAAGTACGTACTCAGCCTCTACCTGCCTAACGTCGAGGTTGAAAAGCTTGCGGTCAACATCAAAGGCGACGAGTTGCTGGTCGATATCAACAACTTCCGCAAGAGCATCGTGCTGCCTAACGTGCTGGTTGGTCGCAAAACCGAAGGCGCCGATTTCGAGCAGGGAATGCTGAATATCACGTTCTCGAACTGATTCTTACGGAACGCTTGAGCTTTTATGGCGGGTCGCTTTACGGTGGCCCGCTTTTTTTGTTTCCGAAGGATGCGTTGGCGGTACGAGTGGAAGAAAAAGCCGGGAAGCTTGTTCGCAGATCAGCTTTTGAAAGAGAGCTGATCCGCAAGCCTGACCGGGACTGAATTGTCTCCGCAGGTTCTGAGCAGGTCGGCGATGGGGCAATGCAGGCGGGGATGCTGGGGATTTGCTATGTCAAGCAGCGGCACGATGACGAATTTCCGGTGGTGCATCTCGGCATGGGGAATAGAGAGCAGATCGGTTTCGATGCATCGATCGCCGTACAGCAGGATGTCGAGGTCGATGGTTCTCGGGCTCCAGCGCTGATACTCTTCGGGCCGTCCGAGGTCGCGTTCGATCGCTTTGCACGCAGTGCGCAGCCCGGCGGGGTCGAGCCCCGTTTCGATGGCTACCACGGCATTGAAATAGCGCTCCTGGTCGGGATCACCGAATGGCTCGGTCATGTACACCCGCGATACGCCGGTCACGCTCGTCAGCTCCAGCCCTGCAAGCCGGTCGACGGCTCCCTGCAGGTAAGCGAGCCGGTCTCCGACATTGGAGCCGATGCCGATGTACGCGGTCACCTGTGCCATCGTTTACCTCTTTTCAATGCGATGCTCGGCTTCAGCGTAATCGCACAGGCCGCCAAGTGGCACCGACCGCTTCCGCACCTTCACGGTCACGCTCTCCAGCACGGTCAACTCTTCGATCAGCCTTATGGCCGTCCGGTATGCCAGGGTTTCGATCAGTGCCGCCGGCTCTTCTGCCACCATCACCTGCTCGATAATCGAATAGGCGCGCTGGTAATTGACCGTCTTGCCGAGATCGTCGGTTTCAGCGGCCGGTACGCTGTCGAAACAGAGTTCGACATCCACTTCATAGCGTCCGCCGAGGCGCCGTTCCTCCTTGTGAACGCCGTGCCGGGCGTAGAAAACGGCATTGACAAGCCGGATGCTGGAGCGGTGATGAAGCGGCATGGTCTGAATCGCTATTGATTGGAATGTTGCAGGAATGTAACCTATTCACGGCAGCCTTGCAACGATGGGTGATGCGGCTTGGAGAAACGCCGCGGATCGGTGCTGAATACCAAAAAAACTGTTACCTTCTTTATCGACTCAATCCCGGTCGCCAAACAGGCGTCTTTTTTTCGCTAACCCCTCACTGACAGAGCAGTCATGGCAGACAAAAGAACCAATCATGCTTTCAGGGAATTTTTCGAGACCTGCCGCTTAAAGGCTATGCAGCTTGCGCTCGATGAAGACCGTTACCAGGGCGATATCACCACCCAGGCGACCGTCGACGAGAGCCAGACCGGGATCGGCCGCATCGAAGCCAAAGCCGAGGGCATCATCGCCGGTATCGAGGTTGTCAAGCAGGTGTTCCAGTCGACCGATCCTGAGCTTGAGTTCACGGCGCATGTCCAGGACGGGAAGCGGGTCTATCCGGGTGAGCATATTCTCGAAGTGAGAGGGCGTATCGCTTCCATTCTGTTTGGTGAGCGCACGGCGCTGAATTTCATGCAGCGCATGTCCGGCATCGCGACGCGCACGAACATGTATGTCGAGCGGGTCAGCCACACCAACGCGGCGATTCTCGACACCCGCAAAACTGCGCCGGGTCTGCGCTACTACGACAAGGACGCCGTGCGCATCGGTGGTGGCACCAACCACCGGTTCGGGCTGTTCGACATGATTCTGATCAAGGACAACCATATCGATGCCGCCGGCAGCGTCGATGAGGCGATCAACCGGGCCAAAGCATACTGCAAGGAGCACGGGGTGAACGTCAAGATCGAGACCGAGGTGCGGAGCATTTCCGAGCTGGTGAGGGCCTGCACCTGCCGACCGGATATCATTCTGCTCGACAACTTCATGGTCGATGATCTGGCGGAAGCCGTGCGCTGGGTGAAAGCCAATGGCTATGGCGACATCCGGCTCGAAGCCTCAGGCAACATTAATCTGCACAACGTCGCGGAGATCGCGCTGACCGGCGTCGATTACATCTCCATCGGCGAGCTGACGCACAGCGTCAAGGCGCTCGACCTCTCCATGAAAATCGAACGTACCTGACGATTCTGCATGGAAATCGGGGTTGACATCGTTGAAATCGCCCGCATCCGGGCCGTGTACGAACGCTCCGGCAAGGCTTTCATGAACAAGGTGCTGACCGCTGCCGAAATCGAGCAGTGCCTTGCCAAGCCCGATCCCGCAGTAAGCCTTGCAGGACGCTTTGCCGCCAAGGAGGCGATTTCCAAAGCGCTCGGCTCCGGCATCGGTCATAAGCTTGGCTGGCATTCCATCGAAGTGCTGAACAACGAAGCGGGCAAGCCCGAGGTGACGCTTCATGCCCCGCACCTTTCCTACCGGGTCAGCATCTCCATCTCCCACGACCGCCACTCCGCCGTGGCGATGGCGCTCGTGCAGCCGCTCTGAATCCGGGTTACAGAGACATAAAAAAAGGGCTCATCGTTGTCGATGAGCCCTTTTTGCAATAGCTGCGGACGAACCGCGTATCGGGTCGAGTCCGATTAGCCCTGATGCTCCGGAATCGGCGTGGCCTCTTTGGTGATGGTCACCTTCGATTTGATCACGTCGTAGATTTTCTCTTTCAGGATCGTATCGATGATGTAGTCCTTGAACTCGGTGGACATGTAGGTGCTCACCAGCTGTTCGACGGTCAGTGAAGGCTCTTTCTCGGCCTCTTTTTCAGCGTAGGCTTTGATGTCCTCGTCGGTGACGTTCAGCTCGTTCTCCTTGGCGATCTTCTGGCTGACCAGAAGCCAGCGGGCATGCTTTTCAGCATTCGGCTTCAGCGTTTCGAGGAACTCGGCTTCGTTCAGGCTCTTGGGGAACTGGCCGCCCATCTGGCGCTTGGCGTTTTCGAGCAGCATGTTCTGGAACGAAGCGACCATCGCTTTCGGAGTCGGTACCGGATGCTCTTCGATCAGCTTGGCCGACATGGCTTCGAGCAGATCCTGTTCCGATTTGTCGGTGAAGTGGGCCTGGAGCTGCAGCTTGACGTCAGCCTTGAAGTCAGTGACGTTTTCGAAGCGCTGCTGGGTGATCTCCTTGACCAGCTCGTCATCGAGTTCCGGCAGTTCGAGGCGTTTGACCTCCTTGACATCAACGCGGTAGCGGATAGCTTCGCCACCCTCTTCTTTTGGCTCGACGTTCACCTCGACCGAGTCACCGGCTTTGCGGCCTTCGAGCGCCATGCGGAACGGGTTGTCAGCCGGCAGGTATTCGAGGTTGAAGTGGTGGTTCTCGTTTTTGCCGTTTTCGACGGCGTTGCCATCGGCATCGAGTTTGGTGACGTCGCCAATGAGCGTGTCGCCTTCGCCGGCAGCTTCCTCGATGGTCACCATCGTGCCGTGGCCTTTGAGAATCAGCTTGATTTCGCGCTCGACATCTTCGTCGGTAACGCTGTATTCAGCCTGGGTGAAGCTGTAGGCGGAAAGATCCTTAAGCTCGAACTCAGGATGGATTTCGTAGGAAATTTTGATGGTCAGCTCGCCGTCGCCAAAGTTGAAGCTGTCGATCTGCGCGCGGCTGGCCGGATTGATTTTCTCCTCATCAGCGATGGCGGAAAAGTGCTTGGATGCCATTTTTTCAGCAACCTCGGCCTCAAGGGAAGGGCCGATCATCTTCTTGAGCATGCCGACAGGAACGTGCCCCTGACGGAAGCCTTTGATCTTGATAGACCTGCGCGCCTCTTCAAGCTGCTGGTCGTATTCGGGCTGGTACTCTTCGGCAGTCAGAATGATTTCAAGTTGCTGCTCGGTGTCGCTGACATTCGTGATATTCTTTTGCAAGGCTCTTCGTGACCGGTTAAGTTGCGGGCATCCCGGTTGCCGTTTTGTTCTGTGCGGCCCGTGAGGATTCCCTGAAAAATTTTAAGCTTTAATTATACGATTTTTTCGATCCTTTTGAAACAGTCTCCTTTGGATGCTTCTGTTGGCAGACTCGTAGTGGCGGGCTGTTTGATGCAGGCTTATCGGCTCGCTTTATAGATCAGTGTCGAGAGCTGCTCGGGGCGGCTGAGCAGGGCGGCAGCTTCGGCGACGTCGGCTTCGGATACCGCTTCGATCAGGGCAGCTTTTTCAGCGGGCGACTGGTAACGGCCGTAGTAGAACACATCCTGCGCGATGCGCGACATGCGGCGTGTCATCTTTTCCATCCCCATGATGAGTGAACCAAGCATTTTCGATTTGGCCGCTCTGATGTCGTCCGGGTCTGGTTCTTGCAGCGCTTTGCTGTTGAGCAGCTCCGTGATGGTTTCCAGCGTTTTGGGCGCTTTGCCTTTGTCGGTTCCTGCGTAGATGTTGAACGTAGTGAGTTCGTCGAGGAAGGAGAGCGACGAGTATGCCTGATAGACCAGCCCGCGCTTTTCGCGCAGTTCGAGATTGAGCAGGCAGCTCATGCCGCTGCCGAGCATGGCGTTGAGCACCATCAGGCTCCAGAAGCGGCTATCGTCTCGCGGGATGATGGTTCCGAGCAGGAGCTGTGACTGGTAGATGCGCTTTTTTGTGGTCACCGAGAAGGGTTTGTACTCCGAAATATCGAACTGCTTTCGCATCGATTCTTTAGTCGCCGGAGGCTCTTCCATGCTGCCGAAATGCGATTCGGCGAGCTGCGCAACTTCGTCATGGCCGATGTTGCCGACTGCCGTCACGAGCATCTTCGACGGTACGTAGTGGCGGTGCATGAAGGCGCGGAGCTTCTTGCGCGAGAAACGCTCGATGCTCTTTTCGGTGCCGAGAATCGGCGTGCCCAGCGGATGGCCGGGGAACGAGCGCAGGTCGAACTCCTCGAAAATCAGCTCTTCGGGCGTGTCGTTGACGCTGGCGATCTCTTCGAGCACCACCTCGCGCTCCTTTTCGATCTCCTCCTTCGGAAAGACCGGATCGCGCACCATGTCGGCCAGCAGGTCGAAAGCCAGCGGCAGGTGCTCGCGGAGGCATCGGACGCAGAGGCAGGTCTGCTCCTTGGTGGTCCAGGCGTCGATGTAGCCGCCTGCCTCCTCGATGCAGCGGGCGATGTCGATATAGTCCCGCTTGCGGGTGCCTTTGAAGATGGCGTGTTCGATGAAATGGGCAATTCCTTCGAGCCCTTCGGGATCTTCGCGCGAGCCGGCGTTGATCCAGATTCCCAGCGTGACGCTGTGCACGTAGGGCACCAGGTTGCTGACAATGCGCAGGCCGTTGGGCAGGGTTGCGCTTCGGATGTCACCTGAGGAAAGGCGCTGTTCAGCGTGCCGGTCAGAGCCAGGAGTTGCCGGTGAAAGACTTTTTCTCACGATTGCGGATGGATTTGAGTGCAATGTACGGTTTATTCGTTTTATTCTTCTTATTATTAAAAACAAATCGGCGCTGGGCCGCATCGCTTCACAGATGCCGGAGTTTTCAGAAGGGCGCCACTGCTCCATCGTTCATGTCAGCAATTCCGATACTCATTACCGGTGCAACGGGTTACATAGGTTCACGGCTTCTGCTTGATCTTATCGGCAGGTTCGGTGAAGGCGTGCGTTGCCGAGTTGCGGTCAGAGCGGGTTCGGACGCTTCGTTCCTCAAGGGCTTTCCGGTCGAGATCGTTCGCGCGGATGTGCACGATCCAATCGCCATTGGAGAAGCGGTCAAGGGGATGGAGGTGGTGTTTCACTGCGCTGGAATGATCGCTTTTACCAGCAACTTCCGCAACCGGTTGCATGATACCAACGTGCTTGGCACTCGCCATGTGGTCGATTCGTGCCTTGAACACGGCGTGAAGCGCATGGTGATGACCAGCTCGATTGCCGCTGTCGGTTCCGAGACCGTGGATGGCGTCGTTGTTGAATCCACCGAGCACTCCACGTTTACCGAATGGCAGCGCCACAACGTTTATATGGAGTCCAAGCACCTGGCCGAACTCGAATGCCGGCGCGGCCTGGCTGAAGGGCTCGACGTGGTGATGGTCAATCCCGGCGTGGTGATCGGCCGGAACCCGGAGCCGGGTATGCCCGTCAGTTCATCGAACGAAACCTTGCGCCTGATCTACGAGGGGCGCGTGCCGTTCTGTCCTGAAGGATCGACTGGCTTTGTTGACGTCAGGGATGCGGCAGACGCCCATATCGCAGCGTGGACGAAGGGGAAATCGGGCGAGCGCTACATCATTGTCGGTGAAAATCTCTCCTTCCGGGAGCTGTTCAGCCGCATCGCCGCTCTGCCTGGCAGCCGCACCGGCAAGCCGATGGTCGTCGGCAACTTGGCCGGAGCTGCAGCCGGAGCTGGCGGCGAGCTCTTTTCGATGCTGACCGGACGCCCTTCGTTCGTCAGCATCGAGAGCATTCGGCAGGCTTCGCGTTCCGCTCGGTTCAGCAACCTGCGCTCGATTCAGGAGCTTGGCATCAGCTACCGGCCGTTTGACGAAACCCTCAGGAGCGCCGTGGCGTTGTAATCCGAATAGCAAATTTTCAATTCACATACCCCTACTATTTTCATGGATAAAGAGAACTCAAAGCAGACAGCACAGCCGCCGGTGGTCGATCCGGCAAGGCTCAAGCAACTCAACCTGGCAATCGAAACGCTCGAAAAGCAGTTCGGCAAAGGTTCGATCATGCGCCTCGGCGATGATTCAGCCGTGATGCACGTCAAGGCGATTTCGACCGGCTCGATGGCGCTCGACTACGCGCTCGGCGTGGGCGGATTTCCTCGTGGCCGCGTGACCGAAATCTACGGCCCGGAGTCCTCCGGCAAGACCACGCTCGCCCTGCACGCCATCGCCGAAGCGCAGAAAGAGGGCGGTATTGCTGCGCTGGTCGATGCGGAGCACGCCTTCGATCCCACCTACGCCCGCAAGCTCGGCGTCGATATCAATTCGCTCTTGGTCAGCCAGCCCGAGTCGGGCGAGCAGGCGCTCTCCATCGTTGAAACGCTCGTGCGCAGCGGCGCGGTGGACATCGTCGTCGTTGACTCGGTGGCTGCGCTGGTGCCGCAGGCCGAACTCGAAGGCGAGATGGGTGACAGCGTGGTCGGCCTCCAGGCGCGGCTCATGAGCCAGGCGCTGCGCAAGCTCACCGGCGCGATCTCCAAATCGAGCAGCGTCTGCATCTTCATCAACCAGCTTCGTGACAAGATCGGCGTGATGTACGGTAGCCCCGAAACCACCACCGGCGGCAAGGCGCTGAAGTTTTACTCTTCGGTGCGTCTCGACATCCGCCGGATCGCGCAGATCAAGGATGGCGAAGAGGTTGTCGGCAACCGCACCAAGGTCAAGGTGGTGAAAAACAAGGTTGCACCGCCGTTCAAAATCGCCGAGTTCGACATTCTCTATGGCGAGGGTATCTCGGTGCTGGGCGAGCTGATCGATCTGGCCGTCGAGTTCGGCATCATCAAGAAAGCGGGCGCGTGGTTCAGCTATGGCAGCGAAAAGCTCGGTCAGGGGCGCGAGAACGTCAAGCGCCTGTTGAAGGAGGACGAGACCGTGCGCAACACCATCCGCCAGCAGGTTCGCGACACGCTGACCGGAACGCCAACCGAATAAGCCGGGCAGAACACCATGCGTATCGGACCGATCGACATCGACCGCCCCATCATCCTCGCGCCCATGGAGGATGTGACCGACCGTGCCTTCCGGCAACTCTGCAAGCGGCACGGGGCGGACATCGTCTATACCGAATTTGTCAGCGCGGAGGCGATCCGGCGCGGCGCGGAGAAGTCGATACGCAAGCTCAGAATGGATGCGCACGAGCGACCCGTGGCGGTGCAGATTTTCGGCAACACGGTCGAATCGATGGTCGAGGCGGCCTCGATTGCCGAGAGCTTCGAGCCGGACTGCCTCGACATCAACTTCGGCTGTCCGGTCAAAAAGGTGGCCGGACGAGGCGCGGGCGCGGCGCTGCTGAAAGAGCCGGAGAAGCTCTCCGCCATCGCCGCGGCGGTGGTTGGCGCCGTCTCGCTGCCGGTGACTGCCAAGACGCGCATCGGCTGGGATCACGACTCGATCAACATCACCGACACCGTGCGGCGGCTCGAAGACGCGGGCATCCAGGCGGTCGCGGTGCACGGTCGCACGCGCAGCGATATGTACAAAGGCCGCGCAGACTGGGGGCGCATCGCCGAAGCCAAGCGAGCCTGCTCGATTCCGGTGATCGCCAACGGCGACGTCTGGAGCGCCGATGACGCCGTGGCGATGTTCGCTGAAACCGGCGCGGACGGCATCATGATCGGACGCGGCTCGATCGGCAACCCGTTCATTTTCGCGCAGGCTAAAAGCCTCGTCAAGACGGGCGAGCGCCTGCCGCTTCCGTCGTATCGCGACCGGATCGACGCCGCGAGGGAGCACCTGCGCCTGTCGCTGGAGTACAAGGGCGAAAAGCATGGCGTGCTGGAGATGCGCCGCCACTACTCGACCTACCTCAAGGGGTTGCCTGGCGTGTCGAAAGTTCGTAACCTGTTGGTGCGCGAACCCGACCCGGCGGTGATCGTCGAACTGCTCCGGGAGTTCGAGGCAGCGTGCGAAGCGCTCGACCGCGAGGGGCTTCTCAAAGAGGGTGGTGAATTTTTGAACGACCACTCGCCCAAACTGATTCTGAATTACTAAACCTATCATTTATCTGATTTTATGAGCAGTGATGCAGGCTATCGAGTAGCCGTTCTCGGCGCAACAGGACTTGTCGGCAGAACCATGATCAAGGTGCTCGAAGAGCGCGATTTTCCCGTCAGCGAGCTGGTGCCGCTGGCATCTCCCCGAAGCCGCGGCGAAGTGGTGACCTTCAAGGGGCGCGAGTTCGTCACCGAAGTGCCGTCGCCGGAAATTTTCGAAGGTGTCGACATCGCCCTCTTCTCCGCCGGTGGCTCGGCCAGTCTGGAGTGGGCTCCTGTGGCCGCGCAGGCGGGCGCGATCGTGATCGACAACTCCTCGGCCTTCCGCATGGAGGAGGGGGTGCCACTCGTCGTCCCGGAGGTCAATGCCGAATCGATCTTCGACCGCGAAGGCAAGGCGGCCCCGATCATCGCCAATCCCAACTGCTCGACCATCCAGATGGTGGTGGCGCTCAAGCCGCTCTACGACGCCTACGGCATCAGTCGCATTGTGGTTTCGACCTACCAGTCGGTGACCGGTAAGGGCAAAGCGGGACGCGACGCGCTCGAAAGCGAGCTGGCGGGCAACATCCCCGAAGATCCGGAAACCTTTACCCACTTCCACCAGATCGCCTTCAACGCCGTGCCGCAGATCGACGCTTTCACGGAGAACGGCTACACCAAGGAGGAGATGAAGATGGTCAACGAGACCCGCAAGATCTTCGACGATCAGGAGATTCAGGTCTCTCCGACCACTGTGCGCATTCCGGTCTACGGAGGCCACGGCGAGTCGGTGAACGTCGAGCTGAAGCGCGACTACGACATCAAGATGGTGCGCGCGCTGCTGGCCGGCTCACCGGGCATCGTCATGCAGGACGACCCTTCCGCTCGAATCTATCCGATGCCGATGACCTCCTACGAGCGCGACGAGGTGTTCGTTGGCCGCCTGCGCCCAGACTACTGGCATCCGCGCACGCTCAACCTCTGGGTTGTGGCCGACAACCTCCGCAAAGGCGCGGCCACCAACGCCGTGCAGATCGCCGAGTTGCTGGTGGGGAATCTGTGAGGATGATTGAAATGATCCCGGTCGGCTGATTCAGGAACGGGAATGGTATTTACGATTTGTAGGGGCAGACCTGTGTGTCTGCCCTTTTTTATTTGGCGGGAAAGGACGAAAAGGACGGCAAGGTCGTTGGGCGGGGCTGTCAAATTACGGAAATGTTCAGCGCCAGAATGGCCGTCGAGGTATGTGCTCATCGCCGAAGAGTTCGAGCGAGGAAAGAGGTGCGATTTACTTGTATTCATAAGTATCTCGCCGAACAGTCGTTCAGGGAATGCCTGTCACATTAGGGCGAACACGCAGGTTCGCCCCTACAGGAAGAAATTGGAAGGGCGCAGGGGGCAATCCTCACCCAATCCCGTCGTTCAGTGCCATGATGGCTGTGCTGACGGCGCGGATAGTGGCGGTTGGTGATTTGCTTTTGTTGGCTCTTTTTTCTGAAGAGACCCATCTGGATAGCTCCAGTGGCTCAAGTGAGTGAGAGGTCTCCCGGCTGATGCGTTCAATCGTTTTGGGGTTGACTTCGGAGCCTGTAACCAAAACAGTCCGCTCTCCGATCGGTGAGCCGGTCAGCTCCGTTATGGCGAAGTAGTTCCGCTCACTTTCATCTTTGACCGGCCAGTACCTGAAGTAGTCGATCTTTCCGTCAACCGACCGGGAAAGTGCGGCATAGCGTTTTTCCAGTTCCAGCACCGTCTGGGTCTTGCCGGTTCCTGCCGACAATCGGGCAAGCGGCTCGATATGCACGCCGCACGTGCTCACCTCGAAATGTCGTTCCAGCTCTTGCTCGATAAAGCGGGCTGGAGCGGACGGGTAGAACAACAGCATCCGGCGCGTCAGCTTATCGTCTTGTCCCGCGGCGGGCTCAAGCTTCATGTCGTGCCAGCGCCACGATTCGAGATTGTTGAGAAAGTAACCCGCTTCGATTCTGCACAGCTCGTCGCAGCTGCCGGAAGCGATCTGTTCGGGAAACCATGCCGGAAGGGTGCGGATTTCCGCGGGTGAGAAAGAGAGCGCCACCGGCTCGTCGCGCCACTCCCTGAGCAACGAAACCAGCTTTTTGGCGAGCCTCATGCCTTTCGGGCCGCCAAGCTCATCCAGGCCGCCGTCGATGGTGCGGCACATGGTCATGGTGTATGAGCCGGCACTGGTTGATTTGACTCGGGCTATGGTGGTGCTGCCGGTGTCGAAGGCACAGGCGATCTGGCTTCTGCTCATCAGTCGAGGGTAAGATGCTGTTTGAGGCGTTCGAGTTTCTTTTTCCCGATCCCCTTCACTTCCAGAAAATCGTTAAAATGTTCGACTTTTCCCCCTTTTCGCTGACGGAACTCGACGAGCCGCTTGGCCATGACCGGGCCGATGCCGGAAATTCGTTGAAGCTGTGCGCTGGAAGCCGTGTTGAAGGCGATTGTGCCGGTCAGCTTTTTCTTGGACGCAGGTTTTGTCGATGCTATTGCGTCAGTCTGTTCTGGCCTTTCATTTTCAGTTGTGATGGGCAGGTTTTCAGCTACCAATCGAGCATCGCTTATTCCGCCCGACCTTTTTTCCTGCAAAGCCAGGGCGAGAAGGCTATCGACATCGGCTTCCGAAAAGCTGGCGGCTTCGGCTTGCTTGATTGCCTTGTCGGTATCCTGCATCGCGCCGCTGTATTTCATCGTGCCTCCGAGCAGCAGGAAGAAACTGAGGAGCGTAACGGCAGTCATTTCCGATTTGGTGATGCCGAGTTTGACGGCAAGATTGTTCAGAAAATTCATAGGGGTGAATTTCTGTTGCGTTGTGGAGATGGTCAGACGAACACGCGCTTGACCCGTTTTGAGACCGCGCAGAGCAGCTCGTAGCTGATGGTTCCGGCAGCGATGGCCTGCTCTCCGGCTGATGGGCCGTCCCAGCCGAACAGCACGGCGGTATCGCCGACCTTGACCGAGCGGTTTTGGCCGAGATCGACCATCGTCTGATCCATCGTGACTGTGCCGACCTGGTGGTAACGGTTGCCGCCGATGGAGACCGTCGCCTTGTTTGAAAGCGTGCGGTGCACGCCGTCGGCGTAACCGGCCGAGAGCGTGGCGATGTTCGTGCTTGTGGGCGCGCTCCAGGTGCGGCTGTAGCTGATCGACGTTCCTGCCGTCACCTTCTTGACGAACATCACCTTGCACTGGAACTGCATCACCGGTTTCACCGGTACGTTCGTCGGTTCGGCGTCCATCGGGTGGCAGCCGTAGAGCAAAATGCCGGGTCGCACCATGTCGAGCCGCGCGCTGGGCGTGGAGACGATGGCGCCACTGTTGGCCGCGTGTTTGAGCACGGTTCTGCCCGTGCGCTGTTCGTATCCACCGGTTACATCGAGGAACTGTTCGAGCTGGCGGGCGGTGAAACCACCGGCCTTGTGGCCTTCGGCGAAGTGGGTGTAGATGCCGACGAGGTCGAGGTTCGGGCAGCGGTCGATCAGCTCCAGCAGGCTGTGCGCTTCTTCGGGCGTAACGCCGAGTCGGCCCATGCCGGTATCGATTTTCGCCTGTACTCGCAGCCGTCGGCCGCTCGCAGCAGCTTTGGCTTCAGCGGTCCGAACGGTTTCGTGGTCGCAGACGGTCATCTCGACATCGTGCTCAAGGTAGTGCTCGATGTGCCCGGCAAGCGGCGAGGCGAACGCCAGAATGCGCGACTCCGGCTGCATCCGGTGGCTTTGCTTCAGCTCGATCGCTTCGTGGATATTGGCCACACCGAACTCCCTGATTCCCTCTTCTTCGAGCGTCGCGGTGACTTGAGCTGCACCGTGCCCGTAGGCGTCAGCCTTGACGATGCCCATGATGCGGCAACGCGAGCCGCTGATGGCTTGGATGCAGGCCAGGTTGTGCCGGAGATTTCCGAGCGAGATGAGTGCTTCGGAAAGGTTGGGGGCAGCCGGGTCAGCGGTGCTGGAATTTTGTCGGGAATCGGCGCTCAAGGCGGTGATGCGGATGCGGTTTATTTGATCTGGATATGCTGTAAAAAACGTTTTTTACGCCTGATTGTCAAAACCGTATCGATCAGGTCCTTGACACTTTTTAGCGGCACCGTTGTTTATGTATATTAAAAATCAGAACAACACCGACTCACATCAATCTTCGCCATGACCAACGATATTTTCGACATTTCGGGCAACACTCCGCTGGTTCCCATGAAACAGCTTACCCGCCAGAAAAAAGCGCGCTTCATGGCGAAGCTTGAATACATGAATCCCTGCATGTCGCACTATTGCCGGGTGTCGACCGCCATCGTCAAGGAGGCTGAAGAAGAGGGCCTCATCCATCCCGGCATGACGCTGGTGGACTGGACCTTCGGCACGAGCGGCATCGCGCTGGCTATGGTGGCCGTGAGCAAGGGCTACAAAGTGCTGCTCGCCGCGCCGGACAGCATCTGCCGGGAGAAGCAGGATGTGCTCCGTGCGCTTGGCGCTGAACTGGTGCTCACCCCGTCCGAAGCTACGGGCGGCAACCTGCACGGGTGCGTAGCCGTGGCTGAAAACCTTGTCCGGACGATGCCGAACGCCTGGTTCGCCAACATGTACGAAAATCCGGTCAGCCGTCAGGTGCACCAGAGCGGCACCGGCCCGGAAATTTTCAGCCAAAGCGACGAAAAGGTGACCCACGTGTTCGTGCCGATGGCTTCCGGTGCCATGATTTCCGGCATTGGTCGCTACTTCAAATCGGTCAATCCCGACGTGCAGATTATCGGCGTGGAGCCGGTCGGCTCGATCTATCACGACCTGCACGAAGGCCGGAGCCAGGGGGGCGTGACCTCGTTTCAGCTTGAGGATATTGGCGCCGTTCAGCCTACCTCGTTCTGGGAACCCGAGGTGATCGACCGGATTGTGCAGGTCAGCGACGCCGACGCCTTCAACTGCGGCCGTGAGCTGCTGCGCTCCGAGGGTGTGTTTGCCGGGGGCGCTTCCGGCGCGGCAATGTGCGCTGCGCTCCGCGAGGGCGAAAGCCTCGGCAGCGATTCGCTGGTGGTGGTGATGATGACCGATTTCGGCGGCTACGACCTGTCGCGCATGTACAACGACGAGTGGATGCGCCGTCAGGGTTTCTACCGCAAGGCCAAGACCGCGCTCGACCAGATCACTGCCGACGACATCCTCCTGCGCAAGGCGCGCAAGGATCTGATCTTCGCCCAGCCCGAGCAGACACTCGCGGACGTGTTCGAAATGATGAAGCAGAACGACGTTTCGCAGATGCCTATCGTCTCTTTCGGCGCACCCATCGGCAGCATCAGCGAAAACAAGATTCTCTCCATCCTGATCGAGAACGATTCGGCCATGAACGCCAAGGTGGTGGCCTTTATGGAGAAGCCTTTCCCGGTCTGCCAGCCGGACGCCACCATCAGCGAACTGTCCGGAAAACTTCAGACCAATGCGGCCGGTGTGCTTATCAGCCTTAGTGACGGAAGGCTGCAACTGATTACCAAATCTGATCTTATCGATGCGCTGACGCACAAGTGAACGACTGCAGAATAATGTGGTTGTTTTTTTGGACTGATTTACTTATCTAAGCACTCCTGAACGTACAGGTTTCCGGTACTGCCGATTGGCGGTTCCTGCACTCCGGAAGCAACGCGGTTTTGTTTTCTTATGTGTTCGGCATTCAGCCGACAGCAGCAGTTAAACTCTGAAATTGTTATCGGAATCCGTTCAGGCCGGTTCCTGTTGAATTTCATGCAAGCGCATGTTCGAGGGCATGACCATGCACTCAAACCATAGCGACGTTTTATGAAGGTAGAGTCCAGAAAAAGGCAGCACATACTCGAAGGCAAGATCAAGCCTGGTTACTGTGATGGTTGCGGTTGCATTACCGAGCAGACCTTTGTCGGTGAGTGGAAGCCCAGCGACAAGCCGAAAGAGGAGGATCCTCTTTTTGGAACGCCCGAAAAAAAGTCGAAGGAGAAGAAATCAGCAACTGAGCAGAATGCGTCGGCGGCCGAGAACCAGTACTGGATCCGTTGTTCGGCATGCAATCAGGTGCATCTTCTCAAAGAGTGGCAGATTCAGATCGACAGGGAATTGAACCCCAGCGAGCTCAAGCCGGAAGATTGTCAGGTGTACACCCCTTAAGGCATCTATGCCCAGGGGGATGCAGTGTATCACAAATCCCTCGACGAAGTGGGGGTTGTTCGTGAAAAACAGGCCACCGGAAGCGGTGCGCATGTTATCATCGTGGAATTTTGCAAAAGCGGTCGGAAGCAGCTTCTGGAGAACGTGCAGCTCAAACAGGGCAAGAAAAGCTCCGAATCGCTGACGGATATTATCAAAAACAAGTTAAGACGCTAAGGCGTCACATCACAGGTAAGGGGGTGAATTTCATTGGTTAGTGTTCAGATGAACGAGAATGAATCGATTGACAAGCTGCTTAAGCGTTTCAAAAAGAAATACGAGAGAGCGGGTGTTCTGAAGGAGTTTCGTAAGAAAGCGTACTTCGTGAAGCCTTCGATCGACAACCGCCTGAAGCGTTCCAGATGCAAACGCCGTGCACAGCGTGCAAATGAAGAGCGTAACTCCTGATCCCGCAGGCAATTAGTACTGATAAGCAGCTCCTTCGGGGGCTGCTTTTTTTGTTTAAGGAGAAATCCTTTTCTGTGAGTGGCAAAAAGAATGTCGTATTCATTTTCAGGACAGATTCTGTCTCAAAAGCAAAAACCAGATACCTGTATTTGGTCATTCCCGCGCAAGCGGGAATCCATGCATTCAATCCGGTTTCTGGATTCCCGCTTGCGCGGGAATGACGGATAAAATCGAGACCTTGTTTTACTGTTGTACATTGTTTTTTAAGACAGCCTTTTTTCAACCAAAATCACGCATCCATGAGCGTCTTTCAGGGCGAAGTTTCGAGCCTTCCGCCGGATAAATCGATATCGCATCGCGCAGCCATCATCGGTTCGCTTGCCGAAGGAACGACCGAAATCACCAACTTTTCGGGCGGATTCGACAACCAATCGACCCTGTCGGTGCTGCGGGATCTCGGAATCTCTGTCCGGCAGGATGAAGTTCCCGCTGGTGACGGTCGGATCGTCCGGCATGTCGTCATCGAATCGAACGGGCTCTGGAGCTTCCGCGAGCCGTCGGAGCCGCTGATGTGCAACAACTCCGGCAGCACGATGCGCATGATGGCGGGCATCCTCGCCGCGCAGCCCTTCCGGAGCGAGCTGGTCGGCGACGCCTCGTTGATGAAGCGCCCGATGAAGCGCGTGGCCGATCCGCTGCGGATGATGGGCGCGGACATTTCGCTCTCCGACGCCGGAACCGCGCCGGTGGTCATCAATGGCACGAAGGATTTGAAAACCATCGAGTACCTGCTTCCGGTTCCGTCGGCGCAGGTCAAGTCGCTCGTGGCGCTGGCCGCGCTGCACGCCGATGGCCAGTCGAAGATCATCGAGCCGATCCGCTCCCGCGACCACACCGAGCTGATGCTGGGCCTCGAAACCATCGACCGCCCCGACGGCGTGCGCGAAATCATCATCGACGGGCGCAAGCCGATTGCGGCCAAACCGTTCAAGGTGCCCGCCGATCCATCGGCAGCGTGCTTCATGATCGCCCTCGGCCTGCTCGGCGAGCGCTCGGAAATCGTGCTGCGCGACGTCTGCCTCAACCCGACGCGCGTGGCCTACATCGACGTGCTTCAGGAGGCGGGCGCGGGCCTCGGCATCGAGAACGTGCGCTCGGAGGGCGGCGAACCGGTGGGCGACATCGTCGTACGGAGCTGCTCTAGCCTCGCGCCGCTGCGCATCAGCGACCACGCGGTGGTGGCGGGCGTGATCGACGAACTGCCGATGCTCGCCGTGCTCTCGGCCTTCGCCACAGGGGAGTTCGAGCTGCACAACGCCACCGAGCTGCGCACCAAGGAGAGCGACCGCATCGAGGCGGTGGTGAGCAATCTGGAGCGCCTCGGCTTTGCGTGTGAGCAGTACCCCGACGGTTTCGTGGTGAAGGGACGTCCGACGGTCAACCGCGAAGAAGCTGTCATCGAGTGTTTCGACGACCACCGCATCGCCATGAGCTTCGCCATCGCCGCCGAAGCCGCAGGCGCATCGCTGCGCCTCTCGGATCGCGAAGTGGCGGGCGTCTCGTTCCCGAACTTCTTCGCACTGATCGAGTCGTTGAAGCAGTAGGTTTTAGTATTCAGGAGTCCCGAAAGCTTTCGGGATGACGGACATTCAATGCTTACATTTTCTTCAGTTGCCCCGGAACTTTAGTCCGGGGTTGATGAATAAGGCAAAATAATTCAGGGCTTTAGCCCAATTTCTTGTTTCGGTGACTTTTATGAGTGAATGTCGCTGGAGTGACAAGGTGAAACCCCAACTGGTGCAAACCGGTTGGGGTTTTTTGCGTTTCTAGGGGGAGGTCAAGAGGGAAATCCTGCGGCAAATATCCCGTATTTGTTGGCGTGTTGGTACGGGTTTTTTACATTGATAAAATGTGTTGGCTGAAGTACAAGGTAGTATCACCTTTCCCCACAGCAAATGCCTCACGCAATCTCTATCTCACGTATCACGACCCTCGAAAGCCGGGGCGAACAGTCACAACGGTTGTGCGCTCGCCGGAGCCGCTGGCGTTGGGATGTTTTGGATTTTGATGGGGGGATTGGAGCCAAAAAAAGTTTACAGCAGATTAAAAGCCCATTCGATGATTTGTAATAACGGTAACAAGACCTCGCAGGGCAATAAAACGCTATTTTGTAGCGCTTATTCGTCCAATGCAGGATGTAAGGCGCAATAGAGTAGCGCAGATAAGCAAGTTACCTGCAAGGCTGAAAAACAAAACGAATAGAATAAAATGTTTGCCAGAATGAAAAATATAAAACCAACGAACATTGCACACATTTGCAAATTGCACAAGCTGACGCTGAATTCAAAATTTGCAAAAGAGTGCAATTTCTTCTATCCCTCAAATTGATTGCGAATGATAAAACCTAAAGAAGAAATATACCAATACTACTTTTACTTTATCCAGGAAAGAATGAATATTTTCTGGAACAAGTATAATAACACTCAACCATGGACTAATGATGAAATACTTAGTGTTCATAAGTTTACGAACGTTTATCGTGCTATGGACAGAGTGAGTCAATACTTAATTCGGAATGTCATATATAACGAAAATTCGTTTTCAGATGAAGATGTATTGCTAAGGATAATTGTTTTTAAGATTTTCAACAAACCTGACACATGGGAATATTTAGAGAATAGAG
Source organism: Chlorobaculum parvum NCIB 8327 (assembly GCF_000020505.1). Taxonomy (NCBI): domain Bacteria; kingdom Pseudomonadati; phylum Chlorobiota; class Chlorobiia; order Chlorobiales; family Chlorobiaceae; genus Chlorobaculum; species Chlorobaculum parvum. Next base: position 311,181 of record NC_011027.1, read on the forward strand.
TTGGAGTTATTACCGTTAAAAACTTTGATTTAAATCGGATTAATCAAGCATTATTAGAATTAAAACAAATTCAACCGATATTCAATAATGCTTATATGATGACAGGAACTCATTCTTTATATAATCACCTAAATTACAAGCATGAGAAATGGTTAGAGATGGTCAAGAATGAATTAATTGGAAAATCTATTTTAAAAAAAATCATCAACTCCAAGTCATTATCAGGAGTTTATGAACTTCTGAGAAACTGTTCTTTCATTGGTGATTTTCTAGCCTATCAATATACAATTGACATGAACTATTCCTCAGTTATTGACTTTAGTGAAAATTCTTTTGTCAAGGCAGGTATTGGCGCAATTCGAGGAATAAAGAAATGTTTTGAACCTTTATCTAAGAAATACAACTTTGAAGATGCGATAAAATACACACAAAACAATTTTGAGAAATACCAAAATAAGTTTGGGTATACTGATTTTAGACCTCTTTTTGGAAGGATACCAACATTAATAGATTTACAAAATTGTTTTTGTGAGACTGATAAATACTTGCGTGCCAAAATCCCGGAACTTCAAGTTGATAATAAACGCATTAAGCAAAAATATAAAGAAAGTCCAAAACCTCTAGAACTCTTCTTCCCTCCCAAATGGAATATTAACTCAAACATTTTGATACCATGTATACAGCCGAGTACACAGGAATCAACTCTTTTTTAGTTGGTGCTTCGACTCTGCTTATAAAAGAGGGAGTCAAAAGAAAAACAAGAGGTAAGCTTTGCATTGAATTACCGAAACCTTTCATGTTTAAAATCACTAATCCAACGGCAAGACTGGTTACCGTACCTGAAAGAAGATGGAATCCTATTTTACCCTTTGCTGAATCATTGTGGTTAGCAACTGGGAAAAATGATTTAGAATTTATAGGTCATTATTTGAAAAACATGAAAAACTTCTCCGATGATGGTGAATTTTTACGAGGTGGTTACGGTCCAAGATTAAGAAAATACAATGGAATAAATGATGATTATAAAATCAGGAATACTTATGATATAGATATTGCAAAACTAAATAAATCAGAAGTCGACCAATTTGGTTTCATTTGTAAAAGTTTTGAGAAGGATAAGTTTACAAGACAAGCAATTATTAATATCGGAGACCCGCCCAAAGATTGTTTTGACAAAAAGGGTAACTTAAAAATCACAAAGGATTTTCCTTGTACCAGACTATTACATTTTCAGAAACAGCCAAAAGCAAACAAGCTTAATTTAACTGTTTATATGAGGTCAAATGACTTTGTATGGGGAGCAAGTGCAGTTAATATTTTCAACTTCACTTTTATGCTTGAATACTTCTCACAAATACTAGATTTAGAAATTGGGGAATACTATCATATAGCAAATAATTTCCATTATTATGAAGAATTTGAAGATTTAGTTCAGTCGATTTCTCGTACAAAAACTGTTGAAGAATCTAAATTTGAATACTCAAAATCATTTCACAATTTATCAGAGTTTGATGAGAAAATAAATCTGCTTAAAAGTGAAGAAGAGAAGCTAAGGTCAGGCAAATATGCAGATTTAATTGATTTTAAAGACGACTTTTTTAATGATTGGTATAAAGCATTTTATGTTTTCAATACATATAAAAAAGTAACTTTTTCAAATCCAATATTAAATCAATTATTTTTAAAATATATGCCTTATGAATGAAGAAAGTATTAAAAAAATCACAGATGATGTAATAGCTATTTTATTAAAGAAAAATGCGGATTACGGTGGTGCAAGTTTTGACTTAGGACTGAATGGGAATATGGTTCATCTTTGGGATAAAGTAAAACGTTACAAAAGTCTAATTGGCTGTGACAAAAAAGAGCCAAACTTTGAAAGTTTAGAAGATACTTTAAAAGATATTATTGGTTATGCAATAATAGGCTTACACATTTTAGATGATGAAACTATAAAAGACAAAATCTATGGATAAGTCACATAATATCTTTATTAGCCATTATGGGAAAGATGATAAACATGTACAATCTTTAAAAGCAAGACTAAAAGGTCAAGGTTATAATATTCGGAATTTTTCTGTTGACAGCACTAAACATAAAGATGGTAGAACGCCGTCAAAACCGGTAATTGAACGTCTCCTTCGTATGAGGATTAACTGGTCAAGTACATTTATTTGCTTGGTCGGCCCAAAAACACATACAAGAGCATGGGTTGATTACGAAATTCAAAAAGCTGTAGAGAAAGGCAAACGAATTATTGGTGTTTATACGCATGGTAGTAAAGAAACAGCTCTGTTACCAAAGGGTTTAGAAAAAGTGGCATCAAATCTTATTGGGTGGAATTCAATCGATAAAATTGGTGAAATTATATCTGGAAAAAATTATCCAATCGAAAATCCAGATGGAAAGGTCATTACAGACGCATTTGACAGACCAATAATAAGATGTTGACAAATGAAGATTTATTCATATATGATTGACCACGATTTTGGGTTGGCACCAAATCCATTTGGACCATATTGTACAATTGCTGTTTGTAAACCCAATATCAGGAAAAGCAAAAATCTTAAGATTGGTGATTGGATTATTGGAACAGGTTCAAAATCACTTGAAAAATCTTCAGGCATTAAGTGCGTTTCAAAACTTATCTATGCAATGAAGATAACTGAAATTATTAAATTAAATAAATATTTTCTAGACCCAAGATTTGAGTACAAAAAACCAAATATGAATGGAACTTTGATGACTGTATTTGGTGATAATATCTATTTCCTTGATGAATCAGATAACTGGGCACAACTTGATTGTGCACATAGGAATAAAGACGGAATTTATAATGCAGAGCATATAAGAAAAGATATTGGGGGTGAGAATGCCTTGATTTCAGACTTGTTCTATTATTTTGGTCAAAATGCACCTCAAATACCTGATTATTTAAGTGATGTATGTCATACTACGCAAGGCGTTAAATTTGTGAAACCTGATGAATTAGCAACACAATTTGTTGAATGGTTACAATCCAATTTTCAAAAAGGCTTGCAAGGTTTACCAATTAGTTGGACTAAATATGAAAAGTAAAAACGATATGGATTTATTTAAACTTTACTTTGACGAAAATTTCAATCTTATTGTGCATATTTCAATATGGCTTGTTGTTTTTGTGATTGTTATATTGCTAGTTTATTTTCTAGTAATAAAAAAAACATACAGGTATAGCCTAGTAAAACTTGACATTAAGCTGGGCAATGTTGGTTCTGCAGAATTCAGACCTAATAAAACAGATTTACAAATAGCCCATAAAATTTGGACAGAATTAATTACAAGAAAAGCGGCAATACCAATAGACAAAGAAAATGATATAATTGAAGAAATATATGATTCATGGTATGCACTTTTTCAAAAAGTTAGAGAATTTATTAGCGAAGTTCCAGCAGAGTTAATTCGTAAAAATAAAAGCACAAAAGAGATTGTTCGGATAGCAACTCAAACGCTAAATGAAGGTTTACGTCCCCATCTTACAATGTGGCAAGCCAGATTTCGAACCTGGAGTTCTGCCAAGAAAGAAAAAGCCATGGATAAAACTCCTCAAGAATTCCAAAAAGAATATCCTCAATATAAGGACTTAATTGATGATTTAATGAAAGTAAACACACAGTTAATACAATATGCACAAGAACTGAAGAGGATAATAGAAAAATAAGTCTCTCGCTATTGTAGGCACATTTGTAATTCGCACAAGCCCTTACTAAGTCAAAAATTATAAAAGAGCTTACAATGCCAAAACTAAAAAAAAGTTTTGGCAAAATACGAGAAAAAGGATTGAAATAACTAAAGCCCAGCGGGTGACAAAGTGTATAAATCATTGGGTAATGAGTGGTTAATATGAATGTAAGTACATTAAATAAACATTATGGGGGGTTGCAAGTGAAGTGCTTCGAAATGCCCAACGCATCATACACCAACCGTTATAAAAAAATTGTTTCGTGGCGTGAGATGGATTGCGGTATAGGATATGTAAAAAGCAAACCCCTAACTAGTTCGCACCGGTTGGGGGTTTCTCGTTTTTACAAACTCCGCAAATGCTCCAGCAATATGCCGTTAAACATCGCGGGTTGTTCGAGGTTCGACAAGTGTCCCGCGTCCGGGATCAGTTCGAGCTTTGAGCCGGGGATGAGGGCGTGCATTTCGGCGGCGGTTTCGGGCGGAGTGACCTTGTCGTCCATGCCGCAGACGATCAACGTCGGGCAGGTGATTTCGTTCAGCAGCTCGGTCGAGTCCTCGCGCTCGGCGATGGCTCGCATCGCTTCGCTGATCGCTTCCGGGGTCTGGCGAATGATACCCTGCCGCGTTTTTTCCACCAGCGGCTCGTTCGATTCGTAGGTCTCCGGCGCGAAGAAGTTTGGCACCATCCGCGCGGCGGCCTCTTCGGCTCCTTTTTCCATCACCACCGTCCGGAACTCCTGCCGCGCGGCCAGCGCTTCGGGTGCATCGGCGTTGGCGCGTGTGTCGCAGAACACCAGCGAATCGGTCAGTTCGGGGTAGAGGCGGTAAAACGCCATCGCCTGGTAGCCGCCCATCGAGAGGCCGACGACGGTAGCGCTGCTCCAGCCAAGCGCCCGGATCAGCCTCGCCAGATCGTGCGCATAATCGTCCATGCTCCAGCCGGGTCTTGACGGTGAGGTGTCAAATCCATAGACGTACGGCGCAATCACCCGGTAGCCCGATTCGGCCAGCGGAGCGAGCTGGTGCTCCCACATGTCTGCTGAAACCGGGAATGCGTGCAGCAGCAAGACGTTACCGGCATCACCGCCGGTTGAGCCTGTGAAGGTCAGCATGGCTCAGTTCTCCTGCGCTTTCGACTGGCCCCGGATGTCGCGAATGATGTCGTTGGCTTCGTCGAGAATCTTGCGGGCTTCGTCGCGCGCGCTGTCGATGATCTCCTGCGAACGGTGTTTCGCCTCGTTGCTGTAGGCCGTATCGTGCTCAGACTCTTCATACATTTCGGTCGCCCGGTCGATGGCTCGTTTGACCTTGCCGCTGATAATCATCTGCGTATCCTCGCCCTTGCGCGGAGCGAAAAGCAGCCCCATGATGGTGCCAACAGCCGCGCCGAGAGCGGCACCGAAAAACAGCCCCTTGTAGTATTTGTCCTGATTTTCCATGATCGTGGAGTTGAGTTGAAAAGCTTGATTTCTAATATAACAAAAATTAAGCCCTCAGGATTTCCAGCACCTCCTCTTCGAGGCCCGCGATTGTTTCGACCAGGTCGTGTCGGCACAACACCCTGAACTTCTTGGTATAGTGCTCGAACGAGAGGATGAAGTCCGAGCGGAACACCGATTCGCGGAAGTCGTCGAACCGGACGTAGCCGTTCGAGTCCGAAGGCTGAACCATGTGCCGGTGCTCGCTTTTGGTCGGCCAGACCCGCAGTTCGCGGAAGTCGTCGTAATCGAACACATCTTTCAGCGCGGGCGCGTCGATGAGCACCTCGTGGCCTGCGAGTTTCCGCCCGATTTTTCTGCCGACCAGTTCGCAGATCTCCAGCTCTTTCTGTTTGCGGCGACGATGGTCGGTGCTGTAGGCAAACCACACGGGATCGGCTTCCATCTCAGGGTCGGTGTAGGGGCGGATGGTGATGGCGCGTTTGAAGACGCGGCGCTCCTGGATCGCGTCGAGCAGCTCGACTGACGGCAGTCCCAGCCCGCGAATCGCCCGTTCAAGCTCGTAGAGCACCCGGTCGTCGGAGTTGAAGTAGAACAGCTCGCGCAACTCGCTTGTCGGCAATGCGTTTTCGTCCGCGATGTCCTGCAACAGCCGCCTCAGCATGGCCGAAAAAATGCGGCTGGTGTGGTGCCAGTAGACGTTGCGCATCATCATGTACTTGGCGAAGAGCAGGCTTTCGAGCGGCGCAATTCCCTTTTCGGTGATGGCCAGCCGCTGCCGCTCTGGGTCGGGCACGAACGATTCGATGAGCCGCTCGATGTCGATGCTGCCGTACGGAATGTTGCAGTGGTGCGCGTCGCGCATCAGGTAGTCCATCTTGTCGGGATCGAGCGTACCGCTCACCAGCTTGCCGAGCCGGTGCGCCGTTTTGCCCGCGATGATTTCCGTCACGACGCCGGGATCGACCTGCCAGTCGTCGTGCAGGATGGCCGCGATGGAGGGCGCACCGTGGTGCTCCTCGTTCAGGAACTGGCCGGTCAGCGATTCGTGGTGCGCGAACACCGCGCCTTTGGCTCCCGCCGGGGTGATTTCCTCCAGCACGTGCGCGTGCGGGTAGTGGCCGATGTCGTGCAACAGGCAGGTCGCCAGTAGCGTACGACAGGTCTCGTCGTCGAACTGCAACCGCTCATCCTGCAATTCAAGCGCCAGCGGGTTGCTCACCATCCGCTGCAAAATCATCTTCATCAGATGATAGACGCCGATGGAGTGCTCGAAGCGCGTATGGTTCGCGCCGGGATAGACCTGCTGCGCGAACGAAAGCTGCCGGATGCCCTTGAGCCGCAAAAAAGAGGGATGGGCGAGAATCTTCTTGAGCGGCGCGCTCAGCGGAATGTGCCCCCAGATTGGGATGCGGATAAACCCGCCCTCGGAGCGGAACAGGAACGGCTCGGCGATCATAATGCAGGGGATAGTTATTCTGATTCCAGATCATTCAGGCATCAATAACATGTCGTTTCCTCGTCATTCCCGCGAAAGCGGGAATCGAGAATCTGGAATAAGCACATAGATTCCCGCTTTCGCGGGAATGACGGACTGAAATACCACAAGCCCGATGGTGATGCATATTTGGAATTACTCGGTATTGTGAGGCAAGTTAAGCAGTTGCGCGTTGCGGGCAAAAGGGAAGCTGTGGGATTTTTGGTGAAATCGGGATCGTCCGTCCCTGCCTGTCGGTCTGGCTCGGTCATGTGTCGCGGTATCGGCATCGAATGTCCACTTCCACCGTCCTTTGTGTCTCTGCTGTCTTTTTCGTCCTTTTTCCGAGCAAAACAAAGAAGGGCGGACCCACAGGTCCGCCCCTATCAAACGAAAGCAACTCCTCCCCTCAATACCGATCCAGCGTGAACTTTTCACCGAGGTACATCTTGCGGGCTTCGGCGTTGTCGGCGATCTCTTCCGGGGTGCCCTGCATGAAGATGCTGCCGTCGAAGAGCAGGTAGGCATGGTCGGTGATCGAGAGCGTTTCGTGGACGTTGTGGTCGGTGATGAGCACGCCGATGTTGCGCTTGACCAGCCCTTCGACGATCTGCTGGATGTCCTCGACGGCGATTGGGTCGACGCCCGCGAACGGTTCGTCGAGCAGGATGAACTTCGGGTCGAGCGCCAGGGCTCGGGCGATCTCCGTGCGGCGGCGTTCGCCTCCCGATAGCGCGTAGCCCATGCTGTTGCGGATGTGGGCGATGTTCAGGTCTTCGAGCATCTGCTCGGTTTTTTCCTGCCGCTCGGCTTTGGAGAGCGTGGTGAATTCGAGCACGCCGAGAATATTCTGTTCGACGGTGAGCTTGCGGAATACCGACGCCTCCTGCGGCAGGTAGCCGATTCCTTTGCGGGCGCGCTTGTACATCGGCAGGTGGGTGATCTCCTCCTGGTCGAGCCGCACCTCGCCCGCGTCAGGCTTCACCAGGCCGACAATCATGTAAAACGTGGTCGTCTTGCCCGCGCCGTTCGGGCCCAGCAGGCCGACAATTTCGCCCTGTTTGACCTCGATGGACGAGCTTTTAACCACCTCCCGCTTGTTGTAGATCTTCTTCAGATCCTTGCAGCTCAGTATCGAACCCATAGCGTTCTCGTCAGAAATTGTGTTTTGCTACCCGTACCGTTCGGCGAACGCCTCGTCGCTCATCACCAGCAGCAGGATTCCTTCGATGACGCCCACAATGGCAGGAATGCCCGTCCAGCAGAAAAGCAGGTAGATGATGCCCCATCCGGTCAGCCCGAGATAGAATTTGTGAATGCCGAGCGAGCCGAGCAGAATGGCGAAGAGCGCCGCAGCAAAACGGTTCCTGCCGCTCGGAGTTACCGGGCCAAGATTGATGTTGAACGGCGGTGGGCTTTGCCGTACTCCGCACTTCGGGCAGATTTCAGCGTTGGCGCGGATGATGGCGCCGCATTCGGAACAGTACTTTTCGTTCGGGCCTTTTTGCGTTTGTTCGTTCATGAGCGAGTCAGCATTTCGATTGGCTCTGCCGGTTTCGGGTGGAGAGCCGATCTGATTTGAAAATCAATATAACAATCGTCACGACGTTATTGACGTCGAACCGCCGCGCTCCTTGCGATGAGGGTTCATGGGCCTCGCTTGTCGGCATTGGTTTGATGTTGCTCTGTGGCTTGATATATTTGACGTACCGTTTGTTGTGTATGTGAGAAAGGCAGCATCGAAAACAAAAAGTGGGGGAGGCAATGGAGTCGTTTAATGATCGTGCTCATACCGCTGAATCAACTCTTGACCGGCAGTTACAGGGTGAGTACAACGTTGATATTGGTGGGTTTATCCGGCAGGCCTGGGACTTGTTCAAGCAGGAGCCGGGTAAATTTATCGGCTTTACGCTGGTGCTGTTTGTCGCCAGTATGATCAGCCAGATTATCGGAACCTTGTCTGATCCGGAGGTGTTGACCAGTCTGTACGGCTACTCTCCAAACCTCTACCTGATAGCTGGTGTGGGGATTGTGCTCTCGATTGTGGTTTCATTATTGCTGGTGCCGTTGTCTGTCGGTATGATGATCGCAGGATTCAAAATGCTGTCTGGCCAGGAGCTCAGCTTCAACGATTTTTTTCATGGTTACCGCTATTGGAAACCGTTGGTGCTTCTTTCGGTGGTCATCGGCATTATCGGGTTTCTTGCGGGTCTCCTTCTGGCGATTCCTCTGATACTGGTTGTGGAGAGTGTGTTCGAGTTGGGAAGTCCGTCAGATATGGGGATTGTCTTTGGAGGCTTGCTGGGGGTGCTGTATCTGGTTGTGCTGACATTTATTCTCACCGTTTATATCTTTGCCCAGCCATTGATCGTCGACCGTCGCATGGGGTTCTGGCAGGCGATGGAGATGAGCCGTAAAGTTGTGGTCAAACAGTGGTTCGCCATCTTTGGATTTCTGATGGTGGTCGGATTGCTCAGTATGCTTGGAGTGCTTGCTCTCCTGGTCGGATTACTGGCGACGATTCCGGTGGCCTATCTGAGCCTTGCGGTGGCCTATCGGGAGATTTTCGGCCTTGAAAGCAGCGACTGGTGATGTGATGGTTTCATCCGCCCGCTGATGCGCTGCACAGTTTGTCGATCATTTTACACGCGTCCATTTTCAAGTCGGCGGGAAAAGCGGTAAGCTCCGAAACGTTTCTCTCGTTTTCACACACTTAACTGAGCGTTTTTCATGAGAAAAGTCATGTCATATCGGGGCTTGAACCCGGAGATTCACGAGTCGGTGTTCCTTGCCGACGGTTGCCGGGTTATCGGTGACGTCAAGATCGGCGAGCATTCGAGCGTCTGGTTCAACACGGTCATCCGCGGTGACGTCTGCCCGATCACCATCGGTGAAAAGACCAGCGTGCAGGACAACTCGACCTTGCACGTGACGCACGATACCGGCCCGCTGAAGATCGGCAGCAACGTGACCATCGGCCATGCCGCTACGCTGCACGCCTGCACGGTCGAGGACAACGTGCTGATCGGCATGAGCGCCACGCTGCTGGATCATTGCGTGGTCGAACCCTGGTCGATCGTGGCCGCCGGATCGCTCGTCAAGCAGGGCTTCCGCGTGCCGACCGGAATGCTTGTCGCCGGAGTTCCGGCCAAGGTGATCCGCCCGATTACCGATGATGAGCGGAAGAACATTGCAGAGTCGCCCGAAAACTACGTGCGCTACGTTGCCCATTACCGTGAGGGCGGCTACGAGGGGAGGTAAAGGCCGTTACGTTTTGAGGCGATCTTTCGCTACATTACCATTCATCAAATTCGGCAGTGAGCCGTGAGGATAACGAACTCGTCACGGCTCAGGCTCTCTTCATTCGAACCTTCATTTCAGTTCTCATGGCAAAAGAGGTTGTGATCATCGGCGGCGGCATCAGCGGACTCAGCATGGCGTTTTACTGTTCGCAGGCCGGTATGAAAACCACGTTGATCGAAAAGGATAACAAGGTCGGCGGCTCGTTCGCCTCGCACCAGTACGCAAGCGACAACGACCGCTTCTGGCTGGAAATGGGCGCGCACACCTGCTACAGCTCCTACCAGAACCTGCTCGGCATCGTCGAGGAGTGTGGCATCATGGATACCATCATTCCGCGCGAAAAAGTGCCGTTCACGCTGCTCAAAAACGGCAAGGTGTCGTCGATCATGTCCGGCCTCAACCTGTTCGAGCTGCTTACTCACGCGCCGAAGATTTTCAGCCTCAAGAAAGAGGGCAAGACGGTGCGCTCCTACTATTCGCAGATCGTGGGCGAGAACAACTACCGCAACACGATCAGCCACTTCTTCAATGCGGTGCCGTCGCAGCCGACCGACGATTTCCCCGCTGACATGATGTTCAAGAGCCGCGAGAAGCGCAAGGATGTGCTCAAGAACTACACGTTCAAGAACGGCTTGCAGAGTGTGGCGCTCACCATCGCCGAACGCAAGGGCATCGATGTGCGCACCGGCTCCGCGGCGCAAAGCCTCGCCAATTCCGACGGCAAGTACGTCGTCAAGACCGCCGATGGCCAGGAGGTTTCCGCCGACTCGCTCGTTATCGCAGTGCCTTCGGCTCCGGCAGCGCGGCTGCTGCAGGATATCAATCCGGCGATTGCCGACCACTTTACAAGGCTCAAGTTCGCCGATGTCGATTCAGTGGGCGTGGTGATCCGGAAGAACAACGTTTCGCTCAAGCCGGTGGCCGCGATCATCTCTCCGAACGATACCTTCTTTTCGATGGTTTCGCGCGACACCGTGCCGGACGACAACTTCCGCGGTTTCGCGTTCCACTTCCGCCCGGGGCTGAGCGAAAAGGACAAGTTCAAGCGCATCAACGAAGTGCTTGGGGTTGGCATGGAAAAGATCGAGCACACCACCACCCGCATGAACGTGGTGCCTTCGCTGCGCATCAACCACAAGGATTGGGCCGACAAAACCGACCAGATGCTCGCTGGCATGCGTGGCCTCTACATGACCGGCAACTACTACGGCGGCATGGCCATCGAGGACTGCGTGAGCCGTTCTCACGACGAGTTCAACCGCATGAACCGTTAACCCTGGCATGAACACGCTCGATTCGATTATCGGTCTGCTTCAGTCCCAGCTCGGGATATGGCTTGGCCCGATTTTGTTCGTTTTTCTTGCTGTGGTTTTGTATCTCGGGGCCAACAGCCTTTTCAAGAGAAGCGTCGCGTTTTTCCGCAAGCAGGGGCTTGTTGGTTCGCTGCCTTTCGAGCGGCTTGTCTGGCCGTTCCGGCTGATTGTCGTGCTTGCCGGTTCGGCTCTTTTTCTCGACTACGTTTCGTTGCCCGACGTTTCGCTTCGCCTGCTGAAGCATCTTTTCCTGATCCTGTCGATAGTTACGGCGGCCTGGTTCATCATGCGGATGCTTGCCGTGCTCGAACAGTTCATCCTGTCCCATTATCAGTCGCGGAGCGGGCAGAGCGAAATCGCGGCCAAAAAGGTTGCGACCAATGTGAGCCTGGCGCGCAAGATCCTCAACGCGCTCATCATTGTGCTTGCCGTCTCGGGCGTTTTGATGACCTTCGACACGGTTCGTCAGGTCGGCCTAAGCATTCTCGCCTCGGCGGGTATTGCGGGTGTGATCCTCGGTTTTGCTGCTCAGAAGAGCCTCGGCACCCTCATTGCCGGAATCCAGATCGCCATCTCCCAGCCCATCAGCATCGACGACGTCGTGATTGTCGAAGGGGAGTGGGGGCGCATCGAAGAGATTACGCTGACCTACGTCGTCGTGCTGATCTGGGATCAGCGCCGTATGATTGTGCCCATCACCTGGTTCCTCGACAAGCCCTTCCAGAACTGGACGCGAACCTCCACCGAACTGCTCGGTACGGTCTACCTCTATGTCGATTACGCCATTCCGGTGGAGTCGATCCGCCAGGAGCTTGAGAGCATCGTTGCTTCCACGCCGCTCTGGGACAAGCGGGTTGTCCGGCTGCATGTTACCAAAGCCACCGACAAGACCGTCGAGCTTCGCGCCCTCATGAGCGCGGCCAACTCTTCCGACCTTTGGGAGCTTCGCTGCCTGGTGCGCGAGCGCCTTATCGATTTCATCCGCATCAACTACCCCGCCGGCCTGCCCAAGGTGCGCATGGAGGTCGAAGGCGGAGCGCCAGTCGCCGTTGCCGTGCAGGAGTAGTTCTCCCATTTCCCTCATCCCCTTCATCGTTTCAGGAGCCTCCGGTAAAAAGTGTTATCTTGCGACGTAAAATTTTTTTACGTGGGCAGTCGTGGGCTTTCGGGTCTTATCGAGTTGATGGTCTTTGTGCGGATGTCCCGATTTTAAATGATTCAAGGAGAACAAGTTATGGCACAGGTAAAACAGGGTGACAAGGTAAGGGTTCACTATACCGGAACCTACGATGATGGCACCGTTTTCGATAGCTCGGTGGAGCGCGATCCGCTGGAGGTCACGGTCGGCACCGGCATGGTGATTCAGGGCTTCGACCGCGCACTGGTCGATATGGAGCCGGGCCAGAAGAAAAATGTGAATATTCCGGCTGCTGAAGCCTATGGCCCGAGAGCCGAAGAGCTTGTGGCTGAAATCCCCCGTGAGCGCATCCCCGAAAACATTCAGCTTGAAGTAGGCCAGCAGCTGCAGCTCAGCCTCGCCGATGGCGGTGAAGCGATCGTGATGATCGTCGATCTCAGTGAAAAAACCGTCACCCTTGATGCCAACCACCCGATGGCCGGCATGGATCTGAATTTCGAACTGGAACTGGTCGAGATTCTCTGATAGCTTTCGTAAGCACCGTTCCGTCCGACAGCCGTTCGAGACGGAACGGTCTTTTTTCAGTTTTACTCTTTTTCGACAAAGCATGTTGAGTCCGGTAATCCGCTGCAATAAATGGTGAGGGGATTGGCTGCAATGCTGCATTGATTGTCACCCAGCTTCACTCCTTTCCACGTCGCAGTCGAATTGCAGACTTGCTTTTTTCGGTATCCGTTCTTCTCTGAACAAATAGCGTTTCATTCATCTATGAAAAGAAGTGAGTGGGGTTCCAGGGTGGGATTCGTTCTCGCCGCCATCGGTTCTGCAATTGGTCTCGGCAACATCTGGCGCTTTCCCTATCTCTGTTATGAAAATGGAGGCGGCGCGTTTCTTATTCCCTACCTTGTCGCGTTGTTCACTGCCGGTATTCCGTTGCTGATCCTCGAATTCGGCGTCGGTCATGAGCGTATCGGCAGTGCTCCGCTGGCGTTCCGGAAGATTGGCAAGCAGTGGGAGTGGCTTGGCTGGTGGCCGCTCTTGTTTACCATGTTCGGCATCGTGCTCTACTACTCCGTGGTGATCGCCTGGTGCATCGACTTTCTCTTTTACTCGGTCAAGCTTGCCTGGGGAGCAGATTCCGAGGCCTTCTTTTTCAAGCAATTCCTGCAAGTCAGCAGCGGCCCGACCGAGATCAGCACAATACGAACCCCGATTCTTTTTGGCTTGCTGGCGGTGTGGGCATTGACCTGGGTCATCATCATGCGCGGCGTGAGCAAGGGGGTCGAACTGGCGAACATGATTTTTATGCCGCTCTTGTTCGTTCTGACGCTGGTGCTGGTGTTCTGGTCGCTCAACCTCGAAGGCTCTATGACTGGCATCGTCGCCTATCTCAAGCCCGATTTCTCGAAGCTGATGGATCCCAAGGTGTGGGTGAGCGCCTACGGCCAGATCTTTTTCACGCTGAGCCTCGGCTTCGGCATCATGATCACCTACGCCAGTTACATGCCCGAAAAGTCCAACATGACCGGAAGCGCCCTGATTACCGCGCTGGTGAACAGCGGCTTTTCGCTTATCTCCGGCTTTGGTGTCTTCTCCATCCTCGGCTTTATGGCCACGACCCAGAACGTTCCGGTCGATGAGGTGGTCAAAGAGAGCATCGGTCTGGCTTTCATCGTCTATCCGAAAGCGATCTCGATGATCGGTGATTTCGGCCCGATGTTCGGCATGCTGTTCTTCCTGAGCCTCACGGTTGCCGGCGTCTCGTCGGCCATCTCGATTGTCGAGGCCTTCGCTTCCGGCCTCGAGGACAAGTTCTCCATCAACCGGAAGATGCTTGCGACGCTGCTCTGCTTTCTTGGCTTTACCGGCGGCGTGATCTTTACGACCAACGGTGGCCTTTTCTGGCTCGATATTGTCGATCACTTCATCAACAACTACGGCCTGGTGCTCGCCGGAATCCTCGAATGCATCGTCGTCGGCTGGTTCTTCAACCTCGACCAGATTCGCAAACACCTCAACAAGGTCTCCAAAATTCAGCTCGGCCCTTGGTGGAACTGGATCATCAAGCTCTTTCTGCCGCTCTCGCTTTCAGTCATCCTCCTGAACCAGCTCATCCGTGAACTTACCACGGCATATGGTGGCTACACCTGGGCCAGCCTCATCGGCATCGGCTGGAGCTGGATCGTCATCACCTTTCTGGTCGCCTTTATTCTTGCGGCCCAGCCTTGGCGAACGGAGAATCATCTTGAAAAAGGCCGGGGGGATGAGTTGTGATTGGGGGATGATTTTCAGAGACCGCGGTTTTGCGTGAAAACAAGAAGCTTGGCAGATTGACGTCTCATTCATAAGTCTTTATGAATTTCTTGAAGCAATTGTAAACGGGAGAGATGCTATGGCGTTATGGAACTCAGTCACGGGGCAGCTCCGTTCGGTCATCGAGTGGAAAAACCCGGCTCCGGGTGTGCTTTTTGAGCGCTGGACGGATAACGGTGATGAGATAAAAAACGCATCGAAGCTGATCGTCGGCCCCGGTCAGGGCGTGATTTTCGTCTATGAGGGCAAGCCGCAGGCGGCCATCACCGAACCCGGCATGACCGACCTGAAAACGGCGAACATTCCGTTCTGGACGACCATTACCAAGTTCATGCAGGCGTTCCAGAGTGAGCACAAGGTCGGCATCTATTTTTTCCGGACAGCCGAAATCCTGAACCAGGGGTGGGGAACGCCGGGGCCGATCAAGTACCTCGACCCGCAGTACAAATTTCCCGTCGGGATGAGAGGGTATGGCAACTTCTCGTTCCGGATTACCGATGCCGGAAGTTTCTTCGTCAACATCATGGGCCAGCGCGATGAGCTGACCATCGATGAACTCCGGACGGCGATCGTGGCAAGGCTGGTGCAGCCGCTGACCGATTTTCTCGCCGAGGCCAAATTTGGCTACAACGAAATCGACGCCAACCGGAACGAGATTGCTGACGGCGTCAAAGAGAAGGTCGCGCCGATTTTCGCGACGCTTGGCTTCGGGCTGACCGATTTTCGCGTCGAGAACACCGACTTCGACGATGACACGAAGCGCCGCGTGGGGCGCGTCGCGGACATGCAGGCCGAAGCGCAGGCTGCGCAGGCGGTGGGCGTCGATTTCGCCAAGCTCCAGCAGCTCGCCGCGCTCCGCGATGCTGCACAGAATGAGGGCGGCGCTGCCGGTGCGGGCGTCGGACTTGGAGCGGGCGTCGGACTGGGGCAGGCGATGGCGGGTATGATGAGCGGCATGAACACCCCACAGCCGGCTACGGAAGATCCGGTGGCCAAGCTTTCCCAGCTGAAGCAGATGCTCGACAATCAGCTGATCAGCCAGGAAGAGTACGATGCGAAAAAGCAGCAGATTCTTTCGCAACTGTAACCGGGTAACCGTTGCCATGCGAACAGGCTTTTTCTCGCGATTCCTTGTTTCCGCCACCATTGCCGTGCTTGGCCTGCCATGCTTCTCCGCCGAGCTTCTTGCCCGTGCTGGTGGTGGAGGTGGCGGGGGCGGAATCGGTGATGGAGGTGGGTTTTCTGGCGGCGGTGGAAATGGTATCGATTACGCTTTCAATGGTTCTCGTGGTTATGGGGCGCCCGGCCAGTTCGACTTTTCAGTGGTTTTCACCGTCTTTTTTATTCTCTTTATCCTCTTCGCCTTCTTCAGCGTCGTCGCGAAATTTCGCAAAAAATCGAACGAGAACGCATTCGGCGAGCCGGTGCCTGAAGCAACGCCCGACGCGCGGATCGACAACACGCCACTCTTTCCCGGAGCACCTCCTGGCTTCGATCAATCCGCCTTTCTCGCCAAAGTCCGCAAAGCCTTTCTCGAAGTGCAGCGGGCCTGGTCGGCGCAGAGCACGGACATGATGCGCCGATTTATTTCCGACGGCGTCTATCAGCGATTCAACACCCAGTTCAAAATGATGCGCCTGCTTCAGCAGGGCAATCCGCTCAGCAACATCAACATCTCGATGGCTTGGGTTGATCGGATCGAGCAGGATGGCCGGTATGACATTGTCCATGCCGGCATCAAGGCGAGCATGACCGACCGGTTCATCTGCGCCCTGAACCATGACCTTGACGAAGAGGGGACGAACGAATTTGTCGAATACTGGTCGTTCATTCGCAAGCGCGGCGCGGCAGGCAAGGATATGTATGAGACCGAACAGTGCCCCAACTGCGGCGCGCCGCTGCCGAAGGATATGGGCGAAGTCTGCAAGTGCAACTACTGCAACGCAACGATCAACTCCGGCGAATTCGACTGGGTGCTCGCCGAAATCACCCAGCAGGACGATTACCGGAGAGACGGTGATCGTGCAGAGAAGATGCCCGGCCTCGACGCGAAAGTGGCTGAAATGGTGACGGTCTATGGCGATTTTTCCGTGCAGCTCGTCGAAGACAAGGCCTCAAACGCCTGGATGCAGATGATGACCGCCAAGGCCATGCATAATCCCGCGATCATGCGGCGGTTCGTTGCAGACGACCTGTTCCGGCAGCTTGCGCCGAAGTACGAACAGAACCGGGAGATTTTCAACCGCATTTTCCTGAATCGTGTGACGCTCATCAAGGCCGAACAGCGAGACGGGAAAAACATTCTTACCTTCGCGCTGACCGCCTCGATCCAGCGGGCGTCGCTCACCGGCAACAGCGTTCGGCTCATCGATCCGGAGATCGTGGAGCGCGAGGAGATCATGACGCTCACGAGGGATGCTACCGCCGGAGCCGGAAAAGGCTCGATCTACCAGCACACCTGCCCAGCCTGCGGCGCGCCAGTCAAGGACACGCTCGACCTCAAATGCGCCTTCTGCGGCAGCACCCTCAACAGTACGGCGAACGACTGGGTTGTGAGTGGGTTGACAGGACGTTGATGTGGGCTTGTGTAACTCTTAGCATTAAATCTGAGAACCTCATGAAAACCCCTGCCAGATATTTCCTCAGCCTGTTCCTCCTGCTCGCTATGATGGCTTGCAGTGGGCAGAGCAAGCGGTATGAAGCCGAAAACGCGGACTTTCCAGCGTCCAGTTCGAGGATTGTTGCTGAATCATTCATGCCGCAGCCAGCTCCCGAGGTTGCCGGGCAGGATGGCGGTGGCCCAGCTACAGAGCAAAATCTTGTCCAGAAGATCAGCCAGCAGATCATCCGCGACGGGCAGGCCGTGTTCGAGACCAACGATCTGAAAAAGACCAAAACATGGATCGAGAGCCTTGTCCAGAAACACAAGGCGTACCTCTCTCTTGACGAGCAGAGTAAGGGTTCAGACCGCATCGAGCAGCGCATGATAGTCAGGATTCCTGCTGACCGGTTCGATGCTTTTGTCGCCGACCTCGAAAAAGGCGTTGTCAAATTTGACAGCAAGTCGATTACCGCCACCGACGTGACCGAGGAGTTTATCGACGTATCGCAGCGCCTCAGACTCAAAAAAGAGACCGAGGAGCGTTATATCGCTCTTCTCGAAAAAGCCAAATCGGTGCAGGATGTGCTTGAAACCGAAAAGTACATCGGCCAGGTGCGGGCTGAGATCGAGTCGCTCGAAGGCCGCTTGAAATACCTGCAGAACCGCATCGGCCTCAGCACCCTCAACATCACCTTCTACCAGCTCAAGCCCGAAGTGCAGGAGTTCACATCCCGCATCGGCCTGGCGTTCAGCGAAGGGTGGAACAACTTCCTCTTTTTCCTGCTCGGCGTTATTTCGCTTTGGCCATTTCTGCTTGCCGGGGTGCTGCTTGTTGGGACGGTTCGTTTTCTATGGAAGCTGAGGAAGTGAAAAAGCTGACCCTCTGCATAACCGGAAGCACTGACGGCATAGGCCTCGCGGCGGCGAAGCGGTTCGCTGCTGATGGGCATCGGGTGATTGTGCATGGGCGGGATGAATCCCGAATCAGCGATGCTTGCGCGGCAATTGTCCAGTCCACGGGCGTAGAGGCTGTTGGCTTCGTCGAGGCGGATTTTACCGATCTCGATGCGGTCTGTTCGATGGGGCGGGAGCTGGTCGAGCGCTATCCCGGTCTCGATCTGCTCATCAACAATGCGGCGGTGTACATGCCGACGCGGACGTTTGTGCAGGAAGGGTTCGAGACGACCTTCTGCGTCAACTACCTCGCGCCGGTGCTGCTGACCAGCGTCGTCAGACCGGTGCTGATTGCCAACGGCGGATCGGTGCTGAATGTGAGTTCAATGGATCATCACAGCGCTGTGTTCGATCCCGTCAACATGCAGGGCGAGCGGAGCTATTCGGGCTACGAGGCCTACGCGCGGAGCAAGCTCTTCAACATCATGTTAACCATTGACTTGGCCAGCGGCGACGATGCCATACGTTCCAATTCGCTCGATCCCGGCGTGATCGCTACCAAGCTGCTGCACGCTGGATGGGCGCTCGCCGGTGACGACGTGTCGGTCGGAGGCGACGATGTTTTCGAGACGGTGATGGAGATCGCGCGGAACGACTACAACGGAGAGTATTTCGAGAATGCCCGTCCCGCAATCTGCTCATCCGTTGCCCAAGAGCCTGTCGCTCGGCAGGAGTTGCGCGAGCTGACCGGGGAGATGCTGAGCCGGTTCGTACCCTGACTGATCGCTGGCCGCAGTTTTGCCTCAACCTTGTGGTCGAGTACCACTCCGATCCGGTCGTCAACCATTTCGCAAGCCACCGGTCATTCCATTGCCGGTTCAAAACGATTTTTGACAAGGTCGCTTTAGCGCCTCCATATCATTCAGTGCCATGAGCTTCGCTTCATCGACGGCTGCCCAGGTCGGTGAGGTTTTTGGGCGAGTCATCGCCAAAGGTGAGCATCACCTTCTGCTTCTGCAGCGTCTCGCTTGGTGCGCTATCCTCGAACAGGCCAGCTCCGTCTTTGGTGTTGAAACCGCCATAAGCTTTGTCGAAGTAGACCATCGGCTCCTGCTCGCCGTTTTGCGCGGTGGTGATGAAGGGGCAGCGGTGGAGGTAGGCGGGCAGGTAGCTTTCCGTCCGTTTGTCCTCATTCTCCACAAAAAAAGGGTTTCGGAGAAATCTGCGCCAAGCAGCACCACCGGAAGCGCCACCAGCAAAAGTTGGGGTTGAGCTGCAGCATGACCCAAGTCGGCATACCGAGTGTCGCCGAGAGGTGTGCTGCCGAGGTGCAGTTCATTACTACCAGATTCACGATGATGCACAGAGCTGCCGTGTCGGTGAAGTCTTGCAGCTCTTCGCAGAAGAAGCGAACGGGCGAGTTGTCAACAGTCTCTTTATTTTATTCTCTCATCTCCTTCCGCAGGCAGATGTATTTGAACTGTTCGGCGGAGATGCTCCGTTTGTGGTCGTCGGGGAACTTCTTGTTGCCTTACCAGCCGATGCCGATTCTCGACTTTATTTTTTGGAGCATACTGCGTGATGCTGTTGTGACGTTATGCTTTTGTTAACGCTTTGGCGGAAACGCATGGGATTAATTTTCTCTTTATGCTTCATGGTAAATTGTTTTTATAAGCCATATGTATTAGTTTTTAATGCTTTTATAAGCTGCGTGTATTATATTAAGTGATTTTAAGGTAAAAAATACCCGTAAACCCCTAGGAATGACAGACTTTTTTCTGTTCTCTGCCGAAAACAGTCAAAAGCCTCTTTTTTTTGAAAGTTGCAGCCCTGATTCGGGTTGGTGGTGGTGTGACAGGTTAGAGAACGGTGATGCTGGTGAGCGGAAAGATGCGCTAACTATCAAGTGCGGTTCTGATGCTTTGTGGTATGCCGGGAGCATTCATGTAGTTCTCTTCTAACAAAAAAGTCTGTTTTATGTCCAGAATTAACAACTTCCTGAAAGCTTCGTGCGCGCAGCCTCTGCGGCTACGAAGCACACCAGTCTGTGTCCGAAAGCCCCTCTCACAAAAAACGACGAACTTCTCACCGCGCACTCCATTCTTGCTGCCCGTGGCGTCATTGTTCTGCATTGGCCGGATTCATGTCTGACTGTTTCGTAAAAAGATCATTGTCGATCATTTGATTTCAACAACAAACAAAAAAGGAGTTTTTTGCTTATGAATGAGAGCAGGAAAGTACGCTTTCGCCGAAATTCGGTTGGTCGTCGTCGTTCTTACAAAAAAACCCTCGATCTGGCCATCGTTTGCGGTCTTCTCTCCATTACAGGTCTTCTGACATCTCCCAAGGACACACATGCTGCGGGCGGGGTAGTATACACGGATACCGTTTTGGGTGAAAGAACATCAACAACTACATCTGTTGATGATACAACAGGTACGCTTACCACGGGTAATGTTTCGGCTAGCGGTACGGTGACTGGCGCTACGGGAACATTTACGAATCTGACCGGTACGACGATAACTGGCACTACGATAACCGGTACGACGATAACCGGTACGACAGGAACGTTTACGAATCTGGCCGGCACTACGATAACCGGTACTACGGGATCGTTTGCGTCTATTTCTGGCAATCTGACTGGTAACGTGACCGGCGATGTTACGGGCAATCTGACTGGTAACGTGACTGGTAATCTAGATACTGGCGCAGGCGCAAGTATCATTGGCGATACGGTGACCGGAGTAACTATTACTGACGGAGCCGGGGCGAGCATGAGCGGCGGTGTCGTAACTGCTAATACAGTTAATACCGGAGTTCTAGATACAACCGGCAATGCATCGATTGGCGGCACCTTGGGAGTGACAGGTCAGACGTCGACGAACGGTCTGGACAACACGGGCGACATTACCAACACGGGCGATATCTCGACAGCGACGTTGCAGACTTCGGGCGATGCGACGGTCGGCGGGGCGCTTGGCGTAACGGGCCAGACGTCGACGAACGGTCTGGACAACACGGGTGACATCACCAACACGGGCGATATCTCGACAGCGACGTTGCAGACTTCGGGCGATGCGACGGTTGGTGGCGCACTTGGCGTAACGGGTCAGACGTCGACGAACGGTCTGGACAACACGGGCGACATTACCAACACGGGCGATATCTCGACAGCGACGTTGCAGACTTCGGGCGATGCGACGGTCGGCGGGGCGCTTGGCGTAACGGGCCAGACGTCGACGAACGGTCTGGACAACACGGGTGACATCACCAACACGGGCGATATCTCGACAGCGACGTTGCAGACTTCGGGCGATGCGACGGTTGGTGGCGCACTTGGCGTAACGGGTCAGACGTCGACGAACGGTCTGGACAACACGGGCGACATCACCAATACTGGCGATATCTCGACGGCGACGTTGCAGACTTCTGGCGATGCGACGGTTGGTGGCGCACTTGGCGTAACGGGTCAGACGTCGACGAATGGCCTTGACAACACGGGCGACATCACCAATACTGGCGATATCTCGACGGCGACGTTGCAGACTTCTGGTGATGCGACGGTCGGCGGGGCGCTTGGCGTGACGGGCCAGACGTCGACGAACGGTCTGGACAACACGGGCGACATTACCAACACCGGCGATATCTCGACGGCGACGTTGCAGACTTCTGGCGATGCGACGGTTGGTGGCGCACTTGGCGTAACGGGTCAGACGTCGACGAATGGCCTTGACAACACGGGCGACATCACCAACACGGGCGACATCTCGACGGCGACGTTGCAGACCAGCGGATTAGCGACGCTGGATAGCGCGCAGGTAGACAACGATCTGAATGTCGATGGCGCAACGACCACAAACGGCATCACTAACACCGGCGATCTGTCATCAACGTCAACAGATGGTAGTGCTTCTCTGAATGTTGTTGACGGAAGCGCTTCGCTTGGCGTCATCAACGCAGGCGGTCACCTAAACGGCATTACTGCTGATGCGACCAGTACAACTATTGCAGGAGGTACGGCATCGACAACCCAGGTGCTTGACGACAACGGGGTCTCATACACCGACTCCACGAACGGCCAGACCTTTGCCGTCTCCAACAGCGCACAGGCTGACCTTGGTAATGATACAACAGTTGCCGGCTCGCTGACCATCCATGATGGAGCTGGAGACGCAACCACCGCTACGGTGACTGCAGGCGGTATGCTTGTCGATGACGGCACAAACACCGGCACCTACGGCGCTAATGGCGTTACCATTACCGGTGGGCCTGAAGATAATGTTATCCTGTCGAGCGCAGGGCTGGACAACGGTAACAACAAAATCATCAACGTTGCTCCGGGCGAGTTGAGTGACACCTCGACCGACGCGGTTAACGGCAGCCAGCTTTACGCAACCGGCACCAGCACGGCCACCAACTTCGGTGGTGGCTCCACCTATGACACGACCACCGGTATCGTCACCGCGCCGACCTATGTTGTTCAGGGGAATAGCTACAACAACGTCGGTTCTGCCATCGGCGCGCTCGACGACAGCGTGACCCGGCTCGATACCCGCCTCGACCGTGTGGGCGCCATGTCGGCAGCGTTGAGCGGTGTGCAGCCAATGTCGTTCAACGGCGAGAACCCGATGCAGATCGGCATTGCAGGTGGTGTGTACAATGGTGAGTATGCCGTTGCGCTTGGTCTGAACGCCTATGCGAGTGAACGCGTGCTCTTTAATCTGGGCGGAGCAATGTCAGGTGGCGAAGCGATGGGACGCGCAGGCGTTTCGATAGCGATCGGTAGCTCCAAACCCAAAGCTCCAACCGCATCAACTTCGGAGGTTGTGGCGTTGCGTAACGTTGTCAATACTCAGAACTCGCAGATCCAGGCGTTGATGCGCAGGCTTGCTGATCTTGAAAACAAGGTTTCTCAACAGTAAAGACGTCATCTCGGTAATGCAGTCACAAGCGTGACGCAACAAAGCGGCCCCGTTTTACCGGGGCCGCTTTGTTTTGGGACTATGACAGAAATAGAGGTCAGTCGTGCGGCAGTGACTTTTTCGTAGATTGAGCTGCGCTTGGTCAATGTTGCACGCGCCAGCTTCGAAGAGCTATTGCTTGACTACGAGGATTACCTGCGCTAAACGCCGAGGCGGTTCCAGAAAGAACGGACACATCGGGTGAATTTAATTGATCTGTCAGAGCAGGAGCCCCATAAGAGCGAGCCTCGCCGACAGCCGACGCCTGCCGGGGCGATTCCCTCGTGCCCGAAGTGCGGCAGGCCGATGGCGTTGCGAACGGCTAAAACTGGCAAAAACGCTGGCAAACAGTTCTGGGGTTGCACAGGATACCCCGACTGCAAAGAGGTGGTGCGAGTTTAAGAGCGCAGTCGGATCGGTCGGATCTGATCGATCTTTTTAATGCACCGAGCAGGAAATGCAGGGGTCGTAGGAGCGCACCAGCATTTCGCAGAGCTTTTCAACCTCTTTTTCGCCTTTGCCTTGCGCCAGCGCCTGTTCGGCGAGGGCGTGGAGGTCGTAGTGGATGTTGGCGTTGTTCTGCGTCGTGGGGATGATGCAGTCGCCTTTGACCACCTTGCCGTTCTCGTCGGTTTCCATGTAGTGGTAGAGCACGCCTCGCGGGGCTTCGACAGCTCCGGTGGCGGCTCCGGCGCGGGGCTTGTAGTCAGCCTTGATGTCGCGCAGATCGTCGTCGAGCAGGCAGTCGATGATCTCTTCGGCGTCGGCGACGAGGTGGTGGCATTCGACGAGCTGGGCGACGTTGTTCATGAAGGGGTTGTGGCAGACCGGCTTGAGGCCGAACGCTTCCGCCGCCGCCTTCGCTTGCGGATGGAGCAGGTCGTAGTTGTTGTTGAATCGCGCGAGCGCTCCGGCAGCGGAGGATTCGCGGCTCACCTTCGTAAACTTGGTGGTGGCGAACTCGACCGTGTACTCGTTGGTCATCGCCAGATAGTCGTTCTCGTCGCGGCGGACGCCGTCGGTCGTGACCAGATCGCCGCCGATGTAGGGGTAGCTTTCGCCGTCGAAGAGCGAGATGAACTCGGTTTCGCGCACGAAGTCGGGGATCGTCAGTGTCTTGAAAAATTCCGTCGCTTTATCGAGCATCGGCTTGCGGTCAACGATCATCTGCTTGATTTCGGCGAGGCGCTGCTTCGACGGGGCTTTGCTGACGCCGCCGAGCACGAGGCTGACCGGGTGCGTGGCGCGGCCCGTGGTGGCGATGCTCAGTTCGTTGCCCAGCTCCTTGAGCATCAGCCCCGCCTCGACCACCTCCGGGTGCGACTGCAAGAGCGGCACGGCGCTCGGCGTGCCCGCAAAGTCCGGCGCGGCGAGGAAGAAGAGGTGTAGCGCGTGGCTTTGCAAGGTCTCGCCGTGCATGGCGAGCAGGCGGATGATCCTGGCTGTTTCGGGCGGTGTGATCTGCATGGCGCGCTCCAGCGAGCGGATGCTGGCCAGCGAGTGGCTGATCGAGCAGATGCCGCAGATGCGCGAAGTGAGGAACGGCACCCGCTCGGCGGAGAGTCCCTTCACCATCACTTCAAAAAAGCGCGGCGTTTCGACCACCGCCCATTTGGCGTCAACGAGCTTGCCGTCCCTGACTGAAATGCGAATATCGCCGTGGCCTTCGACCCTCGGCAGGTGGTGGATGTCTATGTTGAAGTCAACCTTCATGATTCAGATACTCCGCGAAACCGTTGTAAAATGCGAGCTTTTCCTTCATTTCGTCCTCGCTCAGTCCATGCTCCCTGACGAGCTGCACGAACGAGTCGTAGTTGATGTCGTCCGCCGGACCGCGGCAGCCGAGGCAGACCGTTTTGCCGGAGGGGCAGACCGCGTCGCACCCCGCGCGTGAGATCGGCCCGAGGCACACTTCACCCAAATCGAACAGGCAGGTGTTGAGCCGCTGCTTGCACTCGACGCATACCGGGTACTTCGGCAGCGAGATGGGCGAGCGGGTGGCGATGCTCACCACGATGCGCTCGACCTCCTCCTTGTTCACCGGGCAGCCGGGAATCGAGTAATCGACCTTGACGAAGTCGCTGATCTTGTGCGACTCCTGCATCGTGTCGATCTCTTTGTCGCCATAGACCGTGCGGATGCACTCTTCCTTGTCGAACTTGTTCTTCTGCGCGTTCATGCCGCCGAAGCAGGCGCAGGTTCCGTAAGCGACGAGCACTTTTGCCTGGGCGCGGATCGCCTTCAGCCGCTCGACTTCGTCCTGGCGCGTGATGCTTCCCTCGACGAGAGCGATGTCGTAATCGTCCAGCCGCTCCGAGGAAATTTCGCGGAAGTTCCTGATGTCGAGCAGGGCAAGGAACTCCGGCAGGGTCGATTCCTTGTTGGCGAGCTGGAGCTGGCACCCTTCGCAGCAGGTGAAGTCGAAAGAGCCGATTTTCAGCTTCTCTATGTCGAATCCGAGGTGGTTCATGGTCAATCGTTAAATCGCTTCCTTGAGGTTCATGACGCTCCAGTAGTCGAACACCGGGCCGTCGAGGCAGGTGAAGGTCGAGCCGACCATGCAGCGGCAGCACTTGCCCATGCCGCAGTGCATCCGGCGCTCCAGCGATACGAACATCCGGTTCATCGGAATGCCGAGCTTGTCGAGGTGCGTGCAGACGAACTTGAACATCACCGGCGGGCCGCAGACAATCGCCCAGGTGTTTTTCGGATCGATGGTGATGTCGTCGAACAGCGAGGTAATCATCCCCGTGCGTCCCGTCCACTCGTCGCTTGGCTTTTCGACGATGGTGTGCAGGTCGATGTGGCTGACGGTTTTCCACTCCTCGAACTGGTAGGTGAAGAGCATCTGCGACGGCTCTTTCGCGCCATACAGAAAGCTCACGTTGCGGTAGTGGTCGCGGTGGTCGTTGATCCAGAAGAGTGGTGCGCGCAAGGGGGCGATGCCGAGGCCACCCGCGATGAGCAGCACGTCCGAGTCCTGCATTGCCTCCATCGGGAACGAGGTGCCGAACGGCCCGCGAACGGCGATAAACGCGCCTTGCTTTGCCTCGAACAGCGCCGAGGTGACGTGGCCCGCCTTGCGGATACATAGCTCTATGAACTCGCGGTTGCTCGTGGCGCTCGAAATCGAGATCGGCGCTTCGCCGTAGCCCGGCACATCGAGCATCAGGAACTGGCCGGGGCGGAAGGTGAACAGTGCCCGTTCATGGGGATCGACGATGCGGAGCTGAAAGAGCTTTTCGTGCTCCGAAAGCGGCACGATGTTGGTTATGCGGCATTTGTAGCCGTGGTCGGTCACCATGAGTTCCGACTTCTTGCCGAAGTCAGGGCTCGTGCGGGCGAACGGTTCTCGGTTCAGCTCTTCTCCGGAGATGGTAAAACGCAGGTCACGCATGATTCTTTTTCAAGTCTGAGGTCGTTGATGACGTCCTTCGGGTTGATGCCCGCCAGGCAGGCGCGTCCGCAGCGGTTGCATCCGACGCAGATCTGCTGGTTGTCGTTCACTGCAAAGCCGCGGTAATGGTGATAGTAACGGTACTTCAGCCGGTCGCCGTTTTTCGGGCGGAAATTGTGGCCGCCGGTTACTTCGGCGAAGTCGATCAGGTTGCAGGAATAAAGCCGTTTCTCCCGGCTGGAGCTTTCCAGGTCGGTGGCGAGGTGCTCCTCCATATTGTAGCAGTAGCAGGTCGGGCAGACCATCGCGCAGGTGCCACAGTTCAGGCACTTGTCGCCCCACTTCTCCCAGATCGGCGAGTCGAATTCAAGGTCGAGGAACATCGGCAGGCCGGTCACCTCGACGTTGGTCTTGAAGCTCTGCTTGATGAGCTTGCGCCGTTCGATCAGTTTGCAGTCGTCCTCGTAGGTCGGGTCGGAAGTCTCGAACTCCTTGAGGAAATTGAAGGCTTTCGAAGAGTTGATCGACAGGAAATAGTTCTCGCCGATGTCCGAGGCGAACACGTTGAAACCGTGATCGGTCGTGTGCTTGTTCATCGAGCGGCAGAAGCAGTCCGGCAGCGGCAGATGATCCATGCCGATGATGAAGGTGTTCTTGCGGCGCGCCAGATAGTACGGCGAAGGGTACGGCCCTTTCAGCATCACCTCGTCGAGGATGTTGATGGCGTTGATGTCACACGGACGCAGGCCGAAAAGCACGATCGGCGGCGCGTCGTACTCCACCTCCTGATCCCAGTTTTTATCCTTGAAGCTGAACTTCGACAGCTCCTCGCGGAACGGCATGAGCAGGTGCTTGGCGGACGAGGTCGTGACGGTGTAGTCGAAAGCGATTTCGTCTGCCGAGGCGACCGGCATGAACTGGTAGATCGGTTCGCCATTGTGGTCGGTATCGACCTGGCGCGGCCCGTAAGAGGTGTTCGCCCTGACGAGGGCATCGACAAAGGCGCGGAATTCGGGTTTGGAGATGACTTTATAGATCATTCGCTGTCTCCGGTTGGGGCGAGGTATCCGTTGTTGACGCTGCCTGTATGGCAGGCGCCATCATATATCAAGGTATTGAAAGAGAGGGAGACGGGAAAGCGCTAAGTTGTTACTTTTTCAATAAAACATAGACTTTATCGTTTTTCCGAACGCGGTTGCATCTGACGGTGAAAACCTGGCCCTGCCCGATCCGGTTTGCGGGGTCGCCGTCGAGATGCAGCTCGGCGTCCGGCACGGTGACGAGGCCGGTCGCCGAGCCCTGAATCGAGAGCGTCACGCCGGAATCAACGCTGGGCGCGTGGACGAGGATTTCCGCCACGCCTGCTTTAGGGAAGTATTTGCGCACGACACCGACATAACTCTTGGTTTCGGTCGCCACCGATCCGGAGTGTTTTGTCCACGCATCCGCCGGTTTGCCGAAGAAGAAGCCTTCGGAGAAGCCGCGGTTGTAAACCCGCGCCAGATCGTCCTGAAGTCCGTCGGTCAGCGTTCGGTACGCCTCGTCGAAATTCTCGTCATCCCGGTGTTCGGCGATGAAGTCGATGGCCTTGCGGTAAGCGGCGGTGGTGGTGGCGACGTATTCGGGGCTGCGGTTGCGGCCTTCGATTTTGAATGCGCCGATGCCTGCGTCGAAGAGCTTGTCGAGGAACGGCAGCGTGCAGAGGTCTTTCGGACTCATCACGTAGTCGGAGCCGAGTTCCAGCTCGAAGCCCTCCTCGACGTCCGCGATGCGGTACGAGCGTCGGCACGGTTGTACGCACTCGCCGCGGTTGGCCGAGCGCCCGAACAGCTCCTGCGACAAAAAGCAGCGCCCGGAGACCGCCACGCACATCGCGCCGTGCACGAAGCTTTCGACCGTCACCGGCAGCTTTTCGGCGGCGATGCATTTTGTGAT
Organism: Chlorobaculum parvum NCIB 8327; assembly: GCF_000020505.1. Taxonomy (NCBI): domain Bacteria; kingdom Pseudomonadati; phylum Chlorobiota; class Chlorobiia; order Chlorobiales; family Chlorobiaceae; genus Chlorobaculum; species Chlorobaculum parvum. The sequence continues at coordinate 339,676 of NC_011027.1, forward strand.
GGCCGCTGTCTGCTCCAGCGTCAGTTCGCGGGCCAGCACGATCATCCTCGCGCCGAGTGAGGCGTAAAAGCGGAGCGCACTGATGTTGCTCACCGAGGCCTGCGTCGAGAGGTGGATCGGCATCGCATGGCGGCGGCACGCCTCGACGACCGCCAAGTCCCAGCAGATTACGGCGTCGAGTCCGGCGGCTTTGGCGGTGGCAACTGTGCGGTCAACCTCGCCGAGTTCGGCGTCGTAGATCACCGAGTTCAGCGCGAGGTAAGCCTTTGCGCCGTGGCTCCGGCAGAGTCGCGCGATACCTCCGAAGTCGCCCGGTGCAAAGCCCTTGCTCGCCGCCCGCATGTTGAACCCCTCCGCTCCGAAATAGACAGCGTTGGCTCCCGCGTCGAGAGCTGCACGCATCGAAGTCCAGTCGCCGGCCGGCGAGATCAGTTCTGGTTTGGTGACGGGCATGGGCAGCAAGGATGAAAAGCGAATTATTCGTTACTTTAAAGTCCAAAATATACCATCTGATTTGAAGATATGAACCAACGTCTTGTTGCCGGAGTTCTCGCCGGCTTATCCCTCGCCTTTATCGCGGCCGAACTTCTGGTCGCCACGCTTGGCGGTTTCGATACCGGATGGATGGTGCTGCTGCTTTCGTTCTATGCCGGGTTGGTCGGGCTGTTGTTCGGAGTGCGTACGCTGTCGGAAGGCAGGCGGGAGGTGGTCGAGAGCGTCTCGGAGCGGCGGGCGCGGGCCAAGCGCGACGGGCTGGTGGGCGATCTGCTCGACGACTACGAGATCGACGAAGAGTTCATCGGGCGCGGCAAGCGCAAATTCTCAGCTTCAAAACCGGCCACGTCGCAACCATCAGCTTCGCCATCATCCGGAGCGTCAGGCGACCGGCCTCTCGATGACGATGAACTGAAGTCAGCCATTACGGCTCATGCCGACATGATGGGCGGACTCGGGAACCTGCGCACAAGGATCGAGGCGATGGACGATCTTGATTTCTATTCGATGGCCCGCAAGGTCGGTATGGCGGGGGTGAGCCGCACGCGCGCGCTTGCCGTGGTGACTGAGCTGGTGTCAGCATCCGGTGGCGCGATGCTTGACGAAGCTTCTCCGCTGTCGCTTTCCATTGACAAGGGTTCGTTCGACGATTACATCAAACGCTGCATGAACAATCCCGATACCCGCGTCGATGATGAGGCCAACGACAGCGAGAGCTTTTCGGTAGGTCTCGATGCGGGCGATCTTTCGTCGCAGCCGGGTACGCCGCCGACCGAGTTTTCCCACGATCCGAAAGCGGTCATTGAGCGCTTCAAACGGTCGGCAGGCAAGCGATGAGGCGAGAAACGTATCCACCGCTGAGCAAGACGATGCTGGGACGGCTGGCCAAGTTGTCGCGCAAGAAGTATCGCGACAGCGAAGGGCTTTTTCTGGCCGAGGGGCTGCGCACGGTGAGCGAGCTGCTCGACAGCCTGCCCGACCTGTCGATGCTGCACGCGCTCGTGCTCGACGAAGCGGCCGCCGGTCAGCTCGATGGCCTGAAGCGTTTTGCTGGAAAGGTGTGGCTCGGCGATGCGGATGCGTTCAAACGCCTCGCCCAGACCGCTTCGCCGCAGGGCGTGTGCGCGGCGTTTCGCAAGCCGGAGATGGGCGAATTCCGTCCCGCCGAACGCTCATTCGTCGTGGCGCTCGACGACGTGCAGGATCCGGGCAACGTCGGCACGATTATCCGCACAGCGGCCTGGTTCGGCGCGGAAGCGGTTATCTGCGGGCCAGGTACGGCTGATCCCTGGAACGCCAAAACGGTCAGATCGACCGCCGGAAGCATTTTCGCGCTTCGCATCATCGACGTCCCCGACCTCGCCGCCGAGCTGAAACGCCTGCAAGCCGCAGGCTTCACGGTAGCCGCCGCTGCGCTCGACGGGCAGGATTACCGCTCCTTCGGCGAGTGGCCCGACCGCCGCGCGCTCGTCATCGGTAACGAAGCCAACGGCATAAGCGAAAAAGTGCTCGCCCTCGCCGACAGCCGTCTCCTCATTCCTCACGCTGGAACCCACCCCGCCGTCGAATCTCTCAACGCTTCGGTGTCTGCGGGGATTCTGATGGCAAGAATTGCGCTTCGCGCGAATTATGAATGTTGAATTATGAATTGAAGAGTGGGTGGGTTGTAGGGGCAATCCCTTGCGGTTGCCATTGTCGTCTTTGAAGTCCTTGTTGTCTTTTTGCCGAGCTGGAGCTCGGTGTTCCCAAGGTTCAATTGATAACTCTTTTCACCGTGCTGCGATCTGTCGAACAGTTTATTTTCAGGCATCTGACGCCGTTGTCGATCCGATGGCTTCCGGCTCCTGACATCGAGCGTGCTTCCGGGCTGGCGGCAGAGGTGTATCGACAGCTCGATGAAGAGTTCATGACGGTGCCTCCGGTCACGTTGCACCATCTGAATTCGCAGCTCATGGCGGGGGTTTGGAGCGCGTGCCGTGAGTCGCTGGTTGCCGGGCCGGATCGTGCGTTGAAGGAGCTGATCGCGGTTGCGGTGTCGCAATCCAACCGCTGCCCATACTGCGTGCAGGCGCACTCCTCGATGCTTCAGGACGCGAATGACCGTCCGGCGCTCGACGCTGTTTCGTCCGGTGAGCGCGCGAACGACGATCTCTCGAATCTTGCAGCGTGGGCTTCGGCGACCGGACGAAAAGCCGCGCTCGCGTCCGTTCCTCCGCCCTTCACGAAACCTCAGGCACCGGCGTTCATGGCTACGGCAGTGCTGTTCCACTACATCAACCGGATGGTCAATATCTTTCTCGATGATACGATGATGCCAGTCGTCGGCAAGGTACCGGTGATCGGCGATCAGGCATTCAGGCTGTTCAGTAGCGTGACGTCGGGACGCATCGTCAGGATCGACGCCAAACCGGGGGTGTTTCTGACCGGGAGTCCGGCGATGAAGCTGCCGGAGGAGTTTGGCTGGGCTGGGGATGACCCGGCGGTGGCAGGGGGTTTGCTGCGCTTTGCCGATGCCGTTCGTGCCATCGCTGATTCAGTCGATTCGGGAGTGCAGTCGCTGGTGAAGCGTCATGTGGTTGCATGGCAGGGCGAGCCACCGGGTATCGACAAGGGATGGCTCGAAGATGCTGTGCGGACTTTGCCGGAAAAGCTGAAGCCCCAAGCCCGCCTCGCGCTGCTTGCCGCTATGGCATCGTGGGCGGTTGACAGCGGTGAGATAGCGTCATGCAGGCGAGCAGGTCTCGACGACCGCGCCCTGCTTGAAACCTCCGCCTGGGGAGCGTATCTGGCAACTGAGCGGATCGCATCCTGGTTGAGCAGGTAGATTATATTCATAATTTTCTTCATTCACCTCACCTCACCACCAGCACCGGGTAGTCGATGGTGTCGATCAGTTCCCGGACGGTCTCTTCCGGTAGATTCATACCTTTGCCGATGATGAGCAGTCCGGAATCGATCATGCGGATGAAGCTGACGAGCTGGCGGCTGTCGGTGAAAGGTAGATGATAGTATTCGGTTTCAAGGCCTTTTTCGCGAACGACAGCATCCGTTTCCTGCTTGCAACGTTCCATGGCTTCCGGGGCTGGATCGGTAATGAGCAGGTTCAGCGTGCTTGTCGGCCCGGCGATTTCAAGCGCGGTGGCGAGGGCGCGTTTCGAAGCATCCGAGCCATCGTAGAGCACCAGCAGCGGCCCTTCGGCGGCGGTAACGCCGGGGCGCATCAGCATCACGTTCACCGAGCCTTTGTCAAGTGCGGAACGGGCCGTCGATCCAAGTCCCTTGCGGCATGACGGGGAACGTCCGCTGCGGCCGAGCACCAGCATGTCCGCTTCGAGGGCGGCTTGCATGACCTGCTCCGGCACCAGGCCGCGCAGTACCCTGAAGGTATGACGCAGTGTTCGGGGCTGGGCGATATGCTCCAGCATCTCACGGGCCTGTTGCGCCTGATGCCGGAGCAGCCGTTCGAGCTGTGCGGTATCGAGCTTTTCGGTGGTCGCTGTGTAGAGGCGAATCTCTTCGGCGAAGGGCAGACCGGCCATGTGCAGCAGGTTGATGTCTTCGACGAAGATGCCGATCAGTTCGGCTTTCAGCCGGGAGGCCATTTCGGCGGCGGCTTCGAGCGAGGCCTTGCTGTGCGGCGAGCAGTCGATGGCTACGGCGATTGAATGGATGATGCGGTGTGTCATCGTTGAGGTCTCTCCTTTATTTGTCCGGTTCATCGCCCTGTTTTTTGCCGAACGACTTCTGCTTTTCGGCCATCGTTTTGAGCCGCTCATACACTTTGGCGTTGACGGTGCCTTCAGGCCACGCGCCGGTTTCATCCATCTCTCCAGCCGGAATGCCGGTCAGGAGTTCGATGCCTTCGTCGATGTGCGAGACGGGCCAGATCGAGAACAGTCCTGATTCGACCGCCTTGACGATGTCCTGCCTGAGCATCAGGTGTTTGACGTTCGACGCGGGGATCAGCACGCCGTGGCGTCCGTCAAGGCCCCGCTCGTTGCAAAGATCGAAAAATCCTTCGATTTTTTCATTTACTCCGCCGATGGCCTGCACCTCGCCGTGCTGGTTGACCGAGCCGGTGACGGCGAGCCACTGCCGGATCGGAATTCCCGAAATCGCCGAGAGCAGGGCGTAGAGTTCCGCCGATGATGCGCTGTCGCCCTCGACGCCACCATAGGACTGCTCGAACACCAGCGTGGCGGACAGCGAGAGCGGCTGCTCGGCGGCGTAGCGCGAACCGAGGAATCCGGACAGAATCATCACGCCTTTCGAGTGGATGGGGCCGCCCATCTCGACCTCGCGTTCGATGTCAATCACCACTCCCTTGCCGAGCCTCACCCGCGCCGTGATGCGGCTTGGACTGCCGAAGCTCTGGTCGCCCAGCGAATAGACCGACAGGCCGTTGATCTGTCCCGTTTTTTCCGAATCGGTGTCGATCAGAATCGTGCCCTGCATCATGTTATCCCGCAGGCGCTCCTGGATCCGTGAGGCGCGGTATCGCTGCGCTTCGAGCATCGCCTCCACATCTTCGGCGACCACCTCTTTGCGGCCGTTTTGCGCGGCGTGGTGGTCTGCCTCGTGCGCCAGATCGCGGATGTTCTGAAGGTTCGAGGTCAGCCGTGTGGCGTCGCCTGCCATGCGGGACCCGTGTTCGATGATGCGGGCAACGGCCGTGCGGTCGAAGGGTAGGAGCTTGTCGAGCTCGGCCATCGAGCCTATAAGACGTGCGTAGGCCAGCTGGGTTTCGTCGTTGCGCGGCATGTCGTTCTCGAAATCGGCGGCGATCTTGAACAGCTCATTGAAGTCGGGATCGTAGCTGCTCAAAAGGTAGTAGAGACTCCGCTCGCCGAGCAGAATCACCTTGATTTCGAGTGGAATGGGCTCCGGTTCGAGCGAAATGGTGCTGACCAGGCTGTAGAGCTGTGCGAGCGATTCGATGCGGATCTGGCGTGTGCGGATCGCTTTTTTGAGCGCTTCCCAGGCGAAGGGTTCGAGCAGCAGGCGACGTGCGTCGAGGATGAGGTAGCCGCCGTTGGCCCGGTGCAGCGCGCCCGGTTTGATCAACGTGAAGTCGGTAACCAGCGTGCCCATCTGGGCGGAATGTTCGATGTCGCCGATGAGGTTCTGGCTTGCGGGTTTGTCTTCGAGGATGACCGGAGCGCCGTTCAGTTCGCTGTTGTCGATCATCACGTTGACCCGGTAACGGATCATGGTTTGTCTTTGCCCGGCGGTTCTGAGCGAGGCCAGCATCGTCATCGCCCCCTGTTCGGAGGACTCCTTCTCAAGAAACTGGATGAAATTTTCGATTATGTCGTTCTGGACATCGTCGAGATACTTCAGCACCTCATCGAGATCTTTGTATTTGGCCCTGATTTCATCCATGAGCGGTTTCAGGGCGAATGCCGAAACTTCGCGGTTCAGCTCCTTGATCTTTTCAGCGGTTTCGCGCTGCCATTTGGGGAACTGAGCCATGATGGATTGCAGCACGTCCCGCAGGCGGTCGATCTGCTCTTCGATTTTGGCGCGCTCAGCCTCTTTGAGGCGCATGTAATCGTCCGGTTTGATTACTTCGCCTTTCTTGAGCGGCGCGAATGCGAAGCCGCCGGGCGTGCGGATGAGGGAGATGCTGTGCTCCTTGGCGTCCTGTTCGAGCGCTTCGATGGCGCTGGCCTGTTGCTCGTGGATCGACTCTTCAATCTCCTTTTCCCTTGTCTGGTACTCTTCGCTGCTGAATGCGGACGGCATGACGCTGAAGAGCGTTTCGACCAGATGAGCCATGTCGTCGCTCAGTTTGCAGGCGCGGCCGGGCGGCAGGCGGAGCGCTTTCGGGTTACGCGGTTTGTCGAAGTTGTAGACGTAGCACCAGTCGTCGGGCCGGGCTTCTCCGGGGGCGAGGTTGTTCAGGAATTGCAGGACGGTCGATTGCTTGCCGGTGCCGGCCGGACCGAGGGCGAAGAGGTTGAAGCCGTCACGCCGGATGCCCATGCCGAGCCGGATGGCTTCAAGGGCTCTCTCTTGGCCGGCAATTTCGGCTGTGCCGTCGAGGTCAGCCGTGGTGTTGAATTCAAATGCGTCGGGATCGCAACGGTTGAAGAGTTGCTCGGGGCGGAGTTTTTCAGGAACGGGCATGCTGTATGCTCCTTTTTCCGGTCGGCAAGAGGCAATTGCCTTGAAGCGTCATTCCGCCGGAATCGGAATGACGCCCTAAGGGAGATGCTGCCGGGGCCGCTTTATCTCCCTTTTTTACACAACTTTCGACGGTTCAGAAATGGTTCCCTTCAGTTGTTCTCAGGCAGCCTCTTCCTCTTCGATGGCCTTGCGCAGATGCACCGGTTCGGCCTCACGTTTGCGCAGCCGCAGGTTGAGCATCTCCACCGAAACAGAGAAGGCCATTGCGAAATAGACGTAGCCGCGCGGGAACTCGAATCCGGCGCCTTCGGCCACCAGCGTCGCGCCGACCAGAATCAAAAAGCTCAGCGCCAGCATCTTGATGGTCGGGTGGCGTTCGACGAACTCGCCGATGGTTTGCGCGGCCACCATCATGATGCCCACGGCTATCATGATGGCCAGAATCATGACCGGAATATCTTTGGCAAGGCCGACAGCGGTAATGACCGAGTCGAGCGAGAAGACGATGTCGATAAGGGCGATCTGGATGAGCGTCATGACGAAGTTCGAAGCGGAGCGCTCCTTGATGACCTCTTCAGTGCCTTCGAGGCTCTGGTGGATCTCGTGGGTGCTTTTTGCGAGCAGGAACAGGCCGCCGCCGAGGAGGATGAGGTCTCGGCCCGTGACGGCGTGGCCGAAAGCGGTAAACAGTTCATTGGTCAGGCTCATGACCCAGGTGATCGACAGCAGCAGCGCGATTCTGCTGAGCATGGCCAGCCCGAGTCCGAGCACTCGCCCCGATTTCTGCTGTTCGGCGGGCATTCGGCTGACGATGATCGTCAGAAAAATGATGTTATCGATGCCGAGGACGATTTCAAGCGTCGTCAGCGTCAACAGCGCGATCCACGCTTCGGGGCTGGTGATCCATTCCATGGGGTTCGGTTGGGATAAATGGTTGTGGTTCTGAAGATGAAAGTACGTTGGAAGAGGCTGAGTGGCAAAATCGGGAATCATTTGTGGCGAATATTTCTACATTTATTGAGAGCCTCTCTGTTTCTTTTTGTCGAGAGAGTGAAGAGCGAAAGATCAACGGCATTATTGTAGGGGCGAACCTGTGTGTTCGCCTTTCTTCAGTGGACGACCAATCCTGCACATCGTAAAAAGGGCAGACACGCAGGTCTGCCCCTACGGAAAGACAGGTCGCGTTTCTCATCAATCGAACCGAACCCATGCCCGACTTCTACGACGCAACCACCCATGCCGGACTGCAACGCTATTTCGATAGCGGCGCGACCCGTTCGTTCGAGTGGCGGCGTGAGCAGCTTCGCGGGCTGGACGCGTTTCTTCACGAGCGCGAGGCGGCGATTGCCGAGGCGGTGCACGCCGATCTTGGCAAACCGGTGGCTGAAACCTGGCTGACTGAGACCGGGTATTTGTGCACGGAAATTCGGTATGCACTGCGTAATCTTCGCCGCTGGATGCGTCCGAAAAGGGTCGGCGTACCGCTGCACTACCAGTTCGCACGTGCGTTCGTGGAGCGCGAGCCGGTGGGGGTGGCGCTCATCATCGGCGCGTGGAACTACCCGTTGCAGCTCTGCCTCGCGCCGCTCATCGGAGCGCTGGCGGGCGGCAACTGCGCGCTGCTGAAGCCCTCCGAGCTGGCTCCGGCCACCTCGGCACTGCTGGCTTCGGAGTTGGGTCGCTATGTCGATCCGCAGGCGATCAGAATTGTCGAGGGGGACGGAGAGCTTTCGGCCCGGCTGCTGGAACACCGCTTCGACCATATTTTCTTTACAGGCAGTCGCCGGACGGGTCAGGCCGTGATGCAAGCTGCGGCTCGTCACCTTACGCCGGTCACGCTTGAACTCGGCGGTAAGTGCCCTGTCATCGTAACCGAGCAGGCCGATCTTCGCGTGGCCGCCCGGCGGATCGTCTGGGCGAAGTTTCTCAACGCGGGTCAGACCTGTGTTTCGCCCGATTATCTGCTCGTCCATCACGCCGTCGAGGAGCGTTTACTGGCGCTGATGAAGGAGGCGTTGGCGACCTTTTACGGCCCCGATCCCAAGTTGAGTCCCCATTACGGGCGGATTGTCGATGAGCGGAATTTCCACAGAGTCAAGGCTTTGCAACATGAGGGCTCGCTTGTCACCGGCGGGGGAGCAGAGCTGTCGTCGTGCTGCATCGAGCCGACGATCGTGCGGAATGTTCCTGCAGATTCCGATCTCATGAGCGAGGAGGTGTTCGGGCCGGTGTTGCCGGTGCGCGCCTTCTCCTCGTTCGATGAGGTCGCCGGACTGGTCGCGTCGATGCCCGATCCGCTCGCGCTCTATCTCTTTTCCCGCGACCGCAGTGAACGACGGGAGCTGATGCGGCGGATTCGGAGTGGGACGGTGTGCTGCAACGACCTGCTTTTTCAGGCCTCGATCCCCGGCCTCCCCTTCGGCGGGCGCGGCATGAGCGGCATGGGGCGCTATCATGGCAAGGCGGGTTTTGATACTTTCACTTCGGAACGGAGCGTGCTGTGCCGGAGCGGTTTTCCCGATCCCGATCTGCGCTATCCCCCTTACACTGCCTGCCGGTTCGGGCTGCTTAAACGAATCGTCACTTTTTTTTCATAGCATCATGGACAAGGCAAACAGCGAATCGAATCTCACGGGACTGGCATTTGGCGGCGGCGCGGTGCTTGGCGCGGCGCACATCGGTGTGCTCAAGGCGATGCACGAAACCGGCTTTCGCGCAGACTGCGTTGCGGGCACCAGCATCGGCTCGTTCGTGGCGGCCCTGCACGCTTTCGGCAAGAGCTGGGAGGAGATCGAACAGATTGCGGTGGATCTGGACTGGTTCGATCTTTCGGGGCTTGCTCTCTCCAGCTACGGTTTGCTGTCGAACCGGAAGTTCGGGAGGCTCGTACTGAAGAAGCTCGGGCGGAAACGCATCGAGGATGCGCCGATTCCGCTGGCCATTGTCGCCACCGACATCTGTACTGGCGAGAAGGTGGTGATGCGCAAGGGGAGCGTGGCCACGGCGGTGATGGCTAGCTCCTCCATTCCCGGAATCTTCAACCCGGTCAAGCAGAAGCAGATGCTGCTTGTCGATGGCCTGCTTACCGAGAACGTGCCCGTTTCTCCACTCAAGGAGATGGGGGCGAGCCGCATTGTCTGCATCGACCTGCTTGGTCGCCACTCCTATCGTAAGCCTGAGCATCTGGCAATGCTGCTCATGAACGCTTTTTACAGCGCCATGCGCACCATGTCCGAGATTCAGATGGAGGCAGCCGATCTGGTGATTCGTCCCAATCTTTCCGATTTCAGCCTTGTCGATATTTCTGCCGTGCCGGAGATTTTCGAAGCCGGGTACCGCGAAGCGCTGCCGCTGCTCGAAACGTGGATGGCGAAGGCGTGATGCGGTTCTGCTTCCGGAGCTGAGGCTCTTGCTGCGGCCTGTGCTTTTTCGTACAATGAAAGAATTCCTCTTGTTTGAAGCCTGACCGCCCAGCCTGCGGTTCCTGGCCTGCAATTTCGTCTGATTGTTGAGTTGTTACCCTGTCCGGCCTCTCTTTACCGGATTCGAGCCGTTGCCGCCAATCGAGCGGATTCGATATAAACGAAAGCCAAACACTGAATCAAAGGAGGAGACGATGCCCATCAGAAAGTTGCGGGAGTTTCTCGACAGTCACCACATCAAGTATTTCGTCTTCAGCCATTCACCGGCTTACACCGCGCAGGAGATTGCCGAGTCGGCCCACGTGTCGGGCAAAGAGATGGTTAAGACCGTGATGGTCAACATCGACGGACGTATGGCGATGGCTTTGCTGCCTGCTTCGCGCCAGCTCGATTTCGACAAACTGCGGATGCTGTGCGGCACGCGCGACGTCAAGCTTGCCGAAGAGGAGGAGTTCAGCGATCTCTTTCCGGAGTGCGAGATCGGGGCGATGCCGCCGTTCGGCAATCTCTACGCCATGGAGGTTTACGCCGACGAAGCGCTCGACGAGGATGTCGATATCGCCTTCAACGCCGGGGCTCACACCGAACTGCTCAGGATGGGCTGGGAAGATTACAAGCGCTTGGCCGCTCCCGTTATCGCCCCTATCTCCGTCGGGTTGTAACCTTGCAGCCGCTCAGCGCCGCACCGCACAGGCGGTAGGACGCAACCGGCAATGCGGCTTTTTGGACGGGAAGTATTACCTTTGACAGAGCTTTCCCGATTCCCGGAAACGGGATGCCGCAACGATTATCAGTTTTTTGCCTCTGCCGATATGAAGGTCGCCCTGTACGCCGGAACCTATGTCAAAGACAAGGACGGAGCTGTCCGCTCGATTTACCAGCTTGTGGCCTCGATGGTCAAAAGCGGGCATACGGTCGTTGTCTGGACGCCCGATTTTACGCCGGGCGAGGATGGGATGGTTCCGGTCAACAAGGTGCCTTCCGTGCCGATTCCGCTCTATCCTGACTACAAGCTCGGCTTTTTCAATGCCGTCGTCGAACGGCAGCTCGATGCCTTCGCGCCCGATATCATCCACATTTCGACGCCCGACATCGTGGGTCGCAAGTTCCTGCAGTACGCCCGGAACAGGGGCATTCCAGTCGGTTCGGCCTACCACACCGATTTTCCCTCCTACCTCTCCTACTATCGCCTCGGTTTTGCCGAACCGGCGGTCTGGAAGTTTCTCCGGAAATTCTATAACGCTTGCGACGTGACGCTCGCGCCCAACGAGATCGTGCGGCAGCGGTTGACGGGCAAGGGGATCGAGCGGGTGGAGCTGTGGTCGCGCGGCATCGACAAGGAGCTGTTTGACCCGTCGCGCCGCTCCGAAGCGATGCGTCGCCAATGGAATGCCGAGGGGCGCACGGTGATTGTCTACGCCGGGCGATTCGTGCTCTACAAGGACATCGAGGTGGTGATGAGCCTCTACCAGCGCTTCGCTGATGAGGAGCTGGGCGACAAGGTGCGATTCGTGATGATTGGCTCCGGCCCGGAGGAGGAGCAGATGCGCGCGCGGATGCCTGAGGCGGTCTTTACCGGCTACCTGACCGGCACGGCGCTGCCCGAAGCTTACGCAAGCGGCGACGTGTTCCTGTTCCCATCGACCACCGAAGCCTTCTGCAACGTGGTGCTCGAAGCGCTTGCTTCAGGTCTGCCTGCCGTGGTCTCGGACATCGGCGGCTGCATGGAGCTGGTCAAACGCTCCGACGGCGGGATCGTCGCCAAAGCGGGTGACATCGACGAATTCTTTGCCGCCTGCCGCAAGCTGATCGACGATCGCGACACCTACGAAGCGATGAAAGCGCGCGGCATCGCCTTCGCCGAAGATAAATCCTGGGCCGCGGTCAACGGCGCGCTGATCGACCGCTATCGCGGGATGATCGCGGCAAAGGCTTTGGGGTGAATTTTCAGGAGGGAAAATCTACATCCAGTTTTCTTCCGCAAGGGCAGCCCCTACAACACAAAGCGTTTCTCGATCCGTTCGATCTGTTCTATCCTTCCGATCCGCTCGAAATTTCATTTTTCCCCCGATACGTTTCCATCACGTAGCCCAGGCAGTCGTCCATGATGATTTTTGTGTCGAGCGTGAACATCGACGGGATGACCGGCACCCTGGTCAGAATGCGTCCATCCGTGAACGAGAGGTAGCGTTCGGTGACGTCGCGGTTCCGGTTGTCGATGACCCGGAGCGCTGTCGCCTCTCCGTTGAATTTGCCAAGCTCCGTTCCTGCAGGCACCGGCTCGAAATTGAGCAACTCCAGATCTTTCCGGAAACAGATATCCAGCCCATCCGTGCACTCGCCAAATCCGACGTCAAGACCTTCGGGCACGATGATGCGCGCCGTGGTGTGATAAATCTCGTTCAGGTGGTTCGGGGGGGGCGTGAAGAGCGTCTCTTCCGGCAGTTCGAGGCAGTGGCGCAGGTAGTTCTCGACGTGGTTCGTACCGGCCTCGTCACCCGAAACCCCGCATTCGAGCGTGACGGTCGGGCAGATTTGCGAAAAGGCGAGTGAGAGCACCTCGTGCGGTTCGGTGAAGTAGACGATGATTTTGCTGAACCGTCGTGCCAGGCTCAGCGAGGCGCAATCGAGCCGGTTGACGCAGCCGTAGTGCGGGTTTTTACCGGTGTTGTTGTGCAGGTCGATGCCCGCCAGCGGTTCGGCTTTCCGAACCTCCTCCATCACTTTTTCTGCCAGCCGGTGTTCGGGGTGGTGATTCCCCTGCCAGATGCGGTTGTAGTCCGCCTGTCCGTCGAGCTTCCGCAACCCTTTTTCCGCCGCGGCCACGTTGCCGACGAAGAGCAGCACGGGTCGGGGGAGTGGCTTCTCCGGTGCTCCGTATGCCGAGATGATGCGCTGCATGGCATAGAATCCGGTGGTTTCGTTGCCGTGCAGGAGCACCGAGACGAAGAGCGGGGGCCCCTCCTCGCCCGCAATCCGGATGAGCGACGGACCGGGCAGAACCGAGCCGAGCCGCTCAAGCGGCACATCGGCAAAGCCATCGGGCAGTCGGTCGAAAAGGTGGAGTTCGGGAGGGGCGTAGTGCTCGTTCACAATTTCCATTGGTGGACGGGAATGTTTTGGCTCTGGTTTTCGAGGCAGACCTGGGTCATCGCCCTGAAATCGGGGCCATAGTTTGCGATGAAGGCTTTTTGCCAGGCCGCGCCGTTCCGGCCGCTCGCCACCCGCTTGGCAAGAATATCGATCAGGTAATGGCGCAGCTCGCTGCTGTCGAGGCCCATTGCCGCCAGCGACAGAACCGCTCCGGGAATCAGGTGCTGAAGCAGCACATCCCTGACGGGCAGGCGCTTGCCGTTCGTCCAGGTGATTTCGGCGTCGAGTCCGAAGCGGGCTGCTGCATAAAAATTCGCGCGAGCCTGTTCGAAGCTGATCGCCGCCTGCGGAACTTCGGGTTGCAGGTTGAGCATCGACCCGTAGAAAAAGAGGATGTTGGCCACCATGTCGGGAATCGACGGCCCGGCCGGAGGTACGCGGTGCTCGATGCGCAGGTGCGGTTTGCCGTCTGGCCCGAACCCGATCAGCGGACGGTTCCAGCGCCAGATGGTGCCGTTGTGCAGCCGCAAGTGCTCCAGCATCTGCGGGTCTGCGTCAAAGTTGACCGGCAGCAGTGCCGGGTAGCCGTCGAGGTTTTCGAGAAAGACCTCCAGCAGCGAGTTGCGCACGTAGTCGTGGCCGAAAGTGACGCGCGAAACCGGACGTCCCTCCCTGTCCACGAACGACGGAGTATTGACCGCCTGCTCGAACAGTGGAATGCGGGTTTCATGCCACAGCTCCTTGCCGAAAAGGAACGGGGAGTTGGCCGTCAGGGCGGCCATCGGCGCAGAGAGCACGTGGGCCACGTTGTAAAAGGCCGCCGCCTTGCTGAGCGGCACCTGGAAGTGGATCTGCAACGACGTTGTGGCAGCTTCGGCCATGACGTCGTGATGCAACACGTCGAGCTTGTCGTTTGCCCCTTCAATGTGAATCTTGAGCGGATGGCGAGACCGGGATTTCAGAATCTCGCGGTTCAGCGCGTGGAACCGTTGCAGCTGCGAGATGTTCTCCAAGGTCAGCATCCGGTCCTGCAAGGTGGGCAGAATGCCGGTCATGAGGGTCTGGCAGCCCATGTCGCGGGCATGGGTCGAACAGGTGTCCCAAAGCGTCCGGAGCTGTTGGCAGAGGAACGATGCGAGGTTGCGATTCAGGGGATGCGGCGCGACGTTGATCTCGAAATTGTACTTCGACAGCTCGGCCACCACCAGCGGGTTGTTGACCCGTTGGAGGAACTCCTCGTTTTTCGGCACCGGCGCGAATGCTTCATCAATAAGCCACGCTTCAACCTCAAGGCCGCACAGGACACCTTCGGTTTCGAACCCGGAGGAGGTGAACCAGTCCATCAACAGTTTGGTTTCCTTTCTCAGGTTCTGGCGAAACTGCTGAAAATCAGCCTCGCTGAACTCGGTTTTTTCTATCTCTCTGCCCATCGATCAATCGTTGCTAACGTACAGTGACATCCTTAACACAGTTTACACAATCTGGGTAATCGGCCTGTCAGTTGCAAATATTTTAGGGTACTGTCTTCTCAAACTTGCTCATTGGAAGAAATAACTACATTGACAGAAGGTCAGAAAATCAGTACACCTGTTCCGGCGATTGTCACGAAATCGTTTCAGAGCGTTTATCGAACGTCGGAACCAATAACGCAACACAGGCGTAAACACTGCCAAAAAGGAGATTTCATATGAAGATAGGATTTATCGGTCTCGGGAAAATGGGATTCAACATGGTCGAGCACTTGCTGGAGCTGGGCCACGAGGTGACGGCGTTCGATCTTTCTGCGGAAGCGGTCGCGGCGATTGCTGAAAAAGGGGCGACGGCGGCAAGTTCATTGCAGCACGTTGTCGGTGATTTGCCGAAACCTCGCGTGGTCTGGATGATGGTTCCGGCGGGCAAGGCGGTCGATGCGGTGCTCGACGGGTTGCTGCCGTTCCTCGACAAGGGCGACATCGTCATCGACGGCGGGAACTCTCGGTATACCGATTCGGTCGCCCGTGCGGAAAAGCTCCGTCAGCAAGGCGTCCGGATGCTCGACATCGGTACCAGCGGCGGGCTGGACGGCGCTCGCCACGGTGCGTGCATGATGGCCGGCGGCGAGCGTGAGGCGTACGACGTCGTCGAGCCGATGCTGCGCGACCTTTGCGTCGAGAACGGCTACGGCTACATGGGCGCGTCGGGCGCGGGCCACTTCGTCAAAATGGTGCATAACGGCATCGAATACGGCATGATGCAGGCGATCGGTGAGGGGTTCGATCTGCTTCGCGCCAGCGGCTTCGACCTTGACAACCAGAACGTTGCGCGGGTCTGGTCGAACGGCTCGGTGATTCGCGGCTGGCTCATGGACTTGGCGGGCAAGGCATTCGCGCAGGACAACGATCTCGGCTGGCTCGGCAGCAAGGTTGCCGATTCGGGCGAAGGGCGCTGGACGGTCGAGGCGGCTATCGATCTCGGCGTGGCGGTGCCGATCATCTCCGGCTCTTTGTTCCGGCGCTTCCGGTCGCAGAGCGAGGAGAATTTTTCGGACAAGGTGGTCGCCGCGTTGCGCCACGAGTTCGGCGGGCACGCCTATGAGAAACCCGGCGATGGGGAGGGGAAGGCATGAACGGCAAACCGGGCAACTTGACGATCGTCATCTTCGGCGCGGACGGCGATCTTGCGTCGCGCAAGCTCTTTCCCTCGATCTTCCAGCTCGACCGCTGGGGCCACATGCCGGAGCATTTCCGGGTGATCGGCGTCGGGCGGCGCGACCTGACCCACGGAGTGTTCCGCGATTTCGTGCGCGACCGCCTGCTCGAACACTCGCCCGAAGCTGCCGGGGACGATGAGCAGCTGAAAGCGTTCTGCGACCTTTTTTTCTACGTGAACGTCGATCTGCGCAAACCGGAAGCGTATCAGGAGTTGCGCGAAAAAATCATGGAGGACGAGACCTCGAGCAACCTGCTCTTTTACCTCTCGATTCCCCCGAGCCTCGCCCCGCCGGTGGTGCGCAACCTTGCGGAAGCCGGACTCGGCGGACGCGAGCCGAACGTGCCCGGCTGGCGCAAGCTCGTTGCCGAAAAGCCCTACGGCCACGACCTCGAAAGCGCCCACGAACTGAACCGAGTCATCGACGAGGCGTTCGACGAAAGCCAGGTCTATCGCATCGACCACTACCTCGGCAAGGAGCCGGTGCAGAACATCATGGTGTTCCGTTTCTCCAACGGTATCTTCGAGCCGCTCTGGAACCGGCAGTACATCGCGCAGGTGCAGATCACCATCGCCGAGGATTTCGGCATCCGGGATCGCGGCGGCTACTACGAGGAGGCGGGATTGCTGCGCGACATCATCCAGAACCACGGCTTGCAGCTTCTGGCGGCTATCGCGATGGAGCCGCCGGTCGATCTCAGCGCTGATGGCATCCGCGACGAAAAGTCCAAAATCCTGCGTTCGATTCGCCATTTTTCTCCCGATACGATTAGCGATACGGCGGTGGTGGGTCAGTACGAAGGGTATCACAGCGAAAAGGGCGTTGCGCCCGATTCACGGGTCGAGACCTTTGCCGCTGTCAAATTCCACATCGACAACTGGCGCTGGTCGGGCGTGCCGTTCTACATGAAGGCCGGGAAGAATCTCGCCAAGCACGTGACCGAAATCATCATTACCTTCAAATGCCCGCCGCAGAACTACTACGGTGCCTCCGCAGCAGCGTGCAGCACGCCGAACCAGGTGGTGCTCGGCATCCAGCCCGACGAAACCGTCGCCATTCGCTTCGGCACCAAGCGCCCCGGCGAGCAGATGGTCACCGACCCGGTTTTCATGAAATTCGATTACCGCGAAACCTTCCCCGGCGAGCAGTTGACCCCGTATCACCGATTGTTGCTCGACGCTATCGAAGGCAACCAGATGAACTTCATCCGCAAAGACAGCGTCGAAACCTCCTGGCAAATCATCGACAGCCTGCGCGACTCGCTCGACGGCATCACGCCCGAGCGCTATCCACCCCACTCCTGGGGGCCTGATGCGTCGCATTTGTATGGGTGAGATGAATTTTGAGGAGGGTTGAAAATTCTGTCATGGACACTCAATCTTACATTGCCATGTTCAATTGTCCCGGTTTCTTTCACTCAGGAGGGTTTCAACCCGACGGACATTCGACTCTTACATTGCCGTTCAGTTGCCCCGGCTTCTTATACTCAGGAGAGTTTTAACCCGACGGATATTCGACTCTTACATTGCCAGTTTAATTGCCCCGGCTTTTAAGCCGGGGACTACATGACAAAAAAAATACTGGGCTTCAGCCCAATTTTTTCCTGCCTCGCAAACATCAGAGCCTGTCGGCAAATCCAAACTTCTCAATGAACTCCTGATACTCGTCGGCAAAGGTTTTCACTCTGTGATGTTCGATCTGACCATCGATATAGGCACGAACCGTGTCGAGCTGTGATTCACTAACGGAAACGGCGAAATAGTCATCCTGCCAACCGAACCGGAAAGGCAGCATACCACTTTTGTTCATCCAGCAAGACGATTCTCCCTTGAGAGTCTGAATGACTCTGGCAATATTCTGATTGGAACCAAGAGAGATCAGGAGATGGACATGGTCATTGCCTCCGTTAATCCGATCGATAAAAATGCCCTGATTCCCGGCATAGTTCGCGATGTGGCTGAAGAGGTTTGTGCGAACGCTATGATCCATCATTGCCGAGCGGTTTTTTGTCGCCCAGACACAATGAATCCAGATTTTGATAAATGGCATTCCGGGAAGAGATTGCAGGGGTTGAAGTCTTCCAATTATGTTCAAATATAAGAAATTGGGCTGAAGCCCATATGGGGGGCTCTTCCCCGGACTGAAGTCCGGGGCAACATGAATGTCAGAGATTTGAATGTCCGGCGGGATGAATCCCGCCTGAATATGGGAACAGAAGTCTAAAAAGAACTAACACTATAACATTTCTTGATTTTGCTTCTGAGACTCCTCCACAAACCACCACACATCCCCGCTTCTCGGCCTCACCATCCCCGACGGCAGTTCCGGCCTTTCTCCGTTGCTGATCGAGCGGGCGAAGTCTTTGCGCGATGGCGGGACGAGGAAGAGCACGTTCTTGGCTTCGTTGATGACTGGTAACGTCAGTGTCAGCCTTGTGCCGGGTGGTTTGCCGTTGGGGGCTTCTACGGCGATGACCCAGCGCTCTTTTTCATTGAGCGCTGCTTTATCATCAGGCATCAGCGAGGCGGTGTGGCCGTCGTCGCCGAGGCCGAGGAGGATGAGGTCGAAGCTGGGCGGGGCTTCGTCACTTCCGCGTTTGTGGAACAGGCCACGGATCAGCGCTTCGTAGCGGCGGGCGTCGGCTTCGGGGTCGCCCGATTCGGTCGGCATCCTGTGGATGTCCGCAGGCTTGATGCAGATGTAGCGGATGAGCGTTTTGCGGGCCATGCCGTAGTTGCTGTCGGGGTGGCTGGGGGGCAGGTAGCGCTCGTCGCCCTGAAAGAGCAGGGTTTGCGGCCAGGGGAGGATGATCGATTCGGGGTTGCGAACCGGGCGCCGCGCCTCGTCCGGCAGGGTATAGCCGAGTTCGAGGTAGCGCTCCTCCTTGATGCCGCGCGCGAGCTTGAGATAGAGCGCGGCGGGGGTGTGGCCGCCGGAGAGCACGAGCGTGAAGCGCCCGCGCTCGGCGACCGCGCGGTAGGCCAGATCGGTGATGGCGGCTACAGCTTTTTCGAGCAGCTCGTCGTGCGGCGCGGAAATCCAGTGCGTCATGCCTCTCCGGTTTTGAGCAGTTCGAGGGTTTGCGCGGCGATGTTCGACGCCGTGAAGCCGAAGTGCTCCATCACCTGCGGGCCGGGGCCTGATGCGCCAAAGCGGTCGAGGCCGATGACGATGCCGTCGCTTCCGGCCACGTCGTGCCAGCCGAAGGTGGTTGCGGCTTCCACGACAACGCGCTTCGTGACGTTCGCGGGCAGCACGCTGTTGCGGTACGCCGCGCTCTGTTCGGCGAACAGCTCTTTCGAGGGCATCGAGACCACCCGGACGGCATAGCCCTCTTTTTCGATCCGCGCTTTGGCTTCGAGCGCCGGATGCACTTCGGAACCTGTTGCCACGATGATGGCGCAGTTGCCCGGCTGCTCCTCGGCTCCATCAGCCCAGTCGGCGAGTACGTAAGCGCCTTTCGGCACTCCGGCGCGGATGCGTCCGTCAGTGTCGTCGATCACCGGTAAGCCCTGCCGGGTGAGCACGAGGGCGGCGGGTTTGCGACGTTCGAGCGCGAGCAACCATGCTGCCTTCGTTTCGTTCGCGTCCGCCGGGCGATAGACGTCCATCCCCGGCATGGCGCGGAGCATGGCGAGCTGCTCGATGGGCTGGTGGGTCGGGCCGTCCTCGCCGAGGCCGATGCTGTCGTGCGTGAAGATGAAGAGCGAGGGCGACTGCATCAGGGCCGCGAGGCGCAACGCGGGTTTCATGTAGTCGGCGAAGACGAGGAAGGTTGCGCCGTAGGGAACCATCATGTTTGAGAGCGCCAAGCCGTTGACCATTGCGCCCATCGCGTGTTCGCGCACGCCGAAGTGGAAGGTCGAGCCGTCGTAGCTCCTCGCCTCGAACGCGGTGCCGAGGAGCGTGCCGTTCGACGGGGCGAGGTCAGCCGAGCCTCCCGCCAGCAGCGGGATTTTCTCCGCGATTGCGCCGAGCACTTTTTTCGATGCCTGCCGCGTGGCCAGCTTTTCGCCCGCCGTGAACTCCGGCATGTCGGGCAGCCACGACGCGGGGAAGCGGCCTGCGAGCAGGTCGGTCAACGCTGCGGCGAGGTCGGGTTCCTCCCGCTCGAACGCTTTCCAGAGCTTTTTCCACTCCGCCTCGAGCCCGATGCCGCGCTCTGCAATTGTCCGGAAGTGATCGCGTACCTCTTCCGGCACGCCGAAGGATTCATCCTCCGGAAAGCCGAAGGCGCGTTTGACCAGCTTCGCCTCGTCCGGGCCGAGCGGCTCGCCGTGTGCCGAGGCTGTGCCCTGCTTGTGCGGGCTGCCATAGCCGATGGTGGTGGTGACGATGATGAGCGATGGGCGGTCGTCGATCTCCTGCGCGTCGCGCACGGCCTGTTCGATGGCCGCGGTGTCGTTGCCGTCGATGTGCGAAATGACGTGCCAGCCGTAGGCCTCGTAGCGCTGGGCGACATTTTCGGTGAAGGCCAGCTTCGTCGAGCCTTCGATGCTGATGTGGTTGCTGTCGTACAGGCAGATGAGCTTGCCGAGCTTGAGGTGGCCCGCCAGCGACGAGGCCTCTGAGCTGACGCCCTCCATCAGGTCGCCGTCGCCGCAGAGCACGTAGGTGAAATGGTCGATGAGCGCACGCTCCGGCGTGTTGAGCTTCGCGGCAAGGAAGCGCTCGGCGGCGGCCATGCCGACGGCGGTGGCGATGCCCTGGCCGAGCGGGCCGGTGGTCATCTCGACGCCCGGTGTTTCGCCGTACTCCGGATGGCCTGGCGTGCGGCTGCCGAGCTGGCGGAACTGCTTCAGCTCGTCCATGCCGAGGCCGTAGCCGCAGAGGTGCAGCAGCGAGTAAAGCAGCGCCGATCCGTGGCCCGCCGACAGCACAAAGCGGTCGCGGTTCGGCCACTCCGGGTTGGACGGGTTGAAGCGCATGATTTTGGTGAAAAGCGTGTAGGCCATCGGAGCTGCGCCGAGCGGCAGTCCGGGGTGGCCGGATTTGGCCTTTTCGACCATATCGACTGCAAGAAGTCGGATCGTGGAGATCGCTTGTTGTTCGATGGAGGGGGTGTTGGTCATGAGTGGTTGGTTTCGGCAGTTGAGGAAGTATGATTCAAAGTAATCATTCTCCGGGGTCAAGGTCAAAACACAGAAGAATTGCAGGGGCTGTTTTTTGCGGTTGGTTGGCAGAATCCTAAGTTTAAACAATGGCGTTTCAAACTTAACCCCTGTGCTTATGCCGCTCTTCGATGGCTATGGTGTTCTTGCTGGAACGCTGTTACGGTATGGCTGCGACAACCGGCAGGATGAAACGCACTACTACCACTGTTCGCTTCTTGTTCGCGCACGGGCCAGCGTCTATCGCTGCGTGGTCGATCTGGACAGCAAGCACCGCCGTGACGGCATTCAGTGGAAGACGGTCGACCTTCCGCATTTACGGGCAGCGGCGCTGACCGATCGCCCGGACGGGTGGCACGATCTTGAGATGGAGGAACACTCCGGAGCGCTCGATTACTACCGGAGTGAGTGGCTTGGCCCGTCGGCGGAGTGCGTCCGCGCCGGCTGCGAAGAGAGTGCGAGCCGGATGTGCTGGAAGTATGGCACGGGGCACGACGCCTATCGTGACCTCGAACCGCTGCTGAGGCGGGGACGGAGAATTTTCGTGTTTGGCGAGCCTTTTCGCAGGGGCAAGGGGGTGCACAACATTCACCAGAATCAGGGCGATCCGCCCGGCAGCCGGTGGGCAGCGGAGAACGGCCCCTGGCAGGACGGCTCGGTGATGGTTGAGCGTCCCGACGGCAGTGTGGTTGCCTTCCTGAGCAAATTCAGTACGCAGCGCTTCTGCCTCGATGAGCACTCCGCCACGGTTTCGGAGGCGGATGGACGCTGATTTGCTTGAGCTTTTCAGGCGCCCCGGTTATCTTTCAAAGAACGCTTTTTTCAGATGTTTGATCTCGTTATCACCGACTTAACAAGGAGGCTGATCATGATGTTACGTTCCGATTCGATGAAGAGCGCTATCGCTTTTCTGATGCTGCTTTGCTTTGGCGTATGGCCCGCGTCGTTGCATGCCGAAGTTCCCGCCATTTCGGTGACGGCATCGAGCACCGTTCGCTATGAGCCCGACACGGCTGAATTCACCACTTCGGTTTCCGCAACAGAGAAGGACGCATCAAAAGCCGCGGCCAGGGTTGCCGAACTCTGGAAGTCGCTGCAGCAGTCGTTGCGCAGCGCCGGTATTCCCGCTCCGGATGCTTCGTCGATAGCCTATTCGGTGAATCCCCAGTGGGAATACAACCGGACGACCGGAAGCAGAAGCCTGAAGGGCTATACGGCTCAGCATACCGTTCGGGTGACCGTGCGCGATCTGCGCAAGCTTGGCGGCGCGATCGATGCGGTTGCCGGTGCAGGTGCGAGCACCATTCAGGGACTGCGGTACTCTTCATCCCGCTACGATCAGTTCCGCACCGAGGCGCTCGCGGAAGCAGTCCGGAACGCCCGGCACGATGCCGAGGTGATGGCCAAAGCGGCCGGTGGCCGGATCGGTACTGTGCTTGACCTTGCCTATACCGCGCAGCGTCCGGTTATTCCGGTCATGCGCACGATGATGGCCGCAAGCCCGCAGGCGGAAGAATCCACCGAACTGCAACCGGGCGAGCAGGAAGTTACCGTATCGGTCAGCTCGCGCTGGCAGTTTCTTTCGGTAAAGGGGAAATAAGACGGCGGTAAGGCGCAAACAGGCGTGATGCCATGAAAGAGAAGATTCTCGAGCGGTATGACCGCACGGATGATAACCGGGTCATCATCGATGTTTCCGCCTCGAAGGTCGAGGAGCTTTACGAAGATTTCGATAAGCAGGCGCCGTATCACCGCAAAGATCTCGATGAGGAGCTGGCCTCTTACCTTGTCGATTGCGTTCGTGAAATCGGGGCGGCCGATTTCGTCATCCGCATAACGCTCGACCGGCCTCTTTCCGCCGAGCTTCAGGCGCGCATCCGCACCAGCCTGTACAAGTTTTTCATGTATCAGCGCGAGCTTGAGGTCGCTTCGGTGAAACGTATTCTGAAGCGTTCGCTGATGTTGCTTTTTGTCGGCTTTGCGTTGCTGTTTCTCTCTTTCCGGCTTCATGGTGACAGCGTGCGCCCGTTTTATCAGAACGTGTTGATCGAGGGCGTGACCATTGCCGCCTGGGTGTCGCTCTGGGAGTCGCTGAGCATCGCGTTGTTCAACTGGTGGCCATCGCATCACCGCATCAGATTGAATTTCCGGATCGCCAATGCCGAGCTGCTTTTTCAGGCCCAGTCATCTCGGCTGTGACCGTTTCCCTGCTTTTGGCTTTATGAAAAAAAGCATTACCTTGATCTAATTTGTTGAAATACAGCTGTGCGTCCCGGCGCGGTTTGTGTGCAGGGGATTCCCCATTTGCCCTGTTCTCTCTGTCTGTTTTTTTGATTACCGTAACGAATTATTACTACGATGATGCCGGCAACTGTTTCGGCATCCATGATTCACAAGGAGCTTGCGTATGAAAAAAGGAATCGTGGCTTTACTGATGCTGTTCATGGTACTCCCCGTGACCGGCCGTTCCACTACGATGGACAATACGTCTCAAAACAGGTGGATCTCCTCGATGATGCGAGCCATCGAACGAAACAACGATATTAATCCACAGGCTCTCCGACTTGCCTTGCAAGGGTACTGGAACCTCTATTCCGAGGGACAGCTCCGCCGAAAAGACGTTCTCACGGTCATCGATTTCAGCAAACCTTCCGATACCAAGCGCCTCTTCATTATTGATGTCAGTCAGGGAAAAATTCTGCAGTCGTCCCTTGTGGCCCATGGCCGAAACAGTGGCGGTGTCTACGCAACGAACTTTTCCAACCGACCCGGCTCTTACCAGAGCAGTCTTGGCTTCTACCTCACCTCAAATACTTACGATGGCAAACATGGTTACTCCCTTGTGCTGAAAGGGATTGACCGCGGTATTAACGATAATGCCGAACAGCGGAACATTGTGCTGCACGGTGCAGACTATGTTTCCGAGCAGTTCATCAGGTGTAATGGCCGTTTGGGCCGCAGCCTTGGATGCCCTGCCGTGCCGATGGAGGAGCGTTTCGAGGTAATTGACAAGATCAAAGATGGTTCCTGCCTTTTTATTTATCATGACGGCAGGGATTACGCTTCCCGCTCGGCCGTGCTCAATCCTGAGATGGCTTCGAGAATCGCTCAGAGCGATAACCCTGCATAACCCCTACCCTTTGCCTATGCGTTCGATTGTGCGGTTCTGGCTTGTAGTTTTTTCGTTTCTGCATGTGGCAACTCCCGCCGCGCTCCATGCTGCCGAAAATGATAACGAGGCTGCTGCTCCCCGACTGACGATCGTCGGAGAGCAACTGAAAGAGTCGCTGGATCGCCTCCAGCGTTCAGCCGGCTCCATCTCTCCTGCAAGGTCTGTGATTGTCGGGCAGATGCAGCGCTTTTACGATTCTTTGGAGTATCGCATTGCCTGGACCAATCGCAAGGCCATAGCTCGCCTTATCGAGGTGATCCGGCAGAGTGCTGACGACGGCCTCGATCCTTCGGACTATCATCTCGAAGAGATCAGGGCGGCGTATGACAATCCTCCGACCTCCCCGGCCCTGCAGGTTCGCGCCGATCTTTTGATGACCGATGGCCTTTTCACGCTGCTTTCGCATATGCGCGCGGGC
The DNA here is from genome assembly GCF_000020505.1 of Chlorobaculum parvum NCIB 8327. Classification (NCBI taxonomy): domain Bacteria; kingdom Pseudomonadati; phylum Chlorobiota; class Chlorobiia; order Chlorobiales; family Chlorobiaceae; genus Chlorobaculum; species Chlorobaculum parvum. Next base: position 364,205 of record NC_011027.1, read on the forward strand.
AAGGTGGTGCCCAAGTCGCTGGATTCGAACTGGAATCTGCCGCTCTCCGGGCCGGCCAAGAACAGCGACGACATGCTGAAGTCAGCCGTGATGGACGCAAAATTTCCCGAGATGATCGCCTCCCTTCGGCCATCCACGCCGGAGTACAGGCTGTTGCGCAAAGGCCTTGCGAAGTATCGCAAGGTTGCAGCCGCCGGTGGATGGAAGCCGGTGCCTGCCGGGCCGAGAATCGGAGATGTCGGCCAGATCGATGAGCGTATGCCGCTCATTCGCAAGCGCCTTGTCGTGACGGGTGATCTTATCGAAGATGGGCTGACGATAAGCGCACCAGCGAATTCTGCTGACTCCACGGCTGCCCGTCAAGCCTTCGTCTATACTGCCGAGCTCTTCGATGCGGTGAAAGCTTTTCAGGAAAGGCACGGGCTTGAAGTGGATGGCATTATCGGCACCGAAACCGCCGGAGCGATGGCTGTGCCGGTAGAGGAGTGGATCGACCAGATCCGGATCAATCTCGAACGCTATCGCTGGTATTCAAGTTCATTGGGCTCGACCTATGTGATGGTCAATATTCCATCATTTTCAGTCGAGTTTGTGCGTGACGACTCTGTCCGCTGGAAATCGCGGGTCATTGTCGGCAAGCCGAACCTGCAAACTCCCGTTTTCAAGGCTGAGATTCAGTCGGTGATTTTCAATCCGCGCTGGGTTATTCCTTCCGGCATTCTGGCCAAAGAGGCTTTGCCCGCCATCAAAAAGAATCTCGACTACCTGAGCAGGCACCAGTTGACTGTTGTGAACAACCAGGGTAAGCCGGTTGATCCTTCGAGCGTGAATTGGGCTGCCTATCAGGGACGCGGATTTCCTTATCGACTGGTTCAGGCTTCTGGCGACGATGGCGCTCTCGGCAGGATCAAGTTCAATATGCCGAACCGTTTTACGGTCTACATGCACGACACTCCCACCAAGCCTCTGTTTGAGCGTAGCTACCGCGCGTTCAGTCACGGCTGCGTCAGGGTGCAAAACCCGAACGAACTTGGCGTGCTTCTTTTTAACGACCCGGTCAAGTGGGACATGAACAGGATCGAGGCGATGATCGATACCGGCAAGACCCGCACCATCAATCTTCCGGAGAGAATTCCGGTCTATTTCATGTATCAGACCGCATTCCCGGATGGTGACAACATTGATTTCCGGTATGACGTCTATGACCGCGATCCCGACCTGCAAAAGGCGCTCGACAGCACCAGAGAGCGTGTGATCGTCGAAGAGGCTCTTCGTCCCGTAATGTCTTCTGTGGTGACTAAGCCATAAGGGTGGCCCATGTCCTTCACGGTCACTCTCGACGTCTCGAAATCGTTCGAGACGTCTGCCCAGCCCGATAAAGTCTTCGAACTGCTTGCCGACGTCCCCCGCTCGGCAAGCTATTTCCCTGATGTCGAAAAGCTCGAACCGCTCGGCGACAACTCGTATCGCTGGATCATGGAAAGAATCGCCCTTGGCGACCACACTCTTCAGCAAACCATCTACGCCTGTACCTACCGTAGCGACCCCGCGACACTGAGCGTTGACTGGACGCCCGTCGATGGTGAGGGCAACGCCAGAGTCGAAGGCAGCTGGCGTATCGAACCTGCCGGAACCGGTACGAAAGTTCAGCTCCATACCAAAGGCACGCTCGAAGTCGATCTCCCCGGATTTCTGCAATTTCTCCTCTCTCCGCTGATCGAGCTGGCGTTTGTTCAGAAGATTGAGCGTTATATCTCGAACCTGCAAGCGGCTTTCGAAGGGTAAGGGGAGCTCTCAGAAAAACTCTTGCCGTTGTCTTTGGAAGTAACGTCGTTAATTTTAGCCATAGCGGAATAATGCGGCCATTTGCAATATTTTCTGTAACAACGCTGGTGACGTTTGTGCTTATGCTTGTTGCAAACATTCTGGCGTTGCCTGTTGTTTTCGATACGCAGGGTGTCGGATGGTCAGCCGCGCCTTTTCGCAGTGCTTTGGTATTTGTCGGCAATCTGTTGCAGTGGCCAATGGTGGCGATCTACTCGCTTGCGGGAAACAGATCGAATGATGGCATGGTTGCTATCGTTGTGCTGTCTATTATCTACGGCACTGGAGCTGTGGGGATTTGGGCGTTTTGGGGGCGATATAGAAAGGTGCGAAAGTGAGTGTGCCTCAAAATTTTGCGCCAGATTGATGATGGGTGAAGGATCAGTTTTACGGCAGAAGTCGCTGTGTTTTATGATGAAATGGTAAATTATGTGACGTTCGCATAATCTATCAATGAGCCATGTTTGACGTTTTTACTGAAGAAGTGGAAGTCCTTATCAAGGATGGAATCGCTAACCTATACTGGTACAAAGGCGATCTGCATAAGGCTTGGTTGCGTTCAGGAGTCGATATATCTGTTCGCGATGAAATATTACGCTTGAAAACCGATGATGGTCGAGAGCTAACTAAGCGCCGTCAAATGGATGCTCTCTACGAGCGTTTAAGAAATGGTGACTACAACCGACGTTTAGAGGTTTCGAGAAATTTTGTTCGCATTCTGGTTGGGCACAAAAGCTTTGCCCCGCAAAGTGAAAAGCATCGGGTGGAAATCGCAGAACGTAGTGCTTTGAAACTACGTGAACTTATTCAGCAGCAGGAAAAGGATCGAGAGTATCGCGACAGCATTCGTGCAAGTGCGGAGAAGGCCTCCCGCGAAACCTATGATTCAAAGCTTGATGAGCTTCGAGAAAAGTTTACCGAGGCACTAGACCTGCCGCCCCAAAAAAAGGGTTACGTCCTCGAAGCATTGTTCACTGAACTTATGAGAATCAGCGGTATTCCTGTTGAGGAGCCGTTCAAGATTCAAGGTGAACAACTCGATGGCGCAATCAAGTATGACGGACACTACTATTTGGTTGAGTTGAAGTGGGTCGCTGGGAAGACCGAGCCGAAAGAGATCGGTCATTTTTATTACAAAGTTGAAGGAAAACTACAGGCTCGGGGATTGTTCTTGGCAATGAATGGATATTCAGATGGTGCGATAGCAACTCTTCCAAAGGGTAAAGACTTGAAGGTTTTGCTACTTGATGGCAATCACTTGGCGAATGTCATATACGGTATGTACAAGTTTCAGGAACTTCTTGAACATTCTATTCGTCAAGCGTCATTGCGTGGAGAAATTTACTGTACACATAACCTGCAAACCTAGATGGGTTCTACCCTCCTCAACTGTTAGCTGACAGAATGTGCAGGTGAATTCATTTGGTTCATATTGCCCTAAAACAACACCGCCCGCTTACGGTAAATCGTAGCGGGCGGTGTTTTCGTTTTATAGCGGCAATCCCTTACGCAGGATCGTAGTTCAGCGCGGGCGCGAGCCACTTCTCAGCCTCACTTACCTCCAACCCTTTGCGGTTGGCGTAGTCTTCTACCTGATCCTTTCCAATCTTGCCAAGCACGAAGTATTTCGATGCCGGGTTGGCGAAGTAGAGGCCGCAGACTGATGCTGCGGGGTTCATGGCGAAGGTTTCCGTCAGCGTGACGCCGGTTGCCGCTTCGGCGTTCAGCAGGTCGAAGATGGTTGCCTTTTCGGTGTGATCCGGGCAGGCGGGGTAGCCGGGGGCGGGGCGGATGCCTCGGTACTGCTCGGCAATGAGTTCTTCGCTGCCGAGGATTTCGCCGGGGGCGTAGCCCCAGAGTTCGCGACGCACCTTTTCGTGCAGCATCTCGGCGAACGCTTCGGCCAGCCGGTCGGCGAGCGCTTGCGTCATGATGCGGTGGTAGTCGTCGTTCTCTGCTGCGAACTCCTGCAACAGGCTCTGGATGCCGAGTCCGGCGGTGACGGTGAAGCAGCCGATCCAGTCGTTGACGCCGCTTTCGCGCGGGGCCACGAAGTCCGCCAGCGCGAGGTTGGCTTCGCCGTGCTTTTCGCTTTGCTGGCGCAGGGTGTGCAGCACGGTGCGGATCATCGAGCGCTCGTCGTCCGAATAGACGAAGATGTCGTCGCCGATGCTGTTCGCCGGGAAGATGCCCGCCACGCCCTTGATGCCGAGCAGCTTTTCGCTGTCGATCCGGTCGAGCAGGGCGGTGGCGTCGTTGAAGAGCTTCGTTGCCTCTTCACCCACCTTTTCATCCTCCAGAATCTGCGGATAGACACCGTGCAGCTCCCAGCTCCGGAAGAAGGGCGTCCAGTCGATGTACGAACGGAGCGCTCCGACGGTGACATCCTCCAAAACCGTGACGCCGGTCTGCGCGGGCTTGTCGATGGTTTCGGCCTCCCAGTCGATTGCGAGGCGGTTGTCGCGGGCTGCGTCGAGCGAGATGTACTTTTTGGCTGCTGTGCGCTCGGCGTGGCTCTTACGCATCGCCTCCTGCTCTGAATTGAGCGCCGCGATGTAGCCTTCGCGCTGGGCAGGGTTGCAGAGGTTGCTGACCACCGGCACGCTGCGCGAGGCGTCGAGCACATGCACTACCGCGCCGGAGTAGTTCGGCGCGAGCTTGACCGCCGTGTGCACCTTCGAGGTGGTCGCGCCGCCGATGATGAGCGGAATGTTCATGCCGAGCCGCTCCATCTCTTTGGCCACGTGCGCCATCTCTTCGAGCGACGGGGTGATGAGCCCGGAGAGGCCGAGCACGTCCGGCTTCTCCTTAACGACCGCGTCGAGAATCTTGTCGCACGGCATCATGACGCCGATGTCAACCACGTCGAAGTTGTTGCATGCGAGCACAACCGAGACGATGTTCTTGCCGATGTCGTGCACGTCGCCCTTGACCGTGGCGAGCAGCACCTTGGCTTTGGCGCTGGTGTCGCAGCTTTTTGCTTTTTCCTCCTCGATGTAGGGCACCAGCACGGCCACCGAGCGCTTCATGACGCGGGCGCTCTTGACCACCTGCGGCAGGAACATCTTGCCCTCGGCGAAGAGGTCGCCGATGTGGTTCATGCCGTTCATGAGCGGCCCCTCGATCACCTCCAGCGGACTCGGGTAGAGCTGGCGGGCCTCCTCGGTGTCCTCGTCGATGTAGTCAACGATGCCCTTGACCAGTGCGTGTTTCAGCCGCTCCTCGACCGGGGCGTTGCGCCACTCGGCGGTTTTGGCCTCGGCCTTTTCGCCGCCGTCGCGGATCGTCTCCGCGAACGCCACGAGCCGTTCGGTGGCGTCGTCGCGGCGGTTCAGCAGCACATCCTCGACGTAAACGAGCAGCTCCGGGTCGATGTCTTCATAAATGCCGAGCTGGGCGGCGTTGACGATGCCCATGTCGAGACCGGCGTGGATGGCGTGGTAGAGGAACGCGGTGTGCATCGCCTCGCGCACCGGCTCGTTGCCGCGGAAGGAGAACGAGACGTTGCTGATGCCGCCAGAGACCTTCGCGTGGGGCAGGTTCTGCTTGATCCAGCGCACGCTCTCGATGAAGTCGAGCGCGTAGTTGTTGTGCTCGTCGATGCCGGTGGCCACGGTCAGCACGTTCGGGTCGAAGATGATATCTTCTGGCGGGAAGCCTACCTCTTCGGTCAGAATCTTGTAGGCGCGGCTGCAAATCTCGATGCGGCGGTGCAGGCTGTCGGCCTGGCCCTGCTCGTCGAAGGCCATGACGACCGTGGCCGCGCCGTACTGCATGATCTTGCGGGCGTGCTCCTTGAAAGGCTCCTCGCCCTCCTTGAGGCTGATCGAGTTGACGATGCTCTTGCCCTGGGTGCAGCGCAGGCCGTTTTCGATGACCGCCCACTTCGACGAGTCGATCATCACCGGAACCTTGGCGATCTCCGGCTCGGAGGCGATGAGGTTCAGGAACTCGACGATCACCTTTTCGGAGTCGAGCATTCCCTCGTCGAGGTTCACGTCGATCACCTGCGCGCCGTTCTCGACCTGCTGGCGGGCGATGGAGAGCGCTTCGTCGTAGTTCGCTTCCTTGATGAGGCGGGCGAACTTGCGCGAACCGGTGACGTTGGTGCGCTCGCCGACGTTGATGAAGCCGGTGGTTTCGTCAACCACGAGCGGTTCGAGGCCGGAGAGCTTCAGTACGTGCTCGTTCGCGGGGCGCTTCCTCGGCGTGAGAGTCTTGACCGCTTCGGCAATGGCGCGGATGTGCGTCGGCGTGGTGCCGCAGCAGCCGCCCACGATGTTCACAAAGCCCGATTCGGCGAAGCCCGCGATCTGCGCGGCCATGTACTCCGGGGAGTCGTCGTACTCGCCGAACTCGTTCGGCAGTCCCGCGTTCGGATAGACGCTGACGTAGCTGCCCGCGATGTTGGAGAGTGCCTCGATGAAGGGGCGCATCTGCTTCGAGCCGAGTGCGCAGTTCAGACCGACCGAGAGCAGGCTCGGCATGTGCGAAATCGAAATCCAGAACGCCTCGGTGGTCTGGCCGGAGAGCGTGCGGCCGCTGGCGTCAACCACCGTACCGGAGACCATTACGGGTACCTGCCAGCCGGTTTTGGCCGCATACTGTTCGATGGCGTAGAGCGCCGCCTTGCAGTTCAGCGTGTCGAACACCGTCTCGACGAGCAGCAGATCGACGCCGCCTTCGTGCAATCCTTCGAGCTGGGCGGTGTAGTTATCGACCACCTCCTGGAAGGTGACGGCGCGGAAGCCGGGGTTGTTCACGTCCGGCGAGAGCGAGAGGGTCTTGTTGGTTGGCCCGATGGAGCCGGCCACGAAGCGCGGCTTGTCAGGCGTCTTCGCGGTGAACTCGTCCGCCGCCGAACGGGCCACTTTTGCCGCCGCCACGTTCAGCTCCTTGGTCAGGTGTTGCAACTGGTAGTCTGACTGCGAGATCGGGTTGGCGTTGAAGGTGCAGGTTTCGACGATGTCCGCGCCCGCATCGAGGAAGTCGCAGTGGATCGAACGGATGATGTCGGGCTGGGTGATGACGAGCAGGTCGTTGTTGCCCTTCAGCGGATGGCTGTGCGAAGCGAAACGCTCGCCCCGGTAGTCCTGTTCGTCGAGGCCATGCCTCTGGATCATGGTGCCCATGGCCCCGTCGAGCACAAGAATCCGTTGCTCGATCAGGCCGTACAAATTGTCGTTCATGCAGCGGCGGAAATTGGTTGGAAAAATTGACCCTAAAGGTAAGCAAAAAAGCGCTCAATTCCCCATCCGCCGGAAGGCGGGGCGCGTCAGGAAAGCGCCCGGTCGATGCGCTCCGAAAGCCACGAGCGGAGCAGTTCGATCGAGGCGTGGTCGGTCTGGTGCGCCATCGGATATTCGCGGTAGGTGAGATCGGAGACCTTGTCCTTCAGCCACGCCTCGGACTCGCGCCCTTTGGCGATGGGCAGCACGTCATCGAACTCGCCGTGCTGCACGAGGAATGGAATGTTGGCGAGGCCTTCAGGCATAGCCTCGGCGTCGGGACGAGAATCGGGAAGCTGGCCGCTCAGGGCGGCGACGCCGTGCAGCAGCTCCGGGTTGCGGAACGCAGTCATGTAACTCATCACCGCACCCTGGCTGAAGCCCATGAGGAACGCCTTGTTGCCCGCCGGTTGAAGCGTCGCGATCATCTTTTTCAGGAACGCCGTGAACTGGTCAGCAACGTTGATGGCCGCCTCGTGGTCGGCCGTGATGCCGGTGGGCGTGAAGTCGATCGGAAACCAGCCGAACATCTCAGGGGCAAGCAGCTGCGGCGCGCGTACGCTCACGATGCGCAGCCGCGGGTCGAGTGACGGAGCTAGCATGATGAGGTCGCGCTCGTTGCTTCCGTAGCCGTGCAGCATCACGAGCAGCGGGCTTTCTTCGTCAGGACGGCGGTTGTAATCGAGCCAGGTAAAAGCGTCGTTATTGCGTGTGAACATGGGGGATGGGTTGGTGTTGACAATTCGATGAATGATTTGTAGGGGCGGCCCTTGCGGTCGCCCTGGGAAGAAACAGCAATCTCTTTTTACTCCGGCGTCGCGCTGTCCGCAGGATTCACCTCCGCGATGATTCCCCCGCCGAGCACCTCGTCGCCATCGTAAAACACAACCGCCTGCCCGCAGGCAACGCCCTGCTTCGGCTCGTGGAAACGTACCCGCGCCCGGTCATCGCCGAGCGGCTCGACCATGCAGGCGCTTTGCCGGTCGCGGTAACGGATTCGCGCTTCTGTCTCGAACGGCGCGTCCGGCGTTGCGATGCCGCTCCAGTTCATCGCCGTGGCGATGAGGCTGCGGCATTCGAGGTCGGCCTTGCTGCCGACGCGGATTCGGTTGTGTTCTGCGTCGATCTTCGTCACATAAACCGGTTCTCCGGTCGACACGCCGAGGCCCCGGCGCTGGCCGATGGTGTAGAACGGGTAGCCGCGATGGTGCCCGATCACCTTACCCGACTGATCGACAATCTCGCCCCCCGCGACACGCTCCTCAAGCCCAGGAATTGCCCTGGTAAGATAGGCGCAATAGTCGTCGTGCGGTACGAAGCAAATCTCCTGGCTCTCCTTCTTTTCCGCCGCGTGCACTTCGAACGACCGGGCCAGCTCCCGCACTTCAGCTTTCGTGTAACCGCCGAGCGGGAAAAGGGTTTTGGCAAGCTCCGCCTGAGTCAGCATCCAGAGAAAATAGCTCTGATCCTTCTCCGGATCGATCCCTTTGAGAAGGCGCGTCACGCCGTCACGCCGTTCCGTGCGGGCGTAGTGGCCGGTCGCCACCAGATCGGCTCCGAGCAGCCGCATCGCCTCGAAAAGCCCGAACCACTTGATCGCCTTGTTGCACACCATGCACGGATTCGGTGTCCGTCCGGCGAGATAGTCGTCATGAAAATAACCGACGACGTCGCGGGCGAACTTTGCGCTCAGGTTCAGCGTGAACACAGGAAAGTCGAACTCCTCTGAGTCGCTGATCCGCATTGCCGACGGAGCCAGCGTGGAAGTATCCTCCGGCGTATCGAGCACACGGATGTTCAGCCCGGTCACGCGATAGCCTTGCTTGATGAGCAGGCAAGCCGCCGCCGCCGAATCGACGCCGCCCGAAAGGCCAATGATGACGTGTTGCTTCGCGTGCATGGGCTGGTTTCGGTTGGTTAGAGGGGCTTACAGCTTTTCTTGGATTATGCGCTTGTCTGGTCTGGTTGCTTGGCCGTCGGAAGTCGTTTTTTCACCAGAACAGTCTCTCTGGCATCGCCATAAAATCACCCATGCAAGTGGACAGTTCTCACAGCAGCACGCCCTTGAGCAGCACCGAGGCGAAGCTGAAGTAGATGACGATACCGGTGACGTCAACCAGTGTGGCGACGAAGGGGGCCGAGGATGTGGCCGGGTCGATGCCGAGGCGCTGGAGCAGCATGGGGAGCATGGAGCCGGCAAGCGTTCCCCAGAGAACGATGCCGAGCAGCGAAAAGCCCACCGTGAGGGCGATCAGCAGCCAGACGCTCGTGTACTGGTCGAGAATCATGGCCCAGAAGATCACTCTGAACACGCCGATGACGCCGAGCAGGCTGCCAAGCATCAGGCCGGACAAGATCTCCCGTTTCATCACTTTCCACCAGTCCTGCAGGGTGATTTCACCGAGTGACAGTGAGCGGATGATAAGTGTGGCGGCCTGCGAGCCCGAGTTACCGCCGCTTGAGATGATGAGCGGAATGAAGGTTGCCAGCACGATTGCTTTGGCCAGCTCTCCTTCGAAGTAGGTCATGGCCGAAGCGGTGAGCATTTCACCGAGGAACAGCACTACGAGCCAGACTGCACGCTTGCGTACCAGTTCGAGCAGCGGCAGGTCGATGTATGGCTCTTCGAGGGCTTCGATACCACCGAATTTCTGGATGTCTTCGGTTTCCTCTTCTTCGGCGACGTCGAGCATGTCGTCAACCGTGACGATGCCGATCAGGTAGCCGTTGGAGTCCACTACCGGCAGTGCGACACGGTCGTAGCGCTTGAAGGCTTCGAGGGCGTCCTGCTGATCCTGGGTGGCCGTAAGGGTGATGATCTTGTCTTCGGAGATGATTTCTCCGACTTTTTTGTCGAGCGGCGAGAGCAGCAGATCGCGGGCCATCATTTCGCCGACGAGCTTGCCGTGGTCGTCAACCGCGTAGATGACGTTCAGGGTTTCGCTCTCGTGGCCGTGCGTACGGATGTATTCGAGCACCTTGCCGATCTCCCAGTCGGTTTTGACGCTGAGTACGTCCGGCGACATAAGCCTGCCGACGCTGTCTTCGGCGTAGGCCAGCAGCGTTTTGGCAATCTTGAACTCCTTGAAGGTCAGCAGCTTGATCAGCTCCTGGGCGACCGGGCCCGGCAGCTCTTCGAGCATGGCGGTACGGTCGTCCGGCGACATGCTGTTCAGGATGTGTGTGACATCCTTCTGGGTCAGGGCGTTGAGCAGGTTCTGCTGGGCATCGACTTCGAGGTATTCGAAGGTCTCGGTTGCCACGTCTTTGGGCAGCAGCCTGAAGAGGATGGCCTGCTCGTTTTCGGGGAGGTCGGAGATCAGTTCGGCGAGGTCAACCGGCAGCCAGTCGTTGAAGAGGCGTTGCAGTGCGCTGAAGTTCCTCTGTTCGATCAGCTCGCGGATTTCGGGAAGTATGGGAGTGCCGATCATAGCTGGCTCGAGGTTGACTTGTGGATGTGCCCTCATTTACCGTATGACCCTAAAAAAGGAAAAATTATCGTCTTTCCAACCGCTTCTGACGCTTTTTTTTCGGAGCACCCAAACGGGTTGTCGATACGTGCGGCGAAGCGGTTACGAATTTTCGCCACGGCAGCTCCGTGCTGCGTGTGATTCCGATTCTCGGCGACGTGCCGATCAGCTCTTCCGGGATTTCCGGAGCGTCTTCCAGCCAGCAGCTTTCGCCGAGCAGCGAGCTGCCGTACAGCTCCGGTCCGATGCCGAGCGCCTGTGCCAGCTTGCCGGGGCCGCTCATCAGCGCACGCTCGTCAGCCGTTCCGCGCCGTTCCTGCATCCGGTCGATCCCTTCGAGCGGCTCCATGGCCCGGAGCAGCACCGCGCCCGCAGTTCCTTCCTGCTCCGAGACGATGTTGATCATGTAGTGACAGCCGTAGGTGAAGTAGATGTACAAATGTCCGGGCGGGCCGAACATCGCGCGGTTCCGGTTGGTCATTCCGCGCCATGCGTGGCAGGCTTCGTCGCCCTCGCCGAGGTAGGCTTCGGTCTCCACGATTCGCGCTTTGGTCACCATGCCGGTGTCTTCGCAACGCACGAAAATCTTGCCCAGCAGCCGCTCGGCAAGTTCGAGTGTGGGGGCCTGGTAAAATTCGGCTCCAAGCCGTTTCATGGGTCGATATTCCTGTTTGCAAAAGTTTATGCAAGTATTATACTATACAACGTGTCGCTGAAGAAGATCAACCGCTTGAATATTTCATTTTTCATTTCGCTGGCTACGGTTACATGGGAAGAGTTATTGCTATTGCAAATCAGAAAGGCGGGGTAGGTAAAACAACCACCGCGGTCAATATTGCGGCTTCCATTGCGATATCAGAATTCAAAACGCTCCTGGTCGACATCGATCCCCAGGCAAATGCCACTTCGGGCTTCGGGCTCGAACCTGGCGACGAGATCGAGAATACCTTTTATCATGTGATGGTCAACGGCGGCCAGATCAGGGATGCCATCAAGTCTTCGAGCCTTGAGTATCTCGACGTGCTGCCTTCGAATATGAACCTCGTCGGCATGGAGGTTGAGCTGGTCAACATGCGTGAGCGTGAGTATGTCATGCAGAAGGCCCTGAAGCAGGTGAAGGATCAGTACGATTACATCATCATCGACTGTCCGCCGTCGCTTGGTCTTATCACCCTCAACTCGCTGACCGCGGCCGATTCGGTGCTTATTCCGGTGCAGGCCGAGTATTACGCGCTTGAGGGTCTTGGCAAGCTGCTCAATACGATCAGCATCGTCCGCAAGCATCTGAATCCGCGCCTTGAAATCGAAGGGGTGCTGGTCACCATGTTCGATGCCAGGCTCAGGCTTGCCACGCAGGTGGCCGAAGAGGTCAAGAAGTTCTTCAAGGACAAAGTCTATAAAACCTGCATTCGCAGGAATGTTCGTCTGTCCGAGGCTCCGAGTCATGGCAAGCCGGCGCTTCTGTACGATGCCCAGAGCATCGGATCGAAAGATTACCTCGACCTTGCGCAGGAGATTTTCGAGCGCGACGGCAATATCAAGAAATTCAAAGTTCGGCAGCAGTAGGTGGCCGGCCACGTGAGCGTATGTCCAAAAAAGCACTGGGAAAAGGCCTGAAAGCGCTGATCTCCGAAGAGGGATTTGCAGCAGCCGAAAAAGCTGAAGAGCGGGAAGCCATTCAGGAGGGCGCTATCGGCAGCCTTCCGGTTGACAAGATCAAGGTCAATCCATTCCAGCCGCGTAAGGAGTTCGACGAAGCAGCGCTTGAAGAGCTACGCAACTCGATTATCGAAAACGGCGTCATCCAGCCGGTGACCGTCTGTCGCGATGGCGACCAGTACCAGCTCATCAGCGGCGAGCGCCGTCTGCGCGCCGTGACCTCCGCCGGCTTCAAGTTCATTCCCGCCTACGTCATCGAAGCGCACGAGGATGCCAGCAAGCTCGAACTGGCGCTGATCGAGAACATCCAGCGCGAAGACCTCAACGCTATCGAAGTCGCCCTTGCCCTGAAAAGCCTGGTAACCAAGTGCGACCTTACCCAGGACGAGGTGGCCCAGAAGGTTGGCAAGAATCGCTCGACGGTCAGTAACTTCCTTCGTCTGCTCAAGTTGCCGCGTCAGATTCAGGAGAGCATCCGCACGCGGGAGATTTCGTCGGGCCACGCCCGTGCGCTTATCAATCTGCCGAGCGAGCACCTGCAACTCAAAGTGTGGCGGCAGATCGTCGCCCGTCAGCTTTCGGTTCGCCAGACCGAAGCGCTGGTCAACAACATTTTTAAGGATACAACCAAGCCCGCCGTTCCGAAAGCGGAACCCCGTGCCATCCAGCTCGACCAGATCGAAGGCCAGCTCCGTGAGCGGCTTGCCACCAAGGTACGGCTCATTGAGCGCAAAGGTGGGCAGGGCGAAATCCAGATCAAATACTTCTCCGGCGAGGATCTCGACAGGATTCTCGACCTGCTCGGTCAGTGAGCGTTCCGGAGGAGTCATTTCCTGAAATTCCAAGTAGTATGAGATTATGAAGGTTACCCTGGTCGGCAATGGCCGTATGGGCCAGCAGATCGCCGGTATCGTCAACGCATCGGACGCCAATGTTATCCACAAGGTGCTCGATGTGAGCGACGCCGTTACGCCGGAAGTGTTCGAGGGATCGGATGCGATTATCGATTTCACCGTCAGGGATGCGTTCCTGGCGAACTACAAGGCGATGATTGCCTCCGGCGTGCCGGTTGTGGTTGGCACCACCGGCTGGGACGAGTTGATGCCGCAGATCGCCGAAGAGGTGAATGCCGCCGGAAGCTCGATGCTCTACTCGGCCAACTTTTCGCTTGGCGTGAACGTCTTCTTCCGGACATTGCGTGAGGCGGCTCGCCTGATCGCTCCGTTCGAGCAGTTCGACATCGCGCTCTCCGAACAGCACCATACCGGCAAGGCGGATTTCCCGAGCGGCACAGCGATCAAGGCAGCGCAGGAGGTTCTGAATAACAATCCGCGGAAGCGCACCATCGTTCGTGAGCTTGAGGACGGCAAGAAGTTGCAGAGCGACGAATTGCAGGTCTCGTCGATCCGTCTCGGCACGGTGTTCGGCGTGCACTCGGCTATTATCGATTCCGAGTCGGACACCATCGAGCTGACCCACACGGCCAAGAACCGCACCGGCTTCGCTTCGGGCGCCGTTCGCGCCGCCGAATGGCTCGCCCAGCAGCACGCCGCAAAGCCGGGCTTCTACACGATGGACGATTTCCTGAACGATCTCTTTTCGGCCTGAAGGATGGGTATAGACGTTATTCCGGCCCGTCCATCGAAAAACACGGCGATCGCGCTTGGCGCGGCGTTGCTGTTGCTGACGACCACGGTGCCCTACCTGACGCTTATCAATGCCTTCCTTTTTGCCGGCATTATCATGTCGGGAGCGGTTGCCGCCTGGTTCTACATCATGCGTCATCAGGTGCGGCTCAGCTATCCCGAGTCGTTCGTGCTTGGCGCTGTCAGCGGGTTTTTCGGCGGTGCGTTATCGGTGCTTGCCGGATTTCTGCTGGAGAGATGGTTTGGCTATGTGCCGGGTCTCGAAAGCCTCAAGCTGCTGGCCGACTGGGCGAGCAGCATAGATTCCGGTGATGCCGAGACCATCCGTCAGATGCTTGCGCTGGTCAGCGCACCGAAAGAGATCAGCTTGGCAGATCTGATTATCAGCATGCTTTTCACGGGCATTTTTTATGCTCCATTCTCCGGCCTCGGCGGTCGCCTGACGGTGTTTGTGCTCAAGCGGAAGGCAAAGAAGAGCGCTGTTAGCAAGTAACGGGTAACAAATTGCCTGTAGGGGGGCAGCCCTCGCGGCTGCCTTTTTTGTTGTATTTCAGGGTGTCGTTGAAAGAAAAAGGACTGCAAAGACGGCAAGGATTTCAAAGACAGAGAGATTGCTCATCGTCGGAGGGCATTCCGACAAATCGGGCTGCTCCTACACGTGATTTCTGTACCAGCCGCGGTCGATCTTGGCTGAACCGGGGAGTGTCTGCCATGTCTGGATTCGATGCAGCGCAACCGGCGTCTTGAGCCTGCCGAGTTTGTCTCTCAGGCTTGCGATGATCGCAGCATCGTCGAGCGCGTCGCTCCGGGCTTTGATCCAAGCCACCGGCCTCATGCCGTACTCCGCGTCCGGCGCGGGAACCACCACTGCCTCCTCGATGCCTTCGATTGAGGTGAGCGCTTTTTCTATCTCTTCGGGGTGGATGTTCTCTCCGCCTGAAATAAACATGCTGTCCTTCCTACCGAGCACGTTTAGCCGCGCGTCCTCCGACAGCTCACCCATGTCGCCCGTGTGGAACCAGCCCTCCGAATCTCTTGCTGTCCGTATCCCGTTTTCTTCGAGATAGCCCATGAAGAGGCACTCGCCTTTGACGAGGATTTCGCCGTCAGGTGAAATCGCAACTTTCCGATATGGCAGCACGACGCCGCTGTCGGCCTGTGCTTCGGTGACGGGGGCAGGCGATGTGGTGACCTGCGTGCTCATTTCGGTTGAACCGTAGGTGAGGTAGAGCGGCACTTGCTCGCGTATGGCTTCGCGCAGGAGTGGTGCGCTGACCGCGCTGCCGCCGAGCAGCAAGGCTTTGAGGCTGCGCAGCCGTTCCTGGCCACCGTCGGTACGAAGCATCCGATAGAGCTGCGTCGGCACCAGCGAGAGATGCGTGACGGGGAAGGGCGTGAGCGAGTCCGCAAGCGACGCATCCGGCGACGGCATGGCGAGCGCGCCTCCACCGATGAGACATTTGAAAAGCATAGAGTATCCGCCGACGTGGTAGAGTGGCAGCGAAAGCAGCCAGCAGTCGCCCGGCCCAAAGGGCAGGTTCTGCGCGGAACCCATCGCGCTGTGCCAGTGGTTCGAGAGGCTGTGCATGGCGGCTTTCGGCTTGCCGGAGCTGGCGGAGGTATGGATGATTGAGACAGGCCTCGACATCTCCGTTGCGGAAGTGAAACTCGCTTCCGTCCGGTTGAGTGCGTCAGTGATGAACGTTTCGAGCTTCGCCGCGTCGAGCGTCATCGTCGGCTTCAGCCGCGCGATGACGCCTTCGATGTGGCTTGCCGGGAATCGGTGGTTCACCGGCGCGGCGACTGCGCCCATGCGCATGAGCGCCATCAGCGCGAGTAGGATTGCCGCGCTGTTCGGCGCGACGAGCGCGACGATGTCGCCGCGCCGGGCGCCGCACGCCTCGAATGCGGCGGCGATGCGAGCGGTGTCGCCATCAAGCTCGCCGAAGCTCCAGCGCCGGTCGGCGGTGATGATGGCGGGCTGGTCGCCGAACTTCTGTGCGGCGTGGGCTACAATGTCCATGACTCGACGATTTCGATCATCTCCGGTTTCACGCGCAGGCTGTCACGCCATGCGGCGGCGGGATCGGCGAAACCGTCCGGTGCGGCGAAGGGCGTGTCGGTAAGATCATCAGCCAGAAAGCTCGCCGTGTCAAGGCCGGACGCCGCCGGGTTTGGCGAGGAGACGGCGGCCAGGAGCGCGTACATACCGAGGCTGACGCTACTCTCGAAGGCCGAGCTGAAGACCGCCTGCAAGCCCATCCGATGCGCTTTGGCCGCGATGTCGAGCGATTTTGCGATGCCGCCGATGCAGTTTGGCTTGAGCACCAGTGCGCCGAGCGGTTCGGGGCCGATCTCGTCCAGTAGCTCCGGACGCTGCCAGAGCGACTCGTCGAGCGCTGACGGCAGGCTGGTTGCGGCGTGGAACTCCGGGATCAGCGCCGCATCAGTCAGCGGCTCCTCGATGTACGAGATGCTGCCGTGCGGCAACGCTTTGCCGAACCCGACCGCCTCGTCGAAATCGAGCGACTGGTTGGCGTCGAGCCGCAGTTCGGCGTTGTTGCCGAACATGTCATGAAACGCCCGAATGCTGGCGATTGCTTCATCAAGCTGCCCTTTGCGCACCTTCAGCTTGAACGCGCGGAATCCCTCGGTGTAGCGCTTCGCCGCACGGTCGAGCACCGTCGCCGTATCTCCGGCCAGCAGCGCGTTGACGGGAATTTTCGATGCTGGAGAGAAGGCGTCAGGAAAAACTGGAATCGAGCCGGTTTCGAGAGCTTCGAGGTTGACGAGCGCCATTTCGATGCCTGTTGCCACCGACGGCGGCAGCTTCGTCTCGCCGATTAGCCGCAGCCGTTCGGCGGAAGTGTTCCGAGTGAGTCGTGAAAGTTCGGGAATGAATGCGGTGAGCACTTGCAATGCCTCGTCGAGCGATTCGGCGTGCAGGCCGGTGAGGGGGGCGATTTCGCCATATGCGGTCGCCCCCTCGCTTGTCAGGCGCAGGAGCAGCCCCTCGCGTTTTCGGAGGAGCACGCCCCTGACCGTGACCGGTGCAATAAACGGGAGTTCATACCGGCAGATGTCGGCATGAAGCAGCTTCACGGGTGTTTCGGGAACTTGCCGAAATCGGGTTTGCGCTTTTCGACGAAGGCGTTGCGGCCTTCCTGCCCCTCTTCGCTCATGTAGTAGAGCAGGGTGGCGTTGCCCGCAAGCTCCTGCAAACCGGCCTGGCCGTCGCAGTCGGCGTTCAGCGCGGCCTTCAGGCAGCGGATGGCGAGCGGCGAGTTGGCGAGGATTTCACGGCACCATTGCACGGTCTCCTCTTCGAGTCTTTCGAGCGGCACGACCGTGTTGACCAAGCCCATATCGAGCGCCTCCTGCGCGTTGTACTGGCGGCAGAGGTACCAGATTTCGCGGGCCTTTTTCTGACCAACAAGACGCGCCATGTAGCTCGCGCCCCAGCCGCCGTCGAACGAACCGACGCGCGGGCCGGTCTGGCCGAAGCGGGCGTTCTCGGCAGCAATCGTCAAATCGCAGAGCATGTGCAGCACGTGGCCGCCGCCGATGGCGTAGCCTGCCACCATCGCGATCAGCGGTTTCGGGCAGGTGCGGATATCGCGCTGGAAATCGAGCACGTTCAGCTTGTTGACGCCCTTCTCGTCGGCGTACCCGGCATTGCCGCGAATCTTCTGGTCGCCGCCCGAGCAAAACGCTAGGTCGCCCTGTCCTGTCAGGATGATGACGCCAATCTGGCTGTCGTTACGTGCATCCTGAAGCGCCTCGATCATCTGATCCACCGTCTGCGGGCGGAACGCATTGCGCCGCTCCGGGCGGTTGATGGTGATTTTGGCGATGCCCTCAGCCTTGTGGTAGAGGATGTCGGAGTACTCCCCGGCTGCAATCCAGTTGACTGTGCTCATATCGAAAGTGTCTGTGGTCGTTGATAAAAATCTGTATCGCCCCGATGGGGTGAAAAAAGAGTTCAAATATAAGCAATCCCGGTTGATTAGTGCGAGGTGATGCGGGAATGGGACTTATAGGGCGAATAGTACCTTATGGGACGAATTCTTTTGTGAGCGATATTTCAGTTTTGCTTTTCGATAAACCGCTCACGCTCGCGAGGAAGCGCTCCGGCTCTTCGATGTGCAACGTGTGGCCGCAATGTTCGAAGAGTTCGAGGCTCGATTGCGGGCACAGCTCAACCATCTGCTTGCCGATCTCCACGTACTTCGCATCTTTCTCGCCGACGCAGAAGAGCATCGGCAAGAGGTTGCCCGGCAGTTCGTCCCAGAACGATGGCTGGTTGCCCGTGCCGAGCAGGCGCAACGCGCAGGCGAGATTTTCCGGCGAACCCTGCTTGCGCTGTGCCTCGACTTCGTGGAAGAGATCGTGGCTTTTCAGCGTCGCGAAGAGCGGCTGGTCGTACCAGAACTGGATGAACCCCTCAAAATTCCGCTCGATCTTGCGGGCGATTCCCTCGTCGCTCTTCCGCCGCGCCGCATGCTCCTCCTCCGTGCGCAAGCCCGGCGACGACGACACGATCACCGCCTTCGAGAACAGCTCCGGATAACGCAATGTCAGCGCCAGCCCGATCCGCCCGCCCATCGAATAGCCAACCAGCACGCATGGCCCAGCGCTCAACTGCCGAATCTCACCCGCCAGCGCTTCGACCGTTTGCATGAAAAAAAGCTCCGGATCGCCATCCGCCGGAATTCCCGTTTCGCCATGCCCCGGCAGATCGACAAGGATGCTGCAAAAGCGATCCTCAAGTTTCCGGGCAAAGGAAAGCCAGTCGCTTCCCGAACCGAGGAATCCGTGCAGGAACACGATTTTTGGAAGTGACGGGTTGCCGACGGTGGTGAGGTGCAGGGGGATGTTTGGCATTGCTGAGGCGATTGTTTCGAGGCTTCGGCTTTCAGAGCAATATAGGACAAAGACAAAAAGGTGGGGTTATATTGAAAAAACGTAGTATCGGATTTGTCTTGAAATTAATGGTTTAGCGAGACATGGGCACGATTGACGATTATCGAACCGGTAAAATTGTCGAGGGTATCCGGAAGGCAGAATCGGCGCTTGATAACAGAAATTCATTTTCGGCTGACGATCCGGTGTTCGGGCATATTCGGGAAAAGATTGTGGCTTTCAAGCCAGTCTGGATCGCGAAGGAACAGGCCGTCGAGATGATTCAGCAGTCGCGTACCCTTGCTGTCGGCGAGCGGGTTTGCCGGGCGTTGCATCCGGAGTCGCCGGAAACGCAAACCGTGTTTCTCGACGAGCTTGCCGAAGCGATGGCGGGGGCAGGCAAGGCCGAAATCGTGACGACGGCGGAGGCGGCGCAGCTCGTCAACCGGCAGTCGCGCGACCGGATCATCGCCTCGATGGTGAGCGGCAACTACCTCGAACTCTGCTCGGCGCACCCTTCTGATTGCATCTTCTGCAAAGCTGAACGAGCTGGAATCAGGTGTTTTCCGGAGACTCTTCGGTAGCTTCGGTTGTGTGAGTGAGTGAGCATCGCTAACTTGCGGAAAGCATTTTTCCCACTAAAATCGGAATTGCTATGAGTGCACTCACGCTGTTGACCGATATGTATCGGCACATGGCCTGGGCGGATGCCCTTGTCTTGACCACCGTTATGCAAAAGCCGGAAGCGGAGGGGGATGAGTATCTCCTTGCAAAGCTGCGGCATCTGCACGCAACCCAGAGGGTTTTTCTGGATGTGTGGACTGGCCGACCAATCGATCCGCGGGTGGCCGATGAACTTGACGTTCGTGCCCTCGCCGCATTTGCCCGTGAGGTGCATGATGGTGCGATGCAGTTCCTGGCATCCCAGACCTCAACTGGTCTGCAAAGCGTGATTGAGCTGCCGTGGTCGAAAACCGCAACCAAAAAGCTCGGGTTTGACGTTGCTGAACACACGCTTGCCGATACGCTCGTGCAGGTTCCATTGCACAGCTCTTCGCATCGTGGGCAGGTCAGTGCCCGGCTTCGAGAGCTCGGTATCGATCCCCCCATGACCGACTACATCGCCTGGATCTGGCGGCAAAAGCCTGAGGCTTCGTGGCCGGAGCTGTCCTGAATCCCTGAAATCGCCACACAACGATCTCTTCACGGCTCGGCGCTTTTGATGCCGCATCCCGAAGCTGACGGGCGTCTCTGTTCAGGTTCACCTGCGGACGAGTGTTTCTGCTATTCAGGCATTGAAAAACTCTCCTATATTGCTTTTTGCAGACAAGGGTTTGTTCCGTAAGCATTCCAATGAAAGGGTGATTGGGCGATGAGTGAACCGAACAGGTCGGTGGTTATCCAGTGCGCGATGGCGGCGAAGCTGAATTTCGCGTGCCATCAGAGCGCGTTCGCGTTTCTGCGGGAGTTGCGGGTTGAAAACCGGTCGCCGGAAACGCCGTTAGAAGATGTTTCAGTGACGCTGTCGGCGAATCCTCCATTTCTGAAGCCGAAGTCGTGGCGGGTGGAACGGATCGATCCAGCGGGTTCGGTGTCGATTCCGGATCGGGATGTCGAACTCGATGGCGCGTTTCTGCTCGGCCTGACCGAATCGGTGCGCGGCACGGTGACGGTTGCTGTCGAAAAGGAGGGCGTGGCACTGGCCGAAGAGAGCCACCCGGTCGAATTGCTCGCGTTCAACGAGTGGGGTGGAGCGGGGTTTATGCCGGAGTTGTTGGCGGCCTTTTCGCTGCCGAACGATCCCTTCATCGACCGCCTCCTGCGCGAGGCGAGTCTGGTGTTGCGCAGGGCGGGGCGGCCCGACGGCATCGACGGTTACGCGGCGGGCAGCCGCGAGCGGGTGTGGGAGATCGCCTCGGCGCTTTACACAGCGGTCTGCAATCTCGGCATCAGCTACGCGGTGCCGCCGTCGAGCTTCGAGCGCAACGGCCAGAAGATTCGCCTGCCTGGCCAGATCGCCGACAGCCGCGTGGCGACCTGCCTCGACCTGACGATGCTCTTCGTTTCGGCGCTGGAGCAGGCGGGCCTCAATCCCGTCGCCGTGCTGCCGGCGGGCCATGCGCTGGCGGGCGTCTGGCTGCAACCCGAGGAGCTTTCGACGATCGTCATCGACGAGGCCGAGCCGCTGCGCAAGCGCATGCAGTTGAAGGAGTTGCTGCTCTTCGAAACCACCTTCGTGACTTCGTCGCCGCCTCCGCCATTCTCCAAAGCCGTGGCGGCGGCTGCCGACCTCATCGAGTCCGACAGGGAAGACACCTTCCAGCTTGCCGTCGATCTGCGCCGTGCTCGCGCCCACCGCATCATGCCGCTCGCCCTGACGAGCGCCCTGCCTTCTCCGCCATCGACCGACGACGACGGCAGCGCGGAGATCGCCTTCGAGGCGGCTCCGGCGCTTCCCGATTTCGACGAGCTGACCGCCGAAGCGGCCCCGCCCGAAACGCCCGCCGGTCGGCTGGAGCACTGGCAGCGCAAGCTGCTCGATCTCTCGTTGCGCAACGCACTCCTGAACCATCGCCCCGCGAAAAGCAGCCTTGCGCTGCTCTGTCCCGATCCGGTTTTGCTCGAAGACAAGCTGGCGGGAGGCGCGAAAATTTCGATCCAGCCCGTGCCGCGTACCGGCTCGCAGCAGCAGGACGAGGCGCTGCACCGCCAGCGCACGGGGGAGGTGATCGCCGAGGAGTACGCCCGCAACGCGCTCGAACAGAACCAGGTGCTGGCCGATCTGCCGCCGGAGGAGCTGGTGCGCCGGTCGGTCGATCTTTACCGGAAGGCCAAAAGCTCGCTGGAGGAGGGGGGCGCGAACACGCTCTATCTCGCGTTCGGTTTTCTCTTGTGGAAGCAGGAGGTCAAGGAGAGCCGCCGGTTCCGCGCACCGCTGATTCTCGTGCCGGTTTCGCTGGAGCGCAAGTCGGTGCGGAGCGGCGTCAGAATCATCGCGCACGACGACGAGAGCCGTTTCAACACGACGCTGCTCGAACTGCTGCGCAAGGATTTCGGGATCGACATCCGGGGCCTCGACGGCGTGTTGCCGAAGGACGAAAAAGGGGTCGATGTGCAGGGCATCTGGGACAAGGTGCGCCGCGAGGTGAAAGATGCGCCCGGCTTCGAGGTGATCGAGGAGGTGGTGCTGGGCCACTTCTCCTTCGCCAAATATCTGATGTGGAAGGATATGGTGGATCGCGCCGAGGCGCTGCGCCAGAGCGCGGTTGTGCGCCACCTGATCGACACGCCGCGCGATCCCTTCCCGAGTGACATCGCGTTTGCCGATGCCGACCAGCTCGACCGCGAGTTCGCGCCTTCCGACCTGTTGACGCCACTGCCCGCCGATTCATCTCAAATGGCGGCTATTGCCAGTGCGGATCGCGGGAAGAATTTCATCATCATCGGCCCGCCAGGTACGGGCAAAAGCCAGACCATCGCCAACCTGATTGCCCACGCGCTCGGCAAGGGGCGGCGGGTGCTGTTCGTCTCCGAAAAGACCGCTGCGCTCGATGTCGTCCATCGCCGTCTCGAAAGTGTCGGGTTGGGACGATTTTGCCTGCAACTGCACTCCAGCAAGGCGCGGAAGGCGGACGTGCTGGCGCAACTCGGCAGGGCGTGGGAGCAGCGCCAGCTTGCCGACGAGGCGGAGTGGACGCGTGAAGCCGGACGGCTCGGCCAACTGCGCGACCGGCTGAACCTCGTGGTTGACCGGCTCCACCAGAAGCGTCGTAACGGTCTGACGGCGCACGAGGCGATGGGCGTGAAAGTGCGCGACGAGGCGCTGACGTCGCGCGTGCAGTTTGCATGGCCCTCCACCGACCGGCACGACGAAGCGCAGTTGCAGGCGATGCGCGAGGCCGCCACGCGCTTGCGCATCCAGGCGGCGGCAATCGGCGAAGTCACGGGAACGCCGCTTCAGCTCATCGCTTCCGGTGAGTGGAGTCCGCAGTGGGAACATCGGGTCGTGGAAGCTTCCCGCCGACTTGCCGCCGCATCTGCCGCGCTCGAAGCGGCGACTGGCGCGTTGCTCGATGCGGTCGGCATTGCGTTGCCCGACCGGACGCTCGAACGTCTCGACGCGCTGGCCGGGTTTGCGGCGCTGCTGTCGGAATCGTACCGAACGCAGGTCGGCTTTGCGCTCGAAGCTGACGGAGCGGAGCGGATCGAAGCGCTCGAAGAGGCGGTGCGCCGCCTCAAGGCTTACGCCGAAGCGCAGGCCGGGCTGAGCTGTTCGTACGAAGCGCTTGCGTGGCGCACGCTGGATGGCGGCGACATCGCCCGGCGCTGGCAGGAGGCCGAGGCCGCGTGGGGACCGAAAAAGTTTTTCGCCAAACGGACCCTCGTCAAGGAGATGAAAGCGGGCGGCGCGAAGGGCGAACCCGACCCGGAGCGCGATGCGGGGGCACTGCAACGGATGCGCGAGGAGGGGGAGGCGATTGACCGGCTGGAGCGGCAGTTGTCAGGCTTCCGCTCGTGGGCAGGCTACGAGACCAGCCCCGGCGAAGTCGAGGCGCTGCAACAGCTTGGCGAGCGCGTCAGGTCAGCGGTCACTCGACTGGCCGACGATCCGGCATCGCTCGTAGAGCTTCGCGGCAAGGTGCGCGGCCTGTTGCACGAGGGCAACGATCTGCTCGCTCCCGATGCGGTGGTCGGACGTGCCGTCGCGGCTTTTGCGGAAGTGCACTGCGAGTTCCAGGCGGCGTGCGCAGCGTTCGAGGCGCTGGCCGGGCAGTCCGTCCGCGGCTCTTTCGCGGGCAACGCCGAGGCGCTCGCCGCCGTTCGCGAAGCTGTCGAAGCGATCGCGGCGCGTCATGCGGAGCTGCGCGACTGGTGCGCGTGGCGTCGCGCCCGCGCCGGGGCCGTCGAGCTGGAGCTGACGCCGCTCGTCGAGGCGTTGGAGGCGGGTTCAGCGCCGGTCGAAGAGATCGAGCAGACCTTTGAGGCTGCCTACTGCGCGTGGTATTCGGCGGCGGTGATCGGCGAGGACGAGGTGCTGCGCAGCTTCTCGACGCCCGAGCACGCGGCGGCAATCGACGAATTCCGTCAGCTCGACAGCCGGTTCCGCCAGCTCACCGCCGACTACATCGCCGCCAAGCTCTCCGGCGGCCTGCCCGATGCCGACGAGGTGACGCGCGCCTCCGCGTGGGGAATCCTTCGTCGGGAACTTCAGAAGAAAAGTCGCCACAAACCGGTGCGCCAACTGCTCGAAGAGATTCCCGAAGTGGTCACCGCGCTCGCCCCCTGCCTGATGATGTCGCCTCTGTCGGTCGCGCAGTATTTGCCCGCCGACGAAGAGCTGTTCGACCTCGTGATTTTCGATGAAGCGTCGCAGATCACCGTCTGGGACGCCGTGGGCACGCTCGCTCGTGGGAAGCAGGTGATCGTGGCGGGCGACCCGAAGCAGATGCCGCCGACCAACTTCTTCGCCCGCTCGGACGACGACCCCGACGGCGAGCTTGATGGCGAGGGCGATCTGGAGAGCATTCTCGACGAGATGATGGGAGCGAGCATTCCGGAGCGCCTGCTCAACCTGCACTACCGGTCACGCCGCGAGAGCCTCATCGCTTTCTCCAACAGCCGCTACTACGGCAACGAGCTGGTCACTTTCCCCGCGCCGATCCATCCCGACTGTGCGGTCACGCTGGTGCGTCCGGAAGGCATCTATGCGCGGGGCAAGGAGCGGCAGAACGAGGGTGAAGCACGGGCAATCGTCGCCGAGATTCTGCGCCGGATCACCCACGAAAGCGAGGCGGTGCGCCAGCAGTCCATCGGCGTGGTGACCTTCAATTCCGAACAGCAGACACTGATCGAGAACTTGCTCGACGCCGAACGCTCGAAGAATTCCGCCATCGAGTGGGCCTTTTCATCCGAACAGACGCTCGAACCGGTGTTCGTCAAAAACCTCGAAACCGTCCAGGGTGACGAGCGGGACGTGATCCTCTTCAGCGTCACCTACGGCCCCGACCGGAACGGCTACGTCACGATGAACTTCGGCCCGCTGAACCGGCTGGGAGGCGAGCGTCGCCTGAACGTGGCGATGACGCGCGCCCGTTCGGAGATGATGGTTTTTTCGACGCTTGCGCCGGAGATGATCGACCTGTCGCGCACCCAGTCTCGGGCGGTGGCTGACCTGAAGCACTTCCTCGAATACGCCGAGCGCGGCCCGTCGGTGCTTGGTGCACCGCTACGGAATTCGCCCTCTCAAAGCAGCTCGGCGCTCGAAACCGCCGTAGCTCGCGCCCTCGGCGACAAGGGCTGGGTGGTGCATTCGCAAGTCGGCGTCTCGGCCTACCGCATCGATCTCGGAATCGTCCATCCCGACGATCCAAACCGCTACCTCGCCGGCGTGGAATGCGACGGCTCGATGTACCGCAGCGCCACCTTCGCCGCCGAGCGCGACAAGATTCGCCAGTCGGTGCTCGAAGGGCTGGGCTGGCGTCTGCTCAGGCTCTGGTCGCTCGACTGGTGGACGCATCCGCAGAAAGCCATCGACGAACTGCACAGCGCGTTGACGGCACTGCTGGAAGAGGATCGGGCGGCCATGAAGAATAATCTTTAAGAGCAACCACGTGATCGTTTCCTTTCCATGAACGCAGCCAATTTCGATCTTTCGTCCTATCTGTCACGCATTGGCTTCAACGGCAATCCGGTTGGGGATTTCGAGACGCTGAAGCGTTTGATGCGCTGCCAGCTCTTTTCGGTGCCGTTCGAAAATCTCGATGTGCAGGCCGGGCAGGTGCCGTCGCTTGTGCCTGAAGAGATTTGCGACAAGATCGTCAAACGGCGGCGCGGCGGGTACTGCTACGAAGTGAACGCTATCTTCGCAATGGCGCTGGAGGCTCTCGGCATTCCGTACCGCTTCGTGGCGGCGCGGCCCATGACCTACGCCGTCCGCCGCCCCAAAACCCACATGGCGATCATCGCCTCCATCGACGGCGCGGAGTGGCTCTGCGACCTCGGTTTTGGCAGTTACGGCATCCGCGAGCCGATCAACCTCGAATGGCTCGACCGGCAGATCGTCCAGGAGTGCGACACCTTCAGGCTCACGATGGTTTCGGAGCGCGACTACCGGTTGCAGTCGATGAGTGATGGCGAGTGGAAAGCGCTTTACGAGTTCAACCTCTGTCCGCAAGAGCTTGTGGATTTCGAGCCGGCCAACTGGCTCAACGCGACCCATCCCGACTCGATTTTCGTGCAGGCGCCGATCGTGGTGTTGCAGCACGCATCGGGCAAAACGGTGCTCAGCGGCGAGCGTTTCCGGGCGGTCTCCGAAGAAGGCCAGGTGGAGGAGAGGCGTGTTGGCGAGAATGAGATTGAGGAATTGCTGCGGGCGCGCTTTGGGCTTGATTGGCATCCTTGAGGCGTCAGTGCGGCGAGCAAAATGGTTCTGGCGACATCGTGTGTGCTGAGGCCGCCAGAACAGGAGAGAAGCTTAAAAAACAAGGTAGGCGCGTGCCTGATCGAGCTTGTAGCCCCAAGGCAAACCGGCGTTCTTCCAGCCATTGACCGTGCGGAAACCTTCCTTGCTCTTGTCTCCTTCAAAGCCTTCATACACCGAATAGACGTTGGTGTAACCCGCTTTGGTGAGGAGGTCGGCAGCAGCAGCGCTGCGGTCACCGGAACGGCAAATCAGGATGATTGGATCGGTTTTTTTCAGGCCACGGGCAGCGAGCGCATCAGCGATCTTCATGGTGAAAGCTGAGTTGGGGCTCATCTGGTAACGGTTTTTCTTGCTGTCCCAGGTCGAGAAATCGTTCAGCATGTAAGGAATGTTCAGATTGACCTGGTCGGCAATTCCCACATATTCGTTCTCTTCTGGCGTCCTGATATCGACGAAGAGCACCTTTGCAGGAGCTTTGGTTACCATTTCATAAGCACCTTTGGCGGACAGGTACTTGCCGGAAATGGTGCGTTTCTTTTCCGGGAGTTGGCTTGCATCGAAGGATGCGGCGTGCAGCAGGCTTGTCGAAACCAGCAGGAGGGTGACGACCAGGGAGACGATTTTTTTCATGAGGATTTCCCTTGTTTTGAGGGTTGTCGAGAAAGAGTTGATGGTCACTGGAGATTTGAGGTACTCTGAAGAGCATGCCGTGTGAATGGCCCCTTTTCTCTATTAGTGATATATAACTATATCGCTATATAAAAAAGTTGATCGGAATTTGCAAGCTCGCAAGCGCTGATTTTTAACAATTGTTTCGAGGTAGTCCGTGCGCTTTTAACGCCGTTGCTGCACGATGAAAGGGAGATAAGGTGTTTCTTTGCAGTGCGTTGTTGTGACGGTGCGGCCTCTCGATAGTCCGCCGGTTTTTATCAATTACCGAAGATGCCGGCTTTCTCGAAAATCGGGTCGAGTTTCGCTTTGAGGGTGCGGTGGAGGAGCAGGTTTGCCTGACGGTTGCTTCTGATTTCGATGACGAGGCTTTTGTTGCGTTTGAGCGCGTCAGCGTAGAGTTCTGTGAACTCGCGGTTGCTTGCAGGGCTGGCGTAGTCGAGGTCGAAGGTGCGGGCTGCGGATTCGATGCTGAAATTCTGCGGGGTGGCGAAGCACTCGTCGAGCCGGTCGGTTTGCGACGCAATGGGCAGGAATGAGAAGATGCCGCCTCCGTTGTTGTTCAGCACGATGACGATCAGCGGGTTTGTGGGATTGTCGAGCAGCGAGAGCGCGTTCAGGTCGTGCAGGAACGAGATGTCGCCGATGAGCAGCGTGGTCGGTTTGTCAAGCCCGGCAGAGAATCCCGCCGCTGTCGAAATGATACCGTCGATGCCACTGACACCCCGGTTCAGCTCCACGCGCAGGGGCTTTTCCGAGACAGGCGCGGCGTACAGATCCATGTCGCGCGCGGGCATGCTGTTGGCTACGAAAAGGGCGTGTTTGCCGTCAGTAAGCGACGAAACGATGCGTGGCGCGGAGATTTCGTTGACCGGCTCATCAGGCGCGCACGCCGCTGTGTCAATCGTGTGAGCAACTTCCGAAAAGAGAGCAGCAAATCCGCCCATCTCCGCAGGCTTGCGGCATTCGGAAAGCGCCGAGACGACGGCAGCGGGCGACGCTTCAATGCTCAGGGTGACGTTGTGGTCGGGGTTGAAACGGCCGGGATGGTTCCTGACCACGACGTAATGAAATGGCGGTTCCTTCCGCAGCGTCATTGCTGGCTGTTTGCCGATCAGTGCTCCGCCGAAATGGATCACCACGTCGGGTTTGAAGCTGGTCGCGAAAGTTTCATTTTGGAACGCCAATTGCCATGGTGTGCACTTGTTCGTAAGCCGCAAGCCGGAGGTGAGATCGGCAAAGAGCAGAATGCCGAGCGAGTCGGCCAGCGAAGCTACGGCCTCGGCATCATCAGCTTTATCCATGCTGCCAGCGACAAAAAGCGGACGCTCGGCATTGGCAAGGATTTGTTGGAGCGCTGTCAACGCATTGGCGTCCGGCGCGGTTCGGGGCTGTTCAAAGCGGCACCAGGGTTGCTCGGAGGCCAGCCAGTTGCGAAGCGGCTCAACCCAGGGGTGAGCCAGATCGTGTGATTCCGGTTCGAGCGGTTCGCGGAATGGCAGGTTCAGGTGCACCGGCCCCGCCGGAGATCCAAGGCTGCGCTTGACCGCTTGCCCGACCGTTGAAAGCAGCGAGGCGAGCGGTGTGCCAGTGCCGGGTTCGGGAAGTTCGAGGTTCCAGCGAGTGTAGCTGCCGAAGATATCCTGCTGGCGGATGGTCTGGTTTGCTCCGGCATCGAGCAGCTCGAAGGGGCGGTCAGCCGAGAGCACGAGCATCGGTTGTGCGTCTGCCGATGCTTCGACGACAGCCGGGAAGTAGTTTGCCACGGCGGTGCCGGAGGTGCAGACGAGTACGGCAGGTTTGCCGGCCGCCCTGGCGTAACCGAGCGCGTAAAAGCCCGCTGAGCGCTCGTCGGGGAACATCCTGAATCGCGCGTTCGGATTGGCTGCCACGGCCAGGGTCAGCGGCGTCGATCGGGAGCCGGGGGAGATACAGAAAAATCCGGCGCCCTGCCGGATCAACTCTTCAACGATCACCCTGCACCAGAGGGTTGTGATCTGTTTGTGGTTCATCGTCCCTGCCGGGTTATGGCCAGAATATCGCCGATCTTCTGATCGACCTCCTCCCACTCCGACTCGGGATCGGAGCCTCGCACGAGTCCGGCTCCCGAATAGAGATAGACCTTGTCTTCGAAAATCAGTGCCGAACGGATGCCGACGGCGAACTCGGCGGCGTCGCGGCTGAGCCAGCCCACCGGTGCGGCGTACCAGCCACGGCAGAACGGTTCGACCGACAGGATCAGCTCCATCGCCTCTTCGCGCGGCACTCCACCGACGGCCGGAGTCGGGTGGAGCTGGCGGAGTACCGTGCTGTCGTTGCGGAACTCTGGGCGCAGCCGGGCGCGGCACCGCGCGTAGAGGTGGGCCAGGCGGTTGAGCTGGAGCACACCGACCTCCTCCTGCATGTCGATCTCGCTGCACACCGGTTGCAGTTCGCGGTAGATGGTGTCCTTCACGAAGCGGTGCTCCCGGACATCCTTTTCTGAGGCGAGCAGCAGTTTCGAGGCGGTGTGGTCGTCGGCTTTCACCTTCTCCTTGGTGACCGTGCCAGCAAGTGCTTCGGTCTGGAGCAGGTCGCCATCGCGGCGGTAGAGCCGTTCGGGCGTGAAGCTCACGAAGGCGTGACCCTCGATCGGTTCGAAATAGAAGCGATAGGCGGCGTTCTCAGGATATGGGTAGTCGAGCAGGAAGCGGATGGCCGGAACCTTGCCGGAAAAACTCAACTCGGTCTGCCGGGCGAGGATCACCTTGTCGAGTCCGCCTTCGTCGAATTTCCTTAGAATCGTTTCGCAACGCTCGATCCACTGTGCCCGGTCGGGGCTGTAGGCGGTTCGGGTTCTTCCAGGAATCGCGGGCGTCTTTACAGCCTGTTCGCTCCTGAGCGAAGCCAGGGTCTGCAAGAGCTGTTCGAGGGCCTGCTTGCGGTCGTCCTCAGGCTTGAGCCAGAC
Organism: Chlorobaculum parvum NCIB 8327; assembly: GCF_000020505.1. NCBI lineage: Bacteria > Pseudomonadati > Chlorobiota > Chlorobiia > Chlorobiales > Chlorobiaceae > Chlorobaculum > Chlorobaculum parvum. The sequence continues at coordinate 393,973 of NC_011027.1, forward strand.
CGAGCAGGTCATCGAGGTTTTGCCGTCACGGTGCTCCAGGCTGATGAGTGGCAGAATGAACAGCGCCGAGCTGAAGCCGTGCCAGATGTGATCCTGTTGCTGGCGGTTGTTGAAGCAGAATCCGCCTACATATCGGGCGTGCGGATTTTTCAGCTTCAGGGCTTCTTCAAGCAGGGTGAAACTTCGTTCGTTCGGGCCGGTTTCGGTGATTTCGATGCGGTCGGCTTCTCCGATGCCTGCGATCCACTCGCTTTTCTCGCGGTTCATCCAGAAAAGCTTTGGAAACTGCTGCCTTTCCGCAAGCCAGGCCGGGCCGTCGACCGAGCCGTCAATGCTGGTGGTGAAGCTTTCCAGCACGGGCCTGCCGTTGTCGTTATGCGGCGGTTGGGGCTGCGCAATGGCGGCTTTCACCGATTCTTCGAGGAGTTGAAGTGCCTTTTGCAACATTAGGGTACTATCGTCCGCCGGCATGGTGGTTCAGAGTTCATTTTCCGGCCTTTTCAGGCACATCGTTCTGCAGGTGCCGTTCCAGGGATGCGGCAAGATAATTGTTTTTGTCCTGAAGCCATGTAAGGATTTTTCTGGCTTCGTCAATTTTGCCCTGTTGAAGGTAACACATCCCCATCGTGTAGTAAGCCTCCTGGAACGAATAGCTGTTGTCGATGGCTTTCTGATAAGAGTCGAGGGCTTCGTCGTAGCGTTTGAGCTGGTAATAGACGTTGCCGAGATCGAAATGACGGAGCGAGTCGTCGGGCGCGATGCCGACCCGTTTCTGCATCCATGGAAGGGCCGCGGCATACTCTTCTTTATTGAAATAGGCTGCGCCGAGCCCCGAATAGGCTTCGTCGAGACCCGGTTCGATTTTGATGGCTCGTTGGTATGACTCGATAGCTTCATCGAACCGCTGCTGGCGAGCGTATTCTCTGCCGAGGTTCAGATAGGCTCGTGCATTTTCGGGATTTTTCCAGACCACCTGTTGCAGCTCCTGAATGCGCGCCTCCTTGTTCTGGCAGCCCAGAAGTCCGGAAAGGCAGCAGAGGATAAGCAACGGACGGGCAATCCGGCGGTATGGTTGCAAAATCTGTATCATAAACTTCAATATAGCGACTGGTTTATTTTTCTGCTAACCTTCACCTGAGCCGTTGCTTTGCAGCCGATGGCGGGCAGAGCAGGTTATGGTGACGTTCAACCCGATTAATAATAAAACAACAAGGTCATGAAAAAGGAAATACATGTGAGCGGGATGCGCTGTTCAAGTTGTGAAATGCTGGTCTCCGAGGCCCTTGAAGCGCTCGAAGGGGTTCAGAAAGCGCAGGCTTCCCATCAGCGCGGGGTGGTCGAGGTCGAATACGACCCTTCGAAAACCGATGATGAGGCCATGAAACGGGCGATCGAGGGGGAGGGCTTCACGGTCACTGATTGAGCGGTGGAAATCAAAAAAGCCTCCACATGGGAGGCTTTCGTATCGGTACGGTGCGGAGCTGACGGGACTCGAACCCGCGACCTCCTGCGTGACAGGCAGGCGCTCTAACCAAACTGAGCTACAGCTCCGTTCCTGATTGGGTTGACAAATGTAGTGAAGCCCTCTTTTGTTTCCAAATAATTTTTTCATTTTTAACAAGCACGTATGCAGAAGAGAGGGATGCCGGTCGGTTCGGGAGGTTTTTTTCGAGCGGCTTGCAAAGAGGTGTCCTAATGCCGGGAGTTTCGTAAATTAGTGCTCAATGTGACGGCAACCCCTCGTAAAAGGGGCGTTATGTCTTTGTTAACGTTTATCAGTGCAACAAACATGGCCGATCCCAATCACCGCAATTCACTGACGATTACCGACAATCGTACCGGCAAATCGTATGAGCTTCCCATCGAGAACGGCACCGTCCGAACCATGGATCTTCGACAGATCAAGGCGTCGGAGGACGATTTCGGGCTTCTCGGTTATGATCCGGCGTTCCTGAACACCTGCTCCTGCAAAAGCCAGATCACCTTCATCGATGGCGAAAAGGGCATTCTCCGCTACCGGGGCTATCCGATCGAGCAGCTTGCCGAGAAGAGCTCGTTCCTCGAAACCGCTTACCTGCTCATTAAGGGTGAACTGCCTGACAAGGAGCGCCTTGCGGTCTGGACTTACAACATCCGTCACCACACCATGACCCATGCCAACCTGACCAAGTTCATGGATGGGTTCCGCTACGACGCGCATCCGATGGGCATTCTCGTAGGTACAGTGGGGGCGCTCTCGACCTTCTATCCCGACGCCAAACAGGTTAGTGAGGAGGAGTCCCGTAAGCTTCAGGTGCGGCGGCTGATCGGCAAGATCCCGACCCTTGCGGCCATGAGCTTCCGGCACAGCCTCGGTTTTCCTTACGTGCTGCCGGACAACGATCTGAGCTACGCGGGCAATTTTCTGTCGATGATGTTCCGGATGACGGAGCAGAAGTACGAACCGAATCCAGTGCTTGAAAAAGCACTCGACGTGCTCTTCATCCTGCACGCCGACCACGAGCAGAACTGCTCGACCAACGCCGTGCGCTCGGTCAGCAGCTCGATGGTCGATCCCTACTCAGCTATCGCGGCAGGTTGTGCAGCGCTCTATGGCCCGCTGCATGGCGGGGCCAACGAGGCGGTCATTCGCATGCTCGAAGGGATTGGCTCGGTCGATAATATCCCCGCCTTCATCAAATCGGTCAAGAGCGGCGAGGGGCGGCTCATGGGATTCGGCCATCGCGTCTATAAAAATTACGACCCGCGGGCGCGAATCATCAAGAAGATCGCCTTCGAGGTGTTCGAGGAGACCGGACGGAACCCGCTGCTCGACATCGCCATCGAGCTGGAACGGATCGCGCTGGAGGACGACTATTTCGTCGGGCGCAAACTCTATCCGAACGTCGATTTCTACTCCGGCCTGATCTACCAGGCGATGGGCTTTCCAACCGACATGTTCCCGGTGCTCTTCGCTATCGGGCGCACGCCGGGCTGGCTCGCGCAGTGGATCGAGCATGTCAAGGATCCGGAGCAGAGAATTGCCCGTCCGCGCCAGATTTTCCTCGGCGCACCCTCCCGCGATTACGTGCCGCTTGACGAGCGTCCGAGCAGGGGCGATGACGAAGAGAAGTTTGGCATCTGCAGGCTCTGATTTTGATCTGCCAAACGTAAGGTATTTGTTTTCATTAAATGGATTTACACTATGTCTGTCACTACAAAAGATGTTGCCTATATCGCGGAACTTGCCCGCCTGAAATTCACCGATGCCGAGCAGGAACGGATGACCGATGAGCTGAACATGATTTTGCACTATGTCGACAAGCTCAACGAGGTCGATACCGAGGGGGTCGAGCCGCTCAACACGATTCACGACCAGATCAACGTGCTTCGTGCCGATGTGGAGCATACGCCGCTCTCCAACGAGGAGGCGCTGAAAAATGCTCCCGACCGCCAGGATCGCTTTTTCAAGGTGCCGAAGGTGATCGGCTGAGCCGATGCCTTTCATCAGCCAGAAGGGCGATGATGCCTGCCTCTCGGTGAGGGTGCAGCCCCGTTCTTCGAAAACAGGCATTGCCGGCCGGTACGGAGATCAGGTCAAAATCTGCCTGAAGTCCGCTCCGGTGGACAATGCCGCCAACAAGGAGTGTTGCCAGTTGCTGGCCAAAACGCTCGGCGTGCCACGCTCAAACGTGTCGGTCATGAACGGCCAGACCTCGCGCAGCAAGGTGCTGAAGGTGGAGGGCATGACGCCCTCCGAGCTTCGCAAAGCGCTCGCTCCCGTGCTCGGCGATGAATCGGAGGCGGGCGCATGAGGTGTGTTGTGCAGCGGGTGCGCGAGGCGAGCGTTACCATCGGCGGTGAACGTTTCAGCTCTATCGGCGCGGGGCTGCTCGTGCTGGCCGGAATCTCGCGCGAGGATACGGAAGCCGATCTCGCCTGGATGAGCCGCAAGCTCCCCAACCTGCGCATTTTCGAGGACGATGAAGGCAGAATGAACCGCTCGGTCAAAGAGATCGGCGGCGAACTCCTCGTCGTCTCGCAATTTACGCTCTACGCTGACGCTAGCCGCGGCAACCGTCCCGGCTTCACCGAATCCGCGCCCTCCGAAGTCGCCCAGCCGCTTTTCGACCGCTTCGTCGAACTGCTCCGCCGCGAGTCCGGTCTGCCGGTTGAAACCGGAAGCTTCGGTGCGGACATGCAGGTCTCGCTCATCAACGACGGGCCGGTCACCATTATTCTCGAATCACCGAAAAAGTAAGGGGCATGGCGTGCGCCTGTTGTGTGCTGTCATTTTTCGATGCTCCCAAAAACGGGCGACCGCAAGGGATCGTCCCTACATCATTGAAATCGAGTTCTGATAACGCTACTATCCGCCCATGAACGTCGTCATCGTCATCCCCGCGCGTCTCTCATCCAACCGCCTGAAAGAAAAAATGCTGGCCGATCTGGAAGGCGCTCCGCTGATCGTGCGCACCTGGCAGCAGGCGATGAAGTCGCGCCTTGCCAACCGTGTGGTGGTGGCGACCGACAGCGAGCGCATTTTCGCGGTGCTGCGTGACGCCGGGGCCGAGGTGGTGATGACCTCGCCCGACCTCACCTGTGGCACCGACCGCATCGCCGAGGCCGCCGAGCAGGTCGGTGGCGACGTCTTCGTCAATCTCCAGGGCGACGAGCCGCTCATCGACCCGGCGACCATCGACCTCGCCATCGCGCCTTTCTTTGAAGATGGTCCGATGCCAGACTGCACCACGCTGGTCTTCCCGCTGAAGCCGGATGAGCGGCACATCATCGACGACCCACACGTCGTCAAGGCTGTGCTCGACGCCAAAGGCAATGCGCTCTACTTCTCCCGCTGCCCGATACCCTATCGCCGCGAAACCCTGCCCGACACCCGCTATTATCGTCACATCGGCCTCTACGCTTTCCGTGCCGACGTGCTCAAAGCGTTCGTCGCACTTCCCCCCTCGATGCTCGAACGCACCGAATCCCTCGAACAGCTTCGCCTGCTCGAAAACGGCTACCGCATCCGCTGCATCGAAACGACAACGGATACGCCGGGCGTCAATACCGAGGAGGAGCTGGAAGAGGTAAGGAGGTTGTTCAGGGAAAGGTTTGGTTCGTAACCTTCGCCTCTCGCCGCCCGTCGTGGAATGTGATGCCGATCTTCGCCCCTTCTTCGAGCGCTTTTGCTGAGGTCACGTAACGATCATCCTGCGATACCAGCGCGAAGCCGCGTTTGAGGACTCGCTGGATGTCGAGCATTTCAAGGCGGTCTGTGGCGGCTCGGAGTTGCTGTTCGCGGTCACGCACCTTTTCAGCCATGGCTCGCTTCATCTCTTTTTCCGTCAACGCCAACCGCTCTTCAACCTGGCCGAGCATCTGCGCCGGGCGGTTGAAGGCGTAGCTGCTGGTGATGGAGTCGAGCTGGAGTTGCGCTCCCGAAATCTTGCCCTCCATCAAGATCGATTGCCGCTGCATGAGTCCGTCGATGTGGCGGAGCAGTTCGTCGCGGTCGGGCACAGCGCGTTCGGCGGCGATTGACGGCGTGCCTGCGCGGAGGTCGGCCACCATGTCGGCGACCGAGAGGTCGGTTTCGTGGCCGACGGCGCTGATGACCGGAATCTTCGACTGGTAGATCGCTTCGGCCACGGCTTCGTCGTTGAAGGCCTGAAGGTCTTCGGCAGAGCCACCGCCTCGCGCCACGATGAGCACGTCGGGGCGGTGTTCGGGAATCGGCGGGTCGTTGAAGTAGCGGAGCGCACGCACGATCGATTCGACGGCGCGTTCGCCCTGCACCTGCACCGGGTAGAGTAGCAGCTCCGCCGCCGGAAAGCGCCGGGCGAAGACGTCACTCATGTCGCGGATCACCGCGCCGGTGGAGGAGGTAATCATGCCGATGCGCCGGGGAATGCGCGGGATCGGCTTCTTGCGTTCCGGATCGAAGTAGCCGGCCTGGGCCAGTTTGGCGATCAGCCGTTCGAGCGCCAGCCGTTGCGCTCCCTCGCCGGTTTCGAACAGCGCCGTGCAGATGAGCTGATATCGTCCGGCGGGCGGATAGACCTCCAGCCGCCCTTCCGCGATCACTTCAAGGCCGTCGCGCAGCTCCATCGGAAAGCGGGTGCGCACGCTCTTCCACATCACGGCGGGCAACTGCGCCTCGCTATCCTTCAGCGTCAGATAGACATGCCCAGAGCTGTGCAGCTTGCAGTTCGACAGCTCGCCCTTCACCCTGACGAACGGGAACAGGCTCTCCAGCTCGCTTTTGATGGTGCGGGTCAGTTCGCCGACGCTCTGTGCGGTTTCGGTCATACGGTCACGGTTTTTCGGCAACTTACGGTTTTTCACCCTGATTCCCGCGTCCGTCAGAAGCCCGTCTTTTGGCGGGGATGTGTTATATTCTCTGGACTTTTCACTCTACATCGGATAACAGAATGGCCGACCAAACCGCACCTGACATTCTTGCCAGGCTTCTCGACATCCAGCCGGATGAAGCGCAGCGCCTGCTCGACCGCTTTGCTGGCGGCATGACGGCCGAGCTGCTCGACCGGAGCCGCTTGTCCGTCGACGGATTGGGGTCATTTTCGGTTGTTCATGAACAGCCGGTGCGCGAGTCGGGAACAGATGGCACGCGCTATTTGCCCCCGAGGAACCGGGTGGAGTTTACGCCGCGCGCGAAAGGGAGTGGCGACACGGCATCCATCGCGTCGGCGCGGCTCGACATGGAGTCGTCCGAGGCTCGGCGCTTCGCCCAGGCGCTTGCCACCACGTTCGGGAAGCTGCTCGCCAACGCGGGCGGATTCGAGCTGCGGGGGTTTGGTTCGTTCACTACAGTATCGGGCAAATTCCAGCTCCAGCCCGACTCGTCGCTCGAAGCGCTGCTGAACAGTGCGTACGAGGGGCTGAAAACCATCGTTATTCCGGATCGGAGCGATGGCGCTCCCGAGAGCAAAGCTCATGAGGGTTCGGCGCTTTTGAAACCGGTTGCGTTGACGCTTGCCGTGCTTTTGCTGCTTGTCGGCGGCTGGTTCCTGTCCCGCAACGTTCCATCCGGTAGCCCCGAGGTCGTTTCCGCTTCGGTTTCGTCAACGGTCGTTCCGGTCGTCGAAGAGAAAGTCGAAGCTCCGGTTCAGGTGGAACCTCCGGAATCCGATTCGCTTCTGCTTCGCAAGGGCCGATATACGGTAATTGCCGCGACCTTCTCGTCCAAAAGCGGGGCGATGCAGGAGCGGCAGCGTCTTGCGGCGCTGGGTCATCGCACCTGGTTCTGGGAGGTCACTTCGGATGGCAGGCGCTACTACCGGCTCGCGCTTGGCGATTTTGCAACCCGGAGCGCGGCGCTCGACAGCATGAAGTCGATGCCGAAAGGGCTGCCGAAGCACAGCTATATTCAGCAGGCATACAAAAATTTCGTGTTATATGGAGAACAAGAGTTGTAACAAACTGCATCCGCAATCGATGTGCCCCGCGTTTGGCGGGTTGCGCGTGCTGATGCGCATCGACGGCGCGCAGGTCTGCATGGCCGCCGATCAGGGTTGCCTGTACGGACTGACCTTCGTGTCGCACTTTTACGCGGCGCGGCGCTCGATTGTGTCGCCGGAGCTGATGAATGTGCAGATTTCCGGAGGTACGATGATCGATGACGTGCGCCGTACCATCGAACAGATTGCCGAAGACCCGGCGGTGCGCTTCATTCCGGTGGTGAGTACCTGCGTCGCGGAGACGGCGGGCATTGCCGAGGAGCTGTTGCCGAAGAAAGTCGGTAACGCCGAAGTGCTGCTGGTGCGGCTTCCGGCGTTCCAGATCAGGACGCACCCGGAGGCTAAAGATGTGGCTGTGTCATCGCTGGTGAAGCGGTTCGGCGCGTTCGACCAGCCGAAAAAGGGCAAGACGCTCGTGGTGCTTGGCGAAATCTTCCCGGTCGATGCGATGATGATCGGCGGTGTTCTGCAGAAAATCGGCGTCGAGTCGGTCATCACGCTGCCCGGCGCTGACCTCGACGACTACGTGCAGGCGGGGCGCGCGTCGGCGTGCGCGGTGCTGCATCCGTTCTACGAGCGGACGGCTGCGCTCTTCGAGTCGGCGGGCGTGAAGATCGTGGGTGGTAACCCCATCGGCGCGAACGCCACCGGCCAGTGGATCGAGCAGATCGGCGAGGCGCTCGACCTCGATCCGGAGATCGTCAAAACCGTGGCCGAGGAGGAGCGGCAAAAGGCCAAGGGTGTGATGGCCGGGTTCGCCGAACGGCTGCAAGGCTCGGTGATTGTCGCTGGCTACGAGGGCAACGAGCTGCCGCTGGTGCGCCTGTTGCTCGAAGCGGGTCTCGACGTGCCATATGCCTCCACTTCCATCGCCCGCACCCCGCTCGGTGAGGAGGATCACCGCCTGCTGACGATGCTCGGCACGGAGGTGCGCTACCGGAAATACCTCGAAGAGGACATGGAGGCCGTGCTGGAGCACAAGCCCGACCTGGTCATCGGCACCACCTCGCTCGACAGCTTCGCCAAGGAGCACGGCATCCCGGCGATCTACTACACCAACAACATCTCCGCCCGCCCGATCTTCTTCGCCTCCGGCGCAGCATCGGTGCTGGGGTTGATTGCCGGGCTGATCGAAAAGCGGGAGATTTACGGAAGGATGAAGGAGTATTTCATGCCGACGGAGTGAGGAGGCAGACAGTTTCGTGAACTTCTGCGCATTTTGATTTGTTCTCTTCGGTGGTTATCATTGATATATATCATCAGGAGGGAAGCACATGGACACAGCGAAAATATTTACCTCGGGTCGCAGTCAGGCGGTTCGGTTGCCGAAAGAGTATCGGTTCGAGGGCAAAGAGGTGATTGTCCGGCATTTTGGCAACGGTGTCATTCTTCTGCCCTGTGACAAGCCTTGGGATATGCTCGAAGCGGCTTTGAACGAGTTTGAACCCGGCTTTCAGCTTGTGCGTGAGCAGCCGGAGACGCAAAGCCGCGAGGAGATCAAGGGATGATCTATCTGCTCGACACCAACATCTGCATCTACATTATCAACCAGAAACCGCCTCACGTTCTCGAACGCTTTCGCCGCGAGAGGTTGGGAGATATTGCCATATCGAGCGTTACGGCTTCGGAGCTGACTTTTGGCGTCGTCAAAAGCGGTTCAGAGAAGAACCGGCAAGCGCTGGCTTTGTTCTTTGCTCCACTCGAAATCCTGCCGTTCGATGCTTCCGTGATCTGGCATTACGGAGAGATCAGAAGCGACCTCGAAAAGCGCGGCACTCCGATCGGCTCCCTCGACACCATGATCGCCGCCCACGCCAGAGCGCTCGGCGCAGTGCTGGTAACGAACAACGTCAGGGAGTTCAGCAGGGTTGAAGGATTACGGGTGGAGAACTGGGCGGAGTTGTCTGGGTGATGCTGGAAATATCTCGAAGAGGGCATAGTGGCGGTGCGAATCGCGATAGAGATAAAGTACACGGCTGGAGTGCAGAACGGCAGAAGGGTGAGGGTCTGGATGACCATCCCGGTGCGGTTCACGTTGCATGAAGCATAATGGATAGTTGACAGTTGACAGTTGATAATTGTAAGGGCGGACCTGTGTGTCCGCCCTGAATTTTTTAGTTAGTATAACGTTTCTTAGTCACATTATTCATTAGTGTCTATCTATATTCCAATTTGTTCTTTAAGTTTTTTGTATAAGCTTGACTGGCCACCAGATCCTGGAATGAAATTCGCTCGGTTAAAGTCTTGACTTTCTAATGTGACTTTGTTTAAATACTTGAGATATTCTTCCGCAAGAACAAGTTCGCCAACTCGTCCAATTTTAACATATAAATCTCTAAATAGATTCATTAGTGCAATAAAACCAGTAGACTTGTTAAGTATCATTTCTGGTTTGACCTGTTTCCATGCGACAGGCCATTTTGTTTCAATGGCTTTAAAATATTCCCAAATTATTTTTGCAATTAAGATGTCATCTTCATTTACAAAAATATTGCGTAATGGCCTTTGTAATAATTCATTTCCATCAAATTTATTCGGCTTATTACCTCTTTTGTATGTATCTCTATCTGACATTAAATCTTTAGAATATAATTTCATTAAAGATTCAGAAAAGGTCGCTTGTGTAATAGTTTCTTTTTCTTTGTCGTCCGCCGTGCCCAGGATTTTTATTTTGTCTTTGAATGGGCTGCCTTCTTTTTGGTTTAAGGCTCTAACAATATTATGAGCAGTTTTATGCGGGCTTCTATGCGTTGCGAACTCAAATAGGTCAGCCACTAGCGACTTGTTTACTTTGGTTTGTGTCTTATTAATTGTTGCAAAAACTATGGCTTGATCTTCTAACTCCATTCCTACAAAAATTGTGACACTGATTTGAAAAGAATCATCACTCTTGGCGTATTCTTCTAGGCCTGCTATTCTATGTTGCCCATCTAACACCTTGGCAATATTGTCCGAGAAAGGTATGGTCATCATCTCTTTCTCTGCATTATATTCAAGTATGTTTTTTTCATCAATATGGATAATGACGCCAGTTGGAAATGTTGCGTCTACCATATTTACATATTTTCCAATCTCCTTAACGCGATTTTTTGATAGCTCTCTTTGAATGCCTGTATAAATCTCAACTTCTCTTTGTTCTGATCCTTCTCTATCTAAGCGTCTAATGTCCGCATAGGTAATTTTTATTAAATCTTCGTGGTTCAGTATGCCGATATAGAATTCGCCTATTGGCTGTTTGCATTTCAAACATTTGAAACTTATTTTTTGCATGGCTTATAAGCTTAAAGCTCTTTTAAGATATTGTCGACACCTTTCTTACTTTCTTCTTTTATGTCAACGTCGGGGTAAGTTTTTAAGAAATCAATGAATAGGCTTCTGTAAACCGAAATAATCGAGACAAAAAATAACAAAACAGATGTCCATCTGATAAAGCTAGTGTTAATAGAGAGCGCGTCATGCTTAATCAGATCTAGGCAATAAATAATTGCATAAAATGATGAGCATATAATCAGAAACCAAACAGATATATTGTTTAAAATCTTATCTATATCATGCCTGATAGATGCTTGATTTTCGCCAAAAAGGAAAATGGAGGTTGTGTATAGGCCTGCGCCAAAAAGCAGGAACTGGCCTTGGTCAAGGAACGTCCAAATAGCATTATATTTACCCAAAACAAATATTGGAATCAAGGATAGGATAAATGGTAAAATCACTCCTATAACATTGTATGAAAAGCCCTTGAGGGTTTTTTCAAAATGTATTCTTGTTTGATTTTCCATATTTTAATAATTAGTTATAATTAGCTCATTAACAGCTTTTCTTTCAGCTTTGCAATTTACGTAACGATATGCGCTTACTCTTTTTATGTTCCAGTCTTTGTATAACTTTATTATCATGGGCGTTTCAGCATTAGAAATCATTACGAATGAGCCAAGGTTGCTTAATTCTCGGGCATATTCAGAGAGCTCGATTTGTTGTTTATTCGGAAATTTATCAATTGAATAGTGCTGAAAAAATGACGTCTCATTTAAAGGTGGATATGGCGGATCAAAATACACAAAATCATTTCGCTTCACATTTGTCAGGATATCTTCATACATCCCGTTTGTTATTATTGCACCCTTGAGCTTGCTTTGGATTTTAAGCAAATGAGAGCTGTCAGGGATGGCTGGTTTTGCCTTGCCAAATGGAACATTGTATTCGCCTTTTTTATTTACCCTGTAAATCCCATTAAAAGATGTATGAACTAAAAAGATGAAAATTGCTGCTTGGTCAATAGTAAAGTGATTTTTTCTTTTATTGAAAACATCGCGCAATTTGTAGTAATATTCTTCACTAACTCTTTCCTTATAGAATGCCAATCTATCAGAAACTTCTTCGGCTGATTCTCTGATAGAAATATAGCTATTGATAAGGTGTGGGTTTATGTCTGAAAGTTTTGAATTAATAAAATTGTTGTGAAAAAACAATGAGCCGGCTCCGACAAATGGCTCAAAATATGAACAAAACTTTTCTTTTGGTAAGTTTTCGGAAAGTTTTGAAACAAGATTTTGCTTGCCACCAGCCCAGCGAATAAATGGTTTGACAGACTCGGGAACAGAATCAGTGTTTTGTCGAAAGGATCTTAGTTTATTTATTTCAGTCTTTATCATGTATGTCTTATTAATTCTACACCTAACCCCTGATCTACAATACTCTTTTGCGCCATTTTTCTATATCCAAGACGAATAAACGCAGCAAAAAAAATGTTTATTTTGGCAGTCGAATCGCTGTATTGCTTTTGCGGACGCAACCGCCTGTGTATCTGACCGATCACCTCATCAAAAATCGCGATAAGCCAGCGTTCGTAACGGCAACTACTGTGTGAGCCCCATCGTTGCTGTTTTTCAATCCGGCGTTCGAGTGGCGCGAGCAGTATGAAGGTGATTGAGTGAGGCATTCGTTGAGGGGGCAAGGTAATAATGCCTTGAATTTCAGCCAACGCATGATGTAAAAGTAAGCAATTAGTAAACCTATGCCAAACAAATGATTATGGAATTTTGCCTTTAGCATCTCCTTTTTATCCTACCTTCACAAACGCAAAAAGCCGGGAAATTCCCGGCTTTTGCTGAATCTGTTCTGACCTCTTTTGTCAGACCTCCATGATCTCCTTTTCTTTCTGGGCGATCATTTCGGTGATCTTCTTCTCATACTTGTGCACAAGATCGTCGGCCTCTTTTTTGCCGTGGTTCTTGTCGTCCTCGCTGATCGCCTTCTCCTTTTCGAGCTTGTCAAGCTCGTGGATCAGGTCGCGGCGATGGTTGCGCAGCGATACTTTGGAGTCTTCGCCGAACTTCTTGGTGAGCTTCACATACTCCTTGCGGCGCTCTTCGGTGAGCGGCGGAATGCTGATGCGCACCGTCTGGCCGTCGGCTGAGGGATTGAGTCCGAGATTGGCGTCGCGAATTGCGCGTTCGACCGCACCGACCATTGACTTGTCCCAGACCTGAACCGAGAGGGTGTGCACGTCGAGCACGCCGACGTTGCCGACCTGCTTGAGCGGCATCTGCGAGCCATAGGCCTCGACCTTCACGCGGTCGAGCAGCGCCGTGGTGGCCTTGCCGGTTCTGATCGAAGCGATTTCATGCTGGAACGCCTCGATGGTTTTCTTCATGCGAGGCTCGATTTTCTGGATAACGTCCCTGACAGTCATGGCGGTATCGGATGAAATTTATTCGGGCAGTCGCTTAGTTCGCAGCGGCTTTGGGAGCGGCTTTCGCGAAGCGTTTCTTGAAGCGCTCGACGCGGCCAGCGGTATCGACGAGCACCTGCTTGCCGGTGTAGAACGGGTGGCAGCTGCTGCAAATGTCAACCTTGATGTTGTTGCGGGTGGAGCGAGTTTCGAAGCTGGTGCCGCAGTTGGCGCAGTTGACCGTAACTTTCGTATACTTTGGATGAATCTCTGGTTTCATGATCCTTTAGGATTTCGTTGCCTTGGTGACAATAAACAATTGACCCGAAATAAAGGGATTTTTCCGCTAATAACCAAGCCGATACGGTAATTCCTCATGCCCTCATCGTCAGTCCCAATTTCATCGTTGCAGAGCATCAAGGGGGTCGGGCCGAAGCGCGCGGCAGTTCTGGCGGAGGCGGGTATCCGGTCGGTTGCCGACCTGTACGACTATTTTCCGCGCCGCTACCTCGACCGCACCGTCATCCGGCGTATTGCCCAGCTTCGCGACGGCGAGTCGGTGACGGTGGTGGGCACGGTGACCGGCACGCGGCTCGAAGGCGGGGGGCGCGGACGGGGGCGCTTCAAGGCGACCGTTAGTGACGGTTCGGGCGTGCTGGAGCTGACCTGGTTCCGGTCGGTGCACTACTTTTCAAAAAGCATCCACAGCGGCGACATGCTTGCCGTGCATGGCCGCGTGAGTTTTTTCGGGCGCACGCCGGGGATGCAGCACCCCGACTACGACCGGCTCGGCGGCAGCGGAGAAGATGGCCGCGCGGAGGGGTCGGCGGACGGCGAGCTGTACAAAACCGGCGGCATCATTCCGCTCTACCCGACAAGCGACGCCATGAAGCAAGGCGGCGTCAATTCGGGGACGCTCCGTGCGATCGTACATCGGGCGTTCCGCGACCAGCCGCCGCGCATCACAGAATATCTCACTCCTGAAATCATGGAGGCGTACGGGCTGATGCCCATCGGCGAGGCGTACCGGCAACTCCATTTTCCCGATTCCGCCGAGCTGCTCGAACGGGCGCGCTACCGCATGAAGTGGAGCGAGCTTTTTTTCGCACAGCTCTTTTTCGCCCTGCGCCGCACCGAGGAGCGCCGGAGCCTCACCTCGGCGCGATTCGAGCGCTCGGGCGACAAGACTGCCGGGCTGCACGAACGGTTGCCGTTCGAGATGACCGGCGACCAGAAACGCGCCGTCAAGGAGATTTACCACGACCTGCGCAGCGGCCACCAGATGAACCGCCTGGTGCAGGGCGACGTCGGTTCGGGCAAGACGCTCGTGGCGCAGTTCGCGATGACGCTCGCCGTGGACAACGGTTTGCAGGCGGCCTTTATGGCGCCGACCGAAATCCTCGCCTTCCAGCACTACATCGGCCTGAAGCAGGTGCTCGAACCGCTCGGCGTGACGGTTGCGCTGCTGACCGGTCGCCAGAAGAAAAAGCTGCGCGAGGAGCAGCTTGCCCGGCTCGAAAGCGGCGAAATCGACATCGCGGTCGGCACGCACGCCATCATCGAGGCCGGGGTGCGGTTCCGGCGGCTCGGGCTGGCGATCATCGACGAGCAGCACCGCTTCGGCGTGATGCAGCGCAAGGCGTTGCAGGACAAGGCCGAGAATCCGCACGTGCTGCTCATGACCGCCACACCGATTCCGCGCACGCTGACGATGGGCATCTACGGCGACCTCGACGTGTCGATCATCGCTGAAATGCCCGCCGGACGCCAGCCGATCCAGACGCGACTCTGCCGCGAAGATCAAAAACCGGAGCTTTATCGTCTCTTGCGGAAGCAAATTGCCGAGGGGCGGCAGGCGTACATCGTCTATCCGCTGGTCGAAGAGTCGGAGAAGATGGATCTGAAGGCGGCTACCGAGAGCTACGAGCAGCTCCGGGGCGAAGTGTTTCCGGAGTTGCGTTTGGGGCTGATCCACGGCAAGCTCCCGGCTGAGGAGAAGGAGGCGGTGATGGCGGCATTCCGCAGCGGCGAACTCGACATCCTTGTCGGCACGACCGTGATCGAGGTCGGCGTCGATGTGCCCAACGCCACGGTGATGGTGATCGAGCACGCTGAGCGGTTCGGCATTTCGCAGCTCCATCAGCTTCGCGGGCGCGTGGGGCGCGGCACGCATCGCTCCTCGTGCTACCTCGTCTATGCCAAAATGGCTGGCGACGCCAAGGAGCGGTTGCAGGCGATGGCTGCGACCAACGACGGATTCCGGCTCTCAGAGATCGACCTCCAGCTTCGCGGCGCAGGCAACATGCTCGGCCGCGAGCAGTCGGGCACGGCGAGCAGTCTCAGAATCGCCGACCTGATGACCGACGGCGAGATCATGCGCTCCGCGCGTGCGGCGGCGTTCGAGTTGGTCGAAAAGGATGAAACGCTTTCGCATCCCGAACACGCTCGGCTCCGCGACTACTACCACACCCACTTCCGGAAGCGCATCTCGCTCGCCGACGTGGGGTGAGGTGGAGAGGGATTCTTCTCGGTCATTGAAATCGGCGACTTCGTCGGCGGTAATTGCGTTTTAGTAGGGGCGATCCCTTGCGGTCGCCCTGTTACGTTTTCATCAGAAACGCGGTGGCGCACCAGGGCAGGCGCAAGGCCTGCCCCTACGGGGATTATTGAATTGTCAACCGAAATTCAATTGATGTAGGGGCAACCCTCGCGGTTGCCCATTTACGGAAACATCGAACATGTGGTGGTGCACCTGGGCAGGCGCGAGGCCTGCCCCTACAAGGATTGTTCAATTTTCAATTGTCAACAGCATTTTCATTGACGTAGGGGCGATCCCTTGGGGTCGCCCTGTTGCGTTTTGCATCGGAATCATGTCGGTACACGCTGGCTACAATGCTTCCGGAATCGGCGGTGAATTGTTTATATTTCAAGCTTTGCGCTCCTGCCTCGTCGCATCCTGCCGAAGTTCGACAGTTCTGCGTAGTCGGGGATAATTCGTACCGCTTTGTTGCATGAATGAAACCCTTTCCGGCGTGGTGACGCGGGTCACCGGTGCTACGTATATCGTTGAAACCGGCGATGGCCCGAAGGTCAGGTGCAGAACCGTGCCCAGCACCGTCAGCGAAAACGAGGGGTCGAACCTCGTGGCGGTCGGCGATCGGGTCGAGTTCAGGCCGAAAGCATCCGAGACCGAAATGGCGGAAGGCGTGATCGTCCGCGTCGAAGAGCGGCGTAGCGTGCTGGAGCGGCGGCGGGAGGTGCGGCGCAACCGAAGCAAGGAGAAGGAGCAGGTCATCGCGGCCAATATCGACCAGATCGTCCTGATCACTTCGTTCGATGATCCGCCGTTCAACAGCCGCCTGGTTGATCGCTACCTCGTGTTTGCCGAATCGGAGCACCTGCCGCTGCTGATCGTGGTCAACAAGATCGATCTCGACGAGGAGGGGATGGTCGAGGAGGATCTCGAAGTCTATCGAAATCTCGACTGCAATATCTGCCTTGTCAGCGCGGAGGATGGCCGGGGCATCGAGGAGCTTCGCGAGCTGTTGCGCGACCGTTTGTCGGCTTTCAGCGGCCACTCCGGCGTGGGCAAATCGACGCTCATCAACCTGCTCGTCGGGCGAGAGGAGCTGCGAACCGCCGAAACGAGCGGCAAGACCGGCAAGGGTGTGCACACCACCACCAGCTCGGCGATGTTCCAGCTTCCGGGAGGCGGTTATGTGATCGACACGCCGGGCATCCGCGAGTTCAACCTTGCCGGCATCACCCGCGAGAACCTGCGGTTTTACTATACCGAGTTCCTGCGCTTCATGCCGGAGTGCGCTTTCTCGTCATGCAGCCACACGGTCGAGCCGGGGTGTGCCGTGATCGCGGCAGTCGAATCGGGCCGCATCGATGCCGAACGCTACGAGAGCTACCTGGCGCTGCTCGACTCGCTCGATGAGTGAGTTGCCGTCTCCTTTTATTGCATATCTATTCGGAACCCATAAAGAACGCTTAGCTATGATCGTTACCATTAATCCAGCAACCGGCGAGAGGCTCGCCGAATATCCGGTGATGATTGCCGGGCAGATCGATACCGTACTTCGCCAGACCGATAACGACGCGCGTCAGTGGCGCAACAGCAGCTTCGATGAGCGCCGCGCTTGCATGAAACGGCTTGCGGAATTGCTTCGCGAAGAGGCAGAGGAGCACGGGCGGATCATCACGCTTGAAATGGGCAAGCCGTTCTCGCAGGCGGTGGCCGAGGTGAACAAGTGCGCTTGGGTGTGCGACTATTTCGCCGATCATGCCGAGGAGTTTCTCCAGCCGGAACAGAGTGAGATCGACGGCGCGAAAGGCATCGTCGCTTTTGAGCCGCTTGGTGTCATTCTCGGCGTGATGCCGTGGAATTTCCCGTACTGGCAGGTGCTGCGCTTCGCCGCGCCGATTCTCATGGCGGGCAATGGCATCGTGGTGAAGCACGCGCCAAACGTGACCGGTTGCGCCATCGCCATCGAAAAGCTGTTCCGCGATGCGGGCTTTCCGGAGCACCTCTACCGCGCGGTGCATATCGATCTCGACGAGGTTGACCGGCTGACCGGTTTCATGATCGACCATCCGGTCATCAAGGCGGTTTCGGTGACCGGGAGTACCGGCGCGGGCCAGGCCGTGGCGACCAAGGCGGGCAAGGCGCTGAAGCGCAGCGTGCTGGAGCTGGGCGGCAGCGATCCCTACATCGTGCTCGAAGATGCCGATCTCGCGCAGGCGGTCGATGCGTGCGTCGCCGGACGCCTCCTCAACGCGGGCCAGAGCTGTATTGCCGCCAAGCGCTTCATCGTGCGCAAGGAGATCATCGGCGAGTTCACCAAAAAGATTGTGCAACGAATGCAGACGGCGGTGATGGGTGATCCGTTCGCCAAGAGCACGGAGGTCGGCCCCATCGCCCGCGAGGATTTGCGCGACCTCGTCCACTCACAGGTGCAGCGGAGCGTTGAGGCCGGAGCCGAGCTGCTGTGCGGTGGCCACGTGCCGAATGCGCCGGGCTGCTACTATCCGCCGACTGTGCTCTCCGGCGTCAAAGCGGGGATGCCCGCCTACTCGGAGGAGATCTTCGGCCCGGTGGCCACGATCATCGAGGTAGCCGATGACGAAGAGGCGGTCGCCGTTGCCAACGACAGCGAGTTCGGACTCGGCTCGGCGGTCTTTTCGCAGGATGCTGACCGAGCGCTCGCCATCGCCCGGCAGCTCGAAGCGGGAAGCTGTTTCATCAACTCGATGGTCAAGTCCGACCCGCGTCTGCCGTTTGGCGGCGTCAAACAGTCGGGCTACGGGCGCGAGCTGTCGCACCACGGCATCCGCGAGTTCGTCAACATCAAGACGCTCTACCTGCCCTGAGCCGCGCGTTCCGTGGGTGGGAAAAGCAGCTGATTCGCATCGAGACTGGCGAAGAGGTCGAGGCGATTGCGCCCGTGATCGTCTCGGCCAGCCGTGCCACCGACATCCCGGCCTTCCACGCCGACTGGTTCATGGAACGGCTTCGTGCGGGTTACGTGCAGTGGCAGAATCCCTTCAACGCGCGGCAGCGGCAGTACGTCTCGTTCCGTAAAACGAGAGCCGTAGTTTTCTGGAGCAAAAACCCCGCTCCGCTCCTGCCGCATCTCTCCGAAATCGAGGCGCTGGGCATCAACTACTACTTCCAGTTCACCCTGAACGACTATGAAGCCGATGGTTTCGAACCGGGTGTTCCGCCGCTGAGCGAGCGAGTCGAAACCTTCCGGAAGCTCGCCAGGCGCATCGGCTCGGAACGCGTCGTCTGGCGCTTCGATCCGCTTATTTTGACGGCGAGCGTGACGCCTGAGATTTTGCTCGGCCGCATCGCCCGGTTGTTCGAAATGCTACGCGGCTTCACCCGTCGGCTGGTCATCAGCTTCGCCGACATCGAATGTTATCGGTCGGTGCATCGCCGTCTTGGGCGTTCTGGTTGCGGTGCTCGTGAGTTCACGCTTGAAGAGATGGATGCGTTTGCCGCCCGGCTGGTTGAGCTTAACAAGAATTGGGGACTCGAACTCTCCGCCTGCGCAGAGGATAGCGAACTGGCGGGGATTGCAAACAGCCGGTGTATTGACGGTCGTCTGCTGGCGAGCTGTTTCAGCGACGACGCTGAACTGATGCATTTTCTTGGTGGCGGCACCCTCTTTCCGGGGGATGGACCGGTCAGTTCCGCGCTGAAGCATCGGGGGCAGCGCAAGGCCTGCGGCTGCATCGTCAGCAAAGACATCGGCGCGTACGGAACGTGTGCGCACGGCTGCCTCTACTGCTACGCTATGCGGTGACGACGGGGGTGTTGAGGTTTGACGTGGTCGTGTAGCGGCAATTCTGCGGTTGCCCTTTTGCGGAAGCATCGGAAGCGATGGTACATCCCGACTCGTCGGGACGCCATGCGCCCCTATGGAGGTAGCGGTTTGTTATCGGTTGGCCGGTCAGGGGAATAAAATACGGTGAAGACGCCCTCCAACCGGGGCGACACGGAGCCGCCCGAGGTTGAAAAGCCAGGAGGACGAAAGCGTTAGATGGTTTCCGAAGCCAGTTCGGCAAGATAGGTCTTGATCGACTTGTGCTTGTCGAGGCCGAGCTTGCGGTGCATCCGGTAACGGATGCTCTCCATGCCTCTGGTCGAGATGCCGATCGAACGGGCGATCTCTCGCGTGTCGTAGTTGAGTTTGACCATCAGGCTCACCCGCAGCTCGCGCTGGTTGAGGTTCGGGTGCCTCTTCTGGAGCTTGGAGAGGAATTCGGAGTCGCCGACCGTCAGTTCCATTTTCAGCCTCTTTTCGGTCAGCTCCGTCTCGATCATCTGATGGCACTGGTCGAGGATTCCCTGCTTGACCTGCGCGTCGATGTCGAGTCCCTTGATCTGGTCGCAAATGGTGTGCAGGGCGGAAGCTTTTTCGCCGATGGCGGTCGAAATCCGGGTCAGCTCCATGTCCTGTGCGGCGATTCTGGATTTCAGCGCGGCTTTTTCCTTTTCGAACCGCTCGATATCCTTTTTGCCCAGCTCCACCTGTGCGTTGAGCTGAATGATTTTCTGGGTCAGCTTTTGTTCGCTGTTCGACTTGAGCAGCACCATCTCCTGTTCATGCTCCGAGTCCCGGGCTTTCAAATCCTCCTGCATGTGATCGATCGCCTTGAAATAGGGATAAAAAGGGCTGTCGTTTGGAGGAAGATAGACCTTCTGGTTGAACATGTTGAGCCATGAAATTCTCGCGACCGTCGAGAGAAATTCATTTTTCATGAACGTCTCTTCGTCGAGCTCCTGATCTTCCTGATTTTCCGGAGTTTTGCCCGACCGGTACTCCATGATGGTGGTCATGGCATCTTTATAGTCATCCTTGATCAGGACGGTCATGGTGTTCGGGGACAGGGCCGCGAAAGTCTCAAGGATAATCTGGCACGAAGGATCGACGTTGTAGAAAACGACCACGCCGAAATTCAGTCCCAGGTGATAGATGACATCGTTAATTCCTTCCTTGTACTGATAGGAGATGTTGCTGATGTTGTGCATGTCGTAGAGGAGATAGAGGGACGTTTTAGCTGAAAGTCCACTCTCCTCGAAAACGGTCTGGACCAGCTCGTTACTCATCTCGGTCAGTGGCTTGGGCTGGTCCGACTCGATGTAGGCATGGATGATGTTGTCACCGATGAGGTCAAGATGCTTGACATAATCGGTGCCGGCCGGGGTCACCTTCCAGTTGGGCTTGGAGGTAACCGGCAGATGGGAAACAGGGCAAGTTTTCATAGGTGCTTCGTTCTTTTTGCGTTATACGTGGCACCTGTTCATGAAGTAATAGGCTACTGTTTTGATACAGGTGTTATCTGTATAATACCATTTTGCAGCGTATTCTTCCCAATTTCTACGTATGAATTTTCATTAGTACGCAAAAAATATCTGGAGATGCTCAGTGAATAGCCAAAATTGCTGCATTTTCGTGAATGCTTTTTGGCGAGAAATTGAGAGATGTATGCTTGCCAAGCGTATTTTGCAACGGCAAGCGATGTGCGGTATGACGTAACGATCGGTTCCGGTTCCTGACGATTTCAGATCTGTCCGGTGGCTAAATCGGTGAAGTAGGTTTTGAGCGATCGATGCTTGTCGAGTCCTACTTTCTTATGCAGCCGGTAGCGGATGCTTTCGATGCCTCTGGTTGACAGGCCGAGAGTTCTGGCAATGTCGCGCGAGTGATAGTCCAGCTTGATAAGCAGGCTGATTCGGAGTTCGCGCTGATTGAGGTCGGGGTGCCTTTTCTGGAGTTTGGAGATGAATGCGGAGTCGGTTTCCGTCAATTCCGTGTTGAGCAGGTTGGCCTTGCTGCTGTTTTCAAACAGGGGGATGCAGTAGCCTGAAAGCTGCTCTCTGACCGACGGGTCGACCTCAAGGTTTTCAAGTAGGTCGCAAAGGGAACGCAAGGCAACGTTTTTTTCGGCGTTTGCCGTGGAAATTCTTGTGGTTTCAAGCTCCTGCGCGGCAATTCTCGACAGCCAGGCGGCCTCTTGCTCCTTGAAGCGCTGTTCATTCTTTTTATTCAGCTTTACCTGGGAATCGAGCAGCGAATTCTTGCTGGCCAGCAGCGTTCGGAACTCCTGTTCGATGCGTTCGACAGTTTGCTGGTGCTCCTTTGTCAGCGCTTTCAGGTCTTGCCGTATGAGTTCGAGCATCAGGAAATAGGGGTGAGCCGGATGCCCTTCGGGCGGGAGAAACAGCGGCCGATCGAACTGTTTGTGCAGCAGCATTTCGGCTGTTTCAGCAAGGAACTCTCTTTTGAGCGCGGGCTCTTCAAGGCTTTCCGGTTTGGGCTCAGAGCTTGAGCCGGTAACGGCTCCCGATTTGAACTCCAGAATCGAGGTTACGGCGTCGTTATAGGTTTTGGCAAGAATGACCGGCCGGGCAGCAGCCTCAAGAGCCTGAAGCATCTCGAAATGAAGCCGGGCGGAAGGGGTGGTATTGTAAAGGACGATCAGTCTGAACGGCGAGTCCTGATCGAGCAGCAGATTGGCGAACTCTTTTTTGTAGGAGCGGCTGATGCTGGCGATGGGTGAGCAATCCATCAG
Organism: Chlorobaculum parvum NCIB 8327; assembly: GCF_000020505.1. Lineage (NCBI taxonomy): Bacteria > Pseudomonadati > Chlorobiota > Chlorobiia > Chlorobiales > Chlorobiaceae > Chlorobaculum > Chlorobaculum parvum. The sequence goes on from NC_011027.1 coordinate 416,191, forward strand.
CAGGTAGAGCGGATTGCCGGTGAGGTTCTCCTCGGTGATCAGAGAGTTGAAGTCTTCCGCATAGAGCTGCTCAGGAGTGATCGAGTGATCGGCGATTTCCTGGACGTGAAGAATATCGGTTCCGATCAGGCTATATTTTCTGATATAATTTCCCTGCCGATGTTCGAAACTCCAGTGCTCTTTTTCGGTTATCGGCAGTCCTGAGACAGGGCAATGTGTCATAGTCGTAGCCTTTGTAGATATTCCGGAGAGGGGAGATTCTTGCGTCTTATATATTCTGCTCTACTGTAAATATCCGATATTGTTACTATAAAAGAAAGTATTCGCTATGATTCTTTTTGTTTTACCTCAGCGAGTTGCGCCATTGATGCAGAGGGAAAGGCGCGTTTATCATTGTGAAAAGCTATGCCGTTAAGGTTTCTTTTTGTCTGTTACGAGAACATCTGCCGCTCACCGATGGCAGAGGGCGTTTTCGGGCATCTGGCCGAATCGATGGGCGCGGGTTCGTTTTTCGAGGTCGAGTCGGCGGGCACGGTTTGTTACCAGTCCGGCTCGTGTCCCGACGAGCGGGCCATTCGCGCTGCCGGTCGGCACGGGATCGATATTTCATCGATCCGGGCGCGCTGTATTCACGATCTCGATCTGGCGCGCTTCGACCGGATTTTTGCGATGGATTTCGAGAACCATCGCGACCTGTACGATGCGCTGGAAGGCCGTCCGGTTTCGGTGCACATGATGACCGAGTTCGCCGGTTCGGATGCGGGCGAGGAGATCGAAGACCCCTACTATGGCGACGAGGCGGGGTTCGACCGGACGCTTCGGCGTCTCATGGAGAGCGCCACAGGCATTCTTGAAGCCATGCTTGTCGAATACGGTTTTCCGGATGATGGAGGCCATGAGCGGTAACGTCACCTTTATTTTTAATCCCGCCGCCGACAAGGGACGCGCGGCTGCGAAGGCGGAAATGGTCAGGCGTTCGCTTGCGCAGTTCGATCACTGTACGCTTGCAGAGACGCGCTTTGCGGGTCACGCCACGGAGCTCGCCCGCACTGCTGCGAGTGACGGCGCGACGCTGATCGCGTGTGGCGGCGACGGCACGCTGAACGAGGTGGTGAACGCCGTGGTTAGTCAGCCGGTCAGCATCGGCATCCTTCCTGTTGGTTCGGCCAACGATTTTCTGAAGAGTTTCCAGCCGTCGAAAAAAAGTGCCGAAGAGCGCATTCGCGCCTTTTCCGCAGCTTCCAGCCGGAAGGTCGATCTCGGGCGGGTGGCGTTCAGCGAAGAGAGCCAGCGCCTGTTCGTCAACTCCATTGGCATCGGCTTTACGGGCCGGATCGCCAGCGCGGTCAAATCGGCCAAATGGCTGCGCGGAGAGCTCTCATACGCCTGGGCGCTGGTGAGTGTGCTCTTGGGTTATCGCCCTGTAAAAATGCATATTACGATTGATACCGCTGACGGCATGATCACGCTCGACGAGCCGGTATTCGCCTTTTCGGTTTCCAACGGCAAGGTCGAGGGCGGCAAGTTCCGGATTTCGCCGGAGGCCGATCTTTATGACGGACTGCTCGACGTGTGCATTCTGAAAGCCGTTCCCAAATGGCGCGTGCCAGGCTATGTGCTGAAGTACCTCAAAGGCACCCAGATTCACGATGCCGAAGTCATCTACCGCAAGGCGTCCTCCATCGAGATTTTTATGCCGGATGAGGAGCACATGCACATCGATGGCGAGGTGATGGGTCGGGTCGGTGGCAGGATCGGTATCCACGCCGTACCGCGCGCGGTTGAATTGCTTTATGACTCATAACCAGTTGCCCCCCTCATGCAAATCATCGTCTTTGAAGATCAGGCCGTGTTGCGGTTTTCACCGCTTGTTGACCTGAAACCGGTTTATGATCTGGTCACCGGTTGCCATTCTCTCCGCCAGCGCTTTGTCGCGAACCTTTCCGCATCGCACAACCTGAGCTGGCATCTTCGCCGCCGTTGCGCTGCGTGGTTCAGCGAGGCCAATCCCGGCGCGGTGGTCAATCGCGTGACTGAGGATGACGTGCTGCTTGTCAACGGGCGGCTCATCTGCGATGCGGCGGTGATGCAGTTCATCAACTCGGGTCGGATCGAGCCGGGCGAGGCCGTTATCCAGAACGGCAACCTCCTGTTCTGCCGCACCACGGCGGAGCCGCTTCCTTTTGCGGGAACGGTGTTTCCGGATACCATCAATGGCATGGTGCTGGCCGGTGCGTTCTCCTGCGTCGAAGTTTCCGGGTTCCGGTTGATCGAAAACCTCTGGGAGCCCGTGGCGATGCACCCGGAGATGATGCAGCTTGATGGCGAGTCGCTCGATCTCGGGCGCATCGAAGGCGAGGTGCACCCTTCGGCGATTCTGGTCAATCCGTCTGCGATCACTGTCGAAAAGGGGGCGGAGGTCAAGGCTGGCGCGGTGCTCGACGCCAGCGACGGGTTCATTTACATCGGCGCGGGTGCGTTGGTGGAGCCGATGGCGCTCTTGATGCAGAACGTGTATATCGCGCCGGGCGCGCGGGTCAAGAGTGGCGCGCGGATTTACAGCAACGTCTGCATCGGCAGCGGGGCGAAGGCGGGCGGCGAGATCGAGGATTCGATCATGGAGCCCTTCTCCAACAAGCAGCACGACGGCTTCCTCGGCCACTCCTACATCTCAAGCTGGTGCAACCTCGGCGCGGGCACCGACACCTCCGACCTCAAGAACAACTACAGCGCAGTCTCCATCGATACCGGACGCGGCCCGGTCAAAACTGGTCAGCAATTTCTCGGCCTGCTGATGGCCGAACATGCCAAATGCTCCATCGGCACCCGCTTCAACACCGGCACGGTCGTTGGCACCTCGTCGAACGTCTTCGGCGACGGAATGCCCGCCAAGCACATATCCTCATTCTGCTGGGGCGACGGCAAATCCGACTCCGAAGCCTATGAAATCGGCAAAGCCGTCGAGACTGCAAGAAAAGTCATGGCTCGCCGCAAGGTTGAGATGAGCGCCGCCTACGAGGCGATGTTTTGTACCGCAGCGCAGCAGAGTGGGCGGTAGGTTTTCATGCTCGCAGGTGAGAGTTTAGAGGCCTGGATTTGTAAGGGCGCACGCCATGCGCCCGTGTGTGCCGGAGCGCTTTGCAGCAAAAAGACAATTGACAGGGTAATAAAGCGAAGTTGGCTTGTTTGCTGTTCGTTTTACGAATATATTTCGTTAGTCTTAAATATTTGTTAATAAAATTCAATACTATGAAGCTAAGTCAAATATACAACTTAGGGAAATCGCAAGCAGAATTGGATTTTGTTGATATAGATCCAAGCGAAGATTTGCCTCTGTTTCTTGACCCATTTTTTCTAAGTATAAAAAAAGATAATTGGTCTCACGAGGCGACCTTAACACTTAGAAGCTTCTTTCAACAAGTTATTGACTTAATTAGAGTCAATGATGAGGATGGCGCAAAAGCTTTATTCGACCATCTTCATGAGCCGAATGTTACATGTTTAGGTATGTCGGTTGGTGATCCAAGAGGTAGAGGTGTGGGGAATCAAGATACGGATAAGATTTATGAAAGCTTGCTTCGTAGCCGAGCAATTCAAACAGGGCTTATTAGAGATATTGAGGACAATATTTTGTTTGTTGATAATTTTGGAAAAGATAAGTTGTCAGATATGACAACAAATATAATAACTAAGCATCTTATTGAGTATACCCAAAATCAATGTAGATTGAATAATATTCCTTTGTTGGATGGTATAAATTCTGGGTTTTACTGGGATAGATATGAGGGTGAATGGGTTTCAAGTCATTCGCAGATGTTAGTTTATGGCGATAAGAAGCTGTTGTTGGTTCCAAAAGGAATAGTCTCTTTTAGTAAAGATTATACTCCAGATAAATACTATAATCAGTTTGTTCTTAATTTTCTTCAAAATGAGAATTTACGGTTAAATTCGGTATTGGTTCAGCGAAGAAGTAATGGTGATAGGTATGTTACTAAGAAAAGTCTTAAAGAGACTAACCCTCAATCTAAAGATTTTTTGAGAAGATTTACTCAGGAGCATCCTGAGGTTTTAGAGCAGTTCAAAGAAGAGACCGATGTTGATTCTGTAAAAAATATCGAAATATCTGATATAAGTATTGGCGATGTAACAAGAGGCTTAATCGAAAGATTAAGACAAATGCCTGCTGGCTCTGAGACGGCAAGTGATTATCATAACATTATTATTGGTATTTTAGAGATTATGTTTTATCCTCATTTGATTAATCCAATAAAAGAACGAGAAATTCATGAGGGGAGAAAAAGAATTGATATTTCATTTGATAATTCTGCAAAGCAAGGTATTTTTAGGAGGTTGTCTGAGAATATGAGGATTCCTTGCCCTTATGTTTTTGTTGAATGTAAAAATTATAGCCGCGAGATAGCTAATCCAGAGTTAGATCAAATTGGTGGTAGGTTTTCAATTAATCGAGGACAAGTTGGGTTTATTGTTTGTCGACAAATTGATAATTTTCAATTGTTTATTGAACGTTGTCGCGATACTTATAGAGATGGAAGAGGATTGATAATTCCATTGGTAGATCAAGACTTTATAGATATACTCCAAAACTATACTGATCTGAATTCGGAGTTTATAGAAACATTTTTATCAGACAGAGTTCGAGAGATCGCTATAAATTAACAACACATAATAGTATGTCATACTTGATGGACGGGATAGTCGTACCTTATATCAAAGTATACAGCTCGCATTAAAAATCGGCGACCTCACAGGTTACAGTTTATACTGGCTACGCTAATCCTTCGACATCAGTTAGTACAGTTCCATTCTAAAATTCATCCTTTTTCCGCAATTACTCCTTTTTTTCTAGCCAGCCTACTTACTCCTGCTTCATTTCCTGAGCCACAACCCAAACAACACATTTGAGTTTCGAGCCCAAACGGAACTATATTGCGCCTTGAAGTCCGCCAGCGGCTCTCATGAGGCTCCGAGGCGGGCGTCATCCGTAAGAATTTTTTAAGTCTTTATTCAATAGTGTTTTACGTGCTCTCATGATTCTTGTTATAGATAATTACGACTCGTTTACGTACAACCTTGTTCAGTACATCGGCGAACTTGGTGCTGAGGTGGTGGTGTACCGGAACGATGAACTCACCGTCGAACAGGCGCTGGCGCTCAAGCCGGAGAAGATTGTTATTTCGCCTGGTCCCGGCACGCCTGCCGATGCGGGAATTTCCATTCCGCTCATCAACGCCGTGAAAGGCAAGATTCCGCTCTTCGGCGTCTGCCTCGGCCATCAGGCCATCGGCGAAGCGCTTGGCGGCAAGGTGGTTCGCGCTGGACAGATCATGCACGGCAAGACCTCGGAGGTCTATCACAACAACAAAGGCGTGTTCCGCGGCCTTCCCAATCCCTTTATCGCTACCCGCTACCACTCGCTCGTTGTGGAGCGCGAAAGCCTGCCTGCCGAGCTTGAAATCACCGCTTGGACCGAGGACGAGGTCATCATGGGCCTTCAGTCCAGCGAACTCGGGTTGCATGGCGTGCAGTTCCATCCCGAATCGATCATGACCTCTGTCGGCCACGATCTCATCAAAAATTTCTTGGACATCTGATTTGTCATGGGAGAGCCAAAGAAACGCAAACCGGAGTGGGCTGTCAGGGCTGCTGAAACCCCCGTGCCGCAAGCGCCGCTGCTTGCCGGAAGCGAGTTCATGGCCGATGGCTGGCGCGTGTTCAAGATCATGGCCGAATTCGTCAACGGCTTTGAAATGATGTCGAATACGGGGCCAGCCGTTACGGTGTTCGGTTCGACCAGGGTCAAAGAGGGCGACGCCGAATATCAGCTTGCCGAAACAATGGGTCGGATGCTCGTCGAGTCGGGTTTCGGCGTCATTACCGGCGGTGGGCCGGGCGCAATGGAGGGGGCCAACAAAGGGGCGCAGCAGCATGGCGGGGCATCAATCGGTTTCAACATCAAGCTGCCGAACCAGCAGCACCCCAACCCCTACGTCGATTACGACAAGCTGGTGACCTTCGAGTACTTCTTCGTGCGCAAAGTCATGTTCCTCAAATACTCCCAGGCTTTCATCGTGCTGCCCGGTGGCTTTGGCACGCTCGACGAATTTTCCGAAGCGATCACGCTCATCCAGACCGGCAAGAGCCAGAAATTTCCGGTGATTATGATGGGCAGCGACTATTGGGGCGACCTGTACCGCTGGTTCAAAACGCGGATGCTTGAGGAGAAAGGGTTTATCAGCGAAAAAGACCTCGATTTCATCTTCCTTGAAGACGATCCCGACAAGGTGATTGAGATCATTCACAGCTTCTATCCCGAAGGGTACTCGGTCAACTTCTGAGTTCAGCATTTCCGAAATATCGCATCAGGCAGCATTTCCACTGCTGTTGGGGTGATCTCTTGCGATTGCCCGTTTACAAATGTTTGGTGTCGAGACGAGGGAAGGGCAGCCGCAAGGGCTGCCCCTACAAGGATGGTTTGATCTTCATGATCATTTCCGGCAATTCCTTGCGGTTGCCCATTTTTCTTTGTTCGCGCTTTTAACTCTGCGATGAATTGTTTATTGTTTTAGTCCGTTAACGATTGTTATTTCGGCTCCACTCGATGAGCGTCTTCCGTTCAGGTTCGGTCATCATGATCTTCGGAAATCCCGGAATCCGGCCATGACTGCTGAGGTCGGTTGAGCCGATGAATCCGGCAACCTCATTGCGAAGCTGCTGGCGTGCGGTGTCAGACAGTGCGTCGTAGTTCGAGAAGTTCAGCGCCTTGCGGGCCTCTTTGACTTTGCCTGTGACATACCAGGAGAGTGGAGCGAAGTATGCGGTTTTGGGCCAGTCGGTCTGTTCGGAATGGCACTGAAAGCAGTGGGCTTCAAGCACGCCGCGCACATTGTCCGGAATAGCAGTGACCGGCGCAGGCTTTTGATTGAAGCGGTCGAGCGGCACGAACTGGCAAAGGATGAGGGCAAGAACAACCCATGCGGCACCGTTTCTGAGGCGTGTTTTCGGGTGTTTCATAGGCATATGAACACAGAAATGTTAACTTTGTTAATAAATTTATCATAATTTAATGCAAAAGAGCCCTTTAATTCGAGGCGCCTGCCAAGTGGAGTTTCTGCCAGAAGCGAAGAGCGACCTTGTTCAACTGAATGCATGATCGATGATTTTTCCTTGTGAAAAAGCTGTTTGGTACTATCTGCCGCAGATCAGGGCGGATCTGGCCAAAGAGCTGGTTAAAACCGGTATGACCCAGTCAAGCGCGGCAAAAGTGCTCGGAGTGACGCCGGCGGCAGTTTCCCAGTATCTGCACAAAAAGCGCGGCGGTCAGACCGTCAAGTCACGCGATTACAAGCAGGAAATCAAGAAAGCTGTGGACAGGATTCGTGAAGGCGCATCGGGCACCGACCTGTATGGTATCGTGTGCCGGTGTTGTCAGATTTTGAAAAAAGATGATACGGAAATTGGTACGAATTGTGGCGATATAGTGCTTTAAGTGTATGATGGAAAAAGAGATAACCGGCTCTGCCGGTTCTGAACCAGCGGCCGGGTTCAAGGAGTCGGCTGTTTTTACCCTCACGGCCATTCTTGCGGGATTTGTTATCGAGTTGTTTACTTCGGGCAGAGGCATCGAATTTCCCGGCTGGCCGTTCAACCTCATCTTCCTGCTCCTTTTCGGCGTGCTGATTGCCGCCGTCGGGCTGCTGTTCAGGAGCCGTCCATTGATGGCCTGGCTCGGTGGCATTCCCATGGGGCTGAGCCTGATTATCGGTCTCGCCCTGCTCTCCCTTGTGGGCGGTGTGGTTCCGCAGGACGCCATGCCTCCCGATTCGTTTGCGGCTTCGTTGCGGCTCAACGGCATGTTTTCAAGCTGGCCTTTTGCGCTGGTGACTCTGCTGTTCCTGTTCAACCTCGGTCTCTCCCTCGTCTGGAAAATCGTGCCGTTCAAAGCGGCCAACCTTCAGTTCATCCTGTTCCACGGCGGCTTCTGGCTGGCGCTGGCCTGTGGCCTTGCGGGTGCCACGCAGCTTCAGCGGCTGGTGGTGCCGATCTACGAGGGGCGCTCCAGCAACAAGGCTTACGACCGCAAGCATGACCGGATGGTCGAGCTTCCGTTTTCGATCTATCTCAAGGATTTTCAGATCGACCAGTACGTTCACCAGTTCGCGTTGTACGATCCGAAGCAGGATCGGCTCGTCGAAACCAGCTCGAAGCTGCTGCCGGAAGTTCGCAAAGGGGTGAAGGCCGAGTGGCCGGGCATCGGTTCGGTTACCGTGCTCGACTACCTGCCTCAGGCGCTGCACCGCCCGGACGGGGTACCGGTGGCAGTCAACAGCGACATGGGCGTGCCATTCGCCAAAATACGCATCGAGTCCGGTGGCAAGGTTGCGGAGCGCTGGATCAGTTCCGGAGGGCCGAACGTCAGGCCACAATTCGTCTCGATTGGCGAGTACTTTGTCGTGATGCTCGAAGGCCAGCCGAAGGCGTTCAGGTCGATTGTCACGCTGAATGCCGACAAAGGTGAGAGCAAGTCAGCTACGCTCGAAGTGAACAAGCCGGTCGATTTCAAAGGGTGGAAGCTCTATCAGGCCAGTTACGACGAAAAGGCCGGGCGGTGGTCAACTCTCAGCCTGGTCGAGGCGATTCGTGACCCGTGGCTTCCGGCGGTCTATGTCGGCTTTTTCATGATCATGGCAGGGAACGTGCTCTTTTTCTGGAAGGGCATTAAAAAGATGGAGGCGGCATGACCCTGGTCGACTTTCCAACGATGGCCTTTGCAGCAGTAGTTTGCTGGACGACTGGCAGCTTCTTGCAGTTTCCGGCGAAGCGCTCAAAAGCTTTCAGCGTCGCCTCCTGGCTGCTCATGATTTCCGGCACGGTTGTGCTGACCTGGTTCCTGGCGTCCTACTGGATCGCCCTCGAACGTCCGCCGCTGCGCACGCTTGGCGAGACGCGGCTCTGGTACGCCACCTTTATTCCGGTGATCGGATTTCTGGTGGAGTACCGCTACGGCATCCGCTGGCTCAAGTACTACTGCATGGCTCTGGCCGCACTGTTCCTCGGGATCAACTACATGCACCCCGACGTTTTCCAGAAGGCGCTCATGCCTGCGTTGCAGAGCGTGTGGTTTGTGCCGCACGTGGTGGTTTATCTTGTCGCTTACGCGCTGCTGGCGGCCTCGGCGGTCTCCGGGTGGCACAATGTGATTCTCAACTTCCGGAACAAGCGTTCCGACAAGTCGGAGTCGATGTCGCACTACCTCGCGTTGCTGGGATTCGTGCTGTTGACCTTCGGGCTGATTTTTGGCGCGCTCTGGGCCAAGGAGGCGTGGGGGCACTACTGGACGTGGGATCCGAAAGAGACCTGGGCTTTCATCTCGTGGCTGGCCTACCTCGGCTACCTGCATCTGGTTTCCATGAAGACCGATTCGCGGAAGCTCCAGTGGTATCTTGGCCTGGCCTTCATCGTGCTGCTGGTCTGCTGGTTCGGCGTCAACTACCTGCCCTCAGCGCAGAACAGCGTGCACACCTACTCGGGGTGAGAGCGGGAGAAAGTGTTTCTGTCCGTCATTCCCGCGAAAGCGGGAACCCATGTACGTATTCCGGATTCTGGATTCCCGCTTTCGCGGGAATGACGAGGAAACGGCATTTTAATTGATACATGAATGATCTGGAATTGGAATAAGTGCACGATGCGGACAAGGGTGGACAAGAGTGCCTGTTAACAGCACCTTGTCCATTTTGCTTTTACAGCTCCACGATCAGGTGTGACTCCGTTGAATATCCCTGCAAGACCCGTTCGAGATCGTCGATGAGCGACGGGCCGTACTTGTTCAGATAGTAGAAGATGTTAATGAGCCGCTCCTGCGGTACGCCTTCGGGGAAGAGGTTCAGCTCGGCCTTGTCGAGCTGCTGCAACAGTTCATCGTGTTTTCTGCGGCCTGCGCGGTAGGTCTTTTCCCGGATGTTGCCGATGATTTTGGCGATCTGTCCCGAGGAGCCCGCCAGAGCCTGCTGCAGGGTCGGATCCATTTTGACCAGTGCCGGTTCAAGCGTCGAAAGCGACCGGGTGACCTCTGATTCGACCTGCTCGAACAGGGCGTCGAGATTCTGGTTCTCCGCACCTGAAACCATCGATTTGCGCAGTTCCTGCAAATTCCCGAACAACGCTTCGTACACCTGTCGCCGCGAAAAGCTCGGCTTGCCGGTGACTTTGAGCACCTTGTCCATCGTGCGGGTGATTTTCGGCTCCACCAGTGTGAAGCTGCCGCGCGGAATCACGAAGGGCATCACCAGCCCGAACCGTTCGTACACCTTGCGGAACTGCGACAGATAACTGACCTCGCCGGGGCCGCCGATGTAGGCGAAGGTGGGCAGCACTGCGTCCTGCACGATCGGGCGCAGGATGACGTTCGGGCTGAACCGCTCCGGATGATCCTGGCAGAATTCGAGCAACTGGTGGCGCGTGTAGCGTTGGCGGTCGGGCAGAATCATGAAGTTTTCGGGCGATGGCTGCTCGATTTTCAGCCGCTGGCCGAGCTGGTTGAGGTAGAAGAGATTGACTGCGCGCGGCTTGGTCTGTGCCGGGTAGCCCATCGATTCGAGCGTTGAGCTTTGTGCCACGACGTCGTACGACGAGGCAGGCGCGCTTTCGATCTCCTTGCAGAGCATCGGCGCGGCCAGTCGCTTGAACTCGGCGTCCTGCGTGGAGAGCAGAATCAGCGGATGGTTGCTGAAAAGCCGGTTCATCGTTGTTGCAAACGCGATTTCGAAAGTGCTCTCCGGGGTGTAGGCGGAGTGCAGAAGCTCGGCGATCTCCGGCTTGAAATCGGAGTCGGGCAGGAGGTCGAGGAACTCCCGCACTGTTTCAGTGATGCCGGAGCCGAGCGGCGTGGGACCTGCCATCTGATCCTGCTGGCGGTGGCCACCTTCGGCTTGTATGGTTTCCAGTCCGGCACCGGCAAAGAGTGCGGTGGCCGAGGCCTCGTCGAAATCGTGGTCTTCGCTTTCGATCCAGAATACCGGTACGAAATCGTATTCGGGGAACAGCTCCTTCTGCTTCCGGGCGATCACCACGGCGCTCAGCGCCTTGTAAATCGTGTACATCGGGCCGGTGAACAGGCCGGTCTGCTGGCCGGTGACGATGGCCATGCAGCGGGATGAGCGGAGCTTTTCGATCTCCTGCCGCTGCCGTTCCGAACCGCCGAACCGGCTGTTCTGTTTCAACAGCAGCTCGACCAAGGCATTCCGTTTGAAGTCGCGCGAAGCCAGGAGCCCGAGGTGGCGGTAGTAGTCCGCATCCTTGCGGTAATCGAGATGAAAGCAGTTAGAAACGAGCTTCGCCCGGGCTTCCGTGTCGGAGGTGTAGTCACAGAACAGGCGGGAAAAGCCCTTTTTGGGAGTCTGAATCCGCTGGTAGTCGATGAGGAAGGTGTTCACGTGCTTACTTGTTAAGTCCCCAGGTTTCGAGTTCGCTCCGGAAGCGATGATCGGTCCAGTCGCAGTTCAGTGGCGTGACGGCCACATAGTTGTGCCGCACGGCATATTCGTCCTGCGTCAGCTCTTCGTCGTGCAGCAAAAGGGTGCCGCCGAGCCAGTAGTACGGGTTGCCATAGACGTCGTGTCGTTCGATGGCCGACTCTTCCCACCGCGATTTTCCCTGCCGGGTAATGAGGATGCCTTTAATCTCATCTTCAGGGACGTTCGGAATGTTAGCCGACAGGATGGTGTCGGTCGGCAGGCCGCGCTTGAGCGTCTCGCGGGCAAGTTGCCGGGCGAATTTTGCCGCGTAGGTGAAGTCTGCGTTCTCGTAGGTGGTCAGCGAAAAGGCGAGCGACGGCACGCCCTGAATCACCCCTTCGATCGCCGCAGCAACCGTACCGGAGTAGAGGGTGTTCATGGCCGTATTGCTGCCATAATTGATGCCCGAGACGATCAGGTCGGGCTTCTCGTCGAGAATGTGGCTCAGGGCCACCTTGATGCAGTCCACTGGCGTGCCCGAGACGGTGTGCCCGTAAAAGCGGTTGTTTTTCCGGTACTCCCGGATGCGTAGCGGTTCGCCGAGCGTCATGGCGTGGCTCATGCCGCTGTGCGGATCGGCTGGCGCAACAATCGTCACGGAGCCGAGCTTTTTCATTGAAGCGGCAAGGGCGTGCAGGCCGGGGCCTTCGATGCCGTCATCGTTGCAGACCAGGATATGCGGTTTTTTCGGTTTGTTTCGTGCTGTCAAAAGATTTCGTGGCTATCAGGTTCAAAAATCGTGTCCGAGGCTGAAGTAGAAAAGCGTTTCTGAAAAGTCGATACGCGCCGAGTCGTTGATTTCATCGTTTTCAAACGCGAAGGGTCTGGCTACCGTAAACTGCGCCGGTCCGAGGGGCGTTTCCCACACCAGTCCCGCACCTGCACCTTGCACCAGTTCATCGAGCGACATGTCGGCGCGCTGCTCCCACACATTGCCGATGTTGTAGACCAGGATGAACGAGGTCGGGAAGATCAGCTGCACCGGCGACTTGTAGCGCAGCATGGCGCTGAGAACGGCGATGTTCTCACCGATCAGGTCGCTGTCCTTCAATCCGATGAACCGGTAGCTGTATGCGTTGCCGGTTCCGCCAAGGAAAAACTTTTCGGTCAGCGGAATGCTTTTGCTGCTGATGCCGGCCAGGGCCGAGAGCTGGAGCGTGGTTGCTGAGCCGATCGAGAGGTTCTCTTCATGCTGAGCATCGAGTTGCCAGAACGCTTCGGGATTGTTCAGATAGGCCGGTGTGGAGCAGTAGCGGATGTTGGTATATCGTCCCTCGGAAGGCAGGAACGAACTGTCGCGATTGTCGAAGGTGAACTGGCCGCCGAACGAGAGCAGGTTGAGATTGCCGGTTTCATAAGACTGCGAAAGATTGTCCCTGAGATACGACTGCGCATTCTGGAGCGTGACGTTGGCCGTCAGGCGCCCGTTTTTGCTGACTCTCGTGCCGAATGCGGCGGTCAGGCCATAGCGCTGGATGCCAAGCTGACGGGGCTCTCCGGTTGCCTGCAAGCCCTGCTGTTCGGTAAAGGCCAGCTGGCGCGTGTCGATGTCCCGCTGGTCGAAAAAGAGCCTGGTGAACATGGTCAGCGGCGTATGGCCGATCCGCGGCTGGTTGTATTCGAGGTTCAGGCGGTTGTTTTTCTGTCCGATTTTGGTCCAGGCGCCAAGGGAGTTGCCTGTCCCGTGCACATTTTCGTTCCTGAAATCGAGCAGGAGCTGCGCGTTGGAGGTTTCGTCGTAACGAACGCCGATACGAAGCACATTGGCCGGTTTTTCATCCAGCCGCACCATGAGGGTGTTGCTGAAGGGCGAGCCTTGCGATTGCGGGGTTTCGGTGCCGAGGGAGACCCTGTTGAAGACCCCGGTACCATAGAGATTGTCGATCGTCTTTTCAGCATCGGCGTAGCGGAAGGCTCTGTCGGTATCGATTGCAATCTCGCGCTTGATGGGCAACGGCTTGGTGATATGTTTGTCCTGCTCGACCTCAACCTGTTCGATTTTACCGGATGAGAGTTGTACGGCAAGAGTTGTGCCGTTCACCGAGCAGTTCTCGATCTGGACGAGGCTGTAGCCTTGCTGCCGGTAGAGGCGGATCAGCTTTTCAAGTGCGCTGGTCGCCACGGCGTTGGTGTAGAGCCGGTCGAGGATTGGCTCGAAGGCCTGGTCGATCTTTTTTTGTGAAACAGCATTCGAAGGGCCGCCGGTGAGTTCGACCCGCTCAAGCCGGGGGAGTGGTTCAAGTACGAAAGCGGCGGTTCCGGCTTTTTTATCGATTCTGGTCCAGGCACGGCTGAACAGACCGGTTTCCAGAAGTTCTTGCAGGATTTTTTTCGCGTGGGTTCCGCTGCGTACGATGGCGTTGGCCGTTCTGGCCTGTTCGAGATAGGCTGCCGTCGCCGGGATGCCTTCGATGGTTTTGCGATAGCCGGAGAGTGCGATGTCGTGCTTCGGCTCGACCTGGATGCTCCGTTTGATGACGGGGGCGAGCAGGCGGCCTTTGGCGTAGCCGGCGTCGATCAGTTCCGGGATGTCTGAGAAATCGGTCGCCTTGTGGTTTTCGAGGTCGGGCGCGATGACCAGGTCGGCCTGTTCGAGCTGCTGGGGGTACTGCACCTGGGTCAGAATGGTCATGGCCTGGTCGGCGGCCTTCCAGGGAACGTCGAGTTCGCTGCTGTCAGTGTACATCCTGCCGTGCGTGTCCACGGCGACCTTGTAGTCTGCCCCGGCGTTTTCAAGCTCATCAATGGGCAGGTTGGCCACCAGACCGCCGTCGGCAAGTCTCCGGCCGCCCCGCTCGATGGGCTGGTTAAGGATCGGCACCGTGCTGCTGGCCCGCATCGCTTCCGAGAGTGGCCCTGAGGTGAGCGTGACCCGGCGGCCGGAGAGCAGATCAGTCGTGACCGCTCTGAACGAAACCGGCAGATCGGAAAATGAGCTGCCGGTGTGGTACGGTGCGTTGAGCACCAGCAGGTCGATGGTTCGGGTGAAGGTTTGGGCCGCGCTCAGCGATTTGGGCACGACGAGCTTGAATTTTTCAAAACGGATGGCGATGGAGGCCCGGTCACGGATCGCTTTCTGTTCCAGATAGCTGTTGGTTCTGGGCGTTTCGCTATTGAGCGACGTCAGTTTTTCCCAGGGCAGGGCGTGGGCGAGCGAATCGAGCTCTGCGGCTGAGTAGCCTGAACTGTACAGTCCACCGACCAGCGCACCCATGCTGGTGCCGGCGATGCGGTCGATGGGCACCTGCGCCTCTTCCAATGCTTTGAGCACGCCGATCTGGGCAATGCCGTTGGCTCCTCCACCCGAGAGCGCGAGTCCGACGGTTTTGCGCAGGGGGCGCATGGCTGGTAATATTTCGTAACGCTGGCAGGGCGTGGCAAGCGTGTCGGGCCAGACGGTCACAGGCTCGGCGCTGGCGCGTCCGGCCGGGATGAGCTCGAGCACGATCGACAGCAGCAGGGCCAGCCCAATGAAAATCGGGCGTCTGCTCAAGCGCTTGTGCTGTTGATGATTGCAGTTCACAGGAGACTCCGGCAGCAGCCTGTTTTTGAGATGTCGTGGCGAGTTTATATCTTGAATTCCAAAGTAAACTCTTTAGTGGTAATAATAAAAATGGTCTGGTTCAAACGGGGGATACCCTCCATCAAGACAACGGACAAGCGCGACACCCCTGAAGGGTTGTGGTCCAAATGCGACGAATGCGGCGCTGCGTTGCACAAAAAACAGCTCGAAGATCACCTCTACACCTGCCCGGAGTGTGGTCATCACTTCCGAATCAGTCCTGATCTCTACTTCTCGTTCCTGTTCGACGATGGGGCGTGGGATGAATTCGACGGCCAGCTCAGAGCTGCCGATCCGCTTACCTTTGTCGATACGAAAAAGTATCCCGATCGCGTGCGCGACACGATGCAGAAATCGGGAAAGAGCGAAGCGTGCCGGAACGCTACCGGTTCGATGGGTGGTTCCGCTGCGGTTATTTCCGCGATGGATTTCGGTTTCATCGGCGGCTCGATGGGCTCGGTGGTAGGTGAAAAGATTTCGCGGGCGGCTGACAAGAGCGTCGAATTGAACGCACCGCTCATATTGATTTCTCAATCCGGCGGCGCACGCATGATGGAGGGCGCGTTCAGCCTCATGCAGATGGCCAAGACCTCAGCCCGTCTGACGCGACTCGGTGAACGGAACATTCCATTCATCTCGCTCATGACCGATCCGACGATGGGCGGCATCAGCGCTTCGTATGCCATGCTTGGCGATCTGAACATCAGCGAGCCGAAAGCGCTCATCGGCTTTGCCGGCCCGCGAGTTATCCGCGATACCATCAAGCGCGACCTGCCCGAAGGCTTCCAGCGCGCCGAGTTTCTCAAGGAGCACGGTTTCGTCGATATGATCGTTCACCGCAAGGACTTGCGCTTGCAGCTCATCAAGCTGTTCAAGCACCTGCGGGGGTAAACGGAGTGGTATCGGATAGTGTTCTTCAAGGGCGGTTTGTGAACCGCCCTTTTTTTTGTGGGCTGAGGAGGGAAATGGACTGAGTGGACAGTGAAAATGTATGATACTCGGGTATGTTCAGGGCATCCCGACTTGTCGGGATGTCCTTGCTATTGTCAACTATCCATTATCAACTCTCAACTGTTTTCCAGCCCATTGCCTTGCTGATGACCGGGAACTGTTCCATGAAAATCGATTTGATGGCTTCGGCGATGTCGCGGTGCTCTTTCTGGGTGGTCGGGTCGGTGCGGACGTCGAGGTAGTGAATCCAGCTTCGCACGGAACCTTTCATGTAGAGCCGGGTCTGCGTGCCGAGCGGCAGCAGCACGCGGGCGCTCTCCTTGGCAATGCCCTTCTCCAGCGCCTCTTCGTAGCTGTCGAATGCGAGCTTCGCAATCTTCTCCTGCGCTTCGTCGAACCATGCCACGGTTGCTTCGTCGAGATCGTCCAGCGAGTTCTGCCGGTTCTTCGTATCCTGCCGCCTCGGCTGGTACTTTTCGGTCGTCTGCGCTTTGGCATAGCGCTGCGAGAACTCCTGGAAGCAGAAGCTCCGGTGCCGGAGAATCTGCGGGGAGATGGCACGGGAGGTGGTGATTTCGACGGTCATGTCAACCATCTCGAACACGCTCCAGTGCTTCTTGTCAATGCAGTAGGAGAGCAGCTTCTCGTAGTCCGGCGTCTCCTGATGCGGGCTCGAAACCCTCGCGCAGTAGGCCATAAGGCCTTCGGGGGTAAGCTGGCGGTCGTCGATTTCGATGAGCGGATTGGTGACGGAAATGAGGCGTACCTGCATGGCTATTTGGCGGTCTTGAGTGGTGGTATGAAGCGTTCAATATACCAAAAGTCGGAGAGGCGACGGAGGTGCTGTTTTATTAATTTAAGGAAAGCGGAACCGGATTTCAGGAATTCTTGTTTCGTCTCTGTATTTTAGGTGATCTTTTGCAGGGCTTCGTTACGATCTGGCAAGGATTTCTGCGAAGCTGTAACACACGGGGGCCTTATCGCCGGTTTCCGCAAAAAAAGTTTGAAGCATATGGCTAACATCAATTTCGGTTTCAATCATCACGCCAAGAAGCTCTACTCCGGAGCGATTGAAAACAGCATCAACAACCAGCTCGTGCCGATGGTTATCGAGACCTCGGGACGCGGCGAGCGTGCGTTCGACATCTTTTCCCGCCTTCTGCGTGAGCGCATCATCTTCCTCGGTTCTCCCATTGACGAGCACGTTGCGGGGCTGATCATGGCGCAGCTCATCTTCCTCGAATCGGAAGACCCGGAGCGCGACATCTACATCTACGTCAACTCGCCCGGCGGAAGCGTATCGGCAGGTCTCGGCATCTACGACACGATGCAGTACATCCGTCCCGACATCTCGACGGTTTGCGTCGGCATGGCGGCCAGTATGGGCGCATTCCTGCTTGCCAGTGGAACGGCAGGCAAGCGCGCTTCGCTTCCGCACTCGCGCATCATGATTCACCAGCCTTCGGGCGGCGCGCAGGGTCAGGAGACCGACATTCTCATTCAGGCCCGCGAGATCGAGAAGATCCGCCACCTGCTCGAAGATCTGCTCGCCAAGCACACCGGCCAGAATGTCAAGACCATTCGCGAGGATTCCGAGCGCGACCGCTGGATGAACGCCACCGAGGCCAAGGAGTACGGACTGATCGACCAGATTTTCGAAAAACGTCCGGCTCCGGAAAACGCCGGCTGAACGGTTTTCTGATCAACATTTCGGGCGTCATCCTTTATCGAAGAGGGGTGGCGCCCGTCACCTTTAAATTCGCTTTGCACGATACTCATGAGTGACCATTCCGCTGCGCAGAATCTTGACAAAACCTATAACCACCACGAAGTAGAAGAGCGTTGGAGAAGCGCGCACTGGGAGGCGCTCGGCACTTTCCACGCCGAACACTCGCGGGTGCAGGAGGGGGCGACGCCCTACACGGTGCTGATGCCGCCGCCGAACGTGACCGGCAGCCTGACGCTGGGCCACGTGCTGAACCACACGCTTCAGGACATCTTCATCCGCTACGCCCGCATGGGCGGCAAGGAGGCGCTGTGGCTGCCCGGCACCGACCACGCTGGCATCGCGACGCAGACCGTGGTGGAGAAGAAGCTGCGCAAGGAGGGCGTCACGCGCCACGATCTCGGTCGGCGCGATTTTCTCGACAAGGTGTGGGAGTGGCGCGAGGAGTACGGCGGCCTGATTCTGCGCCAGCTCCGCAAGCTCGGCATTTCGTGCGACTGGCGGCGCAACCTCTTCACGATGGATGAGCGCGCCTCCGAAGCGGTCATCAATACTTTCGTGGCGCTCTACCGCGAAGGGCTGATCTACCGTGGCCGCCGCATCATCAACTGGTGCCCGGTGTCGCAGACGGCGTTGTCGGACGAAGAGGTCATCATGAAGTCGCGGCGCGACAAGCTGGTCTATGTGAGCTACCCGCTCGCCAAGGATCCGTCGCGCTCGATCACCATCGCCACGGTGCGTCCCGAGACGATCTTGGCCGACGTGGCCATCGCGGTCAATCCGAACGATGAGCGCTATGCCGATCTCATCGGCGAGCTGGTGGTTGTGCCGATTGCCGGACGCCACGTGCCGATCATTGCCGATGACTACGTCGATATCGAGTTCGGAACCGGCGCGCTGAAGATCACCCCGGCGCACGATCCGAACGACTACGAGGTGGCCAAGCGTCACAATCTGCCGGTCTTCTCGGTGATCGGCAAGGATGCCCGCATGACCGATGAGTGCGGCTATGCGGGGATGGATCGCTTCGAGGCCCGCGACAAGATCGTTGCCGATCTCGAAGAGCTGGGCCATCTGGTCAAATCGGAGGAGTACGAGCACAACGTGGGCTACTCCGAACGCGCCGACGTGGTTGTCGAACCGTACCTCTCCGAGCAGTGGTTCGTCAAGATGCAGCCGCTCGCCGAACCGGCGCTGAAGGCGGTCAACGACGGCGAAATCCGCTTCCATCCGGAGCACTGGATCAACACCTACCGCCACTGGATGGAGAATATTCAGGACTGGTGCATCTCCCGCCAGCTCTGGTGGGGCCACCGCATTCCGGCCTGGTACGACGATAAGGGCAACGTCTGGGTCGCCGCCTCCTACGACGAGGCGTGTCACCTCGCAGGCACCGACAAGCTCGTGCAGGAGGAGGATGTGCTCGACACCTGGTTCTCGTCCTGGCTCTGGCCGTTGACCACGCTCGGCTGGACGGGCCTGCACAGCGACAACGACGACCTCCGCGCCTTCTACCCAACCGACACGCTGGTGACCGGCCCGGACATCATCTTTTTCTGGGTGGCCCGCATGATTATGGCCGGGCTGCACTTCAAGGGCGACGTGCCGTTCCGCGACGTCTACTTCACCAGCATCATCCGCGACATGAAGGGGCGCAAGCTCTCCAAGTCGCTTGGCAACTCGCCCGACCCGCTCAAGGTGATCGACACCTACGGCACCGACGCCCTGCGCTTCACGATTGTCTATATCGCCCCTCTCGGCCAGGATGTGCTCTTTGGCGAGGAGAAGTGCGAGCTCGGCCGCAATTTCGCCACCAAAATCTGGAACGCCTCGCGCTTCGTCTTCATGCAGCGCGAAAAGCTTTTCGCCACCAGCGAAGAGTTCGTCGATGCCTTCACGAACTTCACGCCTCAGCGCGAGCTGATGTCCTCCGCCGGGCTCTGGCTGATGTCGCGCTACAACGCCATGCTCGAACGCTACCACCAGGCGATGGCGAACTTCAAGGTGAACGACATGGTGAAGATCGTGCACGAGTTCTTCTGGGGCGACTACTGCGACTGGTACGTCGAGGCGCTCAAAAGCGAGCTGGCGGGTGAAACCTCCGAAGAGCGTGGACGCCACGCGGTCTGCCTGGCGGTTTCAGTGCTCGAAGGAGTGCTCAAGGCGCTGCATCCGGTCATGCCATTCATCACCGATGAAATCTGGCACGCCATCGCGCCGCGCGGCACGGAGCAGACCATCGCCAGGGAAACCATGCCGAAACCCGATGCGTCGTGGACGGCAGAAGATGCCGCCGCGTTTGACCTCGTGCGTAACATGGTTTCGGAAATCCGCAGCCTCCGCTCGGCCTTTAACGTGCCGCATGACTTGCGCGCGCAGGCGGTCGTCCGAGTCGCATCGCCCGAAGCGCTTGCGGCGTTTGAAGCCGGCCGCAGTATTTTCCCGGCTCTGACGAAGTGCGATGTGGAACTTGGCGAAACGGTCGAGCGACCGGCCCATTCAGCCGCATCAGTGGTGGATGGCAATGAACTTTTTATTCGTCTGGAAGGGTTAATATCGTTCGACAAAGAAAAATCCCGCTTGCAGAAAGAGATCTCGAAGGTGACAGCCTACATCGGATCGTTGGAGAAAAAACTTTCAAACGAGAAATTTGTATCCAACGCTCCAGCCGAGGTCGTTGAAAAAGAGAGGGAAAAGCTTGAAGAGTCGCGTACGCTGGTTCGTAAGCTTCAGGAGAACCTTGAAGTGCTGAGTCAGTAAAACAGCGTTTTTTCAGGCTTGAGTCAAAAAAAGTCCGATTTTTTTCAGATATTCCGAGTTTGAACTCGTTTGTCCGGAGAGCCGCTGCTGCGGTCGATGGCTGTAATCCGACTGACAGGCCGTAGCGTTCAGTGCACCTGACAGTGTCGCGAAGTTCGAACGAGGAACTTATTCCATGAGGCAATTGAAGATCAGTAAACAGATTACCAACAGGGAGAGCCTCTCCCTCGACCGTTACCTCCAGGAGATCGGCAAGTACGATCTTTTGACGGCCGAAGACGAGGTGAAGCTTACGATGGCCATCAAGGAAGGCTATGACATGCCGGTTGATACCGTCGAGTACAAACGCGCCAAGCGTGCGCTCGACAAGCTGATCAAGGGTAACCTCCGGTTCGTTGTTTCGGTGGCCAAGCAATACCAGAACCAGGGCCTGACCCTCGGCGACCTGATCAACGAGGGGAACCTCGGGCTGATCAAGGCGGCCAAGCGCTTCGACGAAACCCGCGGCTTCAAGTTTATCTCTTACGCTGTGTGGTGGATTCGGCAGTCGATTCTGCAGGCACTTGCTGAGCAGTCGAGGATTGTGCGTCTGCCGCTCAACCGTGTGGGCACGCTGAACAAGATCAGCAAGGCCTACAGCCAGCTTGAGCAGGAGTACGAGCGTGATCCGAACACCAAGGAGCTTGCCAATTTGCTCGACATGGACTCGCAGGATGTGGCCGATACCCTCAAGATCGCCGGACGCCATGTTTCGGTCGATGCGCCATTCGCGCAGGGTGACGACAACCGCCTGCTCGACGTGTTGCAGAACGACGGCCACATGCCCGACCACACGCTGAATCGCGATTCGCTCACCCTCGAAGTCGAGCGCTCGCTTTCTGTGCTTGCCCCGAGAGAGGCCGACGTCATCCGCTCCTACTTCGGCATCGGCATGGAAAACCCGCTGACCCTCGAAGAGATCGGTGAAAAGTTCAAACTCACCCGCGAGCGCGTCCGCCAGATCAAGGAAAAAGCGATCCGTCGCCTGCGTCAGTCCGCCTACAAAGAGGTGCTCAAGGAGTACATCGGAAGCTGATTTCCAGTTCGAGACAGACAAATTCATCAAAGCCGGTGGTAGTTTCGCCGGCTTTGGTGTTTTATGGAGTGAAGGGAAGAATTGATAGTTGACAGTTGACAATGGATAGTTGAGGGAATTGGAGGGACGCATGGTGGGCGCTTTTTCCCAAACTGCCCCTACACATCAACCCCGTCTGATCTCCACCAGCCCCCCTCGCCAATTCCCAGCTCCGCTTTTGTATTGCCGTTCCGTATCGCAATCTCGATCATTCCGCTGCTGCCGATGTAGGCGAGTGGTTTGCCCTGCTCGACTTCGCCGTAGGTTCGGAGGATTGGCAGCGGCTCAGCGTTTGCAACCGTAACCATCCAGTTCCCCCTATCCGCAAGCATCTCGGCTTCAAAGGAGGTGATGAGGTTGCCGAAGTGGTCGGTAGCGATGATTTCCCCTGTCCATCCTTTTCCATCATCGAACGGTTTGTTTTGCCAGAGCTCGATCCTTGCGCATTCCGCGACGTCAATCGCCGGGCCGAAATCCTCCAGCGGGACTCCGGCGGCGAGGTGGGCGGCGGCTGGGGTGAAGAGATCGCGGCCGTGGAAGGTGGCGCTCGGGTTGGCGAACTGGTAGTTCGCGTTCGTCAGCTCGTGGCATTTGGCATCCGGCCAGCGCTCGAAGATCGGGGTGAGCAGGCCGTTGTCCGGTGCGATGAATCGGTATGGCCCCGCTTCGATGCCGATAGCTCGGCGGGTGGTGCCGACGCCGGGATCGACGACGCAGATAAAGATCGTGCCGTCCGGGAAGTAATCGATGGAGCGGTCGAGGTGAAAGGCTGCTTGCCGGACGTTCTGGGCGCTGATCGAGTGAGTCAGATCGATCACTTGCGCGTTGCGGCAGATGGTGGCGATAACCCCTTTCATCACGCCGACGAAGGCGTCTTCGAGGCCGAAATCGGTCATGAGCGCGATGACGGGTGGCTGGTGCATGGCGTCAGTTGTTTGCCGACCGGTACAGAAGCGCACCGGCCAGAAGAATGAGCAGGTTGGGCAGCCAGGCGGCAAGCACGGGGTTTATCAGACCGTCGTAACCGAGGCTGCCGATGGTTTTGAGCATGCCGAGATAGAAGAGCCCGATGAGCAGGCTGGTGGCCGCTTCGAGCGCCAGCCCGCTACGCTTTTTGCGCGTGGAGAGCGGCACGCCGATCAGCACGATGAGCATGCTGGCCAGCGGCAGAGCGATCTTGGTTTGCAGCTCGACTTCGGCGCGTTCGAGGCCCGGAAGGCCTGAGCGTTTCTTTTGGGCGATGAAAGCGAGATGCTGCACGAGGTTCATCTCGTCCGGGTCGGCGTCGATCATCGTGAAGGTGTTTTTCGCCAGTGCCAACTTGAGGGTGTCCGCGCCCGGATTGGCGACGAGCGTTTCACGGCCATTGACGAACGTTCGCTGTTTCGTGTTGTAGAACACCCAATGCCTGCCGTTCGAGCTGATCCGAAGCGAGTCGGCGTCAAGGCGCGAAGCCAACCGACTGCCGTCGAAGGTTTCAAGCGAAACCGAAACGGCGCTCTGCCGATCCCGGTTGATCTGACCAACAGTCAGGATGCGGTTTTTCGACTCCCTGATGTGCACAGCCTCTTCCTGCTGTTCTTTCTGACTTTTCAGATAGCGCTTTTCGTACCCTTTGGACAGGTCGTACATCGCTGGGGTGATGAAGCAGGAGTTCACCAGATTGAACGCGGTGATGAAAAAGGTGGCGAGCAGAAACGGCTTCATCAGGCGCGACAGGCTCATGCCCGCCGCCTTGAGTGCCGGAAGTTCGCTCTGCATCGAGAGCTTGCCGGTGACGAAGAGCGAGGCGAGCAGCACGCTCAGCGGACTGGTCAAGAGAAAGGTGTCCGGCAGGCCGCTCAGATAGTAAATGATGATCTGGCCGACCGGAATCTGCCGGCTCATGAACCTGTCGAGGTTTTCGATAAGGTTGATGATGATGAAGAGCGCGGCAAAGCTGGCCAGCGAGAAGAAAAAGATGGTCAGAAATTGCCGGATGATGTAGCGGTCGATGATCGACAGCTTGCCGAGGCCGGGCAGCCGCAGGTTTGTTTTCCCGTGGCTGTCCGTGTTTTGTTTGTCCTGTTGCGCACTCATCCGGCAGGTTCCCCGCTCAGTAGCCGAAAATCTCCTCGAGCGTCAGGAAGCTGACCTCGCCGTACTTGCCGAGCGTTTCAAGGTCGAGGTTGTTTTTTTTGCCGAGCACGAGCATGGTGTGCGGCTTGTTCCTGAGGCGGGTTTCATGGAACTTCTCGATATCCTCGAACGTCATGCCGGGCACCTCGCGGAACACATCTTTCCGGATGTCGTAATTGAGCCCGAGCTTGCGCATCTCTTCGAGCGAGAAGAGGATGTCGGCTTTGGTGATGTGCTCCGTGCGGATTTTCTGGTCGATGCCCGCCTTGGCCGAGGCGAACAGCTCCGGCGATTCAGGGAGCTTCTGCATCAGCTCGCCGAAGCCTTCGAGCGCCTCGGGCAGCTTGTCAGCCTGCGTGCCGATGTAGCTGAAGATGTAGCTGTGCTTGTTCTTCTCCTTCGGTTGGCGATAGACCGAAAAGACCGAGTAGGCGAGCGCCTTGGCTTCGCGCATCTCCTGGAACACTACTGAAGACATGCCGCCGCCGTAGTATTCGTTGAAGAGCGTGATGAGCGGCACCATTGAGGCATCATAGGTTTCGCCGCGCGAGAGCATGATGATTTCGGCCTGGTTCATATCGTAATCGACCACGTAAACGCGGTTTTTCGCAGTCTCCAGCTCCGTGAAGGGTTCGGATTCGGGCACTGGCTGGAACTGTTGGCCGAAGTGGCTCATGGTGCGCAGCTCTTTCATGAGAATTTCCGGCGAGTCCGGGCCGTAGTAGAGTACCCGGTGGCGGTAGCTCATGAAACGCTTGATTTCGGCGATCAGCTCTTCGGGCGTGAGGCGTTCGAGCTCTTCTTCGCTCAATACGTTGGTGAAGGGCGATTTTGGCCCGTACTTGCCGTAGCTCACCATCGCCTCGAAGAGGATTTTGCGCTTCGCGAGCTTGTCGTCCGCCCGCTCCTTGCGAATGCCCTCCTTGAGCTTCTCCAGCGCGGGAGCATCCGGCTGGGCGTCGGCAAGCAGCTCGTCGAGCAGCGCAATCGCCTGCGGGAAGTTCTCCCTCAGTCCCGAGAGCTTCAGATAGACGCGGTCGTCGGCGGTCAGCACGGTGAACTCCGCGCCGAGGCGGTACAGCTCCTGACTGAACTCGGCGGGCGTGAGCCGCGAGGTGCCGAGGTAGGAGAGGTAGTCGAGCGCCGTGTCGATTTTCCGGTTCTGGTTCGAGCCGGTGTCGAACAGGAAGTAGAGGTTGTACATCTCGTTTTCCCGGTTCGGCACGGTGTGCAGCCTGATTTCCGGCGTCAGGTCGTAGTAGCCGATGTCCTTTTTGAAATCGAGGAAATCGGGTTTCAGCTCCTTGCTTTTTTTCGACAGCAACTGTTCGGCGAAGGCCGACGAGCGGTCGCGGTTTACCTTGATCGGCGTGATCGGGGGTTTCTGGATTTTGCCTTCACTTTTGCGCTCGCCATGCTTTTTGTACACCGCCACGTAGTTCGAGCCGTAGTGCTTTTTCGCGAACTCGACGAGCTGTTCTTTGGTGATCGATTCGAGACGCGCGAAACGGTTGACGTATCGCTGCCAATCCATGCCCCAGACGAAGGCATCGACGAACGCTTCCGAGCGGCCACGGTTCGATTCGAGCGCTTTCAGATCTTCAAGCTTCAGGTCGTTGATGACGGCCTGGAGCAGCCAGTCGGGGAATTCGCCCTTTTTGACAAGGTCGAGCTGTTCGAGCAGCAGCTCCCTGACCTCGTCGAGGCTCTGGCCGTCGCGGGGCTTGGCGCTGAGAATGTGCGTCGAGTAGTCCTTCATCAGCACCAGCATCGAGCCGCCTTCCAGCACCTTTTGTTGCTGGTTGAGGTTCAGGTCGATCAGGCCTGCGGTCTGGTTGTAGAGGATTTTGTCGATCAGCGTCAGCATGTCGGCGTCGTCCGAATCGGCTCCGCCAAACCTGAAGCCAAGCACCAGCTCTTCGGCCTCCGGGCCGGTGACGGTCTTGATGACCGGCGCAGCGATGGCTGGTTCGACCGGCGGCACGAACTCGGGAACCGCTTTCGGTTCGAGCTTCGAGAACTTCTGGTCGATCATGCGGATCGTTTCGTCAGGATCGAAGTCACCCGCGATGCAGATCGCCATGTTGTTCGGCACATACCACGAGCGGTAGTAGTTGATGACGTTCTTGATCGACGGCTTTTTCAGGTGCTCCGCCAGGCCGATGGTGGTCTGCGTGCCGTAGGTGTGCTTCGTGAACAGCCCCTCGAACAGCTCCTCCCAGAGCTTGCGGCTGTCGCTGTCCATCGTCATGTTCTTCTCTTCGTACACCGTTTCCAGCTCCGTGTGGAACAGGCGCATCACCGGATTGCGGAAGCGCTCGGCCTCGATGGTGAGCCAGCGGTCGAGCTCGTTGGACGGAATGTCGTTGATGTAGACGGTTTGCTCCACCCAGGTGTAGGCGTTGGTACCCTTCGCGCCGATGGAGTTGAGCAACTTGTCGTACTCGTTCGGTACGGTGTACTGCGCGGCCACGTTCGAGAGGCTGTCGATGTCGCGGTAGATCGCCGCACGGCGCTCCGGATCGCTGGTGGCGCGGTACTTTTCGTACAGCTCGATGATCTTTTCAAGCTCCGTGTGCTCCTTTGCGTAGTCGAGCGAGCCGATGGAGTCTGTGCCCTTGAAGAGCATGTGTTCGAGGTAGTGCGCCAGTCCGGTGGTTTCGGCGGGGTCGTTCTTGCTGCCCGCGCGCACGGCGATGGAGGTGTAGATTCTCGGCTCGTCGTGGTAGGGGCTCATGTACACCGTGAGGCCGTTCTTCAGGGTGTAAATCCGCGTGTGCAGAGAATCGCCGGGCACGGTGGTGTATGGATACTGCTTGCTCTGGGTCGTTGTGTGTTCAGTCGTCATGGAGGTACAGGAAATGAGATGGAGCAACGCCGCGCCGATGGCGAGCATCTTGCCCGTGGATTTCAGAAAAGAGCTGTTGAACATAGGTTCTCATCGTATTCAGTAAAGATCAGTCCGTCGCTCGTTCCGGTTCAAACAAAGCCGTAGATTACGAAAAATCCGGCAAAGTGACGGGAAAAAACCGTCAGTCGTGCTGGTCATGACACATCGTGTCTGAGGCTTGAAGAACTATAAGCAGGCGTTATTAGTTCTTTGTGAGGTATTTGTCATCGTTATCATCGAAGAGTTATCTATGCGGAATGTTGTGCATCGGGGAGGAGAGTTCAAACTTGAAAGTCCGTACGGGCCGACGGGGGATCAGCCCTCGGCCATCAAGGCGCTGACCGAGGGGGTGCTGCGGGGCGACCGCTGGCAGACGCTGCTAGGCGTAACCGGTTCGGGCAAGACCTTCACGGTCTCGAACGTCATCGCCCAGATCAATCGCCCCACGTTGGTGCTGAGTCACAACAAGACCCTCGCCGCGCAGCTCTACGGCGAACTGAAGCAGTTCTTCCCGCACAACGCGGTCGAGTACTTTATCAGCTACTACGACTTCTACCAGCCCGAGGCGTACATCCCGTCGATGGACAAGTACATTGCCAAGGACCTGAAGATCAACGACGAGATTGAGCGCTTGCGGCTGCGGGCGACCAGCGCGTTGCTCAGCGGTCGGAACGACGTGATCGTAGTCAGCTCGGTGAGCTGCATTTACGGCCTCGGCTCGCCGGAGGATTGGTTGGCCCAAATCATCGAGTTGCGGCAGGGCATGGAGATGGATCGCGACGAGTTCCTGCAGATGCTCGTGTCGCTGCACTACTTCCGGGACGACGTCGATCTTTCGCCCGGGCGGTTCCGGGTGCGTGGTGACGTGATCGATCTGGTGCCGGGCCACGAGGAGCTGGCACTGCGCATCGAGTTCTTCGGCAGCGAGATCTACTCCATCCAGACCTTCGATCCCAAAACCGGCGAAATCATCAGTCGCGACGAGTACGCTTTCATCTACCCGGCGCGCCAGTTCGTGGCCGACACCGAAAAGCTGGAGACGGCGATGCTGGCCATCGAGGACGAGCTGGCCGGACGGTTGAACGTTCTGCGCGGCGAGGACAAGCTGGTCGAAGCACAGCGGCTCGAAGAGCGTACGCGCTACGATCTCGAAATGATGAAAGAATTGGGCTACTGCTCCGGCATTGAGAACTACGCTCGCCACATCGCCGGTCGCAAACCGGGCGAGCGGCCGTGGTGCCTGCTCGACTATTTCCCGGAGGATTACCTCGTTGTCGTGGACGAATCGCACGTCACCCTGCCGCAGATTCGCGGCATGTACGGCGGCGACCGGTCGCGCAAGACGGTGCTCGTCGAGCACGGATTCCGCCTGCCGTCGGCGCTCGACAACCGTCCACTGCGCTTCGAGGAGTTCGAGGAGAAGGTGCCGCAGGTGCTCTGCGTCTCAGCCACGCCCGCAGAGCATGAACTGATGCGCTCCGAGGGGGTGGTTGTCGAGCAGCTCATCCGCCCGACGGGTCTGCTCGATCCGCAGATCGAGGTGCATCCGGTCGCCGGGCAGATCGACCACCTCCTGGCGCGGGTCAGGGAGCGCATAGCGAAAGGCCAGAAGTCGCTGGTGCTGACGCTTACCAAGCGCATGTCCGAGGATCTGCACGCTTACTTCCGCAAGCTCGGGCTGCGGTCGCAGTACCTCCACTCCGAGATCAAGAGCCTCGAACGGATGCAGATTCTGCGCGAACTCCGTGCGGGCGACATCGACGTGCTGGTCGGAGTCAACCTCCTGCGCGAAGGACTCGACCTGCCGGAGGTAGCGCTGGTGGCGATTCTCGACGCCGACAAGGAGGGGTTCCTGCGCAACAACAAATCGCTCATGCAGATCGCCGGTCGCGCGGCTCGCAACGTCGAGGGGCTGGTGCTCTTCTACGCCGACAAGATCACCGCCTCGATGCGTGAGGTGATCGACGAAACCGAGCGCCGTCGCCGCATCCAGCAGGCCTACAACGAAAAACATGGCATCGAGCCGCGCTCCATCATCAAATCGGTCGATCAGGTGCTCAACACTACCAGCGTGGCCGACGCCGAGGAGCGCTACCGCCGCAAGCGCCTCGGGTTGCAGAAACGCCCCGAACTCGAACTTCAGGGCCTGCTCGATACCCTGAGCCGCAACGAGGTGGTGAAGATGGTGGCCGAGATGAACACCGAAATGCAGAAGGCTGCCAAGGAAACCGATTACGAAAAAGCGGCTTACCTGCGTGACGAAATTCTCATGCTCGAAGAGCGAATCGAACGGATGCCAGGCTGAAATGGCATTGACACTGTACGGCATATTTCCTATATAGATTGATAGCACTAAAATGTAGCCGTTAACAATATTTACCGGAAAGGTGAACCTCCATGCTGGCCCAGATAGAACAGGAACATTACCAGAAACTGCACGAAATTCTTCGGCTCTGCCGGGCGAATCTCAAGAACTACGACGAGTCGCTTATCCAGCGTGCATTTTTCATGTGCTATCGCGCTCATGAGGGGGAGAAACGCGCTTCCGGCGAGCCGTTCTTCTACCATCCGGTGGAGGTTGCCAAGCTGCTGGTGACCGAGCTTCCGCTTGATGGCGTTTCCGTTGCGGCGGCGCTGCTGCACGATGTCATCGAGGACAGCGGCTATACCTACGAAGACATCGCTGCCGAGCTGGGCACTGAAGTAGCCGACATCGTCGAGGGGCTCACCAAGATCTCCGGCATCATGGTCAATCGTGAGACCACCGAGGCCGAAGGGTTCCGCAAGATGCTGCTCTCGATGGTCAAGGATATCCGCGTCATCCTCATCAAGTTCTGCGACCGACTGCACAACATGCGCACGCTCGACTCCCTGCCGGAGCATCGCCGCTTGCGCATGGCGCTCGAAACGCGCGACATCTACGCGCCGCTCGCCCACCGGTTCGGTCTCGGTAAAATGAAGGTCGATCTGGAGAATCTCGCCTTCAAGTACATCGACCCCAAGATGTACGATTACCTGCTCAAGAAGGTGCGCCTGAGCCGCAACGAGCGCATGGCCTATCTGAACAAGATGATCGCGCCGATCAAGGATGACCTCGAAAAACAGGGGTTCAACGTGGAAGTGCAGGGCCGCGCCAAGCATCTTTTTTCGATCTACAACAAGATGCGCCTGAAGAACAAGCAGTTCGATGATATCCACGATCTGTATGGCATTCGCGTCATCATCGATACGGACAAGCTGTCTGACTGTTTTGCGGTGTACGGCTACATCACGCAGAAGTATCCGCCAATTCCGCAGCACTTCAAGGATTACATCTCCATTCCGAAGCACAACGGCTATCAGTCGCTGCACTCGGCGATTATCGGCCCCAAAGGCCACGTCATCGAGTTGCAGATCCGCACGCGCCGGATGCACGAATTTGCCGAGCTTGGTGTCGCGGCTCACTGGCGCTACAAGGAGAAGATTTCCAAGGATGACGCCGCCGTCGATTCGTTCCTCAAGTGGGCGCGCGAGCTGATCAAGGATGCCGACACGGCCTCCGCCTTCATGGAGGGGTTCAAGCTCAACCTCTACCACGACGAGATTTACGTTTTCACCCCGAAGGGCGACATGAAGATTCTGCCCGCCGGGGCAACGCCGATCGACTTCGCCTATGCGATTCACACCGAAATCGGCAACGGCTGCATCGGCGCAAAGGTTAACGGCAAGATTGTGCGTCTGAACGCCGAGTTGCGGTCCGGTGACCGGGTCGAGGTGATTACCTCCAAGAACCAGAAGCCCAAGCCGGACTGGCTCAAGATTGTGGTGACCCATCGTGCCAAGCTCAAGATTCGCGCGGCCATCAACGAAGAGCGGCGCAAGGAGATCGAGAAGGGGCGCAACATCTTTGACAAGATGCTCACTGGTACCAAGCGGCTGTTTACCGAAAACGATGCTATCCGCGCCATCCGCAAGCATGGCATCAAAACCCCTGCCGACCTGTTCAGTGCCTTGGCCAACCAGCAGATCAGCAGCGAAGAGGTGATGGAGAGCATCACCCGTCCGCACGGCAAGGGCGCCGAACATGAAGGCGACGTTCAGGGCAAGGCTCCGCACAAGGAGTTCGCCGAGATCGCCCGTGAAGTGCAGGAACGCCCCACCTCTCACAAGGATGAGGTGACCATTGCCGGAATGAACAACATCGCCTACTCTTATGCGAAGTGCTGCAATCCGGTGCCCGGCGACGACATCATCGGCTTTGTGACCACCGAAGGCGCGGTCAAGATCCACCGCAAGAACTGCTTCAACGTCACCAACGAAAACTCCGTTAAAAGTGAGCGGATCGTTTCGGTCGCCTGGAACCGCAAGCTCAACACTGAATTCCTGGCGGGTATCCGCATCGTCGGTGAAGACAAGGTTGGCATGACCAACCAGATTACCGGTGTCATCTCCAAATTCGACACCAATATCCGCACTATCACACTGCACGCAAAAGACGGCATTTTTGTGTGCAACCTCATGATCTTCGTCAAGAACACCGACAAGCTCACGACGCTGATGGACAAGCTGAAAAAGGTGCAGGGCGTGTTTACGGTGGAGCGTATGTCGGCGTAGGGGATAGTTGACAATGGATAATTGATAATTAATTATCCATCAGGCGTGATTTGTAGGGGCGGGCCAGTGTGTCCGCCCTTTTGCGTTATGTCATGGGCAACCCGCACAGTCGGCATCATCCTGTTGGCCGGTTACTCCTGAATAACGGAGCTTTTCGGGAATCAAGGCGTATCGTTCATTGTTGGTGAAACGAATGGGGGAATTTCAGGATGTAAGGAATGCAAAACGAGAGGAGGAGTGTATGGACAGCGAGAAACTTCGTGCAGTAGCATCAGCTATTGTGTCGAACGGAAAAGGTGTTCTGGCGGCTGATGAGAGTACCCCGACCATCAAAAAGCGGCTTGATTCGATCAATGTCGAGTCCACTGAGCCCACCCGGCGTCGGTATCGTGAACTTCTTTTTACCACCGATGGCATCGAGAGCTACATTGGTGGTGTAATCCTTTTCGATGAAACGATTCGCCAATCCACAATTGACGGTGTTCCTTTCGCGAGAGTGCTTTCCGAACGGGGGATTGTGCCCGGAATCAAGGTTGACAAAGGGGCAAAAGCGCTGGCACAGTATCCCGGCGAAAAGGTCACCGAGGGGCTGGATGGCCTGCGTGACCGGCTGATCGAGTATCGGGAACTTGGCGCAGGATTTGCGAAGTGGCGGGCAGTGATCCAGATCGATGAACACGATATTCCGTCGCCGTCCGGCATCCGTGCGAATGCCCATGCGCTGGCTCGTTACGCCGCGCTTTGCCAGGAGCAGGACCTTGTGCCGATCGTCGAGCCCGAGGTGCTCATGGACGGCGCCCACGGCATCGAGCGGTGCGAGGAGGTGACTTCAAGGGTGCTTGAGGCTGTGTTTTCCGAACTTGACGCGCATCGCGTACTGTTCGAGGGGATGTTGCTGAAGCCGAATATGGTGATCGCCGGCAAAAAATGCGCTCGCCAGAATAGCCCGGAAGAGGTTGCCGAAGCTACGATCCGCTGCTTGAACCGTTACGTTCCGGCTGCCGTGCCGGGCATCGTGTTTCTTTCCGGCGGTCAGAGCGCCGAGGAGGCCACCGCCAACCTGAATGCCATGAACGCGATGGGTTCGCATCCGTGGGAGGTCAGCTTCTCGTACGGACGCGCATTGCAGACCCCCGTGCTTGCTGCCTGGCAAGGACAGGAGAGAAATGTGGCCGCTGCACAGCAAGCGCTCTTCAAACGTAGCCGCCTGAACGGTCTTGCCCGATATGGCAAATACTCACAGGAGATGGAAGCTGAAGCGTGAACTTGTTTTTTTATGTTCAACTTTCCCCTGTCGGTTCAGCAATGATCTGATTTTACCAGCCCGCCTCCAGCCCGAACGAGCTGGTCGTGCCGAGGTCAAGATTCCGGCTTACAGCAATCGTCGCTTTGATGGCGTTGGTGCCGAAGCTGAAACCTCCGGAGATGAGCGACGGGTTTGTCCCCACCCCGATCATGACGTGCGTCATCGGTGCGACCACGAAATCTCCGGCTGCGAGCAGGCGGCTCGAGCGGTCGGGGTCGGTCAGGGCGTTGACGGTCAGGAAGCTTCCGGTCGGAAAATGAAAAGCCAGGCCGGTGAGCGTGGTTCTTGGCAGGTGGGTGTTGGATCCGCCGATAGTCGGGGAGTTAAGGTTCATCGAGCTGATGCCGAGGCTCACGATGGGAGTGAGCTCCGCTTGGATGCCTGCGTTGACTCCCGTCGCTGAATCGTCCCCGAAGCCATCGAACTTCTGAGTCATCCGGGAAATCGAGACGCCAAGCCGAACCGATGGTAGAATCTCCCGTCCGTATCCGACGATGCAGGTGGTCTCATGATAATCGTCAGCAGAATAACGGTTAATGCCGACCGAGATGGTGCCTTTGGCATCGAAAGAGAGCCGGGAAATGTTCACCGCTCCGGCAATGTCGCCGAGATCGGAATCTCCGTAAGGAATGGTGTAGTTCACAGCTGCGCTGGATCGATGGCCTGTCGCTGCCGGATTGGAGAAGATGCCCCAGGTGTTGTCAGACAGGGCTGTTGTAGCTCCCGATAGGGCAGTTCCCCGTGCATCGACCGGCAGATAGTCGAACGCAGCGTAAAGAGGGGATGCGAAAAACAGGGACAACAGGACGGCGTGAAGAGCATATTTCTTCATGGCGATCAGGGGTAGGGGTTCAGGGGTATTGTGTGCCGTTTTCTGGCAGTGCTTCCAAGTTATTGTAATTGGAGTAGATATACAATGATATTACCTGAAAAATTCGCTGCTTCGATTTTGCGGCGGGGCATCGATTATTATATTTTCATGAACAATGCCTGAACTATCAATCACGAAACGAACAGCTATGATCCGATCATATTTTCGCTCTGTTTCCAGAGTTTTGCCTTTTCTGGTGGCCCTTGTCATGCTCAGCGGGTGTGGCTACAATGTCATGCAGCAGAATGAAGAGGCGGTGAACCGCGCATGGGGCGATCTTGAATCGCAGCTCCAGCGGCGCGCCGATCTGGTGCCGAACCTCGTGGCCACGGTGAAGGGTGCGGCCAATTTCGAGAAGGAGACGCTTCAGGCGGTGGTCGAAGCCCGCGCCAAAGCGACCTCTGTACAGCTTACGCCCGAGATGCTGAGCGACCAGGCGGCCATGTCGAAGTTCCAGGCGGCGCAGGGCCAGCTCTCTTCGGCACTATCGCGATTGCTGGTGACCGTCGAGCGTTATCCCGAACTGAAGGCTACCCAGAATTTCAGGGATTTGCAGGTACAGCTCGAAGGCACCGAAAACCGCATCAGCGTGGCGCGTCAGCGCTATAACCAGGCGGTTCAGGTGTTCAACTTCTCGATCCGCAAGTTTCCCAATTCTCTCACCAACAGCGTGGCGCTCAAGCTGAAGCCCAAGGAGTATTTCAAGGCTGACGAGGCCGCCAGGGCGGTGCCGGAGGTGAAATTCTGAGCTTGCCGGTCAGACATAATCGCTCCGCTTTTCGATGGCTGCTGGCACCGCTTCTTGTGCTGGCAGCCTTGCTTTCAGCCGTGCCGCTTCTGGCCGATTTCCCGCCTGTCCCGGCGTTGACGCAGCGGGTGAACGATTACGCCTCGATGATGTCGCCTTCAGCGCGTGCGGAGATCGAACGGAAACTTGCCGCTCTTGAGGCCGAGGACGGGACGCAGATTGCCATTCTGACGGTGCCATCGCTCCAAGGAGAGCCGATCGAGGATTTTTCAATTCGCGTCGCCGATGCCTGGAAGATCGGCGAAAAGGGTCGGGATAACGGCGTACTGCTTATCGTTTCGAAAGGTGACCGCAAGGTGCGCATTGAGGTGGGCTATGGACTTGAGGGTACGCTGACCGATCTCGAATCAGGCCGCATTATTCGCGGCGTTATCCAACCGGCGTTTGCCAAAGGCCAGTTCGACGCGGGCTTTATCGGCGCAGCCGATGCGCTTGTGGCCGCCGTCAAGGGCGAGTACCAAGCTGATCCTTCCGCACAGGCGAAAGGCAGGGGCGACAAGCCATCGATTCCGGTCGTCTTCATTATTCTGGTTATTCTCTACTTCTATCTTCGCCAGTTCGGCGGCCGCCATCGTGGCGGGCCGTATGTCTCCGGTGGTTATCCGGGGCCGGGTGGCGGAATCTTTACCTCCGGTGGTGGCTTCGGCGGCTCTGGTGGTTTCGGTGGAGGCGGCGGCGGTTTCGGCGGTGGCGGAGCCTCGGGCGACTGGTAGGCAGTAACGGACTATTTCGGGATTATGTCATGAAAGAGAAGATTCAGAAGTTTCTGACCGACGAAGAGCGCCGCCAGATCGAAGAGAAGGTCAGGGAGGCGGAAGCTTCCACGTCGGGCGAAATCGTCGTGATGGCGGTCGGCGAGAGCAGCAACTACCCTTCGGCGATTATGGCCGCGAGCGGCGCTATTTCCCTCGTGCTCGCCATCGGTGGCGCCATGACAATCGGGCACAAAATGGGGTATGGCAGCGAGAACATGTGGTTTTTTCTCATGCTGTTCGCCCTCTTTTTCATGGTTTCGAACGAGGCTGTCAAGCGTTTCCCTGTGCTGAAGCGTCCGTTCGTTAGCCGCGAAGAGATTGCCGAAGAGGTCGAAGAGGCGGCCATCCACTCTTTTTACCATCGCAAGGTGCATGAAACCCGTGACCGCACAGGCATCCTCATCTACATCTCGCTGTACGAGCACAGCGTCCGGGTGCTGGCCGATACCGGCATCGACGCCGTTGTTGGCAAGCAGGCCTGGCAGGGGGTGGTCGAGACCATCACGAAAGGGATTCGCTATCAGCGGCAGGGCGAGGCCATCGCTTCAGCTGTCGAACAGTGCGGCAAGCTTTTGAGCCGCCATTTCCCCCGGAAACCGGACGATACCAACGAGCTGAATGACGCCGTTATCCTCGGCTGAATGGCAGAGGCTAACCTGTTACGGGGCTTGCGAAAAAGTGCTTTGAACTTTACGGCTAAATGTTTTTTTAGAAGGCATTCCAACATATTCATCCAATCAGGTAAAGGAGATTAATGAAAAAGACAGCGCTCTCTGCCTGGCATGAAGGTGCCGGTGCGAAAATGATCGATTTCGGCGGCTTTCTGATGCCGGTGCAGTATTCCGGAATCATCGCCGAACACAAGGCGGTGCGTGAAGCTGCCGGACTGTTCGATGTTTCGCACATGGGGAATTTCTACGTCAGGGGCGAGCGTGCGCTGGAGTTTCTCCAGTACGTCACCACCAACGATCTCGGCAAGATCGTGGACGGGCAGGCGCAGTACACGCTGATGCTTTATCCGGACGGCGGCATCGTCGATGACCTCATCATCTACCGCGTCAGCGCCGACACCTTTTTCCTGATCGTCAACGCGAGCAACTGCGAAAAGGATTTCGCCTGGCTCAGCGACCATGTCGGCGGCTTCGAGGGCGTGACGCTCGAAAACCGCACCAGCGAGCTGTCGCTGATCGCTCTGCAGGGCCCGAAAGCGTTCGAGGTACTCGGGCGTGTATTTCCGGAGGCCGGGCTCGACAAGCTGGCTTCGTTCCATTTCGCGACCGTGCCTTTCGGTGGCGCGGAGGCCATGGTAGCCCGCACCGGCTACACCGGCGAGGCTGGCGTGGAGATCTGCCTGCCGAACGAAGAGGCTGAGGCGTTGTGGACGGCTCTTATGGCCGCCGGAAAAAATGACGGCATTCAGCCCATCGGCCTCGGCGCGCGCGACACCCTTCGCCTTGAAATGGGTTATTCGCTCTATGGCCACGAGATCGACCAGACGGTGAACCCGCTCGAAGCGCGTTTGAAATGGGTGGTCAAGATGGACAAGCCCAACTTCATCGGCAAGCAGGCCTGCCAGCAGGTCGAGCTTGATCCGCGCAAGAGCGTGGTCGGTTTCAGCCTCGACGGCCGTGCCATTCCGCGCCAGCATTTCAAGGTCTACAACTCCGACAAGCAGGAGATCGGCGAGGTGTGCAGCGGCACGGTTTCGCCGACGCTTCAGGAGCCTATCGGTACGGCCAGCCTTCTGCGCGACTATGCGAAAACCGGCACGCCGATCTTCGTTGAGATTCGCGGCACCTTTCAACCCGGTACGGTCAGGCGTCTTCCGTTCGTGCAT
Organism: Chlorobaculum parvum NCIB 8327; assembly: GCF_000020505.1. Classification (NCBI taxonomy): domain Bacteria; kingdom Pseudomonadati; phylum Chlorobiota; class Chlorobiia; order Chlorobiales; family Chlorobiaceae; genus Chlorobaculum; species Chlorobaculum parvum. The sequence continues at coordinate 453,013 of NC_011027.1, forward strand.
GCCGACCGTCCCTGATCCGGCAAATTGACGATGCCCAGATCGAAAAACAAAACGACGCCGAAGTCTGTGCGCAGGAGTGGCTTCGGCCTGGAAATCGGGGGTATCGTCCTGATGCTTGTGGCGTTGTTCTGCATTGCCGCAGTGTTCGGTTTTCATACCGCTGACGAACCGTACATTGCGAACCTGCCATGGTACGAGCTGTTTTCCAAAGGCGCCCAGGCGATTGCCGAGACCATCCAGAACCCTTTCGGACTGTTCGGTGCCAGAGTGTCGCGCTTTTTTGTGCGTCTGCTGCTTGGCTACCCGTCGGTGCTGCCGCTTTTCGGGTTTTTCCTTTTGGGGTGGCGTCTTCTCAGACGGGCACCGCTCAAGCCGGCGCTGCTTTTTCTCCTCTACAGCCTGCTGATTGCGCTTGACCTTTCGGCCATGTTTGGGCTCTCCACGGCCTCGTTTGCCGATGTCATGTCTGGCGCAACCGGCAGGATGATGGCTTCGTTCCTTTCCACGGTCATCGGATATGCCGGAGCCTGGACGCTGACGGTGGTGCTCGGTTCGGCGCTCACTTTTTACATGGGCCGGAAATTTATTACGGAGACGGTTGCCGGGGCGCATTCCTTCGTTTCAAAAGTCTCGTCTGCCGTGCGTGGCTTCCGGGATGGGCAGGCGAAGAAGCGTCGCGAAAAAGAGGAGGCCAAAGCCAGGAAAAAGGCTGAGCAGTTGGCCGCATCGCTTGAGAAAAGACGGAAAAAGTCTGACAAGGCCGAAGCGTCGAGAATCGAAAATGCTCCGGCTCAACCAGCTCCGGTTGAAAAACCTGTCGAGCCGGAGTTTGTGACTACGCCGTTGCAGTCGGAAGCAGCTCCCATGACGTTCTCTGAACCCGAGCAGCCAGTTGTTCCCGAGGAACTCGAACCAGTGTTCGAACCTTCTCTTGCTCAGGAGTCGGGAAACGGTCCGGAGATGACCATCAGCAAGGGTGTGCAGGAGCGCGAAGCCGATCTGGACGAACGGAAGCTCAAGGTCAGGACGCATGACCATGTCAAGTACCGTTTTCCGTCGATCGACCTGTTGCAGCGCCGAGGACGATGATGAGAGCTTCGATGAACGGCACCTGGCTGAGACCAAGGATCGGCTGCTTGAAAAGCTTAAAATTTATAAGATCGATGTCGTGCGGATTGCCACGACCGTCGGCCCGCGAGTGGCGCTCTTCGAGCTGGAGCTGGCTCCGGAGGTGAAGATCAGCCGCATCAAGTCGCTCGAAAACGATCTGGCGATGGCGATGGCCGCACGCGGCATCAGGATCATCGCGCCCATTCCCGGCAAGAACGCGGTCGGCGTGGAGATTCCGGTCAACAAGCCGCGTCCGGTGCTGATGCGCCCGGTGCTGTCGGTCGAGAAGTTCAAGAACAGCACCATGAAGCTGCCGATCGTGCTCGGCAAAAGCATCTCCAACGAAGTTGTCGTCGATGACCTCACCACCATGCCGCACCTTCTCATCGCCGGCGCGACCGGTGCGGGCAAGTCGGTGGCGATCAACGTCATTCTTACCAGCCTGCTCTACTCGAAGCGCCCCGACGAGGTGAAGTTTGTGCTGATCGATCCGAAGCGCGTCGAGCTGTTCCAGTATCAGCACCTGAAGAACCACTTTCTCGCAAAATTCCCCGGCTTTGACGAACAGATCGTCACCGATCCGCAGAAAGCGGTGATGGCGCTCAAGTCGGTGGTGCGTGAAATGGAGCACCGCTATGCCATGCTCGAACAGAATGGTGTGCGTAATATCGGGGACTACAACAAAAAGATGACCGACGAGCCACTCTGCTACCTTGTGGTGGTGATTGACGAGCTTGCCGACCTGATGATCACCGCTGGCCGCGAGGTCGAAGAGCCGATCATCCGGCTTGCCCAGCTTGCGCGCGCGGTGGGTATTCATCTGATCGTGGCTACGCAGCGCCCGTCGGTGGACATCATCACCGGTATCATCAAGGCTAACTTCCCGTCGCGCATCGCCTTTCAGGTGGCCAGCAAGGTCGATTCTCGCACCATTCTCGACGTGTCGGGCGCGAGCAGTTGCTCGGCAATGGCGACATGCTTTTCCAGCCCGCCAACCTGCCCAAGCCGATTCGCATCCAGTGCCCCTTCGTCTCCACGCAGGAGGTCGAAGCGATCACCTCCTTTATCGGCGAGCAGCCCGCGCTGAAAGAGGAGTGTGTGCTGCCCGAGCCTCCGGCAGGCAACGGTGGTTCGTCGTCCGGCAACGGACAGGATCGGGAAAAGCGCGACAGTATGTTTGAAGAGGCTGCCCGTCTCGTCGTTGCGCACCAGCAGGCCAGCGTCTCGCTTCTGCAGCGCCGCCTCAGGCTCGGTTTCAGCCGTGCCGGACGAGTGATGGACCAGCTCGAACAAAACGGCATTGTCAGCCCTGCGGACGGCAGTAAGCCTCGCGAGGTACTCGTCAAAAATGATGATTCTCTGGAGCTGTTACTCAGGAATCTCGACTGAAGCGCAGGGTCAAGTTACAGCTACAAAACACAAACGGCTGCCTCGGTAACTTCCGGGCAGCCGTTTTGCATTTTGTGTTTTTCAGCGTCTCAGACCTGCTCGACGCGGGCGATTTCGGGGATGGCTTTTTTGATGGCCTGTTCCACGCCGGCGCGGAGGGTGAGGGTGCTCATTGGGCAGGAACCGCATGCGCCGAGGAGCTTCACATCGACCACCATATCCTTGGTGATGCCGATGAGCTGGCAGTCTCCACCATCAACCTGCAGGTAGGGACGGACGGTTTCAAGGGCGCTGATGACTCTGTCGTACAATGGGTCGCTGTTTGGCAGATAATCCTTCATGATACTTGAACTTGTTAGGGTGCGTTAAAAATAGACGGGTTGGCTGTGCCTTCCTGAACTAATCCTGAATATATGCAACGGAAGGATAACCCTGAAAAGTTCAAGGGCTATCCTTCGTTTCGTTGTTTCACTCGGTCGCGCAGGCCGCGTTGTGAATCGATACCTGCCGGGCGATTTCGCCGGCGACCTTGCTTGCCGCCACGGAGGTCGGTGCGTCCGGATTGGCGATGATCGATGGCGTACCGATGTCGCCGCCCTCGCGAACCTTGCTGCTGATCGGGATCGATCCGAGGAACGGCAGGGCGTTGATCTTGGCGAACTTTTCACCGCCGCCTTTGCCGAAGATGTAATCTTTCGAGCCGTCGGGCAGCTCGTACCAGCTCATGTTTTCCACGACACCGAGGATCGACACGTCCACTTTCCGGAACATGGTGACCGCTTTGGCGACATCGGCAAGCGCCACGTCCTGCGGGGTGGTGACGACAACTGCGCCGCTGAGCGGCAGGGCCTGCACAAGCGTGAGCTGGATGTCGCCAGTGCCCGGAGGCAGGTCGAAGATCAGATAGTCGAGCTCCTGCCAGTCCACATCGCTGATGAGCTGGCGGATGGCGCTGGAGGCCATCGGGCCTCGCCAGATCAGTGCGGTCTCCGGATCGACGAGGAAGCCGATGGACATCAGCTTGACGCCGAACTTTTCGATTGGCATGATCTTGTTGTTCTTGACCTCGGGCTTGACGTTCTGCAAGCCGAACAGGGTCGGAATGCTCGGGCCGTACAGATCGGCGTCGATCAGGCCGACCTTCGCGCCCGAAGCGGCGAGGCTGACGGCGAGGTTCACCGAGACGGTGGACTTGCCGACACCGCCCTTGCCGGAAGCAACGGCGATGATGTTCTTGACGTTCGGCAGATCGATCTTCTGCGGCGCACCATGCCCACCATGGCCGCCGTGCGCGCCATTGCCACCATGCGCTCCGTGACTACCGTGTCCACCACCGTGGCTGCACGAGGAGGTCACCTTCGAGGTCATGTTCACGTTGATCGCGCCGACTTCAGGTACAGCCTGCTTGATGGCGTTGATGCAGGACTGTTTGATCGACTCCTTCATCGGGCAGGCCGGTGTGGTAAGCACCACGGTGAACGAGACGTTGCCAGCCTCATCGACTGCGATATCCTCAACCATGCCGAGCGTCATGAGGTCTCTGCCAAGATCGGGTTCCATAACCGTGCCGAGCGCGGCTTCGATCTGTGATTTCTGTATTGAAGACATAGTATTGATTTAAAAGTTATCAGATTCGACGGATCGGCCAGAGCTGATCGATCTTATTGTTAAAGCCGTTACAAGAACTGACTCGCACCTTCCGCCGTTCCCGCGCGTTACTTTCGTAAAAAGCGCATGGTGATCGGCAGGCCTTCGAAATCGAAGCTCTCGCGCAGGCGCTTTTCGAGGAAGCGCTTGAAGTTGTTTTCAAGCAGCTGCGGGTCGTTGCAGAAAAACGCGAACACCGGATGGCCAGCTTCGATCTGCGTCATGTATTTGATCTTCAGCTCCTTGCCCGATTTGCTCGCCGGGTGCCGCATGGCGAGCGCCTCCTGAAGGAAGCGATTCAGATTGCTGGTGCTGATTTTCTGCCGGCGGTTGATGGCGATCTGTGCTGCCGTGTCGATGGCGCGGTAGCAGTTCTTTTTGGTCAATGCCGAGGTGAAGATGATCGGAATGTAACCGATGTTGCCGAGCTGCATCATCAGATTGTCGGTGAACTTCTTGCTGGTTTTGGAATCTTTCTCGACGAGGTCCCACTTGTTGACCAGAATCAGTACACCCTTTTTGCGCTCGATCGCCATGTGGATGATCTTCATATCCTGGCTTTCGAGTCCCAGCTGGGCGTCGAGCAGCACGAGGGCGACCTGGCAGCGTTCGATGGCGCGCTCTGTGCGGAGTGAACTGTAATATTCAATACCGGGATCGATTTTGGTGCGCTTGCGGAGTCCGGCCGTGTCGATGAGGATGTACTCCTTGCCGTTGCGTTTCAGCACGGAGTCGATGGCATCGCGCGTGGTTCCGGGTACGTCCGAGACGATCTGCCGGTCGGTGCCGAGCAGTGCGTTGACCAAGCTCGATTTGCCGACGTTCGGGCGGCCGAGCACGGCGAGCTTGATCGAGTCGTCGTCGAGCTCCTCATCTTCGCTTTCCGGGCAGGGCAGGGTTTCCAGAATGTCGTCAAGCATATCAGCCACGCCGCCGCCGTCACGGGCCGAAATGAGGTACGGTTCGGTGAAACCGCTTCTGACCATTGCCGCGGCTTCGAGCGCAAGCTGCGGGTTGTCAACCTTGTTGATGGCAAAGAAAATCTTTTTGTCGCTGAAGGTCTGTTTCAGGATTTTAGCGATGTCGAGATCCAGATAGGTCAGCCCTGAACGTGCATCAACCATGAAGATGATCGCATCGGCATCTGCGATGGCGCGCATGGTCTGATCGAGCATGGCTACGCTGAGCGAGTCGTTTTCAGGCGCGTAACCGCCGGTGTCCATGAGCAGGAACTGCTTGCCCTGCCACTCTCCGGGGTTGATGTGCCGGTCTCTGGTTACCCCCGGCGTGGGATCGACGATGGCGCTTTTCTGCCTGAGAATGCGGTTGAACAGGGTCGATTTACCGACGTTGGGTCGGCCAACCAGAGCGATCAATGGTTTCATGTTTGAACAGCGCGGGAGCGTTTACTGGACGTCCGCTATTTAATTATAGAGCGCGATCAAAAAATGGTGGAGCAGCGCCCTGAATATTCTCCAAGGAGAACAAGGTAATAGTTTGTAGAATTAATCGAAATAAATTACATTGTTCGACCTTATTTTTCGGAATAGACCAGATAATCATTGAGAAGCATGAGCAAGACGTTAAGTTTTAAAACATACTCAGCCAAACCGGGCGAGGTGGAAAGGGCATGGTATGTCATCGATGCGGAGAACCAGGTGCTCGGAAGACTGGCCGCCCAGGTTGCGACCGTTCTGAGAGGCAAGCACAAGCCGCAGTTCACCCCTCACGTCGATACCGGCGATTTCGTGGTCGTGACCAATGCCGGCAAAATTGCGCTGAGCGGTAAAAAACACGACGACAAGACCTACTTCTCGCACTCTCATTATCCCGGCGGCGCCAAGTTCGAGCAGGCCAAAGATCTGCTCCAGAAAAAGCCTGAAAAGGTGATCGAGCACGCCGTGTGGGGTATGCTTCCGCACAATAACCTTGGCCGTCAGCTTTTCAAAAAGCTGAAAGTGTACGCCGGGCCGGAGCATCCGCATGCCGCACAGATGCCGGTGGAAATGAAAGTCAATCAATAACAATAACGAATACTGATGAAAGAGGTTATCGATACCGTAGGCCGTCGCAAGACTTCGGTAGCAAGAGTATTTATGTCGCCGGGCAAAGGCAAGATCGTGGTCAACAAGCTGCCGGTCGAAGAGTATTTCAAGGATGAGTTCAAGCGCAGCCAGGCGCTCAAGCCGCTGGTTACCGCCGAAAAGCAGGATGAGTTCGATATCAAGGTCAACGTGAAAGGCGGCGGTCTGACCGGTCAGTCCGGAGCGGTCTGCCTGGCTATTGCCAGGGCACTGGTCGAGTTCGACGAGTCGATTCGCCCGACGCTCAGGACGGAACGACTGCTCACCCGCGACCCCCGCATGGTCGAGAGGAAGAAATATGGCAAGAAAAAGGCCCGCAAATCCTTCCAGTTCTCGAAACGCTGATTTTTTCTTAGCACTACACAACTCACATACTCTGTCATTCCGGCTTGCCGGATGAAGCCCCGGGGAAGTGTCCCGAGCATGCTCAGGATCCCCCGGAGGCGCTGTGAGGTCAGGCAACTGGCCGAGCAGATGCCGCTGGCGGCAGGGTAGAGGATCAACTAAACAAAGGAGACAATCATGTCAAAATTCCAGCTCGAGCAGATGCTTCGCGCAGGCGTGCACTTCGGTCACCTCGCCCGCCGTTGGAGCCCGAAAATGAAGCCGTATATCTTCATGGAGAAGAACGGCGTTCACATCATCGACCTCAAAAAGACCCTCGTCATGGCCGACGAGGCGCTCAAGGCTATCGAGGCTATCGCTTCGACCGGCCGCGAAATCATGCTGGTCGGCACCAAGAAACAGGCCAAGGTTATCATCGCCGAACAGGCAGAGCGCGCCGGTATGCCGTACGTCTGCGAGCGCTGGCTCGGCGGTATGCTGACCAACTTCTCGACCATTCGCCAGAGCATCCGTCGCATGAACGCTATCGATCGCATGGAGACCGACGGCACCTTCGACATGATCACCAAGAAAGAGCGCCTCATGCTGCTCCGCGAAAAGGACAAGCTTGTACGCATTCTCGGTGGTATCGCCAACATGAATCGTCTTCCCGCCGCGCTGTTCGTGGTCGATATCAAGAAAGAGCACATCGCTATCAAGGAAGCTCGCTCGCTCGGGATTCCGATCTTCGCAATGGTCGATACCAACTGCGATCCTGACGAGGTCGATTACATCATCCCGGCCAACGACGACGCTATCCGCTCCATCGAGCTGATGGTCAAGGCTGTTGCCGATACCATCATCGAAGCCCGTTCGCTTCAGGAAGAGCAGGAAGCGATTGCCGAAATGGACGAGCAGGTCGAAGAGGACGCAGAAGAAGCTTCCAACGACTGATCTTAACGCTTGACGCGGCCGGAACCCCCGCTGTTCCGGTCGCGCCTTTCGCAACATTCACGATATAATTTCTACAGACTACTATGAGCCAGATTTCTGCCAAGGACGTCAAGGAACTCAGGGACACCACCGGCGTCGGCATGATGGAGTGCAAGAAAGCCCTCGAAGAGACCGGGGGAGATATGCAGAAAGCCGTCGAATACCTTCGCAAGAAAGGCGCAGCTATGGCTGCAAAGCGTGCTGATCGCGAAGCTTCCGAAGGCGCCGTCTGCATTCTGATGAGCGACGACCAGAAAACCGGCGTCATTCTCGAACTCAACTGCGAAACCGACTTCGTGGCTCGCGGTGAAGTGTTTACCGGTTTTGCCAATGAGCTTGCCGAACTGGCACTCGCCAACAACTGTGAGTCCAGAGAGGATCTGCTTGCCATCAATCTCGGTGAAGCCTACGGCAACGAGAAGGTCGAAGACGCCCTCAAGTCGATGACCGGTAAGGTCGGCGAGAAGCTCGAACTCAAGCGTCTTGCGATGCTCAAGGCCGAAGATGGCGTGCTTGAAAGCTATATTCACCCCGGCTCGCAGCTCGGTGCTCTGATCGCTGTCGAAACCGACAAGCCGGAAGAGACCAAGGCGCTCGCCAAAGACCTCGCCATGCAGGTTGCTGCCGCTTCCCCGATCGAAGTCGGTCGTGATGCTGTGCCGGCAGAACTCGTTGAGAAGGAGAAAGAGATTTACCGTCAGCAGGCTCTTGCCGAAGGCAAGAAAGAGGAGTTCGTTGATAAAATCGTCATGGGCCGTATCAACAAGTACTACCAGGAGGTGGTGCTGACCGAGCAGACCTTCATCAAGGATCAGAACGCCCGCGTTTCCGGCGTGCTTGACGACTTTATGAAGAAGAACCAGGCGCAAGTCAAAATCAAAGCCTTTGTCAGGTATCAGTTAGGAGCCTGAAGCTGAAAAAAGCCTCGTTGATACGAGGCTTTTTTTTTTGCTTATTACTTATTAAGAGCAGTTAAGTTTGTCGCTTAGCCAACCAGTAGAAGGAGATGCAGGTATGCTAAAGTACAGGAGAATCCTGTTCAAGATCAGCGGCGAGTCGCTTGCAGGAGAGAGTGGATACGGAATTGATGCCGGTGTACTTGTAAAGTTTGCCGAAGAGATAAAGGAGGCCAGCGACCTCGGTGCTGAAATCGCACTGGTCATCGGTGGTGGCAATATCTTCAGGGGTTTGTCGAAAGCAGCCGCTTCGATGGACCGTGTTCAGGCCGATTATATGGGGATGCTTGCTACCGTCATCAACTCGCTTGCCCTTCAGGACGCTCTCGAACGGCAGGGAATTTACACTCGCCTGCTGACAGCTATCAAGATGGAGCAGATCGCCGAGCCGTTCATAAGACGCCGTGCGGTAAGGCATCTCGAAAAAGGACGAGTTGTCATTTTTGGGGCAGGCACGGGTAACCCCTATTTTACCACCGATACGGCGGCCTCTCTGCGAGCTATCGAAATCGAAGCCGACGTCATCATCAAGGGCACCAGGGTCGAAGGTGTGTATGATTCAGATCCGGAGAAAAATCCCGATGCGGAGTTCTTCCCGAGAATCTCCTATTTCGACGTGATCAGGAAAAATCTCAGGGTAATGGATATGACCGCCATCACGCTTTGCCGCGAAAACACCCTTCCAATTGTGGTGATGAACATGAACACGAAAGGCAATTTCACCCGCTTGCTCAAAGGCGAGCCGATCGGTACGCTCGTGCATATCGGGGAGGAGTAGCAGTTGATACTGGATAATTGACAGTTGATAATTGAAAAAGGCGATCCAGATAAATCAGGGTCGCCTTTTTGCATTGGGGGGAGCAGGTGGGTCGGTCTGATCTGAAAGGAAAAAGTTTAAGCTGGCCGCTTATTCCTTCTGTAATTATCAATTATCCATTGTCAACTATCAATTCATTGACTGTTTCCTTGATCGTGCTCCAATCGAAGCCGCGGTTTCGGAGGAAGGTAAAGAGCTTTTTTCTGATGGTATCGGGTGGGCCGGAGAGGGTGCGGAGTTTGCGTTCGGCGGCGTTGCGGCACAGTTCAGTCTGGTCGTATCCTGCAATGGTTTCTTCGATAATTTCGTCGCTCAAGCCCTTCTGCTTCAGCCGTGCACGGGTTTTGAACTTTCCTTCGGGACGGCGGCGCGCCATGCTTGCCATGCAGCTTCCAGCAAAAGTGCGGTCGTTGAGGAGGCTGAGCTGATCGAGCCGCTCCATTGCCGAAGCGATTGCATTTGAGTCGAATCCCTTCTTTTTGAGTTTTCCTTCGAGTTCGGCTCTGCCATGATCCCTTGCGGCCAGAAGCCGCATGGCGTGTTCGAGTGCGTTTTTCCTGTCGCGCTCGTCAGCCATTTGCTTCCCGGGGTTTCACTCCGGTCAGCATGGCGGGATTCATGTTGTGTTCTCGCTCGAACGCCTTGAGCTGCGCGGTAAGGTGGGTTTTGAACGCGATGCTGGTGACGAGGTTGATCATCTTGCGCGGATTGACCCAGGTTCTGGCCAGGATGTGCCGCCAGGAGTAAACCTTCACGTAGCTTGAGAGCACCTTGTACTGGAAAAGCAGCGGATCGTAGCGATCCGACTTGATGACCAGGTGCAGCGCGTTGTATTTCTCCCAGTCCTCATCGGTGATGAGCCCGCTGTCCTTGTACTCATGGTACATCTGCGTACCCGGATAGGGCGTGATGATCTGGAAGATGGGCATGAAGATGCGGTTTTTCTCCACGAATTGCACCAGCTCGTCGATGTCTTCGAAAGTGTCGATGGCCGGGTTGAACAGGAAGTTGCCCTGGATGTTCAAACCTGCCTGGCGGCAATCCTCGATGATTTTCGTGTACTTCTCCGCTGAGTTGACGTGCCCCTTGTTGTAGTGCTCAAGGGTGCTCTGCTTGATCGATTCGAGGCCGGCCAAGACGAAGTTGCAGCCTGCATCCACCAGTTTCTTGACCGTTACCGGGTCTTCGAGGAAGTTGATGCTGAGGAAGACGCTGAAGGTGATGTCACACTCTTTCAAGAGGTCGAGCGCTTCCCAGAGCTTCTTCTTGTTGATGCCGAGGTTTTCGTCGGTCAGCATGAACCACGGCTTGGAGTTCTTGCCGTTGGCTTTGAAGAAGTACTTCTTGGCTTCTTCGACCTGCTGTTTCAGCGATTCCGGATTTTGCGCCCGATACTTCTTGCCAGTGAAGTTCGGCGTCACGCAGAACGAGCAGTTGAACGGGCAACCCCTGGTTACGTAGATCGGGATAGACTTGGTTCCGTCGACCTTGGTGCGTTTTGAAGCCTCGGCGATACGGGCGTAATTGATCGGCGTGATCGATTTGACCGGTGGAAAATCGTCGGCATCGTAGCGCTCCTTGAGCCTGTTGTTTGCCACATCGTCGAGCAACGTCGTCCACAGATTATCGGCCTCTCCGACCACAATACAATCCGCGTGCTTTGCGGCCTCTTCCGGATTGAACGAAATGTGCAGTCCCCCCAGAATAACGGTCTTGCCGTGGCGCCGGAACTCGTCAGCGATCTCGTAAGCGCGGGTCGCTTCGAGAGTCCTTGATGTGATGCCGACCATATCGTAGTCGCCATCGTAGTTGATTTCGTCGTGGAAGTGCTCGTCCACCATTTCGAGCTTGTGCTGCGGGGGCGTCAGGCTGGCCAAGACGCCGAGCGCCATGTGGAACAGAGGTTTCTGGTTGCTGTCGTCATCCATTTTGCCCTGCGGGGAAACGAGCAGGATTTTCAGCGGCCGGGTGGCTTCTGGGTCGGGAAATTGCATCAGGAGATAAAAACCGGATTTTCGGAAAAAACCATCTCTCTAAACAGCAGGGTAGCTCCGTTTCGACTGGCGATAGAAGGCGGACGTACAACCTGTCTGGTGAAACCTACGAAACCTGCCGAATTTAGCAAAATATTCCTTTCTCGTTGTTGGGCGAAGTGACGTAAAAACAGGTTTGTTCCGACTCTGTAATTTCAGTTTTTCCGTGTTTTTCAGCGGAGCGGGATTTTGCTATATTCCCTCCTTCGTACAGCCGGTGCAGGCTGATCTATCGTCAAATTCAGTTGCAAGCTATAAAGAATCTATGCCTCGCTATACGCCTGAACAGCTCGCCAAACGTAACGCATCGGTCTGGACCGACATTCAGATTATTCTGGCTCCGCTTCAGTTTTTCATTTTCCTTGGTGGCGTAACGCTCAATACCCTCTACTATTTTAATCTGGCCAGCATCGATTTTTACTGGATCAGCGTAGCCATTCTTTTCAAGACGCTCTTTTTTGCCATCCTGTTCATCACCGGCATGTTTTTCGAAAAGGAGATTTTCGATAAGTGGGTCTATTCAAAGGAGTTTCTCTGGGAAGATGTGGGCAGTACGGTGGCGGCCTTTTTCCACTTGCTTTACTTCGTGATGGCATGGGTGGGTTTTTCTGAAGAGGTGCTGGTCAAGGAGGCGTATATAGCCTACCTGACCTACGTGCTCAACGCCTTACAGTATCTGGTGAGGATCATTCTCGAAAAAAACAACGAACGAAAGCTGCAGAAACAGGAGAGCTTCTGATCGAGCCTCTCTGTTTGCCAGCTTTCGGTACAGTGTATCACAGAAGATGAATTACAGTTTCAAGACGCTCTGGAATGCGATGTTTGTGGTTGTCGGACCGCTCTGGTTCGGACTTGTCTGGATGATCTGGTCGTCCGGACAGCTCAAAACGCCCTACGATCATACGATCTTTCTATCCCTGATCATTCCGGGTTTCATCCTGATCTATCTCATGGGATTTCTCATTCAGAAGCGTCATTCCCGGAAGATGCAGAATATGCAGTCCTGAATCGTGCAATTGCCTTGTTAACCGTGCTCAAAGGAATATTCAATCAGTATGCTGAATCTCTGGAACGAGTCCGATCTTGAAAAGATAGCGGCAGGCCGTATCAACGCTGCCGATACACCCGAGGAACTGGTCGATCTTGTGTATGCTTCGAGGTTACTGGGCAAGGACGACCGCTTGGTCATGCACGGTGGCGGCAACACTTCCGTCAAGAGCGTGCTGACCGACTTTATCGGCAACAAGGTCAACGTGATTTTCATCAAGGCAAGCGGCGTGAACCTTGCTTCGGTCGATGCCGGGGACTTCACTCCGGTTCGTCTCGATCCGCTTCGCAAGCTGCAACAGATGTACGCGTCCGGCCAGCGCCACAGCGAGGATGATATCAAGCGCTTTTCGACCAGGGAGTTCAAGAATTTCCTCTATCTCAACCTCTTTACCCTGACCGACCACATGGTGAGCCGGTCGCTGAGCCCGTCGATCGAGACGCTGCTCCATGCCTTTCTGCCGCACCGCTACATTCTCCATACCCACTCGCTGGCCCTGCTCACGCTGAGCAACCAGACCGAAGGCGACCGCATGTGCCGCGAGGCGCTCGGCGATGGCTACGGCATGGTTCCGTACATCCAGCCTGGCCTCGGGCTTGCCAAGTCAGCTTTCGAGGCTTACGAAGAGAACCCTTCAATCGAAGGCATGGTGCTGCACAAGCACGGTCTGGTGACCTTCGGTGATTCGGCCAAAGAGGCTTACGACCGCATGATTGACGGGGTGAACCGCATCGAAGAACGCATTTCTTCAGCCGAGCGCAAGGTGTTCGCTTCGGTTCCGATGCCCGCCTCCATCGCTACAGTCGAGCAGGTTGCTCCGATTGTGCGAGGCGCATGCTCCTTCGAGAAGACGCCCGGAGAAAAGGATTACCAGAGCTTCGTGCTCGAATTCCGCAACTCGCCCGCGTTGCTCGACTATCTCAAAATCGCCGATCTCGAAACGTTTGCCCGCAAAGGCGCGATGACGCCTGATTTCATCATCCGAACCAAGAACCATCCGCTCGTAGCACCTGCGCCGGATGCCGCTGATCTGGAGGGATTCGGCAAGGCGTTGAGGGAGCGCGTCGAGCGCTACGTTGAGGAGTATCGTGCTTACTACGAGCGCCAGCAGCAGGCGACAGGAATGGAGGTCTCCATGATCGATCCGATGCCGCGCGTGGTTCTTGTGCCGGGGCTGGGGCTGTTCGGCCTGGGCCTGTCTGCAGTCGACGCGAAGCTCACGGCGGACATCGCCGAGCATTCGGCGCTGGCGATGCTCGATGCCGAATCGATCGGCTGTTTCGAGTCGATCTCGGAGCGCGACGCATTCGAAATCGAGTACTGGGACATGGAGCAGGCCAAGGTGCGCAAGAACCGAAATGGTGGCGAGTTCGCCGGCAAGGTGGTGATGGTCACCGGCGGCGCTGGGGCTATCGGCCTCGCTACGGCAAAGGCTTTCAAGCAGAAAGGCGCGGAGCTGGTGATCATGGATCTCGATCCGACGGCGCTCAACAAAGCTGCCGAAGAGCTCGGCGCTGGTACGCTGGCGATACCCTGCGATGTGACCGACGCCTCAGTCGTACGCAGTGCGTTCGATACGATCTGCCGCACCTACGGCGGTATTGACATCATCGTTTCCAACGTCGGTGTCGCTTTGCAAGGTCGGATTGGCGATGTTTCCGACGAGCTGCTCCGCAAGAGCTTTGAGATCAACTTCTTCTCGCACCAGACGGTCGCGCAGAACGCGGTTAAAATCATGCGTGCTCAGAAGATCGGCGGTTCGCTGCTCTTCAACGTTTCGAAGCAGGCGGTCAATCCCGGTGCCGATTTCGGCCCGTACGGTCTGCCCAAGGCGGCTACGCTCTTTCTCGTCCGCCAGTACGCACTCGATCACGGACGTGACGGCATTCGTGCCAACGGCGTCAATGCGGACAGGATCCGCAGCGGCCTGCTTACGCCGGAGATGATCAAGGCTCGTTCGGCAGCACGCGGACTGAGCGAAAAAGATTATATGGCCGGCAACCTGCTCGGCCTTGAGGTGACGGCTGAAGATGTGGCCGATGCGTTCGTGCATCTGGCGCTCGAAGCCAAGACGACCGGCTCGATCACCACGGTCGATGGTGGCAACATCGCTGCCGCGCTCAGGTGAGCATCACAGTTTTACTATTCATTCAATAACCGAATCAGGAGGTCACGACGATGGCGGAGTACGATAAGGACAAACAGGCCAAAGAGTATTACACCGATATTCCGGTCGATACCCATGGCTTTTTTCTGAAAGGCGCCCACTCGCTCGACTGGGGCATGAAGAATCGCCTTTCGAGGATTTTCCGCCCCGATACGGGCAAGACGGTCATGTTCGCCATCGACCACGGTTACTTCCAGGGTCCGACCACCGGTCTGGAACGCCCTGACGTGAACATCGTGCCGCTCATGAAGCACGCCGATGCTATCATGCTGACCCGTGGTATCCTTCGTACCACCGTTCCGCCGAGCCTCACCAAAGCGGTCGTGATGCGGTGCAGCGGCGGGCCGAGCATTCTCAAGGAGCTGTCCGACGAGGAGCTGGCCGTTGACATCGAGGACGCCATCCGTATGAACGTTGCCTGCATCACGCTTCAGGTCTTCATCGGCGGCGAGTACGAGACCCGTTCGATTCACAACATGACCAAGCTGGTTGACATGGGCCTCCGCTATGGCATTCCTACCATGGCCGTGACCGCTGTCGGCAAGGACATGGTGCGCGACGCCAAATACTTCCGCCTGGCCACGCGCATCTGCGCTGAACTCGGCGCACAGCTCGTCAAAACCTACTACGTGCCGGAAGATTTCGAGACCGTCGTGGCCTCCTGCCCGGTGCCGATCGTTATGGCTGGCGGCAAGAAGCTCCCCGAGCTCGACGCGCTGACCATGTCGTACAACGCGATCCAGGAGGGTGCTGCTGGCGTCGATATGGGCCGTAACATCTTCCAGAGCGACAACCCCGAGGAGATGATGCTGGCTGTCAACAAGATCGTGCACGAAGGCTACAACCCTAACGAGGCTTACGAGTACTTCAACTCGCTCGTCGCCGGAAAGTAACTGTCGGGCGGCACTGACCGCCTTCACCGTCAAACGGGAGGCAGCGCGAACACTGCCTCCCGCGTTTTTATAACTGCAGCGGCTGATCGAATCGAATTATGAATGCTGAAGACGTCAAAGGTTTTTTTGCTTCAAGGGAATCGCTCGACATGGAGCAATACCTTGTTCTCGACTACTATCTCGAAACCGTAGGCGAGATCGAGACGGCGCTTGCCCATTTCTGCAGCGAGCAGTCAACCGCTCAGTGGAAACGGGTCGATGTCGATGAGGATTTCCGTCCTGTGCATGCCGCCAGGGTGATTGGCCTCGACGTGCTCGGCGAGCTTGAGCAGCTAAGCTACCCGGTCAAGCATTCAGAGTCCGGCAAGATTCACGCCTGCCGGGTGACGATCGCTCATCCGCACTGCAATTTCGGTCCCAAGCTGCCCAACCTCTTGACTGCGGTATGCGGCGAAGGAACCTTCTTCACGCCGGGCGTGCCGGTGGTGAAGCTGATGGACATTCAGTTTCCCGACAGCTACCTGGCCGAATTCGCCGGCCCGAAGTTCGGCATCGAGGGGCTGCGCGACGTGCTCAACGCGCATAACCGCCCGATCTTTTTCGGCGTCGTCAAGCCGAACATCGGCCTGAGTCCGGAAGAGTTTGCTGAAATCGCCTACCAGAGCTGGCTCGGCGGTCTCGACATTGCCAAGGATGACGAGATGCTGGCCGACGTGACCTGGTCGTCCATCGACGAACGTTCGGCGTTTCTCGGCAAGGCGCGGCGCAAAGCCGAGGCCGAGACCGGTGATCCCAAAGTTTATCTGGCCAACATCACCGACGAAGTTGACAGCCTGATCGACAAGCACGATATCGCCGTGCGCAATGGCGCGAATGCGCTGCTGATCAACGCCCTGCCGGTCGGTCTGAGCGCCGTCAGGATGCTCAGCGACTACACGCAAGTACCGCTGATTGGCCACTTCCCGTTCATTGCCGCCTTCAGCCGCATGGAGAAATTCGGCATCCACTCCAAAGTGATGACCAAGCTGCAACGCCTTGCCGGTCTGGACGCTATCATCATGCCCGGCTTTGGTGGGCGCATGATGACCCCCGAGGAGGAGGTGCTCGAAAACGTCGAGGAGTGCACCAAGCCGATGGGCCATATCAAACCGAGCTTGCCCGTGCCGGGTGGCAGCGATTCAGCCCTGACGCTTCAGACCGTGTACGAAAAGGTCGGTAGCGTTGACTTCGGTTTCGTGCCGGGACGCGGCATCTTCGGTCATCCGATGGGCCCCAAAGCCGGTGCACAAAGCATTCGGCAGGCCTGGGAGGCGATCGAGCAGGGCATTCCGCTCGAAACCTACGGCGAAAGCCATCCGGAACTTCAGGCGATGATCGATCAGGCCGCCAAAAAGCAGGACTGATCGGCTTCGGCGCTCCCGGAAGCTGACCTGGAAATCACCACGTTGAGATGAAACAGCTCGAAAACAGGGTCGCCATCATCACCGGTTCTACCAAGGGAATCGGCCGGGCGATTGCCCATGCGTTCGTCAAAGAGGGGGCCAAAGTGGTCATCACTTCCAGCCGCCAGGCAAATGTCGATGCCTCCCTCCGAGAGTTTCCCGATGGTTCGGCCTGGGGCCACGTCTGCGACGTTTCCTCATACGAGGCGGTCGAGGAGCTGGTGCAGGCTTCAGTCAAACGGTTCGGCGCCATCGACTGCTTTGTGAACAACGCCGGGATTTCCGACCCTTTCACCAGCGTCTGCGATAGCGATCCGGAAGCGTGGAGCCGCGTGATCGACATCAACCTCAAGGGAACCTACCACGGCAGCCGCGCAGCTGCCCGCTATTTTCTGTCCTCCGGCAGGGCGGGCAAGATCATCAACACGGCCGGATCGGGTACCGACAAGGGCTCGAATACTCCTTTTATTTCCGCCTACGGATCGACCAAATCTGCCATCGCCCGCTTCACCTTTGCTATGGCCGAGGAGTACAAAAAGACGCCGCTCTCCATTATGCTGCTACATCCGGGTCTGGTCAGAACCGAGATCAACCATCCGGAAGAGGCGACTCCAGAGCTGCAAAAACAGCTGAAGACCTTCAACGTGATTCTCGACATTTTCGCGCAGAGCCCCGATCTTGCCGCTCGTTACGCCGTGAAGATGGCCTCCTCATGGAGTGACGGCAAGACCGGGCAGTACCTGTCCGCGCTCGATGGAAAACGCAAGAAGATGATGCTGTTGAGCTATCCGTTTCGTAAACTGACCGGTAGCATCGATCGAACAATTTATTGACCAATGAACGCCATGCACAAGCGAACCGGAACCCTGTTGCTTCTTTTCGGCCTGCTGACCGTTATTCTGCAAGGTTGTTACAGCTTTTCGGGGGCCTCGATTCCGGAGCATCTGCACACCGTTGCCGTGCCGCTTTTCGATGATGCCTCGCAGGCCGGCATCGCCGAGTTCCGTGAGCGATGCACGCGGCGGCTGGTCAACAAAGTCGAGGCGCAGAGCGACCTCTCCATCGAACCTGATTTGTCCAGAGCCAACGCTGTGCTCAAGGGTGTCATCCTTTCCTACGCCGACGAACCGAGCCAGTTGGGCAGCTCGACCGAGCGCGCAGTCACGAACCGTGTCACCATTGTGCTCAAGGCTGAGTTCGAAGACATGGTCAAGCACGAGCAGCTATTTTCGCAAACCTTTGTCGGTTTTGCCGATTATCAGGCCGGCAGTTATTCAGCGCAGCAAGGCGCCATCGACAGCGCTATCGACATGGCTGTCGATGAACTGTTCAACCGTATGATTTCAAACTGGTAAGAGATGGCGAACTGACAAATGCTTAGAAAAAAATGAGGGCGGACCTGTGTGGCCGCCCTTTTTGCGTGGGATTGATTTGTTGGTATGCTCAGGCCGCAGTTTCTTCCGCAGGGTTCAGGCCGGCTTCCTGGTTTTGGATTCAACGCGGCTCTTGACCCAGGTTATCGCCAGATCCTTACCGGTGTTCAGCAGTTCGATGCCGATAGAACCCAGGGCTACTTTAAGTGGCGACAGTTCGGGTGGGATGGTCGCTTTTTTTGTTGCGGGCTCGCCGGTCGTTACTTTCTTTTTGGCTGCTTTTGGCTTCCTCGGGCTGATGAGTCCCCTGACGGCACGACCAGCGAGAATGCCGGTGACGAAAGAGATTCCCGCAGACTCCACGGGATGTCTTTTGACAAGCTCGACAGGCGAAAGCTCATCCTGCAGATCCTTCTTCAACTGATGAGTTCTCGATTTGATCTGTTCCCCTCTTTCGCTGATGGTCTGTTCAAGTTCGTCGATTCTCGACTGGATGCTTTTCAGTGGGTCATTAGCCTTAGTCATGGGCGGAGAGAAGGATTTTATGGATGAAGTTTTTCAGCGCCTCGGGTTTGACTTTGGTGAAGAACGCGAAACAGCCGAGGAATACCAGGCTGACGATGAAATAGCCGAGCCAGGGATGGCTGAGCAGTTCACCAATCAGCAGAGCAGACGAAGTGAGCATATAGGCCGCTCCGATCAGCAAGACCACTGCGAGTATCAGCACGGCACTGGCCAGCGCCACTTTTTCAGTCATCTCGATGCGGAACAGCTCCAGTTTGGCATCGACAATGGCCTTCATATCATCGACGGTCGAGGTAATCGTATCCTCGATCAGCCCCGGCACGCCCTTGCGGCTCTGTGTTTGCTTCTGGTCTCGATTTTTCTGCTGTGGTTCCATGCGATGGCGGTTCACTATTTGTTCCTCTTCAGAATAAAGCCCAGAACGGTTCCTGCGCCGAGGGCATAGAAAAAGGATTTTACCGGATTTTCGGTAATGTAATTGTGCGCCTTCTCCTTTGCATCAAGAATCTGCTCGTACGTTTCGCTCTGCTTGAACTCGTTGAGCGCTTCGGAGGCCATCTGCCCGACCTCCCTGATCGGTTCGGGAAGTTCATCGAAAGCGGATGGGCTTTTTTCAGGCTGCTCCTGCGGCATCGGGTTGACCGGTATCTGCTGTTCCATGGGAGGTTATGGGGTCTGGTTGAACGAGTCTGTTCTTGCCTAAATATAGAAAAAATAACAGATGCAACGGCTGGCCCGTTCCCGTATAGCGGTTCACGCAACCTCCGTGGTGGGCCTGCGGGATTTATTCATCACCGCTCACTATTCATCAATAGAGCAACCGGCCGCCGTCAACGTTGATGATCTGACCGGTGATGTATTCGCTCTCCATCAGGAAACGGATCGCACCGACGATGTCCATCGGGTCGCCGAAGCGCTGCAAGGGGATTTTGTCGAGCAGGTTGGCTTCCGGCTCATCCGCCCGGATGGGGTAGGCGGAAATGGTGCCCGGCGCGATGGAGTTCACCAGAATGTTCGGCGCGGTCTCTCGTGCGAAGATTCTCGTCAGATGCTGGATGCCAGATTTCGAGACCGTGTAGGGCGCATAATTCCTCCACACCATGCCGGCTGAAATATCGGTCATGGTGATGATGCGCGAGACGAACGGCTGCTTCGTCATGATCCGGGCAGCCGCCTGCATCGTGAAGAAGGTGCCTTTGAGGTTGGTGTCGATCAGGCTGTCCCAGTCCTGCTCGCTTACTTCGAGGAGGTTGGTGCGGTAGAAGTTCGACGCGCTGGTGATGAGCAGGTCGAGGCGGTCGAAGTGGTCGCTGAAGGCAGTAAAAGCCTGTTCGATTTCATCCACTTTCGACACGTCGCACTGCACCATCTGTGATTCCGGGCTTACCCACCTGACTTTTTCCAGTGTTTCTTTAGCCTTCTCTTCTGAATGGCCCCAGGTGAAAAAAATCGAATACCCTTGTCCGGCAACAGCCAGAGCGATCTCCGCGCCGAGCTTGCCGGAGGCGCCGGTCATGAAACAGACTTTTTTTCCTGAATTTGGCATGGCAGTCGGAGTTGGTTGAGAAGGCTTTTTTCAAGGTAAAAAAAATAGGACTTACAGGCTTATGCGACCTGTAAGTCCTTTGGAAGAAGTTCTTACTCGGTGAGACGATTTGCTTACTCCACGCCGATAATCACGCTGGATGCTTTGAAGATGGCGCAGGCGTGTCCGCCTTCGGCAAGGCCGAGATTCTTCGCGCTGCCGTGCGTGATGACTGCCGAAAGCGTCTCGCCGCCGCCGATTTCAAGATCGACTTCGCAGCTCACCGGCCCGTCGATCAGGCGGGTGATGGTGCCGCAGAGGATGTTCCGGGCGCTCACCTTCGCATCGTGCAGGTCGGTGCCGAGAATGATCGTGCTGGCCTTGATAATTGCGCTGGCTTCCATACCCTTCTTGAGGCCGAGCCGCTCGACAGCACCGATGGTGACGGTCGAAACAATCGGGGCACCGCTGGTAAGGGAGATGGTCACTTCGGCATTGACCGCGCCTTTGGCGATGGAGGTGATGGTGCCCTTGAAGATGTTACGTGCGCTGATGTTCATGGTTGTGCAGGGGTGATTTTTGTTGTTGGTACATCGGATGCGGCTTTGCCGGCAATCCTGATTCGTTATGTTCTTACAAATATAACGAATGTCTGTGGAAACATCATTGATGAGATGTTCTGAAGGTTGCCGTTTCGAGAAAAAAATCCTGTTCCATAGCCGGCAAGTTTCTTTTTGATTTTGCGCGCGGTGGGTTGTCAAAACGTTGCAATTTTGTTGCCTTGGTACCGAGGCTTGCCGGATTTATTACATTTCAAAGAGCATGTGGGTTGCTATTTTTTTTGAAAGTAATTTTTTCGTTAACCCGCGAGCACTACGAATCAATCTAACTGGTGTTCAGTTGTATCGAACTATGAAAAAAAATCTGTTTATCGCCGAAGCAATCGGAACCTTCGCGCTGGTGTTTGCCGGATGCGGAGCCATTGTGGTCAACGAAAGTTTCGGGGGAGCGCTCGGGCACCTGGGGGTTTCCACCGTTTTCGGGCTGGTGGTGATGGCCATGATCTATTCGGTCGGGAACGTTTCTGGCGCGCATCTGAACCCTGCGGTGACGCTCGGCTTCGTGTTCGCAGGCCGTCTGGACAAGCGAAGCATTCCGGGGTACATCGGTAGCCAGCTTATCGGGGCTCTTGCCGCAGCCGCCGCACTGCGCCTGCTTTTTCCGGAGAGCGCCACGCTGGGGTCTACGTTGCCGGGAATTGATCTTGCTCGCGCATTCATCGTCGAGGTGCTGCTTTCGTTTGTGCTGATGTTCGTCATTCTGAACGTCTCAACGGGCCACATGGAGAAGGGCATCATGGCGGGTGTAGCTGTTGGCGGCACTATTGCGCTCGAAGCGCTGGTCGGCGGCCCGCTCACCGGAGCGTCGATGAACCCTGCCCGTTCGCTCGCCCCGGCGCTGCTGTCCGGTAACCTGTCGTCGATCTGGCTTTACCTGACCGCTCCCGTTGTGGGAACCTGGCTTGCCCATCCGACCTGCCGATGGATCCAGGGCCCGAACTGCTGTGTTTTGAAGCCGGAGGGTGAATCGTCGGAGGCTGATTGCAACGATAAGTCGTGCGGGTGAGTGTCGAATTTGAATTTTCCTGCTGAGGCGTATTTTTTAAAAATCAGCGGACGATTTTTTGTTCACCCCAACTTTCTGAAAGCGGACGCTTTAATCGCCGCAAAAACCGTCGTGCCGGGATTGATGCCCAGCTCTTCGGCGGCGGCGCGGACTATTTCGGCGACGAGGGTTTTGCCGTCCGATTCGAGCACGACGCCCTTGCGTCCGTCGGCGTCGAAGAGTTCCATGACGTTGCATTCGAGCAGGTTGCGGGCGCTGATGGCTTCGGGGTGATTTTTGAAGAGGATGATGTCGCGCGATGACAGTTCGAAAAGCGATGCGCCATCCTTCCGTCCATCCGAAATAATCAGTTCCTGATCGCCCCAGGGGTAATGGTGGAGTCCTTCGCGCACGGACGGATTGCTGAGGCGCAGGAGGTTGAGGTAGCCGTGGGGGCTGAGCGCCATGTTGGCGCGTGCGAGTTTGTTCGGCGTCGTGATCTGGTCGAGCTGGCCCTGTTTGATGACCATCACCTGCTCGGTCATCAGGCGCATTTCGGTGAGCGAGTGCGAGATGAAGAGGCACGGAATGCCGAACTCTTCGCTGACGCTGCGCAGGTAGGGGATGATCTGGTAGCGCAGCGAGTCGTCGAGCGCCGAGAGCGGTTCGTCCATGACGAGCAGGCGCGGATTGGCCAGCACCGCCCGCCCGAGCGCCACGCGCTGCTTTTCGCCGCCGGAGAGCTTGTTGACCCCGCGTTCGACGAGGTGCTCCAGATTGAGCGCTTTCATGACTGCTTCGAGGTCGATACGCCGTTCTGATGGCTTGCAGCGCTTGTAACCGTAGAGCAGATTTGATTTTACGCTGAGGTGTGGAAAAAGCGTCGCCTGCTGGAAGACGATGGCGATGCGCCGCTTTTCGGGCGACAGGTCGATCCCTTTTGTGCTGTCGAACAGGCAGTCGCCGTCAAGTTCAATCCGCCCGTTGTCGGGCTTCGTTAATCCGGAAATCAGGTGAATCAGCGTCGATTTGCCGCTGCCCGATGCGCCGAAAATGCCCACCCGTTCGCCGGAAAGTTCGGTCTTGACCTTGAGCGAAAAGTCGCCCTGCCGCTTCTCTATGTCGATTTTGAGCTTCACGCCTGCCCCCCGTGTTCGAGCTTTTTGCCGAGCACCTCATGCACGAAAAGTACCGATACCGACAGCGCAACCGAGACCAGGCAGAGCGACAGGGCCATCGAGGTGCCTGCCGGTGAGCTGGCGTAGTCGTAGATGGCGAGCGGAATCGTTTGGGTGAGGCCGGGGATGTTGCCCGCGACGATGATGGTCGCGCCGAATTCGCCGAGGCTGCGGGCGAACATGAGCGACGATCCGGCCACCATGCCGCGCAGCGAGAGCGGCAGGATGACCGTTGCGAGCGTGTCGTACCATGGCGCGCCGAGGCTTCGGGAGGCTTCGAGGAGCTGGCGGTCGATCGACTCCATGCCGAGCCGGATGGAGCGCACCAGCAGCGGAAAACCTACGGTAGCCGAGGCGATGACGGCGGCTTTCCAGGTGAAGACCAGCTCGATGCCGACTGACGAGAGCGCCTGGCCAATCCAGCCGTTGCGCCCGAGCATGAGCAAGAGGAAGTAGCCGATCACCACCGGCGGCAGGGTGAGCGGCAGGTTCACCAGCACTTCGAGCAGCACCTTGCCCCGGAACGGCTTGAAGACCATCAGCCACGCCGTCGCGAAGCCGAACGGCAGCGAAATCACCGTTGCGGTGACGGCGATTTTCATCGACAGCGCGATGGCTGTAAGGTCGTCCGGAGTGAGGTTCATCGTTGCACTCGTTGCTGCTTACTTCACTGAGAAGCCGTACTTTTTCAAAATCGTTTGAGCCTCATTGCCCTTCAGCCAGGCGTAAAAGCTTTTTGCATTAGTTTTCTTTGCGCCGGTTACCGTTAACGCCATCGGGTAGCTGATCTGCGGATAGAGCTTGCCGGGCACGACGAACAGAATTTTCGCTTGTTGCGCAAGTAGCGCGTCGGTGCGATAGACGAATGAGCCATCAACCTCACCGAGTTCAGCGTACATCAGGCTTTCGCGCACATCCTTGGCCATGATGAGCTTGCCCGCGAGCTTCTGCTGGAGGCCCGATTTTACGATGGCCTGCATCGCGTACTCTCCGGCGGGCACGCTTTTCGGGCTGCCGATGCCGATCTTGCCGAGCTTCGGCAGGTCGTTCATGCCGGTGACTTTCTTTGCGGTCGTTCCGGCAAAGACCAGCTCATTGAAGGCGAAGGTGCGCACGCTCGACAGCTCAACCAGTCGCTGTTTTTTCAGATACTCCATCCACTTCACGTTGGCCGAAATGAACAGATCGGCAGGAGCACCCTGCTCGATCTGCCCCGCCAGTGCTCCCGAAGCCGCATAGTTTTTGCGGAAGGTCGTGTCGGGATGTGTGGCCTCATAAGCAGCGGTGATCTCGTTGAGTGCATCTTTCATGCTTGCAGCCGCGGAAAGGTTGACTTGCCCGGCCAGCGCGCTGGTTGCGGTCAGCATGATCGCCAAGAGTGCGGTCGTGATCGTGTGGAGGAGCTGCTTCATGGTGTCTGGTGATAATTATTTGGGGCCGATGACTGCCTTGATATCCGACGGTTTGCCGAAATAGACCGACGACATGACGATGATGTCGATGCCGGTTGCGGCGTAGGCAGCAGCGTTCTCCGGGTTAATTCCTCCCGCAGCGGACACCGCCACGCCGGGGCATGTTGTGCGGATCTCCTGCACCAGTGCGGTCAACTCGTCAACCGGCATCTTGTCCACCTGTACCACATCGGCCCCGGCTTTGGCGATCCGGAGCGCCTCTTCGGCGCTGTCCGCTTCGACGAGGATTTTCTGCTCGGGTGTCTTTTGTTGCAGCTCAGGGATCATCGCAAGGAATCCGTCGAGGCCACCAATAAAGGCTGTGTGCTGGGTGAAGACCAAAATCGACTCCGACAGCCCGAGCCTGTGCGGAAACGCGCCGCCAGCGAGGATTGCCTTGATGGCGATTTTCTTGGTGCCGGGGAAGGACTTGCGGGTCGTGACGACGTTGACGCCCGGATTGGCCGCGCGTGCCCGCTCGACGATGGTGCCGGTACGAGTCGCGATGCCGGAAGCGTATTCGAGCAGGTTCAGCGCCACTTTCCAGGCGGCGTGCAGAGCGGCTGCCGGGCCTTCGGCTGTCAGGATCATCGTGCCGGGTTCGACCAGTGTTCCCGAAGGTATGGAGTCGAGCACGGTTGCTCCGCATTTCGCGAGCACCTTACCAGCCTCTTCAGTGCAGCAGACCACCGTGCGCTCGCGGGTCGTGAAGGTGATCTCGCCCGGCGTCAGGCCGAAGCCGAGCAGGGTAGTGGTGAGGTCGCCATAGGGGACGTCTTCTTCAATGAATTGGTCGATTTCGCTGTCGGGGATCGGGTAGTACATGAAAGAGTATTGCTCTGTTTTTCCTAATATTTTTAGGTAAATATAGTTTTAATCCTAAATAAATCCAGATTATTGTCAGTTTGTTGCTCTGAAAATATACGATATTGTCGGTAATTGTTGATTTCGATATGTCTTACAGGAAATAACGATTTCTTCCTGACTTTGGCAAAATGAGGGGTATTTTTGGCTGACTTAGGTGTTATTGAGCATAGTTTGTTGCCAAAAAATATTTTGTCGTTGGGAAGGTTCATCGTATATTTGCGATGAACTAACAATAAAGTCCATGCAGAGAACATCGATGCCATTGAGCTACACCCAAGAGGAGGAGGCTTTGGCTGCAATTGCCAAGGCGCTGGCTCATCCGGTGCGGATCAGAATTCTGAAGCTGCTGGCAGGCCATGCTTGCTGCTTTACCGGCGAACTGACCGGGCTGATTCCGATGGCGCAGTCCACCATCTCCCAGCACCTGAAGGCGCTCAAGGAGGCTGAATTGATTCAGGGTGAAATCAGTCCGCCGAAGGTGAAGTACTGTATCAACCGGGAGCGGTGGGAACAGGCAAAAGAGCTGTTCGGGGCGTTTTTCGATTTTGAGGGTGACGGTGGTTGCTGCAGCTGACTTTCTTGTCTTTTTTATAAATCGTTTATTTGCGATAAACATAAACCAGAAGGAAAAGTACTATGAAACAGGTTAAAATTCTTGGTACCGGTTGCGCCAAATGCAACCAGCTCGCCGATGCCGTCAAAGCGGTGATTGCGTCCGAGGGCATCGACGCCGATGTGCAGAAGGTTGAGGACATTCAGGAGATCGTGTCGTACGGCGTGATGTCCACTCCCGGCCTCGTGGTCGATGGCGTGGTGGTGTGCAGCGGCAAAGTGCCGTCCAGCGATGAGCTTCGCGTGATGCTTGCCGCTGCTCCGAAGTCTTCGGGCTGCTGCGGTGGACATGGTGGAAGCTGCTGCTCCTGATCCGATGAGCAACGCTGATAAGCATAGCTCCGGAGCCCTGCGCACTTCGACCCCGGCATGGCTTGCCGGGGTGGTTGCGGCTGTGGTGCTTTGGGTTCCGCTTTATCTCAATCTCGAAACAGGTGCCGATCTTGTGGTCGGCGCTTTCGGGTTGAGCCGCAGCACGGCGTTCGGTGAGGCGCTGCACTTTTTCCTCTATGAAGTGCCGAAGGTTTTGATGCTGCTGCTTGCCGTCGTTTTTGCGATGGGGGTGGTGCACACGTTCATCTCGCCGGAACGCACGAGGGCGCTGCTTTCGGGCCGTCGACTCGGCGTCGGCAACGCGATGGCCGCTTTGCTTGGTATCGTGACGCCTTTCTGTTCCTGCTCTGCGGTGCCACTCTTCATCGGTTTTTTGCAGGCGGGCGTGCCGCTCGGCGTTACCTTCTCCTTCCTCATCTCCGCGCCGATGGTCAACGAGATTGCCCTCGGCTTGCTGTTCGGCCTGTTCGGCTGGCGGATCGCCTTGCTTTACATGGCGATGGGGCTGCTCGTGGCGATCACCGCCGGTATGGTGATCGGGCGGCTCGGCATGGAGCGCCATCTCGAAGAGTGGGTCCGCAAGCTCCAGAACAGCGCGGTTGGCGATTCGTTCGAGCAGGGCGAGCTCACCTGGCCGAAGCGCTTCGAGGAGGGGCTGCGCCACGTGCGTGAAATCGTTGGGCGCGTGTGGCTTTACATCGTGGCTGGCGTGGCGCTCGGGGCGGGCATTCACGGCTACGTGCCGCAGGATTTCATGGCTTCGCTGATGGGCAAGAGCGAGTGGTGGAGCGTTCCTGCTGCGGTGCTGCTCGGTGTGCCGATGTACTCCAATGCGGCGGGCATCGTGCCGGTGGTCGAAGCGCTGATTGGCAAAGGCGCTGCGCTTGGCACCGTGATGGCCTTCATGATGAGCGTCATCGCGCTCTCGGCGCCCGAAATGCTCATCCTTCGCAAAGTGCTCCGCCCGACGCTCATCGCAGTGTTCGCCAGCGTCGTTGCAGCGGGAATCCTTGCGGTTGGGTATGTGTTCAATCTGGTGTTATAAAGTTGATAACTGCCAGTTGATAGTCGACGGAATTGCCCATCTTCTCCTGTCAGAATAGGAATCGAGCGATTTCGTCGGTTCGCGTGGATTTGTAGGGGCGAACCTGTGTGTTCGCCCTTCCCCAGCTCGGCATGTCCGGCAAAGGGCAGACACACAGGCCTGCCCCTACAGGAAAGGGGACTGCATGGCTCTGCTGAACGATCCCTATGAAGAGGTTGGGCTGAAGCCCTTGATTTTTTAGTTCTATTATCCCGGCTTAAAAGCCGGGGCAACAGAAACGCAAAATATATAGAATGTCAAGAGGGTTAAAACCCTCCTGAATGTAAGATTGGGTTCTGCGATTTCGATAAAATCTGACGACGGCTTTTTGTTCCTTCTGTTTGAAACAATCCCATAACTATTCATCCCATGTCCAATCAATCCATCCTGATTCTCTGCACCGGCAACTCGTGCCGCAGCCAGATGGCCGAGGGGTTTTTGAAAGCGTATGATCCTTCTCTTGAAGTACATTCGGCGGGCACTCGTCCTTCAGAAATGGTGCATCCGCTTGCCGTACAGGTCATGAAAGAGGTGGGGATCGACCTGTCATCGCATCGCCCGAAAAGTCTGAACGCTTTTCTCGATCGTCCGTTCGATTACGTTATCACGGTGTGCGACAACGCCAAAGAGTCGTGCCCGATCTTTACCGGCAAGGTGGGGCAGCGGTTGCATCTCGGTTTCGACGATCCGGCGGAGGCGACCGGTTCCGAGCAGGAGGTGCTGGCAGTATTCCGGCGGGTGCGGGACGAAATCGCTGCACGCTTCCGGCAATTTTTTGACGAAAATCTTCGTCGGGGCTAAACGGTCGGGGTGTCCTTCAATGGGAGTTTTTTCTTATACTTGAAGGCCGGAGAGCTACGTCCGGGCACCAGTAAACGATGAACCAATCAAAGCTCGATGGCCGAACCTATTCTCAGACTCAAAGGTATCCGCAGGGAACTCGAACTCTCGAAGGATGTTCGCCAGACGATCATTCCCAATCTTTCGCTCGACATCTTCAAGGGTGAGTTCGTGGCCATTACCGGGCCGTCCGGTTCGGGCAAATCCACGCTGCTCTACATCATGGGCGGGCTCGACAAGCCGACCTTTGGCGAGGTGTGGCTCGACGGGCAGGAGATCACCGCTATCAGCGAGGCCGAGATGACCGTCATCCGCAACGAAAAGATCGGTTTCATCTACCAGTTCCACTTCCTGCTTCCAGAGTTCAATTCGCTTGAAAACGTGATGATGCCGATGCTGATTCAGCGCAGGTTCAGCAAGAAGGAGATTCGAGACCGGGCCAAACACCTGCTCGACATGGTGGGTCTCGAAAACAAATACACCAACAAGCCCAGCCAGCTCTCCGGCGGCCAGCAGCAGCGTGTCGCTATCGCTCGGGCGCTGGCAAATGAGCCGAAGGTGTTGCTCGGCGACGAGCCGACCGGCAACCTCGATTCGCGCTCGGCCAACAACGTCTATGAGCTGTTCGACCGCCTGAACCGTGAGCTGAACCAGACCGTCATTGTTGTCACGCACGACGAGGATTTCGCCAACCGCGCGGGCCGCCGCATTCACCTTGTTGACGGCAAAATCGAAAGCGACACCAACGGTTCCCGGCGCTCGGCTTCGGCGTGAATCTGTCCCTGATACCGCATCCTGAAACCACCAATACTCCGCACACCCATGCTCGAACAGATCAGGAACACTCATCCGCTTGTCTATAAAAATCTGAGCGCTCTGCCGAACGGTGAACAGCAGCTTCGCGCGATTCTGGCCCTCGACCGCTACTGGGAAAGTCTCGACCTGCCGGTGCCGGAGGTGATCAAGGAGGGCACTCGGCTGCCCGCCGGGGTGAACATCGAGGGGGAGTTCGACATTCTCTACGCAGGCGGCACGCTGGGCCTCTTGCACGCAGCGGTGATGTCGAAGCAGTACGACCGCAAGGTGCTGGTGATCGATCGCGCCGCGCCGGGGCGCACCACGCGCGACTGGAACATCTCGCGCGGTGAGCTGCTGCGCCTCGCCGATACCGGGGTGTTCACGGTGGAGGAGCTGGACTCGACCATCGTGCGGCGCTACAAAACCGGTTGGGTCGAGTTCCACGTTCCGCCTCCACGACAGAAGCGGCTTTACATGGACGAGGTGCTCGACTGCGCGGTCGATGCCGACAAGCTGCTCGGCATGGCGCGCGACAAGCTGCTGGAGCGCCCCGGCTCGCAGGTGCTGGGCCGCACCACCTTCGTCTGCTGCTACCGCTTCCCGAGCCACCTCGTCGTGCAGGCTGAGGACGCATCCGGCAAGACGATCTACTTCCGGACGAAGGTGCTGGTCGATGCGATGGGCATCCTCTCGCCGGTGGCGATGCAGCTCAACCACGGACGCCCGCAGACCCACGTCTGCCCGACGGTCGGCACCATCGCCAGCGGGTTCGAAGGGGTCGATTTCGAAGTCGGTGAAATCCTCGCCAGCACCGAACCGGCCGAACGCTCGAATGGGCGCGGACGCCAGCTCATCTGGGAGGGATTCCCGGCCAAAGACGACGAGTACATCACCTACCTCTTTTTTTACGACAAAGTTGATTCCCGCAACGACAAGTCGCTGCTCGCGCTCTTTGAGGCCTACTTCCGCAAGCTGCCGGAGTACAAAAAGCCGGGGCCGAACTTCACCATCCACCGTCCCGTGTTCGGCATTATACCGGCGTGGTCGCATGATGGCGCGGGGTGTACGCGGGTGGTGTCGGACGAGCGCATCGTGCTGCTCGGCGATGCGGCTACGCTCTCCTCGTCGCTTACCTTCTGCGGCTTCGGCTCGCTGGTGCGTAACCTCGGGCGCATGACCTCCGGGCTCGACAAGGCGATGCGCGAAGAGCGGCTCGGCCAGTCGGAGCTGCTCGCCATCAGTGCCTACGAGCCGAATGTGGCCACGATGGCCAACCTCATGAAGTACATGTGTGACAACCCCGACACCGACGACCCGAACTTCGTCAACGAGATGATGAACGAGGTGATGATCGTGCTCGACGAGCTTCCGCAGCACTACCGCCAGGCGATGTTCCGTGACGAGATGAAGGTAGACGAGCTGGTGACAGTGATGCTGAAAGTGGCGTGGCGCTATCCGAAAATCCTCAAGGCAACGTGGGACAAGCTCGGCGTCGGCGGATCGGTCGGCTTCGTGAAAAACCTTGCCGGATGGGCGATGAACCAGTCGGCGAAATAGGGCAGTTCGTTTGGAAATGGTCATTCCCGATTGTAGAGGCGGGTCTTGCGCACGTCCCGGTGGTGAGTCAGTCCCCCGTCATTGCGAGCCTTTCGTATCCAGCACGATGCCGCACACGGACAATGAACATGGTCGCAGCTTTACCCGTCATTCCCGCGAAGGCGGGAATGACGGGTAAAGCTGGATCGAATGCATGGATTCCCGCTTGCGCGGGAATGACCAAATACAGTGACCTTAAAGTATCGGGTTGCCTTGAACACGAAAAAAGCTGCATGCAATAAATTACTTGTTCATGGAAAGGAGCGTAGCGATGTGGCAATCCATACGAAATCAGTGCGATGACAAAATGAATGGATCGCCACTGTCCGACAAGTTGGGCTTCGCGATGACCAGTCTCCATCATTTTCCTTTTGTCAAGTCGGGATCGGACATCAACAAGAGCTTTCGCTCAACGAATCATTGATACCTTTAGTTGCAGAATTTTTTTATGGATAAAGCGAAAGCACAGCAGGAAATCGGCAAGCTTCGCGCAGAGATCGAGCGCCACAATCGCCTCTACTATCTCGAAGCGAAACCGGAGATTTCTGACTTCGAGTTCGACAAGCTGCTCGAAAGGCTGATCGCGCTCGAAACGGAGTTCCCGGAACTCGTCACGCCCGACAGCCCGTCGCAGCGCGTCGGTGGTGGCATCACCAAAGAGTTTCCGACGGTCATCCACCGCGAGCCGATGCTTAGCCTCTCGAACACCTACTCTATCGGCGAGGTGTCGGACTTCTGCACCCGCGTCGAAAAGCTGGTGGCAGCCGAGGGTGGCGGCACGCCCGAATACGTCGCCGAGCTGAAGTATGATGGCGTGGCGATCAGCCTGTTTTACCGCGACGGCCTGCTCGTTCGCGGCTCCACGCGCGGCGACGGTCGGCAGGGCGACGAGATCACGGCCAATCTCAAGACGATTCCGTCGATTCCGCTCCGGCTTCAATCTGCCGGTGGATCGCTGTTCGATGCAGCCGTCAACGGCGAAGTCGAGGTGCGCGGCGAGGTGTACATGCGCAAGGATGATTTCGAGCGGCTCAACGAGGAGCGCCCGGAGGAGGAGCGCTTCGCCAACCCGCGCAACGCTACCGCCGGAACGCTCAAGTTGCAGGACTCGGCGGAGGTCGCCCGGCGCAGGATGTCGTTCGTCGCCTACTACCTCAAGGGGCACGACGGCGAAGCTCCGACGCACTTGAGGCGGTTGGAGCAGCTTAAATGCATGGGCTTCATGACTGGCGCGGCGGCCCGGCTCTGCAAGGGGATGGACGAGATTGCCAACTTCATCGGTGAGTGGTCGGAGAAGCGCTGGACGCTGCCGTACGAAACCGACGGCGTGGTGCTCAAACTCAACGAGGTTGGCTTGTGGGATCGGCTCGGCGCGACCGCCAAAAGCCCGCGCTGGGCGATTGCCTACAAGTACCCGGCGCAGCAGGCCAAGACCGTGCTGCAAGGCGTGGTGTTCCAGGTCGGGCGGCTCGGCACCATCACGCCGGTGGCCGAACTCAAGCCGACCAAACTCGCCGGATCGACCGTGTCGCGCTCGACGCTGCACAACTTCGACGAAATCGAACGGCTCGGCGTGCGCATCGGCGACCACGTCATGATCGAAAAGTCGGGCGAAGTAATTCCGAAAGTGGTCAGCGTCGTGCTCGACGAACGCCCGGCGGAAACCGCCGAAATCGAAGCGCCGTCGGAGTGCCCGGTTTGCGGCACGAAGCTGGAGCGGCACGAAGGCGAGGTAAGCTGGTACTGCCCCAACGAGGAGGGGTGCCCCGCGCAGAAGCGAGGCCGCATTCTGCACTTCGCCTCGCGCAACGCCCTCGACATCCAGAACCTCGGCGAATCGCTCGTTTCGCAGCTCGTCGAGCGCGGCTTCGTGAGCGACGCGGGCGACCTCTACAGCCTCACGCAGGAGCAGCTCGCGAGCCTCGACCGCATGGCCGCCAAATCGGCGCAAAACGTGCTCGACGCGCTCGAAAAGAGCAAAAAGCAGAGCTACGCCCGCCTGCTCTTCGCCCTTGGCATTCGCCACGTCGGCGCAGCCACGGCCCGCGAACTGGCCCACGCCTGCCCCTCCATCGACCGCCTCCGCGAGATGGGCGAGGAGGAACTCGCCGCCGTGCCCGACATCGGCCCGGTCATCGCCGCGAGCATCCGCGACTTCTTCGCCAAACCCTGGGTGGCAGCGATGCTCGAAAAGCTCGCCGCCGCCGGACTGCCGATGCAGGCCGGAGAGGAAAAAGCGCTCGTCAACACCAACTTTGAAGGCCAGTCCGTCATCTTCACCGGCGGACTGGAACGCCACGTCCGCCAGCAAGCCGAAGAGATGGTACGCGAACGCGGCGGCAAAATCGTCAGCTCGGTGAGTAAAAAGACAACGCTTGTCGTTGCAGGCAAAGAGGCCGGAAGCAAGCTCGAAAAAGCGATGAAGTTGGGGGTGAGGGTGATAGACGAAGATGAGTTCGAGCGGATGCTGTGAGGTTTTCCTGTGATTTGTCGATATTGAAATCGAACGACGGATTATTTGTAGGGGCGAACCTGTGTGTTCGCCCTCGGTGAAATGTGAATGTCGGTGTCAGCACAAAGAAGGGCAGACACGCAGGTCTGCCCCTACAGAATATTTGGGATCTTTGATGTGAGTTTTTTATCCATGTAGAATTAAAATAATCATGAATTCTACTATGCGTATACAAACAGATATTGATAGACCAATACTATTTAGAACTGTCGATAAAGATGTATATCAAAGTACCATTAAAGACGGGTCGATATGGTTAAGGTCAAGTCATTATTACCGAAAAATTGAAGACCAAACTCGTACAGATCGATCTGAAGGCATTAATGGATCAAAATCTTCAATACCGCTACACTTTAAGGTAAGAGAGGGTAACACAATTCGCATTCAGGGGCCGGGGATTATTGGCTGTGAAATTATTCCTCACTACATCATGTCTTTGCATGGTGCTGCTATATCAGATGATTGTCGCCATGAGTTTGGTGGCTATACATTTGGGGTTAAATGTATAAGGAGATTGAGCGCAGAAATCTTATATCAAGCATCAAGACAAATAGATGTTCATGGCTATCGCTATGGTCAAGTTGCGTATCAATATACGGCTCTTTCAATGTCATATGATAGGAGAAATGTAGCCATTGGTCTTGGAGGAAATCCAGAGGTAGGTGTTAAATCATTGGATACAGATGTTCTTCGAAAAGAACCAGTCGAACCATTTATATTTCAAGATGAATGGCGGATTGTGATTTTTCCTTTGAAATATCTTGACAATGATTCTATGAAACCACTAAAAATAAATGTTAGCCCGGAGCACTTTTTTGAATACATAAGTCCAAAATCATAATTCATGGAACCGAATTATCGTGTAACCATTTTCGGGTCGGCCCGGATCAGTGAGGGGGACGAGGCTTACCGGGATGTTTTTGAAATCGCCAAGGGGCTGGCTGCCGAGGGGTTCGACATTGTGACCGGCGGCGGGCCGGGGTTGATGCAGGCGGCGAATGCCGGGTCAAAGAGCGTGTCGAATGGCGGCAAGTCGATCGGGCTGAACATCAAGCTGCCACACGAGCAGTGCCCGAATCCGTATCTCGACATCAAGGAGGAGTTCGACCGGTTCAGCGGTCGGCTCGATACTTTCATGTCCATGTCCGACGCCGTGGTCGTCGCGCCCGGCGGTATCGGCACCTTGCTCGAACTCTTCTACTCCTGGCAGCTCGTGCAGGTGCAGCACCTCTGCGAAACGCCGATCATCCTCTTCGGCGAAATCTGGACCAGCCTGCTTCTCTGGCTCGAAACCGAAGTCATGCCCCGCCACCTCTTCGAGCGCCACGACATGTACACCATTTTCCACGTCATGGAGCCGTCGGAGGTGGTCGATTTGATCATCAAAATTCACAAAGAGCGGCCAAAGACAGAGAATGTCTGCCGCAATTTTTCGAAGTATCGGGTGAAAGGGGAGGAGTAGGTCGGTTGAGACTTTTGGGACGAGTGGGACTTTTGGGACAGGGGGGAGGATGGCGAGGTTGTGGCGGGTTTTGTATATTGCGAGCAATACCCCACAATTTCCAGATTGACAACGTATGGCCGGTTCGGCGCGGATTATTTTGCCGCATGGCAACTACAAGAAGCTGCACTCCTACCGGAAAAGCGCGATTATTTACGACTTGACGGTTCGGTTCTGCCAGAGGTTTCTTTCGCGCCGCGACCGCACGGTTGACCAGATGGTTCAGGCTGCACGCTCTGGCAAGCAGAATATTGTCGAGGGTTGCATGGCTTCCGGAACCTCGAAAGAGATGGAGATCAAGCTGGTCAATGTAGCCAGAGCGAGCCTCGAAGAGTTGCTGGAGGATTATTTCGATTTCCTGCGAACTCGCAATCTACCGGTTTGGGGGAAAAATTCACGAGAGGCGCTGTTCGTCAGAAAGCTCTCACGCGAGAGCGGCGTGAGTTACGAATCGTTTCGCGAGTTTGTTGAAACCCGTCCCGCCGAAGTGGTGGCCAACATCGCCATTTGCCTGATCCACCAGGCAAGTTTTCTACTCAAACGTCAGCTCGAAACACTCGAACAACAATTCCTCGAAGCGGGCGGCATCCGCGAGCGAATGACCAAAGCCCGCCTCGAATACCGTCAGCGCAGGTAAAAGTTTCACTGTCCTATCAGTTCTACTCATCCCAAAAGTCCTATTTCCCCTACTTCGTCGCCACGTACAGAATTGAAGTTTCAAACGTCATCGGGAAGAATTCGGCCTTTTTGAAGCCAGCCTGCTTCAGAATTTTCGTGAAGGCTTCGGCCTGGGGGAACTGCTCGACCGAGTTGGGGAGGTAGTCGTAGGCGAAGGTCGATTTGCTGAACATGCCTGCAATTTTCGGCAGGACGTTCTTGAAGTAGATCAGGTAGAGCTTTTTCATCACCGGGTTACGCGGAATCATCGGCTCGATGATGTAGGCGCAGCCGCCGGGCTTGAGGACGCGGTGGAACTCTTTCATGCCCTGCGCGAGGTCTTCGAAGTTGCGGACGCCGAAGCCGGCGCTGACGACGTGGAAGCTCTGGTCGGCGAAGGGCATCTTTTCAGCGAAGCCTTCATGGAACTCGATGTTCGGGTACTTCTTGCGCGCGATGGCGAGCATCTCGGGCGAGAGGTCATAGCCGGTCACTTTCGCACCGGGGATCTTTGCCATCGATGCGGCCAGGTCGCCCGTGCCGGTGGCGACGTCGAGAATTTTCGGCTCGCGTTCGCCTTCCACCTGCTTGCGCGCCTTTTTAGCGGCAACCACTCTCCAGTAGTTATCGATGCCAAGGCTCAAGAGGTGGTTGAGGAAGTCGTAGGTCGGCGCAACCTCGTCGAACATGTTTCGGATCGAGGAGCGTGACTTGGTCTGTATGAGGGACTTTGCGGTCTCTTTGGAACTGCTCATCGGTGTCAGCTTTTCTTGCCGTAAACCTCTTCGGGATCGAACATCAGCGTGTCGCAGATTTCCATCTGTTCGCCATCCGTGGTCTTTCTGTAGAAGCAGGAGTGGTAGCCTACGTGGCAGGCGCCACCTTTCTGCGAAACCTTGAGCAGCAGCGTGTCGCCGTCGCAGTCGATCATAATATCGTGCACATCCTGCATGTTGCCGGACGATTCACCCTTGAGCCAGAGCTTGTTGCGGCTGCGGCTCCAGTAGCAGGCCTTTTTCTTTTCGAGGGTCATTTTGAGGCTTTCGAGGTTCATCCAGGCCATCATCAGCACCTTGCCGGTTTCGTGATCCTGCACGATGGCAGGCACCAGGCCGCGGTCATCGAATTTCACCGTTTCGAGAAAGCTCTTCTGCGTATCTTGATTCTCGCTCATTGAAGCAGTAGATTAGAATTTTTTCCGTAACGCCCGCAATGTTTTGCGCGCTTGACAGGTTGTGTAAGCAGGCTATAGCAGGCAGACATTAAAGATTGACAAAAATCTTGAAAAACCAAGATGACGGTCGAAAAAAAGTAAGTGACAGTGAAAAGCCTTTCAAGTTGTGCCGCTGGTAGCCGGCATAATGTGTAACCGATAAATTCCTGACCCCTGACGACATGCAGAATCTGCAGAAAATGCTTCCGAAGTTTTCGATAGCCTTTGTGATTGTGTTTGTGGCTGTCTCCGCTTATCTGCTGACCCGCGGTAACACGGTTGAAGTCGAGGCCGCAAAGATCACGAGATCGGAGTTGGTCGAGGCGGTTTATGCTACTGGCTATGTCGAGGCGGAGAACATTGCTGCGCTCAGTGCCGAGTTTTCGGGAACAGTGCGCACTGTCGGGGCGCTTGAAGGAGAACGCGTCAAAAAGGGCGAGGAGATCATCGTGTTCGACAGCCCGCAGCCCCGTCTTGCCGTCGAGGAGGCGCGCGCGGCGGTGGCCGAGGAGCAGGCCGCGGCCAGGGACGACATCCTCAAACTGCAGCGCAACCGGATGCTTTTCAAGGCGGGAGCGATTTCTCGCCAGCAGCTTGACGAGGCGGAACGCAACAGCGCTCAGTCGCTCGAATCGCTCCGGCAGCGACAGTTGCAGCTCCGCAGCCGCGAGGATGACCTGACGAAGCTCTCCGTCGTTGCGCCGTTCGACGGGATGCTGACTCTCCAGAAGGTCAAGGCGGGTGACTATGTCCAGGCCAATACCGAAGTGGCCGAAGTGGCCGATACTTCCAGCTACCTCGTGGTTGTCGAAGTCGATGAGCTTGACGTGCCTCGCCTGCGCACCGGCCTGAACGCCGTGATCGCCTTCGACTCGATGCCCGACAAGCGCTTCGATGCCACCGTCGTGCGCATCGTTCCGCAAACCGATCGGGTGACCAAGACCTCGCGGGTTTATCTTCGCCTGAACAAACCGGTTGAGGCGATTCAGGGCGGCATGACCGCTACGGCCAACATCATCTATAACGTCAAAAAGGGGACACTTCTGGCCAGGAAAAGCTCTGTGTTCGAGCAGGATCGGAAAGCGTATGTCTGGAAGATCGTTAGCGGAAAGTTGAAGAAGCAGGCGGTTCGCACCGGTGACAGCGATCTGACCTTCATCGAGATTCTTGACGGTCTCGCCGAGGGTGATCAGGTGGTCACTTCGCCCCAGGAGAACTACCGCGATGGCATGGAGACGCGCATCGTGGAGGATCGCAAAAAGAGCTCCTGAACTGAATAGGAGAGCCGCGATGCCTGCAAAACGGATAGCTGTGATTCTTGCCGCGCATGGCGAAGCTGAAACTTCGGGTTTCCTTGAGAATTACCGGGTGAGTCTCCACACCCTCCAGCGGGCTTCCGAGCTTATTGCCGTTCCCGCGCCGTTGCAGCACTTTATTTCGTTCAGTTCCTCTCTTCGCAAAAAAGCTGCCAGTCGTGGCGGATCGCCGCAGAATTTGTTGACCCGGCGGCAGGCCTCCGCGCTTCAGAAGCTGCTCGACCAGCGCTTTCCGGCGTCGTGCCCGGGCATTTCGTTCGAGGTCATGGCGGCGTTTTCGGCATCCGAGCCCTCTGTCGAAGCGCTTGTCGGCAAGACCCGTCTGTACGATGGACGGATTGTGATGCCGATGGCTCCAGTCGATAACGCCCTGATCTGCGGTTTGCTTTGCGCTTATCTCGCCGAGACAGCCTCGCCCTCCGAGCTTGCGCGCACAAGGGTGATCGGCAGGCTTTGGAGCGATGAGGCGTTGCATCATGCCTATCTCGACTATCTGTTCGGACACGGCAGTCTTCCGCCTGTCAGTCAGAAAGAGCGCAATGCACTGATGCTGCTTTTCCACGGAACGCTGGTTGAAGATCGCAATGGTCAGCCGCCGTCATTCCATACCGGACAGACGGAGACCGCCTCGTTCGCTCGACGGTTGATGGAGCTGATTGAAGCCGATCCCCGGAATCCGTGGGGCACGGTGACGACCGCGTATCTGAACCACGATGTTGGTGGACGGTGGAGCACGCCGCCCTTCGGGGATGCCTGCCGGGCGCTTGATGGCAAGGGGCTAAGGCATGTGTCGCTTTTCGCCGCCGGGTACTTTTCTGACGGCAACGAAACTACCGGTCGGGAGCAGCAGTGTTCGGCCTTTGATCCGGATGCTCAGGTCGAAACGATTCCCTGCCTGAACGATTCGCCCCGCTTCATCTCCTTTCTCGCCGGCCGGGTGGTGGCTGCTACTCGGCAAATCCTTGCTTTTTCGTGATATTCGATACCCCCGGCTGTATGAATCCTGCATTCATGATTTATATTGATTAATGCGGAAAATTTCTCCGAGCAACGAGTGGCGTGCCCGTCACCGCTTCCCGCCTGAAAGCCCGCTGCCGAATTCTGAATATCATCCTGCCGCTTTCACGAAAGGCGCAGAGACCAACTACAAGGATTTCTTATGGAGCACAGCAGGGAAACGATCGCGATGCTGATCGATGCCGATAACTCTCCAAGCGACAAAATCGATTTCATTCTCTCCGAAATGGCCAAGTACGGCGTGGTCAACATCCGGCGAGCGTACGGCAACTGGAAGAGCCATTCGCTGAAGGGGTGGGAAGACAAACTGCACGATTACGCTATCCGGCCAATCCAGCAGTTCGATTACACCAAGGGGAAGAACGCCACCGACATGGCGATGACCATCGATGCGATGGATCTGCTCTACAGCAAAAAGCTCGATGCGTTCTGCATTGTTTCGAGCGACAGCGATTTCACGCCGCTGGTGATGCGTATTCTCTCCGAGGGTTTGAACGTCTACGGTTTCGGGCAGAAGTCGGCGCCTGCGCCGTTCGTCAATGCCTGCTCCACGTTCCTGTATGTTGAATCGTTCTGTGGCGGCCAGGAAAAGACGAAGAACGACAGTGGTCGCCGCAAGAGCAGCCAGGAGCTGAAGCAGGACAGCAAGCTCCTGACGCTGGTCAGAAACGCCGTTGACAGCGCTCAGGAGGAGGACGGCTGGTCGAATCTGGCAAAGATCGGCAAGCACATCTCGAACCAGGCGTCGTTCGATCCGCGCAACTACGGATTCAAGCGCCTCTCCGATTTGATCCGCTCCATCGATCTGTTCGAGATCGAGTTCCGCAACAACAACTCCGAACTCTACATCCGCGACAAGCGTAAGGCGCGCAAATTCGAGGGTGCGCCTGTCGAGGGCGCGGCATCGTCCGACGTGGAGGCTTCGAGTCCGGCTGCATCGGGATCGGAGGTCGCCAAGCCTGCTGAAGCTGAAGCATCATCGCCTTCGCATGGCTCGTCGAGACCGGCGTATTCCCGGCCAGCAACTGTGGAGGTTAAGCCGGATTCTGATCATTCATCCGAGCCGGAAACGATTTCTGCAAAGCCAGCCGAGGCGGAAGCAACTGCGCCAGTTGCGGAAAAATCGGAGCCTCTTTCCCCGAAGGCTGTCGATCCGGAGCCGGTGGTCGCAACGCCTGCCGAACCGGAAGCTTCCGCAACGTCATCCTCAACCGAAGCCAAGCCGAAAAGGGCGACGAGGTCACGAACGACCAAGCCTCGGTCAACTTCTGCCAGAAAGACGAAAACGACCACGGCTGAAAAAGAGAACGAGGCTCCAAAGGCTGCTGAAGAAGTCAGTGTTACGGCGCCCGAGCCTGCGGAGCCCGAGGCGGCTCAGAGTTCGGCAGAAACGCCAGAGCCCGAGAAAAAGCCAAAACGAACAACACGTCGCCGCACGACTCGTAAAAAGAGCGAGCCAGAGAGCGCATCTGCACCAGCCGAACCAGAAGGGTAGAAAAGGACGTGCATCTTACTGGGCTTAGAGGAAAGAAGAAGTAGCGCTGATTTTCCAGGATTTTTGATGTTCAGCTATCGAAGGGGCGGTTTGCGAACCGTCCTTTCGATTTTGGGCAAAACGGCTTTTTATTGCATGGACAATCTCATTCTTATTGCGGTCTCTTTTACGGCGGGTCTGCTCATGCGCCGTTTCAGTCGTATGCCGGAGCAGACCCCTTTGGCGATGAATGCGTTCATTATTTACGTTTCATTGCCGGCCATGGTGCTGTTTTATCTTCACGGCCTCGATTTCAGCCCGGCGATGTTCCTGCCCGCTTCGATGCCGTGGTTGACTTTCGGGCTTTCAGCGCTCTTCTTTGTCGTTGTTGGTCGGCTGCTCAAGCTTCCGCGCGCGACAGTCGGGTCACTGATTCTCTGCGGCGGGCTGGGCAATACCTCGTTTTTCGGTTTTCCTATGATCGAGGCGTTTTACGGGAAGCAGGGGATCGCGCACGGCATCATCATCGACCAGCTCGGCAGCTTCATGGTGGTCTC
The DNA here is from genome assembly GCF_000020505.1 of Chlorobaculum parvum NCIB 8327. Taxonomy (NCBI): domain Bacteria; kingdom Pseudomonadati; phylum Chlorobiota; class Chlorobiia; order Chlorobiales; family Chlorobiaceae; genus Chlorobaculum; species Chlorobaculum parvum. The sequence continues at coordinate 493,950 of NC_011027.1, forward strand.
GATTCTCGGCGTCACCGTAGCCGGGGTCTATTCGCATGGAAGTGCGGACGCGAGAAGCATCGTCAAGCGGGTGCTGTTGTTCCCCTCGTTCATCGCTCTGATTGCGGCCGTGCTGCTCAACGATGTGGCCTATCCCGACTGGTTTCTGAATCTTATCAGACGCCTGAGTGACATGCTTGCCCCGATGGCGCTTTTCTCGGTCGGCTTTCAGTTCAATCCGGGGCACATCGGCAAAAGCCGAAACACGCTCGCGCTGGGGCTTGCTTTCAAGCTTGCTGTGGTGCCTGCGGTGATGTTTCTGGTTTATGTGATGGTTGCGGGAATGCACGGCCTGCCTGCGCGGATCACCATTTTCGAAGCGGCCATGCCAACCATGATAACCGGCGGCATTATCGCTGCCGAGCACCGGCTCGATCCGCCCCTTGCCAACCTCATGGTGTCGCTCGGGTTGCTGGTCTCGTTCGTGACGCTTGCGATCTGGACGCTGCTTCTCGGTGGTGTCTGATTGGCTGGTTGGGAGTTCTTACGCCTGTAATCTCAGCGGAAGTTCGAGGCCGTTGGCTTCGAGCAGGTCACGATCTGCGAGAATTTCTTTTGTCGGGCCGTCGGCGACGATTTTTCCTTTGTTCAGAATGCAGACCCGATCGCATGTGTCCCAGATGAAATCGAGGTCGTGCGAGACGGTCACCCTTGTCATCGGCAACTCGTTCACCAGCTCGATGAGTTTGCGGCGGTTGCGCGGGTCGAGGTCGGAGGTCGGCTCGTCCATCACGAGCAGCTCCGGCTGCATGACGAGTACCGCCGTGATGGCGGCAAACCGTTTCTGGCCTTGCGACAGGTGTGCAGGTGGCTTGTCGCGCAGCTCCCAGAGTCCAAACATCCGGAGCAACTGTTTGGCTTTGGCGCGGCTTTCGTCCTCATTCATGCCGAGGTTTATAGGGCCGAAGAGCACGTCGTCATAGAGCCTCGCCATGAAAAGCTGGTCGTCCGGTTTCTGGAACACCAGCCCCACCTTTTTTCGGATTTGCTCAACTGTTTTTTTGTCCGCCTTCACCTCTCCAATCCGAATAGATCCCTCCTGCGGCAGGAACCAGCCGTTGAGATGGTTGACAAGGGTCGATTTGCCCGCGCCGTTCGATCCTGCAATGCCGAGCGACTCGCCCTTGCCGAGCTGAAGGTCGATGCCGTCAAGCGCGCGTGTGCCGTCGGGATAGGTATAGGCGAGTTGTTCGATGGCGATCAAGCTGATACTCTCCGGTTAGTGATTCAGAAAAGATACCGGATCAGGCCGAAAAGCGTTCCGGCAATGGCGACGGCGGCAAGGTCGTTTGCTTTGAGGGCGAGGGCTGGGCGTTGTTCGGCAAGCGCCGTGCGGAAACCTCGCGCGTTCATGGCCATGTAAATCCGTTCGGCGCGTGCGGTCGTCCGGATGAGCAGCGAACCGATAAGTTTCGCGGTGACGAGCGCGCCTTTGCCGTGGCCATCGAAGCTTCGCAGGTCGCGCGCTTTCTGCATCATTCCGGCCTCCTCGGCAAGCAGAAAGCTGTAGCGGTACACGAGCAGCAGTTGTGTGACGAACACCTCCGGCACGCCGAGGCCGCGCAAGGCCGTGCCGAACCGGTGGAACGGCATGACGGCCATGAGCCAGAGCAGGGTGGAGAGGGTGAGCAGGGTTTTCAGCACGATGACCGTCGCCGAAATCATACCTCCGGTGATGCTGAATCCGGCAATGGTCAACGCGGTTGTGCGGTCAAGAAAGAGATTCCCTGCGGCCATGAACGCGATGAAGGGCGAGACGATGACGAGCCGTTTGAGTATCGGCACAAGCTGGACGGGTGCGGCGGTGAAGAGCAGCAGCGGAATGGCTGCGAAGGCGAGCACTCCGGCAAGATCGAATTTCGGGATGGAGACGACGACAATGATGAATATGGCGAGAATGATAATCGCTGAGCCGTCTCCGACAGGCAGTCTGTACGATGAAGCTGAATCGTGCAGACTGCCGATGGTGAAGCGATCCGTCACGATTGCGTTGCCGCCGCTGAGTTGTTGCGGCGGTTGCGGAACAACAGACCTGCAGCGCCGGAAAGCAGCAGCACCATCAGGCTTCCGGCGATGCCGGAGAACGAAGTGCCGACGTTGACGGGTGAGTTCGGCGATGTGGTTTGATTGTCCGTATGCCTGAAGTCGTAGTCCGGCAGGATGGCCGCCTGTTCCTGAAGTCCGGCCAGCAGCTCGTGAGCATGTTCATCAGGCGAGGCCAGCTCCTCTTTGCCGGTCACTTTTGCAATCGACCACTCCAGTCCATCCGGGTTTGACGATGCGAACCAGGAGAGCGTACCGCCGATGGCGAGCGCGGCCACGAAGAGGCTTGCAGTCACGAAGCCGGTTTTCGGTGCGCGAATTTCGGAGGTTGTCTGCAGAAGCCCCGGTTCGGTCGAACGGATGAAGGCGAGCACGCCCCAGGTCAGCACGCCTTCGGTGATGCCGATGGCGGCGTGGATCGGTAGCATGAAAAGCATGAAGGTGTTGAACGGCAGGTCGGAGATGCCGGACATGGTGGTTTGGAGTACCACCGAGAAGGCTCCGGCAAGCAGCCCGAGTGTGGCGGCGGCGATGCTTGCCGTGGCGAGGCGCACCGGAGAATCTCCACTCCCCGCGATGGGCCGATAGATGAATGGCCAGGCGATGAAGGCCGGGATGAAGGCCATGTTGAAGATGTTGCAGCCCAGCGCGAGCAGTCCGCCGTCCGCGAAAAAGAGCGCCTGGATTACCAGCACCGAGGCAAGCGTGATGAAAGCCCGCCACGGCCCGAGCAGCACGGCGAGCAGCAGTCCGCCGCCGATATGCCCGCTCGATCCCGTGCCCGGAATGGTGAAGTTGATCATTTGTGCGGCGAACACGAACGCGCCGAGTACGCCCATCAGCACGGTTTTCGAACCGTCCGAATCGGCGGCGGTTTTTCGGGCCGACCAGCCGATCATTCCGGCGCTGACCGCCCAGAACGTGCCGCCGACAACCGGTGAGAGCAATGCGTCTGACATGTGCATGGTTCGTTCTCCCGTGGTTTGGTTCAGAAGCGTATCGTTGCGCCGGCGAGCAGCGTCGTATCGGTTTCAGCGTCGTTCAGGCCGCTCCGGATGCCGATATCGAGGTCGGTATAGTCGCTGACCGCGTAGATCAGGCCGCCGATAATGTAGGCCGGATCGGTATCAGCATCCTTGTCCGAATTGGTCTCGATGCCGATATCGCCTACAGCTCTGAGCTTGTCGGTCACGTTCAGTTCACCAGCCATCGATGCGTACCAGATATTTTTTCTCGACGTTTCGCTGAGTTCGTCGAGCTTGTATTCGTTGTGCCTGTAGCCAAGGTTGAAGTGAAAGGTGGCCAGTTTGGCTTCGCGCGTGGCGATGAGCGTTACGTCACCCGAAACCTTGCCGGTGCCGAGGCCTTTATCGTCATCGCCGGTCGGCAGGGTGAGTCCGGGTTTGAGCGCGAGGCTGAAGCCGGTGTCCGGCATCTCGTAAAAGCGCCATTTGATTTGCAGAGCCAGATCGCCATAGCCGCTTTCATCGGCCACTTTGACGCCATTCTCTTTTTCGGTGTACCACTCCCAGGGAAGACCGGCGACCAGGTCGATGTTGCTGGTCAGGCCGTAGGTGAAGGTGGTCCCAATGGCTCCGCCGGTCAACTTGTATGAGGTTCCTCCCTCGGTTTCCTTGTCTCGGGCGGATTCAAATCCGATTTCAATCTGGCTGTGCCCTTTGCCCTGGGTTCCGGTGTCGTCGGTCTGGAGCGGCATGGCAGCAAAAGTCTGCGTTGAACAGAGCATGAGCGCCGAGGTGAGAAGCTGGATTTTTTTCTTCATGGAGCGGCTGTTCTTGATTGATGATAGCATGAAAATAAGAATAGTGCTATCGCCAGACAATACGTAACGGGGTTGAATCGGTTGCTGTCGAAAAATATTGCAGCTTCGCGACGGTCAATCAGCGGATGAGAGGGAGAGGTCGAGATGCTTGACACCGACCAGCACCTTGAGGGCGCTCGAAAGCTTTTCGATGTCCGGGGCGTTGCCCTTGACGGCGATCACTTCGAGGCAGTTCTCGTGGTCGAGGTGTACGTGCTGGGTCGAGATGATGAGGTCGTGGAAGTCGTGCTGGATGTCGATGAGGCGGTTGACCAGCTCGCGTTTGTGGTGGTCGTAAGTCATGACGATGGCTCCGGCTACCAACCCGCCTTCGGCGGTGGTTTTGCGGAGCAGCTCGTTGCGAATGAGGTCCCTGAGGGCTTCCGACCGGCTCTGATAGCCTTGGCCTTTGATGTGCCGGTCGAAAGCCTCGATCAGTTCCCTGTCGAGCGAAATGCCGAAGCGGTACAGGTCGCTCACGCGCTTACCACTCGTCGTAGTTCTTTGCCGTGCCGCCGAGCTTTTCGTGGATGGCAGCGGCAGCCGTGCGGCCAGCGCCCATGGCGAGAATCACCGTTGCGCCGCCCGTGACGATGTCACCACCGGCATAGACGCCCTCTTTGGAGGTCTGCATGGTGTTGACGTCAACCACGATGGTCTCGCGCTTGCTGACCTCGATGTCGGGTGTGGTCTGGTGGATGAGCGGGTTGGAGCCGTTGCCGATGGAGATGATCGCCATGTCGATGGGCAGGATGTACTCCGAGCCTTCGACCGGCACCGGGCGGCGGCGTCCCGAATCGTCAGGCGCGCCAAGCTCCATTTTCTGGCACTTCGCGCCGGTGAGCCACGCCTGGTCGTTACCGACGAATTCGAGCGGGGTGGTCAGCAGCAGGAACTCGATGCCCTCCTCCTTGGCGTTGTGAATCTCCTCTTCGCGGGCCGGCATCTCTTTTTCGGAGCGGCGATAGACGATGTAGGCATGCTCCGCGCCGAGCCGTTTGGCCGTGCGGACGGCGTCCATTGCGGTGTTGCCGCCACCGAAGACCGCCACGCTCTTGCCCTTGCAGTCGAACACCGGAGTGTCGTTGTTCGGGAAGTCGTAGGCCTTCATGAGGTTAACCCTCGTGAGGAACTCGTTGGCCGAAAGCACGCCGACGAGGTTCTCGCCGGGGATGCCCATGAACCACGGCAGACCGGCGCCGACGCCGATGAAAACCGCGTCGAAACCTTCCTCTTCCATCAGTTCGTCGATGGTGATGGTGCGTCCGACGACAACGTCAGTGCGGAACTCGATGCCCATGCGGCGCAGGCCGTCAAGCTCCTCGCGCACGATCTCTTTCGGCAGACGGAACTCCGGAATGCCGTACATCAGCACGCCGCCAAGCTCGTGCAGCGCTTCGAAAATCACCACCTTGTGGCCGTACTGGGCCAGGTCGTTGGCGCAGCTCAGGCTGGCCGGGCCGCTGCCGACGACGGCGACTTTCTTGCCGGTCGAGGGGGCGATTTTCGGATCGATCTTCTGGCCGCTGGTGCGTTCGTAGTCGCCGACGAAGCGTTCGAGGTTGCCGATGGCTACCGGCTCGTGCTTCTTGCCGATCACGCACACCTTCTCGCACTGGTCTTCCTGCGGGCAGACGCGGCCGCAGATCGACGGCAGCACGTTGTCCTCCTTGATCTTCCTGACCGCGCCCATGAAGTCGCCTTCGGCGATGAGCTTGATGAACTGGTCGATCTTGATATTGACCGGGCAGCCTGCGATGCAGACCGGGTCCTTGCACTGGATGCAGCGCAGCGCTTCCTGCTGTGCCTGTTCCGGAGTCAGTCCGAGGTTGACCTCCTTGAAGTTGCCGACGCGCACCTCTGGATCCTGTGCGGGCATCTTCTGGCGGGGGATGGCCATGCGTTCCTTGGCCGTGATAGTACGAGCGTCCATGATTACGATTGCGGGTTTAGCTTTAAAACTTGATTTCGTAACAGCTCAGCCCGACGGAGGCCGTTCGACCGGCTCCGTCGGGTTGGCGGAATTGTATGAAAAAGAGTGTTCTCAGCCCTGTCCGTGCAGCTTGCAGGCGTGTTCGAAAGCTTCGCCGGCCTCTTTCTCTTCGTGCTGGTAGATTCTGTTCCGATCGGCCAGGTTTTTGAAATCGACCTGATGGGCGTCGAATTCCGGGCCGTCGATGCAGGCGAACTTGATTTCGTTGCCGATCGTGACGCGGCAGCCACCGCACATGCCGGTGCCGTCGATCATGATGGGGTTGAGGCTGACCACGGTTTTGATGCCGTGCGGGCGGGTGACATCGGCCACAGCTTTCATCATCGGAATCGGGCCGATGGCGAGCACGAAGTCGATCTTCTTGCCGGAGTCGATCAGCTCCTGAAGCTTCTGGGTGACGAAGCCGTTGAAGCCGTACGAGCCGTCATCGGTGGTGATGTAGGCCTCGTCGCTGACCGCCTTCATCTCGTCTTCGAGAATCACCAGGTCTTTCGAGCGCGCACCGTTGATGGTGATCACATAGTTGCCCGCCTCCTTGAGCGCCTTGGCCGTCGGGTAGGCGATGGCCGTACCGACGCCGCCGCCGATGCTGACTGCGGTACCGAAATTCTCGATATGCGAAGGGGTGCCGAGCGGGCCGACCACGTCGGCGATCGAGTCACCAGCCTCCTTGCGGTTCAGCTCGCGAGTCGATTTGCCAGCGCCCTGGGCGATGATGGTGATGGTGCCTTTTTCAGGATCGGAATCGGCGATGGTCAGCGGAACGCGCTCACCGTTCGGATTGATCCTGACGATGACGAACTGGCCCGCTTTTCGCTTTTTTGCGATCATCGGGGCCTCGATCTCGAATTTTTTGATATTTTCAGCTAAAAAAATAGCGGAAACAATCCTGTACATTGTTCTTTCGATTTCTCGTGATATGTGGATTGGAATGGTTTTCAGGGAAGTTTGGAACAAATCGAAAACCAACGGAAGGTTGTATAATACGGCAAGAACTTCTTAATTGAAAGCCGTGTTCACGCTTTTTCGACCTGTGGGTGCTTTTTTCTCCATCCGGTGGTCATCAGTCACGCTTAATTTTCTGTTCATGATATTTATTGCCGATTACGGCGCCGGAAATCTCAGGTCGGTGCACAAGGCGTTCGAGTTTCTCAGTATCGATGCGGTTGTCAGCGACAAGGCTTCGGAGATGAGCCGTTACGAAAAGGTGCTCATTCCAGGCGTTGGCGCTTATGGCCCTGCGATGGAGGCGTTCAACCAGCATGGTTTCGGCGATGCGATCGGGGAGCACATCGACAAGGGGCGGAGCGTGCTCGGCATCTGCCTCGGCATGCAGCTCTTTCTGACCGAAAGCGAAGAGATGGGCACGAATCAGGGGCTCGATCTCGTACCCGGAAAGGTGCTTCATTTTCCGCGTGGCGGTGACAAAATTCCGCAGATCGGCTGGAACACGATCAATCTGTGCCGCAAAGAGTCGGTGCTGTTCCGCGGTATTCCGGACGAGTCGTGGTTCTACTTCGTCCACTCCTACTATTGCAGCCCCGTCGATCCGGCAAGTATCGCTGCCACGACCGAGTACGCCGGAAAAAAGTTTTGTTCGGCCATTGAAAAAAATGGTATTTTCGCAGTTCAGTTCCACCCGGAAAAGAGCTCCGAAGCGGGCTTGCTGGTGTTGAAGAATTTTGCAGAGTTTTAAGCTGTTGAGGGGTTTACGCTATGTTGATCATACCCGCTATCGATATTAAGGAAGGCAAGTGCGTCAGACTGACCAGGGGTGATTTTGCTCAGAAAAAGATTTATCTCGACAATCCTGCTGACATGGCGATTATCTGGCGGAAACAGAACGCCAAGATGCTCCATGTGGTCGATCTCGATGCGGCTCTGACCGGTGAGATGGTCAACTTCGAGAAGATTCGCGAGATTGTGGAACTGCTCGATATTCCGATCCAGGTCGGCGGCGGCATTCGCTCGGTCGAAGCGGTCGAAAAGTATCTCAGCATCGGCGTCAGCCGTGTGGTCATTGGCTCAGCGGCGGTTACCAATCCAAGCCTTGTGGCCGATCTCCTCAAAAAGTATCGTCCCTCGCAGATCGTCGTCGGCATCGATGCCGAGCACGGCGTGCCAAAAATCAAGGGGTGGACCGAGAGCAGCAACATGCAGGATTACGAGCTGGCTCTTGAAATGAAGAAACTTGGCGTCGAGAGGATTATCTATACCGACATCACCCGCGATGGCATGTTGCAGGGCGTCGGATACGAAACCACCAAGCGTTTTGCCGAAAAGGCGGGCATGAAGATCACCGCATCGGGCGGCGTGAGCACTTCTGATGACCTCCACAAACTCAGGTCGCTCGAACGGTTTGGCGTCGATTCGGTCATTATCGGCAAAGCTCTCTACGAGTGCAACTTCCCGTGCCAGGAGCTCTGGTACGCTTACGAGCAGGATTTGGGCATCGACGGCGAATTCTCCACGGCCCGAAAGAAAGAGTGCTGCCGCTGAGCCCGGACGAATCCTCGCGCTTGCAACCATCATCAGTCATCGTGCAGGAACAGGACCGACAACTTCTCCAGTCTGTCGAAGCGCTTATCTTCGCTTCTGAAGAACCCGTCACGCCGCAGGCTATCTGCCAGATTATCGGCGGAGAGTTCAGCTATCCCGATCTTCAATCGGCCGTTGAGGCGCTCAATCAGGAGTACGAGGCGACCGGCCGCACCTTTCGCATTCATTTTCTTGCCGGCGGCTATCGCTTTCTGACTGATCCGGACCACGGCGATCTCGTGCGGCAATTGCTCGCGCCGGTGATTCAGCGCCGTCTTTCACGCTCAATGCTGGAAGTGCTTTCCGTGATTGCCTGGCATCAGCCGGTGACGAAAGGGGATATTCAGCAGATTCGCGGTGTCAGCCCCGATTACGCTATCGACCGGCTGCTTTCGCGCGGCCTCGTTGAAGTGCGCGGGCGGGCGGACTCTCCCGGCAGGCCGCTGCAGTACGGCACGACGGCCGGGTTTCTCGATCTGTTCCACCTGCCGAGTTTGAAAGATCTTCCCAAGTTACGAGAAATAAAAGAGATACTGCAAGAGCACGAAGAGCAGGAGTATCTGGCTGCTGGCGGTGAGCAATCGCCAGCCGATAACGATGAACCCGCCCAAATGGAGGCACCCGAATGAAGCGATCCGCTCAGGATGAGAAGGTCAGAATCAACAAATATCTCGCCATGTGTGGCATTGCGTCGCGCCGCGCCGCCGACCAGCTCGTGCTCGAAGGGCGGGTCATGGTCAACGGCCACGTTGCCGACCAGCCGGGCTTGCAGATCGATCCGAAGCACGATGAGGTGATCGTCGATGGGCGGCACATGGCGCAGCCTGAGCACAAGAAGGTTTACATTCTTTTCAACAAGCCGCGCAACGTCATCACTACGAGCCACGACGAGCGTGATCGCCAGCAAATTCTCGACTTTGTCGATGTGCCTGAACGGGTTTTTCCGGTCGGACGGCTCGACCGCAAGAGCACCGGCCTGCTTATTCTCACCAACGACGGCACGCTGGCGCATCGCTTGATGCACCCTTCGTCGCTGGTGCAGAAAGAGTATCTCGCCGAACTGGATGCGAAGTTTCCGGGCTCGATGCTCTCCAAGCTGACCAGCGGCATGAGGCTCAAGGATACGGGCGAAAAGGTGAGCCCGTGCCGTGCCAAAATTCTTGATGACGGCATGAGCGTGCTGGTGAGCATCCACGAAGGCAAAAATCATCAGGTGCGCCGCATGTTCAGCACACTCGGTTTCGAGGTCAAGCGGCTCGACCGCGTGGCCTATGCCGGACTGACCCCCGGAGAACTCCGGCGTGGCGAATGGCGCTACCTGAGCCGCAAGGAGGTCGAGCACCTCTATCGGTTATGTGGCAAGGATTGAGTATATTGGCGGTGAAATTTTGGGCTGCTTCGCAAGTTAATCGTTGAGATCAACACGACGATCGGAGTGTAAGCCCACTTGTTCTGCCAAACCATCGGCCCCTAACGATGATGTTCCAGCCATACCCTTTTTCCCGCCGACTGGCTTCGGCGGCAGCGCTTTGCGTGTTTATTTTCTTACCGTTTTCAGCTCTGGCGGATGAATCCATTCAGGAGCTGCTCGATCGTTCCGAACCTGAGAGCAATGCCGAGGAGCTGTTCGGTGTGCTCGAAGATCTGCGCGGGCAGCGTATTTCGGTCAACCTTGCCACCGAAGAGCAGCTGCTCGGACTGCCCCTGCTGACTCCTGCTGATGCGGCGAAGATCATCGACTGGCGCCGACAGCGTGGCCCGATCACCTCGGCAGCTGAACTCGAAAAGATCATCGGCAAGAAGAGCGCGGAGCGTCTGTCCGGCTTTTTCTCATTCGAACTGCCAACAAAGCAAGAGGAAAAAAAGGTTTCCCAACGCATTCGCGGCAGCCTCATCAGCCGGGTCTACCGGGAGAGTCCGCCGCGCGCCGGTATCGAAAACGGCAAGTACGCCGGGGAGAACCGACACCTCTACAATCGGCTTCAGGCAAGTACTCTACAGTATGGTTTCACCGTGCTTCAGGACAGCGATGTCGGTGAAGCGGATTTTGACGATTTCATCTCGTTCAGCGCCTATGCCCGGCGCATCGGTATTCTCGACCAGGCGGTCATCGGTAATTACCGACTCAGTTTTGGCCAGGGGCTGTTGTTCGGTCAGGGGCGATATTTCAGCAAAGGCACCGATGCCATCGATGGCGTGCAGCTCTCTTCCCGGCCGCTTCGCCCCTACGCTTCGGCCGCTGAATACGGCTTCCTGCAGGGCGCTGCCGTGACGCTTTCGCCCGGGGATTTTGAAATGACTGCGTTTACCTCATCCAATAAAGTGGATGCCAGTATCGACGATGGTGTGGTGACGAGCATTTCGACGAGCGGCTATCACCGAACTGCTTCCGAAATCGAAAAAAAAGACAATCTCACCGAGCGGGTCAGCGGCCTCAACCTTCGCTACCGGTATCGCAGCGATGACCTCGACGCCGTTGTCGGCGCGACCTGGGCCGATTATCGTTACGGACTTCCGTTCGACCGGCTCGATGGCGATCGCGGCGGACAGCTCGCATCGGTCGATGCCAGCGCGGTCTATCAGAACGTCCAGCTTTTCGGTGAGGCCGCTTTCTCCGATACTCCCGGCGCAGTCTCCTGGCTTGCCGGTGCGCAGGCCGAGCTGGCCAAAGGCGTTACTGGCGTGGTTTCGATGCGGGAGTATGCTGTCGATTACGTCTCGCCGTTCGCCGGAGCTTTCGCCGAGCGTGGCGACGATGCTTCGAACGAGGAGGGTTTCTACACCGGACTTAGTGCCGATGTGCTCGATAACCTGAATCTTGCCGCGTCGTACGATCTCTTCCGGTTTCCCGAGCTCGATCCGGATCGCTACGCCCTGCCCTCGTCAGGCCACGAAGCCCGGTTGTATGCCACCTGGAAGCCGAGCCGCTCGATAACTCTGGAGGGGCTCTATCAGCATCAGGAGAAAGAGGAGACGAAAACCCAGACCGGCCCCGACACCTATCGTGAGTATGTGATGCCGGTGCCCAAAACCACCAACAGGGTGCAGCTCAGCCTGAAAGCCCGCTGCTCATCGAGCCTTATCCTGAAGTCGCGAGTTGCATTCAAAAGCGTCGAGAGCTCGTTCGTCAGTGGCCTTGAAACCGAACAAGGGCGGCTTTTTTACCAGCAGATCAACTGGAAACGCGGCCCATTCACCCTCAAAACCCGCCTCGCTTTTTTCGATACCGACAGTTACGATGCCGCCCTTTACGCCTACGAGGACGACCTGCCGCTGGTCTACACACTCAGCACCTACTACGGTCAGGGAAAAGCGTGGTTTATTCTGCTCGACTACAAGCCGTTGAAGAATTTCAGGCTTACCGCCAAATACGAAACCACCTGGTACAGTGATCGTGACACATACAGCAGCGGCAACGACCTGCGCGACACCTCATCGCCAAGCTCGTTTGAGTTGGGCGCGCTGCTGCGGTTCTGAGGAAGATTATGGGCATCCAGAGAGCAAAAAGCAGCGTTTTTTCGTCACGCTGCTTTTTTGTTTTTTAGAGTGTTGTCCTTCACGATAATTGAGATGGAGATAGATAGAGAATGCAAGAACTATGGGTTCACGCCCTGACCGTGTTTATGGGGTTTTTCGCCATTATGAACCCCATTGCCAACGTGCCGATATTTCTGAGCCTCACGGAGGGTGACGATGAAAAGACGACGGCAATGGTGGCGTCACGCGCGCTGTTGCTGGCGTTTCTGATCGTGTCGGTTTTTTCGGTGGCCGGGAAGATCATCTTCGATCTTTTCGGCATTACGCTGCCGGCATTTCAGATTACGGGCGGATTGCTGGTGTTTCTGATCGGCTTTCACATGCTGCAGGGCGATCAGTCCAGCGTGCAGCATCCGAGCGACAAGGATAAGAAAAAATCCCTCGAAGCCGCGCTCAGCGTCACGGTCTCCCCGCTGGCGATGCCAATCCTCGCCGGGCCGGGCACGATCGCCACGGCGATGAACTTTTCGACCGGCGAGAACTTCATGGACATGGCCGTGACGATTGTGGTGTTCGGCGTACTTTGCCTCATTACCTATGTGCTGTTTGTCTCGGGAGAGAAGTTTGTCACCTACATCGGAGCCAGCGCGTTAGGCGTTATTACGCGAATGATGGGTTTGATTCTCGCTGTCATCGGGTCTCAGATGGTAATTACGGGAGTACACGGAGCGTTCGGGCTGGCTGGGTGAATTTTTGATAAAAAAGCGGTTTTATGCACAATGTATCCCTTAATGATCTTGCTCGATTAATAGACCAGGCAATTGACTCCGGAAATAAGGCTGCAATTCAGAAATCTATAGAGGTACTTGATGAAGTCTTAGAATGTGAGCTGAATGCCTTGGGTATTGCTCAAATTAATTATTATAAAGCTAATTGTTTTGCTGCTATCCGAAATATAAAAGGTACGGATAAGTTATGGGATTGGGATGATCTTGAAATGGAAAAAGAAATATATTTTCTTCGAATTGCAAAGAATTCTATATCTGATATTCCTTTTGAGCAAGATGGCACTGATTTGCGTTTCAGGATATTGACAAATCTTGCGAATGCATTGAACCATATAGGTAGATTCGCTGAGGCAATTGCTTTGTGGGATGAGGTGTTGGGAGTATTGCCAAATTATTCGATGTCTATAGGAAATCGAGGTTTGGCATTGTACAGGTATGGGGCCTGCCTTTATGATTCTGGCCATCGAAGTCTTTTCTTTAATGAGAGTTACCATCAAATAAAGCGTTCTCTTGAGATTGGCTTAGAGGAGCACGCGGTTGAGGGGATGAGATGCTGGATGAACCACCTATTAGAAATTTATGATTGGGAAAGATTCCATTTTAAGCCTCAAGTAGAATCGCGCGGCAGATCAAAGCAAGAAAAGTTTTATCGTACGTGGTGTTTGAATAATAGGCTTTTTCTTAACCCTCTAAATGATTTATGGAAGGAAGATGTCGCTGCTAATGACATTCTAACATTTCCCTCCGTGATGGTCAAATTGACAGATTTTCCTCATGGAACACCTCCTGAATTTTATGGTATATATAATCAACTGAAGCAGGAGTATGTCAGCGCTCGTTTCGTTTTGTTTGATGCAATTGATGATTCAAAAAAGCGTTTGCACTTTTCTGATAAAAAAGTGAAACTGTATGATATGCTTGATTATCGAGTATATCGGCTTTGGGTTGAAAAACTTAAAATGGCATTTCTTGGCGCACATGCAATTTTTGATAAAATAGCTTACTTGGTTAACTCTTACTGGGAATTGGGTTTAAATGTTAGACGGATAAATTATAAGACATGTTGGTTTAGTGAGGGACGGGCTGATTTAGGTTTGGCAATGCCATTTAAATCTTCAAAAAACTGGGCATTGAGAGGATTGTATTGGGTAAGTAAAGAGTTTATTGGTGAGAAAGAGAAAAATAGTCCTCTTCAACCTGAAGCGTGGCATATCTCAGAAATTCGCAACCATATAGCACATAAATACTTAAAGGTTTATGATCATTATCTAGTTGATGCGAAGCAATTGCGAGTTCATAAGGGGCATGATTGGGAATATCCAATTAGTGATCGCGAATTGATTAGTCAAACATTAAATCTTTTAAAGTTGGTGCGAAATGCATTGATATATTTATCATTGGCAGCGCATAACGAGGAACAAAGAAAACGGGAAGAAGTTGATAAGGGTCTAATAGGGGAATTTCAGCTTGTTGAGGTTGAAGATAAATATCGTATATAGGTACACAAAACTTGAAAAATAGCTGTACGACAAAAATAGAGATTTATTACTATATCTTTCCCTCACCCCTCTATCCCGCCGCCTTGACCAATCTATCACGTATCGCTCGTCCAATGCCCTCCTCTGGCGGTAGCTCGCAATAAATCGTTCTTATCCCTTCCGCATCGCAGGTTCTGAAAAAGCCGAACAGCACACGGGCGTATTCGTCCAGGTCGTGGCATTGGAGGGATTTTGTGGCTCCGGCTGGCGGAGTTGAGAGGCCGATCCAGGCAGCTTTTTGTTCAGTCGGCAGGCTTGATGGCGCGGTTTCGACGAGGATGATTTCGGCTTCGGGGCTGTAGTGGCGGTATTTCTGGCCAGGGCTTTTCGGGGCTTCTCCCTCCCGGCAGGTTGTCGCGACTTTTATATCCGGCACAATCTCTTGTAGTGCTTCGAGGCTGATGGCTCCGCTGCGGAGCAGGAGCGGTGGCTTGACGGAGCAGTCGACAATGGTCGATTCGAGGCCGATGGTGCTTGGCTCGCCGCGCAAGAGGCAGGCGATTTTGCCGCCGAGGTCGTGATAGACAGTTTTCCAGTCCGTCGGGCTTGGACGGCCTGAAACGTTGGCCGATGGCGCGGCGACCGGGTGCTTGCAGTGCCGCAGAAACTCCGCGGCTTGTGAGTGCGCCGGGCAGCGCACGCCGACGGTCGGCAATCCGGCGGAGACGATGTCGGGCACCGAGTCGCGTTTTTTCAGCACGATGGTCAGCGGCCCTGGGAAGTAGCGCTCGATGAGGCGCTGTGCAGCTTCGTTGATCTCTCTCGCCACTTCGCCAACTCGGTCGGGCGAGGCGACGTGCACGATGAGCGGATTGTCCGATGGCCGTCCCTTAGCCCTGAAAATTCCGGCCACCGCGTCTGGATTGAACGCATCGGCTCCGAGGCCATAGACGGTTTCGGTCGGAAAGGCGACCGTCTCGCCCCGGTTGAGGTGGCTTGCGGCCTCTTCGGGCTTGTCGGTCACGAGAGTCTGCATCGGTCGAAGGAGGCGGTCAGTGAACGAGTGCGTTCATCGCTTCGGGGAAAAACCAGGTGTAGCAAAGCATTGCAGTGATTGCTCCGGCCATCGGCACGCTGAGATTGTCGTCAATCCTGAACTCGCCGATTTTCAGCACCAGCGCTTCGGTGACGGTTCCGGCAACCGCCATGACAAGGCCAACCGGAAACAGCATTCCGGGAATGATGGTGACGATGGGGATGGCGCTCACAAAAAAAGCCAGACTTCCTTCAAGGCTTTTCTGCCCGAAATGGTGTCGTCCGAACTTTTTGCCTACCAGTGCGGCTACGGTATCGGAGACCGAGACCATCGCAAATGCACCCACGGCAATCGTTTTCGGGAAAAAGAGGATCAGCAGGAACGCGGCCAGCGTGATCCAGGTCGCTCCGTTCAGATGCAGCCGCTCTTTGTTCAGCTCATGGTCGCGAAGCATGCTGTCGAAAGTTGCATGATACCAGGTCGAAATCGACGGGACGACATTCTTGAGCACATCGACGAGAAGAAATCCCGCTGTGACGGGAGCGAGAATCAGGAGAGCCTGTTTTTTACCGATGTGCCAGTAAATCAGCGGAATCAGAAGCGAGGAAAGGTGAATGGCCTTGCGAGCGAATTCGTGCCTGAAATGCAATTTGTCAGGCTTTGTTTCGACCTTTGCGTTTTTAAACGATCGATTCATCTCGCCAGAGTGGTTCAGGATGGTTTGTCATTCACAGTCGGGCACAAAGCATACGCAGGCTGAATATACACTGAAAATCCCGGATGATGAAAGATTGGTCGTTGCCCTTGGCCGGGGATGCGTTTTTCGGTTAAATCGCTTATTTTAACCCCCGACAGGGCATCTCTGAAAAGTGTCGTGAGCGCTTTGAGTGCAAGGCGGATGGAGCGCAGAACCCGGAGCGTACTTGAAGTGCGCGAGGATTTCGAGCACTAGCCAACGCAGCAATCGGAGCACGCAACAGGTTTTCAGAGACGTTCGACAGTATCTCGTTACCATTCTCAACAGCATGTCAACAGAGAAACTAAGGGTAGCCGCCATCGACCTCGGCACCAACTCCTTTCACATGGTTATTGTCGAGGAGAGCGAGGCCAAAGGAATCGTCGAGATCGACCGGGTCAAGGATATGATCTGTATCGGCCGGGGCAGCATTTCGACCAAGAAGCTCGATAAGGGGGCGATGGAGGCCGGTGTGGCCGCGCTTCGGAACTTCCTGGTGCTGGCGACGCAGCACGAAGTGCCCGTTCGGAACATCATCGCTTTCGCCACCAGTGCCATTCGCGAGGCTGACAACCGGCAGGAGTTCATCGATATGGTTCGGCGTGAGACCGGGCTTGAGGTCAAGATCATCTCCGGCAAGGAGGAGGCGCAGTTCATCTATTACGGCGTGCGCAATGCCGTAACCTTGCGCGACAAGCCCGATCTGCTGTTCGACATCGGCGGCGGTTCGGTGGAGTTCATCATTGCCGACAAAGGCAAAGCGCATCTGCTTGAAAGCCGCAAGATCGGCGTGGCGAGGATGATGGAGCGGTTCCTGACCACCGATCCGGTCTCGGAGCACGAACGGAAGCTTTTGGAGCAGTTTTTTGCTTCCGAGATCTTCGATTCGGCTGAAAAAGCGCGCGAGCTTGGCGTGACCCGCGCGATTGCCTCTTCCGGCACTGCCGAGAACATCGCCCGCATGATTCGCGCGGGCAAGGATGCCGAGGGCGGGGATGCGCTGAACCAGACCGGCTTTACCCGGCAGGAGTTCGAGAATTTCTATAAATCGGTGATCTCGATGGACCGCGCTGCGCGTCGCAAGCTGACCGGTCTGGACGAGAAGCGGGTCGATCTGATTGTGCCCGGCCTGATTCTGATCAACGTCATTTTTCGGGAGTTCAACCTCAGGGAGGTGGTTATTTCCGATTCGGCGTTGCGCGAGGGGATGGTGGTGCACTACATCGCCTCCATGCGTGGGCGAAAGGGGAGTTGCCCGCTCGATATTCGCCGTCAGAGCGTTATCGAACTGGCCCATCGCTGCAACTGGCACGAGCCGCATTCGCGGCAGGTGGCGCGGCTGTCGCTGATGCTGTTCGACCAGCTCAAACCGTTGCACGGCCTCAAGCCGCACTACCGCGAGCTGCTCGAATACGCCGCGCTGCTGCACAATATCGGCGTATTTATCTCGATCTCAGCGCACCACAAGCACTCCCAGTATATCATCATGAACAGCGATCTCCGTGGCTTTGCGCCGACGGAGATCGATATTATCGGCAACGTCGCTCGCTACCACCGCAAGCAGCCGCCGACGGAAAAGCATCCGCTCTACAGCCAGCTCAAGCCTTCGCATCGCCGCGCAGTCGATGTGCTGTCGGGGATTTTGCGCGTGGCCAACGGGCTCGAACGCGGGCACCGGCAGAACGTGCAATCGATTACCATGCGTGACGAGCCGAAGCGCATCGTCATCAACGCGCTGGCTCGCTATGAACCCGACATCGAGCTGTGGGCGGTGAGCGGCCACAAGGAGTGGCTCGAAGAGGTGCTTGGCAAGCCGATCGTGATCGAGGCTTCGCTGCAGTGATGGCGCTGTACGATGAGCTTTCCAGACCGGGTTCGCTCTGGTTTGAATCCACCTGTCCGGACGCGCGCTACGGCGAATCCCTCCTTTTTACCGATCCGGTCGAAATCCTGACGCTCCATTCCGGTGATGACATCCGGGCCTGGTTTGAAAGCCTTGAGTCGCGGCTTGAAAAAGGGTATGCGCTGGCCGGATGGCTCGGTTACGAAGCGGGCTATCTGCTTGATTCGGCGCTTGACAGGTGCGCCTGGCCTGACGAGGGGCGGACGCTGCTCGGATGGTTCGGTGTCTATCGTGCTCCGAAGCGGATCGGCCGTGAGCAGATCGATGCAGCGGACGAGCAGGCGGCCGTGCGCAAGTGCGCGGTTTCCGGGTTCGGCTTCGAGTTTGACGAAGCTGAGTATTGCCAGCGCATCGACCGGCTCAAAGATGAAATTGCAGCGGGCAACGTCTATCAGGTCAACTTTACCGGGCGTTGCGGTTTCACGTTTGACGGCTCTCCGGAGGCGCTCTACGTTGCCATGAAGCGCCGCCAACCCTCGCCGTGGTCGGCCATGCTCAACACCGGCGACCGGCTGGTGCTCTCCTTTTCGCCCGAGCTGTTTTTTGTTCGTGAGGGGCGCTTGATCGAAACCATGCCGATGAAGGGTACCGCGCCGAGAATGACAAGCGCTGAGGAGGATCGTGCCGCTCGTGAAGGGTTGGCGAAGTGCGAAAAGAACCGGGCGGAGAACCTGATGATTGTCGATCTTCTGCGCAACGATCTTGGGCGCATCTGCGAGACCGGGTCGGTACAGGCATCCGACCTGTTCGAGACGCAGACCTATCCGACCCTGCACCAGATGGTTTCGACCATTCGTGGCGAGCTTCGCGACGAGACCCGCCTGCACGACCTGTTCCGGGCGCTGTTCCCCTGCGGTTCGGTGACCGGTGCGCCGAAAGTGCGGGCGATGAAGCTGATCCGCGAGCTGGAACGCAGCCCGCGAGGCGTCTATACCGGCGCGGTCGGTTTCATGCTGCCGGGCGGGCGAACGGCCTTCAACGTGGCGATCCGAACTATCGAGCTACAGGGACGGCGCGGCGTGTATGGCACTGGCAGCGGTATCGTCTGGGACTCGGAGCCGCAGCAGGAGTTCCGGGAGTGTATGCTCAAGACCGAGATTCTCTCCGGACTTGTTCCATCATCCCCTGGCATTTTCGAGACTATCCAGTGGAATGGATTCGACTATCTGCTGCTCGACGACCATCTCGACCGGCTTTTTGCATCGGCACAAGCGCTTGGGATCAAGGTTGACCAGAGTGCCGTGCTTGATGAGCTGGATGCAAAGGCGGAGGAGCTTCGGGCGCTTGGCGGTCGTCACCGCGTCAGATTGACGCTTGGCCACAACGGCGACGTGCTGGTGGAATCGGAGCCATTTACGCTCGACTTGTCCGGCAACTCTGTCCGGGTGTGCATCGCCAGCGAACGGGTCGATTCCGCCGATTCGCTGCTTCATTACAAGACGACGGCCCGTAATCGCTACGATCAGGCGCTGATGCAGGCGATGGGCAAAGGATTTGGCGAGGTGCTGTTCCTGAACGAGCGTGGAGAGTTGACCGAAGGGGCCATCAGCAATGTGCTGCTTCGGATCGACGGTAGCTGGTTTACACCACCCGAATCATCCGGGCTGCTCAACGGCGTGTTCCGGCGTTACCTCTTGCGCACTCGTCCCTGGATCAAAGAACGATCGCTTACCCTCGACGATCTTCGCCGTGCCGAGATCGTGTTGATCTGCAATTCTCTGCGGGGGATGCGCCGTGCCGAGGTCGATATTTCCGAATGATCGCTTCTCAGAGGTTGAAGCGCAACCAGCAGCGCCGTATATTGATACCAGAAATCGTTTTAGCAACCGCTAACCTCCTCCAGCCATGAGAGACCACACGCCGAATTTCAAAATGCTCGAACTTTCCGACGAGAGCAAGCGACTCATCAAAGATACGGTCACCCAGCTTTTGGAAAAGCTTTCCGGCGATGGTCAGCTTACTCCGGATGCGCGTCTTGAGTTCTGGGTCGAGATCCCCGGCGTGAAGCATCCCCGCGGGACCTTCCGGGGCGGCTGCCTCATGCCCGACAGCTATCTCTGTCTCTCAGACTGGTTCAAGGCTGGAACTCCGGCAATCGAAGCTGGTGAGGAGTATGCCGAGAAAGAGCATCCGCTCGACGAGGCTTGGGCTGACCTGCTTGACGAGTTGTACTACCAGATCGAAATTTTCACCTCGATGGCCACAGCCAATCAGGGGATTACGATCGAACTCTGGGCTGGTACCCGGAATCGCCCTGAGTGCGAGTGGCTTTATGCCGTGGATAAAAAGATCGAGTTGCCGTAAGAGAAAGAAGCGAACAAAAGAATGGAAAAGAGCGCTTGTTGCTCTTGACGGCAAGGGCGACCAGTTGGTCGCCCTTGATGTTTTGTGACTACGAAAGCACTTTTTCAGGCCAGTCGCAAGCTTCGATGATTGGGCACTTGCTGCACTCCGGCTTCTTTGCCTTGCAGGTGTAGCGTCCGTGCAGGACGAGGTAGTGGTGGAAGTCGATCATTCTCGATTCGGGAATGATTTTGAGTAGCGCCTCTTCGGTCTGTTCCGGCTTCGAGGTTTTGCAGAGGCCGATGCGGTTCGAGACGCGGTGCACGTGCGTATCGACCGGCATGGTCGGCACGCCGAATGCATTGCTCAGCACCACGTTGGCCGTCTTCCTTCCAACCCCCGGCAGGCTTTCCAGCGCTTCGCGTGAAGCCGGAACATCGCCGCCGAACTCATCGACAAGCCGCTGGCTCATAGCGAGAATATTTTTCGCCTTGTTGTTGTAGTAGTTGATCGGACGGATGATGGTTTTGATGTCATCCACATCCATGCGGCTCATCGCTTCGGCGTCGGGTGCGGCTTTGAACAGTTCGACCGTGAGCTGGTTGACCTTTTTGTCGGTCGCCTGCGCGGCCATGATGGTGGCCACCAGAAGCTGGAACGGAGTTTCGTAGTCCAGCTCGCTTTTCGGGTTCGGCCAGACGGCCGTGAGCGCCTTGTCGATGAAGGCGATCTTTTCGGGGACGGTCATGCTCATGGCTTTTGGCGCGCGTTAGCGGTTGCTTTCCGACTTCTGCATCTTCGACTCGGTGTGGTCGATCAGGCCGCGTCCGCACTTCTGGATGCGTCCCTCGGCTTTCAGGTCGTTGAAAATGGCGTCGAGAATGCCATTGACAAACTTGCTGCTCTTTTCGGTGCTGTTGAACTTCTTGGCAATTTCAATCGCTTCGTTGATCGAAACCTTCGGCGGAATGTCTTCGCAGTAGAGGATTTCGGCAAGGGCCATGCGCAGGATGTTTTTGTCGATGATCGCAATGCGGTTCATGTCCCAGTTGAAGGTGTGCTTGGCTATATGTCGGTCGATCTCTTCGCGATGGTCGATGATGCTTTTCATCAGGTGGTTGAAGAACTTCATCGCGTTCGGGTCGTCTGCCATCTCCTTGGTCAGCAGCCAGTTGGTCGCCGAGTCGGTATCGACATCCCGGAGTTCAAGCGTGTAAAGCGCCTGAATGATTTTTTCTCTGAGCTGCCGTCGGTAGGTCTTCATGATGCGGAATTAAGAGTGTTTTGGTGTAAGGATGCTGGCGAGAACTTCATCGGTCTCGGCAAAATTTCTGAACAGCGTTCCGGGTTTGTGCCGGGCCAGCTCCTCCATCGTAAAATTGCCGGTCGCTACGGCGATCGAGCGGGCATCGAGTTCGCGCGCGCAACGGATGTCGTGTTCGGTGTCGCCGATAATAACGATTTGCGAGGAGGAATAGTTTGCTCCGGTCATGCGCCGGGCCCGTTCGAGCGCGATATGGGGAAGTTCGTTGCGGTCGAGCGCGTCGTCTGCGAAGGCGCCGAACGGAAAGTAGTGGTCGATCTCCGGGAGTTTGAGCTTGTGGCGTCCCGAGCCTTCGAAGTTGCCGGTCAACAGGCCGAGCAGGATATCGCTTCGAACTGAAAGGGTGTCGAGCAGTTCGCGTACCCCTTCGAGCAGGGTGATGTCTTCACGCCGTGCGCGTTCGCGGAAAAGGGCGATGTAGGCTTCCTTGGCTTTATCGAACTTGTCTGCAATTTCGGCACGTTCGAGTCCGACGTTGGAGAGCACTTCGTAGATGATTGCCCCGTCCATCTTGCCGGAGAAGTCGTGACTGCCGGTGCTGCCTTCGGTGCCGTACACCTCGATGAGCGCGTCGGCCAGCACGCGTCGGTTCATGCTTCCGACTTTCAGAAGGGTTCCATCGATGTCGAACAGAACAAGTGTGCGGGACATAATCAGGATGCTGTTTCCTCAGAGCGTGCGTTTTCGATCTTGACCGGAATGAGTTTTGAAACTCCTTCCTCTTCCATCGTGACGCCGTAAAGTGCCTGGCACGAGGCCATGCTCTTTTTGTTGTGCGTAACGATAATAAATTGAGTGTTATTCTCAAATTTTTTCAGAAGCTTGATGAAACGCCCGACGTTGGCGTCGTCGAGCGGCGCATCGACCTCGTCGAGGATGCAGAAGGGGCTCGGCTTGACCAGGTAGATCGCAAACAGCAGCGACAGCGCGGTCAGCGCTTTTTCGCCGCCGCTGAGCTGCTCGATGGCCAGTGGCTTCTTGCCGCGCGGCTTGGCGACGATCTGGATGTGCGCTTCGAGCGGATCGTCCTCCGCCGTGTGGATCAACAGATCAACCTCGTCTTCAGGGTCGAACAGGTCGTGGAAAATCCGGATGAAGTTCTTCCGCACCTGGTCGAAGGTTTCCCGGAATTTTTCGAGCGCCGTACGGTTGATCTCCTCGATGGTCTCCCTGAGCTGCTTTTCGGCGCTGACCAGATCCTCTTTCTGAGCAGTCAGGAAGTCGAGGCGCTCCTTTTCGGCATCGTACTCCTCCAGCGCCAGTTCGTTCACACCACCGAACTGCTCTTTCTGTTTTTGCAGGTAGGCGAGTCGCTCCTTCGATTTTTCGAGATCGAACCCTTCGGGCAGGTGCGCCGGGATCGGGTCGAGCTCGACGCCGTAGCGCTCCATGACTGTGGTTTGCAGATGGTTGATGCCCTGCTCGAGTTTGACTTTACTGTTGCTGAACTCGGAGAGCATTTGCTGAGAAAGGTCGTGCTTGCGCCGCAGATCCCGGAGGTTGGACAGCGCGTCATGGTTTTTGGTCTGGAGGTCGCGGTATGAGGACTCCAGTTCGTTGAGCGCCTGTTGCTGTTTTGCCGAGACAATCAGCGTTTTTTCATGTTCGGCGGCGGTCTGGGTGATGGCCTGGCCGAGCACCTCGATCTCTTTTTCAGCACGTCCGATCTGATGCTGCATGCCGCTGATTTCGTCGCTGAGCGTGACGATTGCCTGTTGGCAGGCTTCAGCTTTGAAGCTGTGTTTTTCGAGATCGAGCTGCGCGTCGCGGAAGCGGCCCTGCTGCGCCTGAAGCTCGGCGTGCAGCTTCCGACTGCGCTCCTCCTCTGCGGAGAGTGCCTCCTGCATGGTGTTCACCTCCTGCTGGCCGTGCTCAAGCTTTTCTTCGAGCTGGCGGATTTCCGGTAGCAGGTTCTCCAGCTCGCTTTCCGCTGTCCGGATCGACGCTTTGATAGCCTCCATCTCTTTGCCTGTACGTTCGATCTGGTCGGCTCCCGAGCGCTCTTCGGCTTCGAACCGGGCAAGCGCTTTTTCGAACGCGGCGATCTCCTGGTTGACCGCTGAGGCCTCTCGTCTGATTTTTTGCGGATCGATGGCGTTCAGCTCGTTCCGGAGTTCCGTCAGCGTTTTTTCGGCTTCGGCAATGTTGGCAACCACCTCGTTCATGTTCTGCTGCAACTGGTCGCGTTCGGCCTTTTTGCCGAGCCGCAGGCTGTCGCTGCCCTTGGGACTGCCGCCGAAGAGTACGCCGCGCCGCGTGAACTTTTCGCCGCTGGCAGTGATGAAGAGCGCTTCGGGGTGGTGTTCGGCAAGGCGTTCGGCGGTATCGAGATTGTCCACCACGTAGCGATGCTGCAGGAGCAGCTGTAACGCTCGGGCGAGCTCGTCCGGCCCCTGCACCAGATCGACCGCCCGTTGTGCACCTTCGATTTCGGCGTAGTCGATACCGTTGCCGTTGGCGATCATGTCGAGCACGAGGAAGTGCACCTTGCCCTTGTCGGCTCTGGTGAGGTTCGAGATGGCCTTTTTTGCCTCGTCGAGCGTGTGGCAGAGGTAGTAGCCGAGGCTTTCGCCAAAGGCTGCGTTGAGTGCTTTTTTATGGCGCTCTTCGACCGAAATCAGATCCGACAGGCAGCCGAGTCCCGGTTTGCCGTCACGCTGCTTTTCGAGGAATGCCACCCCTTCGGGCAGGCCTTCGAACTTTTCGAGAATCGAGTCGCACAGCCTGATCTGGTTGTTCAGGTGGTTGTGCTCGCTCTTGCGGGTCAGCAGCTCCTCTTTCTGTTTTTCAACCTCTTCCGACATGCTTGCCCTGCGCTGGAGCAGGCGCTCCTCCTCCTCTTTGAGGTTTTCGAGCGTTCGCAGCTTCTCTTCGAGCTGTCCGGAGGTGCGGAGCCTGTCGGGTTCGAAGCGTTCGAGCGACTGCTCCAGCTCGCGCTTGCGCTGTTCGAGCCGGGCGAGCGAGCCTTCGAGGTGCTCTTTGCGCGTGCGGAGCGACTGGCGGGTGAGGTTCAGCTTGTTGATCGCCTGTTGCTGCTCGGCGGTTGAACGGCGTTCATCGTGCAGTCGCTTCCGGCCTTCGTCGAGCGCCGAGTTCAGTGCCGCTTCCTGCTGCTTGAGCTTCTCGAACGCTTCGAGAGCGCTTGCGCACGCCTCCTCCAGCGGCGTTTTCCGTTTGGACAACTCCTTTGACAACGCCTCCTGTTCGAGCCTTCGGCGGCCTTTATCGGCTATCGAATAGTTCAGCCTGTCGATGGTCTGGCGCAGGCTTTTCTGCTTCTCCTGCTCCTGCAGCAACTGCTTTTCGAGGGTGTGCACGAGCTGGTTGGTGGCGTTCAGCTCCTTCTGCTCTTCGGCGAGTTTTCGTTCGAGATCGAGCTGTCGCAGTTCGGACTCCTGTTGTGAGCTGTCGAGTTTGGCGATGGTGGCTGCAAGTTCGTGGCACTGGCGTTCCTCGGCGGCGATGGAGTCGAGCAGCGGCTTGAGCTTTTGCAGGTGCTCGTCCATCGAGAGCGCCGACAGGGTCAGGTCGAGCGTTCGCAGCTCCTCTTTGATCTCTTTGTACCGCTCGGCTTTGCGTACCTGAAGTTTGAGTGAGCGCACCTTCTTTTCCACCTCGGCCAGCACGTCATCCACGCGGGCCAGGTCGCGCGAGGCACTTTCGAGCTGGCGGAAGGTCTGCTTGCGGCGCTGCTTGTAGCGGGTGATGCCGGCGGCTTCTTCAAACAGCTTCAGGCGTTCCTCGCTCTTGTTGCTGATGATCTCCTCGATCATCTTCAGCTCGATAACCGAATAGGCGTCGCTGCCCATGCCGGTGTCGGCGAAGAGGTCGAGGATGTCCTTGAGGCGGCAGGGCACCATGTTGAGCAGGTAGTCGCTGTCGCCGTTGCGATAGAGGCGCCGCGTGATGGTGACCTCGGTGTACTCGGTCGGCAGGACGTTGCGCGTGTTCTCGATGGTGAGGGAGACCTCGGTGAAGCTGAGAGGTTTGAGCCGTTTGGTGCCGTTGAAGATGATGCTCTCCATTTTTGGTGAGCGGAGCAGCATCGATTTCTGCTCGCCGAGCACCCAGCGGATGGCATCGACAACGTTCGTTTTGCCGCACCCGTTCGGCCCGACAATGGCGGTGAGACCCTTGTCGAAGTGTATCCTGACCCTGTGGGCGAAGCTTTTGAAACCGAAAAGTTCGATTTTCGACAGGTACATGAACGGGGTATTAACGGTCTCCGAAAGAGCGACGGCGTCCGAGCGAACGTCGCTGTCGGACGAAAGTTAACAAAAAATCGACGAACCGGACAACGGAGCGTTTACGCCGATCACTCTGAAGCGCGGCGGGTTGCGAGCACGATGGCGCGGGCTTCGACGGCGGCCTTGACGTCGTGCACGCGCAGGATGTCCGCGCCGTTCATGAGCGCGATGGTGTTGGCGCTGATGGTGGCGAAGAGCCGTTCCGACGGCGGTGGCGCGTCCTCGCCGGGGCGCCTGATCGCCTGGCCGAGAAACGACTTGCGCGAAAGCCCGGCAAGCACCGGCCACCCGAGTTCGTGCAGCTCGTCGAGCCGCGCGAGCAGCCGGTAGTTCTCCTCGACGCTCTTGCCGAATCCCAACCCTGGATCGAGCACGATCGACTCGATGCCGTAGCTTGTTGCCAGCTCGACCGAGCGGCGCAGGAAGCTGGTTACGCGGCTCATCACCTCTTCGTCTTTTGCGCCGGTCTCCTGGCTCCAGCGCAGGCTGTCGGGCCGTGCTGGGGTGTGCATCAATACCACGCCGCTCTGGTGCCGTGCGCATACCTCCGGCATCGCCGGATCGAAGCTGAAGCCGGAGATGTCGTTGACAATGTTGGCTCCGGCGAGGAGTGCTTTGTTGGCCACCTCGGCTTTGTAGGTGTCAATCGAAATCAGCACGCCGCTGCGCTTGCGCAGCAGTTCGATAAACGGTACGGTTCGCCTTATCTCCTCCTCCGTGCTGACCGGGTCGGCTCCGGGGCGGGTCGATTCGCCTCCCACGTCGATGATCTCCGCTCCGGCGTGCACCATCGCCATCGCCGACTCCAGCGCGCGTTCGAGCTGCGCCTCATTGCCGGTCGAACCGTACACGCCGCCGTCGAAAAACGAATCAGGCGTCAGGTTGACCACGCCCATGATGGCGGGGGTCGAAAGGTCGAGAATCTTTCCGGCGCAATCGAGCCGGTAGCGGTTGCTGTCGATGGAGTTGGTCATGGCGGATCAGAGAATGTCGAACGGCATCGGGGTGAAGGTCAGGACGAACAGGGCGATGCAGAGCCATCCGGCGATGGTACGCCCCATCGAGAGGCGCTGGCGAACCGAGACTGCCGGGTGGCGTGTGCCGATAAACTGTTTCAGGATGAACGCCCACACAATCCAGCCCGGCCAGGAGTGCCGGAGCACAGACTCCGGAATCGGCAAGGTCAGCGAGGGCAGGAAGATGCCCGCCAGCTCCACGGCGAATGAGGGGAGGCCGAGGATGATGATGGCGATCAGGAACCCGTTGGCGATTTTGCGGTGCCCTGCGTCGCCGAACATCGCATAGATTACGTGCCCGCCGTCAAGCTGGCCCACAGGCAGCAGGTTCAGCGCGGTCACGAAGCAGGCGAGCCAGCCGGTGAAAAGAAACGGATAGCGGTACAGCTCGGTCATCGGTGGCACGGCTTTCGAAGAAAAAAACGATTCGAGCAGGACGAAGAGCAGATTCTTGCCAAAAACGAGCGTGCCATGCGGTGATGGCAGGGTGGCGACCGGCGTGATGTACGGCGCTGGAGGCAGCATCAGGAATCCATACACCAGCAATCCGAGGGCGACCGTGAATCCGGCCAGCGGCCCTGCCGAGCCGGTGTCGAACAGAATGCGCGTGCTGCTGATCGGCTCCTTGATGCGAATCACCGCACCCATCGTACCGATATTCAGAAAATTCGGGAACGGCGGAATGGGAATGTAGTAGGGCAGGGTCGCTCGCAGGCGATGGCGCATGGCCGTGAAAAAGTGGCCGAACTCGTGCACGGTCAGGAATCCGAGCAGCGAAAGCGAGTAGGGCAGGCCCGCTTTCAGAAAAAGCATCAATTCAGAGCCGGTCGTGATGACCATCGTTTTGCCAGCCCACTCCGCCCCTGCCCAGGTGGTGGTGAACAGCGTGACGAGGAACAGAAACAGGTGCAGCGGATAGCTCCGGAGCTTTGGCCAGGGGCTGTCAGGCTTCGGAAAAACTGAATTCTTCACTTCGCGTTGCTTCGTTCAGAATGACAAATGTTTGAGACAGCCCCCTTACCCGATTGCGCGATCAGGGTTTTTCCTCGTGTTCCGCATCTTCGTCGCCGAAGGTTGCGGCCAGTCCCTTGACCAGCTCATCCTTTTCGGCGTCGGTCAGCTTCGCTTCGGGATGCGCCGGCATGTAAAACCACGGCGGCATTTTTCCTTCCCTCAATTCGCCGGCGGCTTCATCGCCATCGTTCTTGCCTGGGCGTCCCCACTCGGAGACGTTGAACTTCGAGCGTCCGACCTTGACGTCAAGATTGATGATCCACGAAAGCGGGGCGATGTTGCTGTACCACGGCCAGATGGTTTCGTTGGAGTGGCAGTTCGCGCAGGAGCGTTTGAACAGCTCTTCCGTCCGCGGGCTATCCCATTGGGGAGTGCCGGTTACCGGAGGGTTCTCGTGGCTGGGGCGCGGGATTAACTGAATCAGGATGAGGACGACAACAACCACCGTCAGTGCTTTGGCGATGTTCATGGGCGTGTTCTCCGATTGATGGACGATGACTGAATTGACTAAAAGTAAAATCTTTCTCCCGCTTTACCAATCATGTGCCAGCATCGTTTAGCGGGACATGCAGGATGGTCATCGGCCAGGAGCAGGTTACCCGATGCGTCTCATTGCCTGTGGCGATGGCGGCGATGATATCAAGTTCGATTCCGGAATAAAATTTTCTGGCCGAGGTCAGGCCGTCAAGCGTAAAATCTCCGATGCCCTGAAGGCTCGCCACCAGCGGTACGCCGCCAATGAGCAGCAGACTGCGGAACCCATCGAGGCCGATGAACGCCGATGCGCCGTGCCGCTTCGCCTGGGCGATCATGAGCGCGAGCTGGCCGGGTGTGAAGTGGTGCAGGCTTTGCGAAATGACCACCAGATCAGCCGAGCCGGGTTCGATCCCTTCGAAGTCAAACGCATTCAGGCGTCTGAAGCTTAATGGCAGGTTTTTTTCTCTTGCCAGCCGGTTGCCTTCGCTGATCATTTCGGGTACGATGTCCGAAGCGGTGATCCTGACTTCGATGCCCGCCTTTTGTGCTCTTTCTGCCAGAGCAAAGGCCAGTCCACCCGATCCGGCGGCCAGTTCGAGGATGCCCACCGTTTTGCCCGAGCGTCCCAGCTTTTCAGTCAAAGGCATGAGCAGATCGCACTGATGCTCGTAAGAGAATGTCATCCGGTTCATCCGGTCGAGCGCCCTGACCGATTCGAGCCGTTCTTCGCCGGGTTTGGTTTCGTCATCCATGTTCTCGCGTTCGTTGGTTCTGACCGTCTGGTCGATCAGTTCGGAGATGACAAACCCCGGACCAAGCTCTTTCGACACCTCGAACCGTTCAGCACGAAACCGCTCCATGAACCGGTCGGTGAGCTGCTCGAGTTCATCGATGTTCGTCCATTCCGGAGGGAACTCGCCGCGTGAGCGAAGATCGTTGAGCGTCTTGTATCCGGCGGTTTCCAGTTGAAGCATGGCTTTCCGGGTTGTGGCCTGCGCAGGTGGCCGTGTGACAAAAAAAGGAACCGAAGGGGTGCGGAACATGCCATGAAATATACACTGCCCCGCTTGGAAATCGAAGCTGTCGGGCCTTTTCGTCAGACAGCGGAATTTTTTGCGAAAACAAAATCCACCGGGAATTTTTGCGATTCTGTTTGTTTTTCGATAAACTGATACTAAATTAGTATCAGAAATTCAACGATTATGAAAGTACTCAACAAAGAAACAGACTACGCCGTCCGGGCGCTCATCTCCCTTGGCATGAAATCCGATGGCTGGGTTTCGGCGCGGGCGATTTCAGACGAGCAGGCGATACCCTACCAGTTCCTTCGCCGCATTCTGCAGGAGCTGATCCGCAACGGGCTGGTGGAGTCGAAAGAGGGCGCTGGCGGCGGCGTGAAGCTCGCAAAAGAGCCCGGCGAAATCGGCGTGGCCGATGTGATCGAAATCTTTCAGGGCAAGGTGCAGCTTTCGGAGTGCATGTTCCGCAAGCAGCTCTGCTCGAACCGCGCCAACTGCGTATTGCGCCACGAAATCATGCGCATCGAAAAGATGGTGAATAACGAGTTTTCAAAGGTGACCATCGGCAAGCTGATCGATGATCTGAAGGCGGTGGAAGCGATGAAGGGCTGAGTTACAGGTTCCCCGGCTTGAAAGCCGGGGCAATAAGAATGTAAGAGAGCTGAATGTCCGGAGGGTTGAAACCCTCCTGAATAAAAAAAAACAGGAAACACGATGAAACGGCAGATCATAACGATAGATGAACGAAAATGCACCGGCTGCGCCGAGTGCATTCCGGCGTGTCCAGAGGGGGCGCTTCAGGTGATCGACGGCAAGGCGCGGCTGGTGAGCGACCTCTTCTGCGACGGCCTCGGCGCGTGCATCGGGCACTGCCCGACCGGCGCGATGCAGGTCGAGACCCGCGAAGCCGAGCCGTACGACGAGCGGCGCGTGATGGCCGAGAGCATCGTAAAGGCCGGGCCGAACGTGATTGCAGCGCATCTGCGTCATCTTCAGGAGCACGGCGAGATGGGCTATTTGCAAACGGCGCTCGACTATCTCCGCGAGCAGTGCATTGCCAATCCGCTTGAAGCGCAGGCTGCCAACGGTCACGCGCATCACGGCGGCGGATGTCCCGGCAGCCGCACGATGGATTTCCGGAGCAACGGTCACGCCGCGCCATCGGTAGTTGCGGCTTCGTCCGAACCCTCTCCGAGTGCGTTGCGCCAATGGCCGGTGCAGCTGCATCTGGTCAGCCCGATCGCACCGTACTTCCGCGACGCCGATGTGTTGCTCGCCGCCGACTGCGTGGCCTTCGCGATGGGCGACTTTCACAGCCGTCTGCTCGACGGCAGCGCGCTTGCCGTCGCCTGCCCGAAGCTCGACAGCGGCATGGATCGCTATCTCGAAAAGCTCGTCGCCATGATCGATATGGCCGAAGTGAAAAGCATCACCGTGGCCATTATGGAGGTGCCCTGCTGCAGTGGCCTGACGGCGTTGGTGATGCAGGCGCTTGAAAAGGCAAGCCGCACGGTGCCGGTCAAACGTATTGTCGTCAGCGTGACCGGCAAGGTGCTGGCCGAGGAGGAGATTGTTTCATGCTGAAGGATGCGCTCGGTGCATGGCGTGGCTCTGAGGAGGAGATCAGCCGCCTGATCGAAGCCGACCCGCTCAACGCCGATGCCTGGTGCAGCCGCGCCGGAGTCAGGAGCGCCGCTGGTGACCTGGCGGGTGCGCTGGACGACCTGACGATGGCCATCAAGCTCGGTCTGCGCTATCGGGAGCGGATTGTGGCCTGGGGTAATCGTGGGATGATTCGTTACGAAACCGGCGACTACGAAGGGGCGGTCGAGGATTTCAGCGCCGTCATCGAAGCGCGTCCCCGCAAATCCATCATGAAGGCAGCTCTCATGCAGAGGGCGCTTGCAAAACAGAAGCTTGGTGATATGAACGGAGCCTCAGCTGACAGGCAGTTGGCCCGCATTCTGTCACCGGAGTTGAACAAACAACAGAACCAAAAGGAGAACATAGCATGACTATGCATTGCGATCAATGTCAGGAGAGTATCAAGGGGACGGGTTGTTTCGTTCGTGGCGTGTGCGGCAAGGATGAGAGGACCGCGGCGCTTCAGGATGTGCTCGTTTACGCGACCGAGGGCATCGCTTTATGCGCCGAAGCGCTTCCGCAGCCGCTCGACCGGAAGTACGGGCGCTTCATCAGCGAGTGCCTGTTCGTGACCGTCACCAATACCAATTTCGATGACGTATCCATCGAGGTGCAGATCCAAAAGGCGCTCGCCATGCGCGATGAAATCAAAACGCTCACCGGAACCACGCCGGAGCACGACGCCGCGACCTGGAGTGGCAGCACCCGCGAAGAGTTCCTCGGCAAGGCGATGGCATCCAGCATCGACAGCCTGAGCGCAGACCCCGATCTTCGTTCGCTCAAGAGCCTTCTTCTTTACGGCATTAAGGGCCTTGCCGCTTACACCGACCACGCCGCCGTGCTTGGCTACAACGACGACGACATCTACGCCTTTTACGTCAAGGGCCTGTCCGCCCTGACCAAAGAGCTTTCCGCCGACGAGCTGCTCGGCCTCGTGATGGAGTGCGGGGCGACCGCCGTCAAGGCGATGGCACTGCTCGACAAGGCGAACACCGAAACCTACGGCAATCCGGAGATCACCACGGTCAAGACCGGCGTCGGCACCCGCCCCGGCATCCTCATCTCCGGCCACGATCTGCGCGACATGGAAGACCTCCTCAAGCAGACCGAAGGCGCCGGCGTGGACGTGTACACCCACTGCGAAATGCTGCCAGCGCACTACTACCCGGCATTCAAGAAGTACGACCACTTCGTCGGCAACTACGGAAACTCTTGGTGGTCGCAGGATCAGGAGTTCGAGAGCTTCAACGGTCCGATTCTTATGACCACCAACTGCATCGTGCCGGTGCGTGAGTCCTATCGCAACCGTATGTTCACCACCGGCATGGCGGGTTATCCCGGCCTCAAGCACATTCCGGCGCGCGCTGAAGGCGGCCAGAAGGATTTTTCGGAAATCGTCGAGCTGGCCAAAACCTGCAAGGCTCCGACCATGCTTGAAAACGGCGAGATCGTCGGCGGCTTCGCCCACACCCAGGTGCTGGCGCTGGCCGACAAGGTGGTCGATGCGGTCAAATCGGGCGCGATCAAGCGCTTCGTGGTCATGGCCGGTTGCGACGGACGCCACGCCACGCGCAAGTACTACACCGACGTAGCCGAAGCGCTGCCAAAGGACACGATTATCCTCACCGCCGGATGCGCCAAGTACCGCTACAACAAGTTGCCGCTCGGCGACATCGGTGGCATTCCGCGCGTACTTGACGCCGGTCAGTGCAACGACAGCTACTCGCTGGCCGTGATCGCCATGAAACTTCAGGAGGTGTTCGGCCTCGACGACATCAACGACCTGCCGATCTCCTACGACATCGCCTGGTACGAGCAGAAAGCGGTCACGGTGCTGCTCGCCCTCCTCTACCTCGGAGTCAAAGGCATCAGGCTCGGCCCAACACTTCCCGAGTTCCTCACCCCGAACATCGCTACCGCGCTGGTGAAGACGTTCGATCTCAAGCCGATTGGCACGGTTGATGCCGATGTAGAGGCGATGATGGCAGGGAACTGAGGAGGATTGACTGGATAGCAAAACTACGACGGCGGACCTCGGTCCGCCGTTTGTGGTTATGGGCTAACACAGGATATTAACTCCGTTTTACAAGTGACTACCCCCATAGACCATGTGTACTCATTGACGCTGAATGTCGAATACCTGTTCTTGTGAATGTCTCTTGTTCTCCTTGCTCTACTATGGATTGAAGCACGTTAGGAAAGTATTCGGCGTTTTTAAGAGAAACGACCAATCTAATTCCCGTGCCTGAATAATTTAAAGTATTTATGTTTTCGTGCTTTGGGTAACAAGACAGTATGTTGCCTGAGCTGCAGATTTCGAACGCGCCCATTTTTTTGCCAAGTTCTGATAAGACATACAGCCCAAAACCACTATTAGCCCAGCGATTTTTGCTTTCTAAGTTTAATGCTCTAGAAACACCAGGAAGCAGAGCATACCGAAGCGCATGCTGTGGTTCCACCACGCAATCCGCAGAACGCAACGATTCATATATTCCGATGCCGGTATCAAGTATGGCTATTTCGACTTGGTTCGAATACTTCTGTGCCATAATCACGCAATAGTTTGCGTGAGAGTGCTCATAAACATTTCGGATGATTTCTCGGAAGCAGTACCCGACTAGAAGTTTAGAGTAATCATCATTTACAATGATTGTTGCTAGTTTATCACACTTGCGTTTTATAGTGTCTTGGAACTGTATGTCTTCGGCTTTCTTGATTAAGTTTTCGAATTTTATTTCTGTGATCGGGATATAGGTGTTTGAACCCGGAGCAATTCCCGTTTTGTTGCCATAGGAAAGCCTTACAAAATGAAAGAATCCGAAATACTTGAGGTATGACAACGCATTACTTGTTGATTTAATAATTTGATTTTCCCCAATCAAGTGCGTCGTAAGGCCTCGTTCAGCTCGATTCAGTACGAAAATGCGAAGAGATTCAGCAATTAAAAGGGTGCCGAATGGTTTGACGAAGTCGATGGAACGAACATCGACTCCGACATCAGGAGCATTAATGAGTTCCTGATGGCGGCGATTAAGGGAAATTGCTCCCAGCGTATTCCAATGCTGCGGACATGCTACAGTTTCCATCAAACTTTAGTTGACGTTGATTTTATGGTTTCTTTATAAAGGATAACCAGTTATGATTTTTTTCAATATCGGTTATTGTGCTTATACCTTATGACTGAACTGTTTGAAAATTAATATATCGAAAAAAAGGAGTTTTTGCTCTTTCGTTATTCTTTAAGAGGCGATTATTTTTTCATGTCATAAATCCAAAGTACAACTTCTATCAAATCGCAAATTTCAATTACAAAACTATCAGCGCATTGATATCTTGCATCGCGCATTACAAGAACATATCTTATGTCGAAGCTGCTCCGGTGTTGTTTGCCGGGGCAGCTTTTTTTGTTACGCCTCGCTTTCTACAGCCGTTGCCTTTTCGTTCCAGTGGCGTGCGAGCGCGATGCCGGAGAGGTTGTGCCACAAGCTGAAGAGTGCGCCCGGCAGCGCCGAGAGCGGCTGGAAGAACTGATTGGCCAGCGTTACGCCCAGTCCCGAATTCTGCATTCCGATTTCGATGGCAATGGTACGCCTGTCGATAACTTCACATCGAGCCAGAGTTGCAACCGCATAGCCGGCGGCAAGACCACCGAGGTTGTGCAGCACGACAGCCGCAATCACCGTCGCCGGAAAAGCGAGCACGCGTTCGGCGTTCAGCGCCATCACGCAGGCGATGATGAGCGTGATCGCGATGACGGAGATCGATGGCAGAACAGTTTCGAGCTGCGCCGTCTGTTTCGCAAAAAAGTGACGGAGCAACAGACCGCCGAAAAGCGGAAGCGCGACGAGCTGAAAAACCGAGAGAAAGAGGTCGCTGAATGAGACATCGATCGATTTCTGAAGCAGCAGGTAAATAATCGTCGGGGTGAGCACGGGCGCAAGCATCGTTGAAAACATGGTCATGGTCACCGAAAGGGGTACATTCCCTTTTGAGATGTAGACGATGACGTTGGAAGCGGTTCCGCCCGGACAACTGCCGACAAGAACCATGCCGATCATCAGCTCTTCAGGGAGCCGCAACATGTTGCCGATGAGCATCGCCAGTCCCGGCATGACGGTGTACTGCACAACCGCAGCGAGCAGAACAATGTTTCTTTTTCGCCAGACATCCCTGAAATCACCTGTACTGATTGTTGTCCCCATGCCGAACATGATCAGCGCCAAAAGCGGCGCGATAAAAGGCTTGACCCAGATGAACGAAGGCGGAAACAGCAGAGCGACGAGGGAAGCCGATAATGCAACAAGAAGAAAATGACGGTTCAGCGCGTTCATAGGGGATGAGTTGCCGGGTTCCGGATAGAGCTTGTAATGCCTGTAAGGTAACGGTTTAGCCCTGAAAAAAGCATCAGGTGTTACTGCTGCATTACTTATCGAGCATTTCGATTCCCATTTTCATCGGCATCCTTTCCGGACAGTGAGGCCATAATTTCCAGCTGCTGAGGAGGCAGTGTGCTCGTATCCATCCCATTTTTCATATTAATCACGTATCTTCTAGCGGAGTGTAGGCCTAATCTTCGGGGTTAGCTTATCGCATCGTTATCCTTCCATATTTCCTTGATCTGAACCCAATCCGGAACTAATCCCACCGTATGGCGTACTACAAACACATCTGCTTTGTCGAAGCTCCGCAGGCGATTGTTACGCCGTTTCCGAGGTATATCAGCGACTGCATCGGCGTCTGCTATCTGGCGGCTGCTGTCGAGGACATCGTCGAGAGCATGGCGATGCCGGAGAACTATTACAACGACGGGATTTTCGAGAGCTTCGAGACGTTGTTGAAATCGCGGCGTTTCGATCTCGTCGCCATCTCGTCGATGACTGGCGGGTTCAACAATGCAGAGAAGCTGGCGCGGATTGCGAAAAAGCATGGCGTGACGGTGGTGATGGGCGGGTTCCATCCGACCGCTCTGCCCGAAAAGGTGCTCGATCTCGGCTGCGTCGATCTGGTGGTGGTCGGCGAAGGGGAGGCGACCTTCCGCGAGCTGGTCGAAAAAGGCCCCTCGCGTGACGTGAAAGGACTCTGCTGGAAGGAGAACGGCGCGTTCGTCCATACCGGCATCCGCGAGCTTATCAAGGATGTGGATTCGATCCGGTTTCCGCTCCGTTCGCTCCGCCCGAAGCGGTTCGGGGAGAAGAGCAGCGACTACACGATCGACACGATTTATACGTCGCGCGGCTGTCCGTGGGTTTGCTCCTTCTGCGCGAACGACAAGATGCACAAGCACTGGCGCGGACGGAGTGCTGAGAACGTGGTCGAGGAGATCGCGCAGTTGCACGACCGCAAAAAGAAGAAGCTGCTGAAAATCTGGGATGCGAACTTCCTGACCAACATCAGGCGCGTCGAGCGGATTTGCGATCTGATGATCGAGCGCGGGTTGACCAACTTCCGGATCGTCACCGAGACGCGGGCCAAGGATGTGATCCGCGCCGAGCGCATTCTGCCGAAGCTGCGCAAAATCGGCCTGAGCAAGGTGGGTCTCGGCATCGAGAGTCCGAACCCGAAGACGCTCGCCCTGATGAACAAGGAGAACTCGCTCGACGAGGTGACGACCGCGATCAAGCTGCTGAACCAGTATGGCGTCGGCTCGGAGGGGTACTTCATCGTTGGCCACTATTCGGAGAGCGTCGAGGATACGATGCCCTATCCGAAGTTCGCCCGAGCGCTCGGCCTGCGCCAGACGCTCTTCATGGCGATGACCCCCTATCCCGGCACCAGGATTTTCGACGAGTACGCCCGCGACAACAACATCACCTCCTTCGACTGGGATCTGTACAACAACTTCGTGCCGGTGATCCGCACGGCGCACATGGAGAACCGCGACATCATGCGCATGATGGTCTACTGCAACGTGGCCTTCTGCGACTACCGCTCCGTGCTCAAGCGCGACGACAATCGCGGCGTGCTGCTCACGTTCCTGAAGGATTTGTTCCAGCTCGTGTTCCTGCTGAAGGTCAACAAAACGCTCGACCGCAAGGAGGCTTCGCAGATCGTCTTCGAGGCGTTCGAGCTGTGGCTCGGCACCAATCCGAAGCTCGACTACACCAAAACGCCGCCCCCGTTGCCTCTCAAAGAGCCGACCGGCGTGTGCCTCGCGCACGCGGCATCGGGCAACCGGATCGACTTCGTCGTCGAGCAGGCGGGCGACCGTCGGGTGCTCAAGCTGCGTGAGGTAGCGTCGAGCGAGCCGACAAAGTTTCCTGTCGTAAGTCTCGACGAGGTGGTCGATGCGGCCTTTTCGCTCTCGATGGACGCGCTCATGCGTCTGCTCTATCGCAATGAACTGATGCGCAACAACCCGCGCCTCACATCCCGCCAGGTGCTCGCGCTCTTCGCCGACCGCGACATCCGCAAAGTCGCGATGCGTTTCTGGCGGTTGTACCGAGGCTGTATGCGGTGATAAAGGTTTGGACGACGATGTTGTTCTAAAGCCTTTGTAGGGGCAGACACATAGGTCTGCCCCTACAAGAAATTCATAATGACGAGGTTCGATCCCGATTCCAATTCGGATCACGGGAAAAACCATTACAAAGACGTAGCTGACTTTATGATCGAAGCGATTCTCTGGGATAATGACGGGCTTTTGGTTGACAGTGAGACGGTGTTCTTCGAAATGACGCGGCGCTTTTTCGCTGATGCCGGATTGACGATCGATGAGGAGTTCTGGGGCATCGAGTATCTCGGTAACGCCCGGCACAGCGGCGAGCTGGCTCGTGAACTTGGCCTTGCTGAAGAGCTGGTGCGTCCACTGCTTGACCGGCGCAACGCGGCGTTTGTCGAGCGCTTGCAGCAGCCCGTGCCGTTGATGCCGAAGGTGCGCGAAACCATCGAAGCACTCTCCGGCACGGTTCGGCTGGCGGTCGTGACTGGCAGTGACCGCGACAAGGTGATGCTGATGCACGCGGCGCATGGCCTGCTCGACCATTTCGAGGTGATTGTGACCAGTGACGAGGTCAAAAACCCAAAACCTCATCCGGAACCGTATTTCAAAGCGATGGAGCTGCTCGGCGTTGAGCCGGAGCGCTGCCTGGCGGTCGAGGATTCGCGTCGCGGGCTCGATTCAGCGGTGGCTGCCGGGCTGCGTTGCATCGCGGTGCCCAACGCGCTGACCCGCGTGCAGCGGTTCGATAGCGCACATGCGGTCGAGGCTGATGTATCCGGCGTGCTGAAGCATGTCAACGCCGGAAAGTGCCCGGCCGGGGGAGGTTGGTAAGCCCCTCAGATCTTTTCAACTTTACTGCTCAGCACACGGTCGATCGCGCGGAGGAAGTCGTCGATGCCGAACGGCTTCTGGATAAAATCCACTCCATCCCTGAGTTTTTTCTGACCGTTGACGTTCTCCGGTGCATGAGCTGACATGAACAGGCACTTCAAGGCCGGATTTTTCTTCTGGAGCTCCTGGCTCAGCTCGATGCCGTTCATCGTTGGCAGTACCACGTCGGTTACGAGCAGATCGATCCGGTACTCATGGGTTTCGGCTGCGCCTAAACACTCGTGTGCATCAATTGCCGTCAAGACCGTAAAGTCGTTACTTTCGAGAATATCCTGCACCAGTTTGAGGATGTAGGGTTCGTCCTCGACCACCATGAT
Organism: Chlorobaculum parvum NCIB 8327; assembly: GCF_000020505.1. NCBI lineage: Bacteria > Pseudomonadati > Chlorobiota > Chlorobiia > Chlorobiales > Chlorobiaceae > Chlorobaculum > Chlorobaculum parvum. The sequence goes on from NC_011027.1 coordinate 532,474, forward strand.
CGTCGCTTTAGTCTCCAGTTCAGTCTGCGGTTTATCCGCAGGTACGTCCGTTTCCTGCGGTTCCTGATGCCGGGGGAGCCAGATCTCAAAAGTCGTGCCTTTGCCGGGTTCTGAGTTGCATTCGATATGGCCATTGTTCTGCCTCACAATGCCATAGACGGTTGAAAGGCCAAGTCCGGTACCTTTGCCCACCTCTTTGGTGGTGAAGAATGGTTCGTAGATGTGGGGCAAGACTGTAGCTTCGATGCCGCTGCCGTTATCGGTGACCGACAGTTTTGCATAGTGCCCTGGTGAGAGCCCGGGCGTGCCGGTTTTGCCATCGTCCGGATCGAACCGTACGCCTCCGCATTTGACCGTGATGCGTCCACTTCCCTCGATGGCGTCACGTGCGTTGATGAGCAGGTTGGAGAGAATCTGTTCAAGCTGCGTTGGGTCGAACTTTACCTGGATCGGCTCTTCGCACAGATGCCATTCGAGCTGGATGTTGTCGTCGAGGAGGCGTTGGTGCAGGTGCAGGCTCTCCGAAATCGCCTCGGTCAGGTTGAACACCTGGGGCATCGCTACCTGCTTGCGCGCGAAGGCGAGCAACTGGCGGGTGAGGTCTGCAGAGCGAGTCGCGAGCGTGTGAATATCCCTGATGTTCGATACGGTGGGGTGGGCTGGGTCGAGCTTTTTGAGCACCAGCTCCGTGTTGCCGATGATGGCTGCAAGGGCGTTGTTGAAATCATGCGCGATACCTCCGGCAAGCTGGCCGACGAGTTCCATTTTCTGGAGCTGGAGTAACTGCTCTTGCAGCTTTTTCTGTTGCTGTTCTGCTTTTTTCAGTTCGGTGATTTCGGTCACAACAGCCACGATACAAGGCTCATTGTCGATGATGGTCCGTTTGCCGCGGATCATGGCCCATTTATAAGGGGGACCGTTTTTGTGGAACATCCTGTACTCGCCGCTTTCCTCGGTGTCGAACTGGAGGATGTTATGTACTTTCCGTTTGATTTCAGGTAAATCGTCGGGATGTACGCGTCTGAGGGGATTGATGCCCAGCATCTCGTTGTCGCTCAAGCCGTTTATGGTGTCGCGTGAAAAGCGGTTCCAGCCGACCAGTCGCATCCGTGCATCGATGATGATGATCGATGCCGGTATGGCGTCATACAGTTCCGTTGCGGCTGCAAGGCTGTTCGATTCGTCTGATTGAGGTGCCTGTTGGGTGCTGCGTTCACTGACGGTCAGGAGGAGGTTGCCGATGCCGCCGTCGAACGATTCGAGCGGATAGAGCGTGTAACTGTAGGCGACGCCGTCCTGAACGCTGTCGAATCGTTTCGGTTGAGCGGTGCGCACCACCTCTTCGGCCATTGCCTTTCGGGTCTCAAGGTCGATGATCTTTTTCGACTCGTGATCGCCGGGCAAGAACTTTCGGCGGTCGGTTGGGAGGTTGTCTCTGAATAAGCCGTCAGGGCACAGAAGCTTGCCTTCCCGATCCAGAATGAACACCGGTTTCGGAACGTTGCATGGAGCCGAAGCGAGCAGCTCGTCGAGTTGCAGGTTCGGCAAGAGCGGTTCATGCAGGTTTTCAGGCATTGGAGTCGATTGATAGCAGCTGAACGTTACCAGCTCAGGTTTCTTGGGGTTCTGCACATGAGCGTTATCTGACTTTTAATCTATGCATTTTCCTGCATAAAAATACACGGCGTTAATAGAAACGCCGGTCGTTCAGTTCAGCAACGGAGTACCAGTTATCGGCGATTGCAACCCATTGTGGTTGACAATCCGGTGGGCTTTGGCCGCGGTTATATCCCGGAAAAAAATTGTATTATCCTTGTCGTTTGATTGTTAATTGTTTATCCATTTTACCCCATGCAGGACTCATCTCACGCGAGCATTCGCGACGTTTTCAGTCTTCCGGTTATTGTGGCCGCTCTCGGTTATTTCGTGGATATTTATGACCTCGTGCTGTTCAGCATCGTGCGCGTGCCGAGCCTCAAAGCGTTCGGTTTGCAAGGGCAGGAGTTGATCGATTACGGCGTCTATCTGCTCAACATGCAGATGATCGGAATGCTGGTTGGCGGTGTGCTGTGGGGTTGGCTGGGTGACGTGAAGGGGCGCCTGAAGATCATGTTCGGTTCGATCCTGATCTACTCGCTGGCCAATATCGCCAACGGTTTTGCTGGATCGCTGGAGGCCTATGCCGTGCTGCGCTTCATCGCGGGAGTGGGTCTTGCCGGAGAACTGGGGGCAGGTATCACGCTGGTTTCGGAGATTCTGCACACGAAAATCCGCGGCTACGGCACGATGCTGGTGGCCTCGATCGGCGTGACTGGCGCGATTCTGGCCAATGCGGTGGCGACCCACTACGACTGGCGTACAGCTTTCTTTATCGGCGGTGCGCTTGGACTGGTGCTGCTGGTGGCTCGGTTCAAGGTTTCCGAGTCGGGCATGTTCCAGAAGATCGAGTCCAAAGCGGCAGTCAGCAAAGGCAATCTGCTGGCGCTCTTCACCAGCCGCGAGCGCTTTTTCCGCTACCTGAACTCGATCCTCATCGGCGTGCCGATCTGGTTCGTGGTGGGCGTGCTCATCACCTTTTCGCCCGAATTCGCCACGGCGCTCGGCATCAAGGGTACGATCTCTGCAGGTAACGCTGTGATGTTCTGCTACCTCGGCCTGGTGTTCGGCGACCTGTCGAGTGGCCTGTTGAGCCAGGTACTGCAGAGCCGCAAAAAGGCGGTGCTGGTGTTCCTTGTGCTGAACATCATCTCCATTGCGGTCTATTTCATGCAGCGTGGAGCGACGCCGACCGCTTTCTACTGGGTTTCGTTCGCGCTCGGATTTTCGGGCGGATACTGGGCCATTTTTGTGACGGTGGCCGCCGAACAGTTCGGTACCAATCTGCGAGCAACGGTAGCCACTACCGTGCCGAACCTCGTGCGCGGCATGGTGGTGCCGATCACGATGCTTTTCCAGTTCACTCGCGGCCAGTTCGGTCTCGAAGGCGGCGCGATTATCGTGGGGGTAATCTGCATGGTCGCGGCGTTTGTTTCACTCGCCGCGCTGGAGGAGACCTTCCACAAAGACCTCGATTATTTCGAGGAGTTTATGTGACGCCGGGATTGGGTCGTATTAGCCCAATTGTGCTTATTGGTCTAATGGGTCAAACAAGTCTTATGGGTTCCATAGGACTTGTCTGACCCATACGTCTCATGTGACTTTGTTTCCACTCCTCATCTTTATGTCCTGCCAATGTTTAAAATGATAGCCTGTTTCCTCTGTTTTTGATGCTTTGGAATCAGTATGATGCAGGGTATTAAAAATGGTAGGTAAGTAACCTTTTGTGTGGGGTGATAATTATTAGGTTTGGAAGACGCCCGGTGGCTTTTCTACGTAGCCATGACCCGTGCTGAAAGGGCCCTTTGGATATTCTCATCCGTTAACAACCGTCGTCAGTCGCCATCAAGGTTTATTCAAGAGATCGGTTTGCAAGAAAGCTGATGGACAACAATCTGACAAAACTATGCCTTGATCGATACAGTCGGTGTCGTGTCTTATGCTTTGGTTGATTGGCCGATGTTCTAAACTGAGGAGTCACAATGTACAAGTTCATCACAGATAACGTAGTTGTTTTCGATGTCGAGTGGGTTCCGGATCCGGCGTCAGGCAGGCGTATTTACAAGATCCCGGATACAGCCTCTGATGATGAAGTCCTTGACGTCATGTGGCGAGAGGGTGGTGCAACACCGGATGACCCTCGCCCATATCTGAAAACGGTGATGTGCAGGGTCGTCTCCATTGCTGCGCTTGTTCGAAAAATGGTGCGAGACGAAGTAACTCTTAAGCTCATATCTCTACCCGGCCTGGATGTTAGCGAGCAAGCGGAAGGGGAAATTATCCGACAGTTTTTGGAAGCCGTCGGGAAACAAAGAGCACAGATCGTAGGGTTCAATTCGTCAAATGCCGATCTGCCTATTCTGTACCAAAGAGCCCTTGCGAACAGGGTAAGTGCACCGACTTTTTGTCATCGCCCTGACAAGCCTTGGGAAGGTGTGGATTACTTTAACAGATATAGCGATTTTAGCATCGATTTGAAGGATCTGGTTGGTGGCTACGGAAAAGCGATGCCATCGCTCCACGAATTAGCATCTTCACTTGGAATTCCAGGCAAAATGGGAACCGATGGTGCTGACGTAATCGATTTATGGCGATCAGGCGATATTAGGAAAATTGTCGAGTACAATCAGTTCGATGCGATCTCGACCTACCTTGTATGGCTGAGAACCGCCTATTTTTCCGGAATGCTGACGGAAGATGAATTCGTGCAGGAAGAGCATACGTTAGAAACTCTTCTGCTTCAGGAGATTGAGAGCGGTTCGGAGCATCTGGCCCTTTTTCTCGATGCGTGGAAAACATTACGCTAGTCGACTGAATAAATGATTGTCGTAAGGCGGAAGAGAGTAGGGGGTGTTGTTCAGTAAGCGCGATAACTCAATTTTGAAATACTGTCAGCAATCCTTCTTGAGTAGGTGGATTATATCACAATTTGCATGGTTTGAAAACCAGAACGGGTTTCCGGGACTGCTTTTTCGATCACGATTGCAAGCTCGATTTCGATTTGGACTACGATTGGGTGATTGAATTTCTCACAAAGAAACTATCTGAACCATTTGTTCTATGTGCCTTCCTACTTCCGGCTTCGCAGCTCATTGATCAGCTCCATCTGAATCTCCTGGATTTCCACCAGCCGCTCCCATTGCTTTGAGAGCAGGTGGTCGACTTTCTGGTGGAGCTGCCGGATTTCGAGTTCGGCTTTCAGGTTGACTTTGTAGTCGTAAATGGCGCGTTGTCGGTCGCGTTCCTCCTGTCGGTTCTGACTCATCATGATGACCGGAGCCTGTATGGCGGCGAGGGTCGAAAGCACGAGGTTGAGCAGAATGAAGGGGTAGGGGTCGAACGGTTTGGCCAGAATTGCCACGACGTTGACGGCCATCCATGCGGCGATGAAGACGCCGAAGATGATGATGAATTTCCAGCTTCCGCCAAACTCAGCGATGCCGTCCGCCATGCGTTGGCCGAGAGTGAGATTTTTGTCGAACTCGATGTCCGGGTTTTCCGACAAAATTTCGTGCTTGCGCAGCCCTTCGATCACATCCCGCTCAAGCTCCGTCAGCTCGCCCTTCTCCTCCTCCAGCAGCGATTCGACGTAGAGGTGCTGGAACTGTTGCAGGTCGTTCAGGCAGATCCAGCCGTTTTCATCCCAGCTTCCGGTTTTTTCCCGGATGATTTTCGAGACGACAGGCCTGACGACGATGGCCCGCCGGAGCTGCGAGGGTCTCTTTTCTCCGCAAATCTGGCAGGTGTGCGCGTGCGTATCGGTCGTGCTCATGGTGGTCTCGTGTTGAGTTTTCTTCGGTTAGTCGGTACCCGTCAGAAGGTCGCCCGCGTCGAGCTTGAGGTAGTGGCCGGTGTGCGTGTCGGTGCGCCGCGCGATCTCTTCCGGTGTGCCGGTGGCGACGATCTGGCCGCCGCCGTTGCCGCCTTCGGGGCCGAGGTCGATGATCCAGTCGCTGTTGCGCACGATGTCGAGGTTGTGCTCGATGACGATCACCGTGTTGCCCTTTTCGACCAGCTTGCGCAGCACGGCGAGCAGGTGCTGGATGTCCTGGAAGTGCAGGCCGGTGGTGGGTTCGTCGAGGATGTAAAGCGTTTTGCCGGTCTGGATTTTGGCCAGTTCCGCCGAGAGCTTGATGCGCTGCGCTTCGCCGCCGGAGAGCAGTGGCGAAGGCTGGCCGAGCTTGAGGTAGCCGAGACCGACGCTTTGCATCGTATCGAGAATCCGGCGGATGCGGGGGAAGTCGGCAAAGAATTCAGCGGCCTCCTCGATGGGCATTTCGAGCACGTCGGCGATGGACTTGCCCTTGTACTTGACCTGCAAGGTTTCGCGGTTGTAGCGTTCGCCCTTGCAGTGTTCGCACTGCACATAGACGTCCGGCAGGAAGTTCATCTCGATCTTGCGGGTGCCCGCGCCCTGGCACACTTCGCACCGTCCGCCCTTGACGTTGAAGCTGAATCGGCCCGCCTTGTAGCCGCGAATCTGCGCTTCGGGCAGGCGGGTGAAGAAGTCGCGGATGAAGGTGAACGCGCCGGTGTAGGTGGCCGGGTTGGAGCGCGGCGTGCGGCCAATCGGCGACTGATCGACGTTGACTACCTTGTCGATCAGCTCGATGCCGCTGATGCCGTCGCACGGCAGCGTGAGGATTTTCGAGCGGTAAAAGTGGCGCGCCAGCAGCGGGTAGAGTGTTTCGTTGACGAGCGTCGATTTGCCGGAGCCGCTCACGCCGGTGACGCTGATGAGCGAACCGAGCGGGAATTCAGCATCGACATTTTTCAGATTGTTGCCCCGGCAGTTTTTCAGCTTGAGGTAACGTTGTTCGTTTTTGCCGTCCTCTTCAGATGGTGCCGATGGCGGGAACGAGACCGACAGCGTACCGTTGAGGTAGCCCGCCGTTACGGAGTCCGGGCCGAGCGTCGCCGCCGTGCCTTGCGCCACCACGAGCCCGCCGTGCTCGCCCGCGCCGGGGCCGAGGTCGATGATCTGGTCGGCTTGAAGCATCGTGTCCTTGTCGTGCTCGACCACCAGCACCGTATTGCCGAGGTCGCGCAGGCGGTGCAGCGAGTCGATGAGCTTGTGGTTGTCGCGCTGGTGCAGGCCGATGCTCGGTTCGTCGAGCACGTAGAGCACGCCGGAGAGCTGCGAGCCGAGCTGCGAGGCGAGTCGGATGCGCTGCGCTTCGCCGCCGGAGAGGGTCTGCGAGTTACGGTCGAGCGCGAGGTAGCCGAGGCCGACGTTGAGCAGAAAGTCGATGCGCTTGGTGATTTCGTGCAAAACCGGTGCGGCGACGAGCTTCTCCTTGGCGGTGAGCTTCGGCGGCAGCAGGCGGAAGAACTCCAGTGCTTCGGGGAGCGGCAGCGCTTCGACCTCGGCGATGTTCAGGCCATCGACCTTCACGTGCAGGCTCTCCTGCTTCAGGCGCGCGCCGCCGCACACCGGGCAGGTCTGGCGGATCATGAAGCTTTCGGCCCACTCCCGCAGCTTCGGAGTATTGGCGTTCAGCCGCACCTCCTCGACGTAGGGCACCGCGCCCTGGAAGGTTTGCGGATAGAGATGCTCCTTGCCCGCGTAGCTGTAGCCGACGTCGAACGTCCGGCTGCCAGAGCCGTAGAGCAGGATGTCGAACGCTTCGGATGGAATTTTCGACACCGGCGTGGAGAGGCTGAACTCGAACTCTTTGGCGATGGCGCGGATCACCTGCCAGACGTTGCGTTTGCCAGGCTTGCCGAACGGCTCGATTGCGCCGTCATCGAGCGAGCGTGTCATGTCGGGCGCCATCAGCTCCGCCGAGAGCTGCATGATTTCGCCGAGGCCGTTGCACTCCGGGCAGGCGCCGTAGGGCGAATTGAAGCTGAACTGGTTCGGTGCGAGCACATCTACCGGCACGGTGCCGTCCGCGTAGGCGTACTGCGTGCTGAAGTAGCGTTCGCCATCGTCCGTATCGCAGATCACCGACGACTTGTGCTCCGACATCGAAATCGCCAGTTTGACCGCTTGAGTGAGCCGCTCGCCGATGCCCGGTCCCGCAACCAGCCGGTCGACCACCAGCTCGATGTTGTGGCTTTTGTACCGTTCGATCTGCATTCCGGCAGTCAGCTCCACGTACTCGCCGTCGATCCGAGCCCGCAGAAATCCTTTCTTGATGAGCCGGTCGAACAGCTCGCGGTAGTGGCCTTTTCGCCCCGTCACCAGCGGTGAGAGAATCTGGAGTTTTGTCCCCTCCGGCATATCGAGAATCGCCTCGCAGATGCTCTCCTCGCTCTGCTTCTGGAGCATCTGGCCTGTCACCGGGTCGTAGCGCCGTCCGGCCTTCGCGTACAGCAGCCGCACGAAATCGTGGATTTCCGTCACGGTGCCCACCGTCGAACGCGGCGAACGGCTGGTGCTCTTCTGGTCGATCGAGATCACCGGCGACAGCCCCTCGATGAAATCGACATCGGGCCGCTCGATGTTGCCGATGAACTGCCGTGCGTAGGGCGAGAGCGTCTCCATGAAACGCCGCTGCCCCTCGGCATAGATCGTATCGAACGCCAGGCTCGACTTGCCTGACCCCGAAATGCCGGTAATGACGACCAGCTTGTTGCGGGGAATGTCGAGTGAGATGTTCCTGAGATTGTGAACCCGTGCGCCTCGTATGCTGATGTGGCTGAAATCCATTCGCTGTATCGTGAAACCCTGAAAATGTTTATCCTTCAATCTATCAATGTTCTCCGAAACATCAACCCTGAAAAACGGCTTTCCCGCTTCAAACGGTTCCGGTTATGATAAGGTTTCAGGAGGGTTACAATGGCTGTGAAAATTCGTTTGGAAGCATATATTTCAACCGTCCGTCATGAGGCGGATTAACCATTTTTGAACCGATAAATTATAGTACGAACATGGAGATCATGTACAAACAGAAGGCGGAGCCCGGCAAGCAGTGCCAGGAGTGCCAGAGCTTTACCGTCAATCCCTCGAATCCGTCCGTCGGTACCTGCTTCGGCAAGGATGTCGTCGCTGAAGGCGGTTGTATGTTTTTCAAGCCCAAGGAAGAGAATCCCCAAGCCTGATACAGTGAACTGACCATCTGTTTGAGAATTGCAATCGAAAACCATGCCCCTGCAAATTCATGGCTTTTGATTGCATGATGTACAGTTCTTTTATTGCAGGGGTTCCGGCTGGTTGTTATCGAAAAACACCACTGGAACCCCTGCTGTGTTTCTAGGCAGGCGCCTCTGAATAGTGCCATAAGTCCGGCATTTCCTGCCAAGCCATTCTCGTGATTCCATCTTTTTTGTTGATATATATTGCCGTTAGTTTACGGTACTATATTGTTAACGGCCTATAAGTTTTTTATTATGATGAATTACCGACCTGTTCCCCCAATTTTCAAGTGTGCAAATTATATCAGTCTCTTTCCATGATTCATAATAGCTCTGTGCTGTGGATCGATCGACCAAACGCTTTTTTCTGAAAAAGAGGAAGAAGTCATGCATGTTATTGAAAACCACTCCTCTTTTTTGTGTGTCAACTTTCAGGGTTCCGTAGATCAGGAACAACTGTTTAAGGCATTGCGAGAAATTTTTCTCCACCCCGAATATCCTCACAAGAACTCCATCTGGATGTTCGAAGGGTGCGAGTGCGATTTCTCGAATATCAGCCTGTACGATCTCTTTGAGATGATCAAAGCCTATTATCCCCGCAAGGCGACCAGGACAAAGACGGCGATTGTGACTTCGACCGGTACGCATCACGCCATGGCACAGCTTTTCTGTGAGGAGGCGGGGCATCAGGCCTTCGTTTTTTCAATGCGCGCCTTTTTGGATCGGGCTGAAGCCGAATCCTGGGTGATAGAGAAGTGAAATCAAGTTTGGGCTTTTCAGAAAAACAGGATGTTCCGCATTATGATGAGCGCCGATATTCCGGTAATTCTCTGATAAACCAAGCTGGGGACAGCAGGGTGCTGGCGTTGACCGATCTTTTTGTATATTTTATGAACTGTCTGTAATGAAAGCAGTTACCTGCGGACATGCTGAAACGTTATTTCCCTTGATTTGACGAGATGCTAACAGGTTTTTCAGTGTGCTCTGCCGAACTCTACAATCCTGATCATAAACCTTGACGGAGCAACCATGAAGAAAAATATGGGGCAAAAAGATCGTACCGTTCGTGCAATCCTTGGCGTGGTCATGTTGGTCTATGCCGTTGTATTTCAGAATCTTGTCGGGCTCATCGGATTGATCCCTCTTGTAACGGCTATCGTCGGTTACTGCCCTCTTTATGAGGTGCTCGAAGTAACCTCCAACAAATACGCCGACTGAGGCTTCCGTCATCCGGCTTTTCCTGATCCGGAAAAGCTCCGCAAGGCGTTCAATGTTTTAGGGAGATCGATTTCGATCTCCCTTTTTTTGTTTCCTCCCGAAACGGCGGTTTGCAGCCGTGTTCGTGCCGCGCCGCGCCGCTTTTTCTTTTCGTTCTACAGGCTGATGCACGAAACTTTTCAGCGCCAATCCGCTTTTCATTTTTTGCGCTGTGGTGCAGATCATCTTTATCGTGTTTTTCTGCAAAGGCATCGGGAGATTTTAGCCGTTAACTTTTGATACGAAACAGCATGGATGGACAGGGGAGGAAGAGCAAGGAGTACGAGCACAAGCCGGTCGAAGAGACGCTTGCAGAGCTGAAGGTTGACCGCAATCTCGGGTTAGATGACAAGGCGGTTTCAGAGCGCCGGAGCCGGTTCGGCTTCAACGAGATCGAGGAGAAGGAGGAAGCGCTGTGGCACCGGATTTTCCGGCGATTCTGGGGGCCGATTCCGTGGATGATCGAGGTGGCGGCGATCCTCTCCGCAGCGGTGCAGAAGTGGGAGGATTTCAGCATCATTCTCGTGATGCTGCTGGTCAACGCGGGTCTCGATTTCATGCAGGAGCACCGGGCGCTTAACGCGCTGAAGGCGCTGAAGCAGCGGCTTTCCAAGGAGGTGACGGTTCGGCGCAATGGCCAGTTCGTGCGGGTTCCGGTGCGCGAGCTGGTGCCGGGCGACATCGTGAAAATCCGCATCGGCGACATCGTGCCCGCCGACGTGCAGTTGCTCGACGGTGACTATCTGCTCATCGACCAGGCGGCGCTCACCGGCGAGTCGCTGCCGGTGACGCGCAAAACCGGCGCTGTAGCGTTCGCCAACACCATCGTCAAGCAGGGCGAAATGCTCGCCGTGGTGCTCAACACCGGCATGAACACCAGCTTCTCGTCCGTCGTCGCCCTTGTTGCTGAGGCGCAGCGGCAGGAGCGCAGCCACTTCCAGAAGATGGTGATCCAGATCGGCAACTTCCTCATCATGGTGACGCTCGTGCTGGTGCTGCTGATTGTCATGGTCTCGCTCTTCCGCCACGAGCCGCTGATCGACATCGTTCGCTTCGCGCTTGTGCTGAGCGTGGCGGCGATTCCTGTCGCCTTGCCCGCTGTGCTCTCGGTGACGATGGCAGTCGGCGCGATGAATCTCGCCAAACGGCAGGCGATCGTCTCCCGACTGACGGCTATCGAGGAGTTGGCCGGGGTCGATATTTTCTGCACCGACAAGACCGGTACGCTCACCAAAAACCAGATGGAGGTGGCCAATCCTGAGGTGCTCGAAGGATTCACCGAACAGGAGCTGTTCCTCTACGCCGCGCTCGCCTCGCGACCCGAAAACAACGATCCGGTCGAGCTGCCGATTTTCAGTTATCTCGACACGAAGCTAAAGTCAGTTGACTGGAAATCGTGGAAGCAGACGAGCTTCACGCCCTTCGATCCGGTCAGCAAACGTACGGAGGCCGACGCCGAAAAGGATGGGCGGCGGCTGCATGTTGTCAAAGGCGCTCCGCAGGTGGTGATCGAAATGGCCGGACTGGATGATGCGGTCAGCCGCAAGATCAACGACTCTGTGAACGAACTGGCCTCGAAAGGCTATCGCACGCTTGGCGTCGGCCTGAAGGAGGGCGAGGGCGCGTTCCGGATGATCGGCTTGATTCCGCTCTACGATCCGCCGCGCGAGGACTCCGGGCAGGTGATCGAGGAGATGTACAAGTTTGGTGTCAAAGTGAAAATGGTGACCGGTGACAACCTCGCCATCGCCCGCGAAATCGGTGGGATTCTCGGTTTCGAACAGAGGACGATTCGCTCGTCACAGCTTTCGGGCGCGTCGGCCAACGAACTGCTTGAACTTGCCGAAGTGCTTACGACGGCGATCTATCGGAAGCTCAAGGGCGAAGTGGAACTGCGTGAGGCCAAGGCGTTTGCTGCCGATGTGATGGAGCAGGTCGGCAAGCTCTACGACACCCGGTTGCTGGAGCGCGAGTTCATCCACACGCACGAATCGGCCATTGTGGAAATGATCGAGGAGGTCGATATTTTTGCCGAGGTGGTGCCGGAGGACAAGTACCGTATCGTCGATACGTTGCAGAAGGGCGGGTACATCGTCTCGATGACCGGCGACGGCGTCAACGACGCGCCCGCGCTCAAGAAGGCCGATTGCGGCATCGCGGTCTCGAACGCCACCGACGCGGCCCGCGCGGCGGCGGACATCGTGCTCACCGCGCCCGGCCTGTCGGTCATCAACGAAGCGATGCAGCAGGCGCGGCTCACCTTCGCCCGCATGAAGAGCTACGCCACCTTTCGCATCGCCGAGACGATCCGCATTATTCTCTTCATGACGCTCTCGATCGTGGTGTTCAACTTCTACCCGATCACGCCGCTCATGATTATCCTGCTGGCGCTGCTCAACGACATCCCGATCCTCGCCATCGCTTACGACAACAGCAAGATTCATGCAACGCCGGTGCGCTGGAACATGCAGGAGCTGCTCATCATCGCCAGTTCGCTCGGCCTGTTCGGCGTCATCGCATCGTTCCTGCTCTTTTTCCTGTTGCAGCAGTACGGATTTTCGGAGCCGATGATCCAGACGCTGCTCTTCCTCAAGCTCATCATCGCCGGGCACAGCACACTCTACGTCACTCGTGCGGAGGGCTGGTTCTGGCAGCGTCCCTGGCCATCGCCGCTGCTGTTCGGCGCGACTTTTGGCACCGAGATTCTCGGTACGATTTTCGCCGTGTACGGCCTTTTCGTGACCCCCATCGGCTGGACCTACGCGCTTTTGATCTGGGCTTATGCGCTGCTTGAATTCGTCATCAACGACGCGATCAAGCTGGCTGTCAAGCGAGTCTTCCTGCAGCGCAACCACGCCTGATCATCGTTCTGAAAATTGAAGATCGTTCATCCATGAAACAAAAAAGGCGGCCCGTTGAGAGCCGCCTTTTTTGCGTTGAAATGTTGCTGTCTGCCGTGGATCAGAGCAGTGCAGCGCGAGCTGCCGCCAGACGTGCAATCGGCACGCGGAACGGGCTGCATGAGACGTAGTTCAGACCGGTCTTGTGGCAGAACTCGACCGTGGCCGGATCGCCGCCGTGCTCGCCGCAGATGCCGAGCTTGAGGTCGGGTTTGACCGAGCGGCCTTCTTTGGCCGAAATGCTGACCAAACGGCCAACGCCGTCGATGTCGATGCTCTCGAACGGGTTGCGGGCGAAGATTTCCTGCTGCTGGTAGATCGGCAGGAACTGACCGGAGTCGTCGCGGCTCATGCCGAGACCCATCTGGGTCAGGTCGTTGGTGCCATAGCTGAAGAAGTCGGCAGCCTGTGCGATCTGGTCTGAGGTGATCGCCGCGCGTGGTACTTCGATCATGGTGCCGACCAGATACTTGACGCCGATGCCCTGTTTGGCGATGACGCTGCGGGCGGTTTTGTGGATCACTTCGCTGGTGATTTCAAGCTCCTTGACGGTGCTGACGAGCGGAACCATGATTTCAGGCACGATGTCGAGCTTCTTTTCCTGCTTGATGCGGCAGGCGGCTTCGATGATTGCCTGAACCTGCATGACGATGATTTCCGGGTGCAGGATGCCGAGGCGGCAGCCGCGCAGGCCGAGCATCGGATTGAACTCGTGCAGGCTTTCGATGTTTCTCTTGATCTCTTCAACGCTCTTGCCGATTTTGCCTGACAGATCTTTGATTTCAGCATCGGTGTGCGGCAGGAACTCGTGGAGCGGCGGATCGAGCAGGCGCACGGTGACCGGTTTGGAGCCCATTGCCTTGAACAGACCGTAGAAGTCGTCGCGCTGGTAGGGCAGAAGCTTGTCGAGCGCCACCTTGCGGCCAGCCAGGTCGTCGGCGAGAATCATTTCGCGCATGGCGTCGATTCGGTCGCCGCCGAAGAACATGTGCTCGGTGCGGCACAGGCCGATGCCTTCCGCGCCGAAGGTGACGGCGATTTCAGCCTGGTCAGGCTGGTCTGCGTTGGTGCGGATGCCGAGCTTGCGGTACTTGTCGGCCCACTGCATGAGCTGGTCGTAAATCTTGAAGGTCGGAGCGTCTGCAGGGTCGAGGGTCTTGTCGATCAGTACTTCGAGGATTTCGGAGTTTTTGGTCTTGACTTCACCGGCGATTACCTCGCCCGTGGTGCCGTCGATGGAGATGTACTCACCCTCCTTGATGACGATATCCTTGCCGGCGACACGCATTTCGCCAGCCTTGTAGTCGATGCGGAGCGTGCCGCAGCCGGCGACGCAGACCTTACCCATCTGACGGGCGACGAGTGCTGCGTGCGAAGTCATACCGCCACGCTCGGTGAGGATGCCCTCGGCGGCGTTCATGCCTTTGATGTCTTCTGGAGAGGTCTCGATTCTGACCAGAATCACCTCTTCGCCACGCGCGTTGGCTTCCATCGCGTCGTCAGCGTTGAAGTAGACGCGGCCTGTGGCAGCGCCAGGACCGGCGTTGAGGCCGGTAGCCAGCAGGCGTCCACCGTCGATGGCAGCTTTCTTTTCGTTGAGGTCGAAGACCGGGCGGAGAAGCTGGTTGAGCTGTTCCGGTTCGATTCGGCGAAGCACCTCTTTTTCGTCGATCAGCCCTTCGTTGTACATGTCAACCGCGATCTTGATTGCGGCCAGACCGGTACGTTTACCGACGCGGCACTGCAACATGAAGAGCTTGTCGTTCTCGATGGTGAACTCGATGTCCATCATGTCGCGATAGTGCTGTTCGAGGATCGAGCGAATCTCTTCGAGCTGGTTGTAAATCTCCGGTTTGCCCTCGGCGAGCTCCGCAATCTTGAGCGGCGTGCGTGTTCCGGCTACCACATCCTCGCCCTGTGCGTTCATGAGGAACTCGCCGTAGAAGATATTGTCGCCAGCGGCGGCGTCGCGGGTGAAGGCCACACCGGTACCGCAGTCTTCGCCCATGTTGCCGAACACCATCGCCTGGACGTTGCAGGCGGTGCCCCACCAGCCGGGGATGTGGTTCAGCTTGCGATAGACAATCGCGCGGTCGTTGTTCCAGCTGTTGAACACGGCGCCGATTGCGCCTTCAAGCTGCTCTTTCGGATCTTCGGGGAAGGTCTTGCCGGTCTTGTCGAGGATCGCTTTTTTGTAGCGGGCTACGAGGTCTTTGAGGTCATCGACCTGGAACTCGGTGTCGAGGTGGATGCCGAGCTCATGCTTTTTCTGTTCGAGAATCTCCTCGAAAGGATCGATCTGCTTCTTGTCGGCCGGCTTGAGGTCGAGCACCACATCGCCGTACATGGAGACGAAGCGGCGGTAGCAGTCCCAGGCGAAACGGGCGTTGCCCGATTTGCGGGCCAGGCCTTCGACCGTCGTGTCGTTGAGGCCGAGGTTGAGGATGGTGTCCATCATGCCCGGCATCGAGGCGCGAGCGCCGGAGCGGACGGAGACGAGGAGCGGGTTGTCGGGGTCGCCGAACTTTTTGCCAAGGTAATCTTCGACCTTTTTGAGCGCTGCCGGAATTTCAGTTTCGAAGAGGTTTGCGGGGTAGGTTTTCTGGTGATCGTAGTAGTAAGTGCAGACCTCGGTGGAAAGGGTGAAGCCGGGAGGGACAGGCAGACCGATGTTGGCCATTTCAGCCAGGTTTGCGCCTTTACCTCCGAGGAGGTTTTTCATTGAGGCATCCCCTTCTGCGGCACCGCCTGCAAAACTGTAAATGTACTGCTTTGCTGCGGCTGATTCTTCGTTAGCGTTCGAATTCGGCATGTTCCTATTGGTTGGTTGACCCGAAAAAACAAATAAACTCATGTAAAAAAGAGTTCGGAAAAGTATTTTTCCGAGTCGTCAATTTAACAGAAAAAAACGTTCGGAAAAACCCGGAATAGCGTTCAAATCGCCAGTTTCATGGAGAGTTTAGCAGTTGTTTTCATTCTGCAGGTGTTCAGGATTTCAGTGCCCTACCTGTTTGCTTCAGTGGGGGCGGTCTTTTCGGAACGGGGCGGTGTCATCAATCTGGCCCTCGAAGGACTGATCCTCGCGGGTGCGTTTGGCGCGATGCTTGGCCAGCATCTGAGCGGGTCAGCATGGACGGGGGTGGCTGTTGCGCTGGCACTCGGATTGATCGTCTCATTGCTGCATGCGTTCGTGACCATCACGCTCCGGGCAGATCAGATTGTCAGCGGCATCGCGATCAACATTCTCGTTATGGGGGCGACCCGATTCAGCCTCGGCTTACTTTTTGGCAGCGCGATGAACTCACCGCGAATTGCCGGGATGGAGGCTTCGATGCCGCTGCTCGATCCGCTGCTGATTATTGCCGTGCTCTCGGTTGCGCTCGGCCAGTTCATGCTGTTCCGGACGCCTTACGGCCTGCGGCTCCGTGCGGCGGGCGAGAGTGCTGAAGCGGTCGAAACGGCGGGCCTCGACGTCCGGAAGCTGCGCTACTCCGGTGTTCTGATTTCCGGTGCGTTGGCTGCGCTCGGCGGTGCGTTCCTCGTGTTTCAGCAGCACAGCTTTACGGATAACATGTCCGCTGGACGTGGTTACATCGCACTGGCCGCGATGATTATCGGCAAGTGGTCGCCTGCCGGTGCAGCGCTGGCGAGCGTGCTTTTCGCCTCCGCTGAAGCGATGTCGATGTGGTTCCCATCCGGCTGGCTGCCCACCCAGCTTGTGCAGTCGCTGCCGTACCTGATTACGCTTCTGGTGCTCGCCGGTTTCGTCGGCAAGGCTACGCCACCGAAAGAGGTGGGGGTGCCCTACGAGCCGGAGTGAGGTCTTCTCAGGCCAGTTCGACGACCTTGTTGACCAGCGCTTCGATGCCTTTTGCTACCGCACCGATGTTTGGGCCGAGCATGTAGGCCGGGGTGCTGACGATCTTTGTGCCGGGGCTGACGATCGCCTCTTCGACCTTCGCCTCGACGTGCTTTGCGCCCATCGCCTCGATGTCCTTTGCCGTTGCGGCGTCGCTGCCGATGGTCAGCTCAATTCCTTCGCAGCCGAGCAGCTTTGCCGCGATGACTGGTGCGATGCAGAGGAATCCGACCGGCTTGCCCTCTTTGTGGAAGCTTTTCACAGCGGTGGCAACCTCTTCGTTGACCTCGCACTCCGCGCTCTTGAAGGCGTAGTTACACAGATTCTTTGCTGCGCCGTAACCGCCCGGAATAATGAGGGCGTCGAGAGCGCTGGCGTCGAGGTTGGCCAGATCGCTGATTGCGCCCCGGCAGATGCGTGCCGATTCGGTCAGCACGTTGCGCGTTTCGTTCATCTCCTCGCCGGTGCGGTGGTTGATGACGTGGTGCTGGTCGATGTCGGGGGCAAAGCAGATCGCCTCGGCTCCAGCCTGGTCGAGCGCCAGAAGCGTCAGCACCGCTTCGTGAATTTCCGAGCCGTCATAGACGCCGCATCCCGCGAGAATGACTCCGATCTTTTTCATGATGGTCAGGATTTATGTTTGGGAGGAGAGGCTTTTCATGGTATGGTATGAAAAAGGTGGAGCTTTTGAAACCGCCTGATGCTCTGAACACCTCTGACCGGGATTGGATGATGCAAGATTCTTTCAAAGCACTGCTGCGCGGACGTTTGCTTTTTTTGCTCACCGTGCTTGTGCTGTCCGCTGGTTGCGCGAAGCGGGACGAGCCTGTCAAAAGTCTGATAATTGGCAATCAGGTTTGGATGGCTGAAAACCTCACAACCGACAAATATCGTAATGGCGACTTGATCCGCCATGCGAAGAGCGTCGAGGAGTGGAACGACGCGATTTCAAGGCAGGAGGGCGCGTGGTGCAACTACGGCAACGAACCGGATGGCGCTCGATTGTACAACTGGTTCGCCGTTGCCGATCCGCGTGGCCTCGCACCCGAAGGGTGGCACGTGCCGACCGATGCCGAATGGCGGGAACTCGAAGCGGCGACCGATGGCCGGGGCTTCGAGACAGATTTTACCGGAAGCCGTAACTGCCTCGGCTTTTTTTTCGGAAAGGGAAGTGCGGCTTTTTTCTGGACAGCAACGCCCGCCGGAGAGTTCGACGCCTGGAACCGCGAAATCAGCAAGGCGGGCGGCAAGCTGCAACGAGTGCACGTCGCGCGAGGGTTGGGGCTGTCGGTGCGGTGCGTGAAAAGTAATTGAGCCAGATCGGACGGATCAGTCGGATCTGACTAATCGGGGAAACAGCGCCCTAATCTTTTGCCCTTCCTATCCCCGGAAAGAATTTGCCGACCCGTGCGGCGTACTCCCGATACTCTGGGTGGCGTTCGGTGAGCCAGACTTCCTCTTTCGAAGCTTTGTAGTTGAAGAAGAGTGCGGCCACGATGGTGACGAAGAGGTGCGACAGGCTCAGCGAAAACACGGCCCAGCCGGCGGCGGCGAAAAGCTGAGAGCTGTAGAGCGGGTGGCGCACGAGGCCGTACACGCCGGTATCGACCAGCTTGCTGTGATCGACCGGATAGGGGAGTGGCGTGATGTATTCACGGAGGGTGAGTGAACCGCCGACGCCAAGTGCGGCGGCGATGACCATGCCGACGAACAGGGCGCCCCAGCGTAACAACGTCAGTTGACCGAAAAGCTCGTTGCCCTGTAGATCGGGCCAGTTCGGAGTGAGGATGTAGAGCACAACGAGCACCATCTGGATGGCCACCAGAAATTCGCCTCGCGCACCGGCGTTCATTGATCTCTTTTCCACGTCACCCCCTTGACAATCGTCATAATTGCTCTATTTTCAGAAACTTCAAAATTGTAGGAAATTGTCTCCAAGAAAAGCGTTAACTCTCTCATCAGCGACACCCATGATCACTCCGAAAGAGACCCTGCTGCTCGTCATCGACATTCAAGGCAAGCTCGCCACTAGCGTTGTTCAGCCTGATCGGCTCGTCAAAAACGTGAGCAAGCTTCTGAGAGCTTGCAATCTGCTTGAGGTTCCGGTGATCTACACCGAGCAGTATCCGAAAGGTCTTGGCCCTACGGTTGGTGAGTTGAAAGAGCTTATCGGTCAGGAAACGCCATTCGAGAAGCTTTCGTTCAGTTGCTGCGGCAATGATGATTTTATGAAGCGTCTGCGTTCGCTCGGTCGCAACGATATTCTCGTGGTCGGCATCGAGACTCATGTGTGCGTTTATCAGACCTGCCGGGAGTTGCTTGAATTCGGCTACAATGTCCACCTGGTTACCGATGCCGTGTCGTCGAGAAGTGAAGAGAACCGCGAGCTTGGCATCCGGTGCATCGAACGGGCCGGAGGTATGCCGACCAGCACCGAGATGGTGATTTTTGAGCTGCAACGCATCGCCGAAGGGGAGACCTTCAAAGCGATCTCAAAGATCATTAAGGAGGACTGAGAGGCCAGTTTACGACTTTCGTTTCTAGCACCGAGAGCAGCCGTTTTTCAAGCTCTTCCGTGCCGTCGAGGAACTCCGGGGCGATGGTCAGATAGCGGCAGCCCGCCTGCGCGAGCATTTCGGTGAGTTGCGGGTTGTCGGCGATGCGAAACCAGTCCTTTTCCGTGGTGACGGGTACAAATTCCTGTCGCTTCGATTCCTCGATAATCGAGCGTATTGCAGCTTCGGTGTATGGCTCGTGATCGCGGAAAAACTTTGTGGCCTTCACCGTTATTCCCGCCTTTTCCAGGCTGTGCAGAAATCCTTCCGGCGCACCGATGCCAGCGAAGGCCAGCGCCTTCACGGCCGGTTCGGTCGCCCCGTTTTCCGATCCATCAACCTTCACCAATTTGCCCGGCTTGATCTTCGAGCGGAGCACTGGCTTTCCGGTTTCTCGCAATTTCTGGAGCAGCGGTGCGGCTTTGGCGTCGTCGGTGATTTTGCTGAGGATGATGAGGTCGGCGCGGCTAAGGCCCGGCAGTGGTTCGCGCAGTCGGCCGGCGGGGAGCATGGCATCGAGTTCCTGCGGCGTTCCGGCGTTGACTACGACGATGTCGAGGTCTCGCGCGATTTTGCGGTGCTGAAAGGCGTCGTCGAGCACGATCACGCCGGGCAAACGGTCAGCGAATTCGCGCATGAGGAATTGCACGCCTTCGACGCGCTCTTCGGCGACCACGACGATCGTGCCGGGATTGCGCGAGGCGAGCATCGCGGTTTCGTCGCCTGCGTCGCGGCTGCCGAGCAGAATCCTCTTGCCGTCCGAAACGAGTTGCACGCCCTTCGTCTGGCGCCCGTAGCCTCTCGATACGATGGCTGTCGGAATGCCGGATGCTTCGTAGAACTTCACGATCCAGTCCACGAGCGGGGTTTTGCCAGTACCGCCGGTGGTGATGTTGCCGACCGAAACCACCGGAATCGGCGAGCGCCAGCTTTTGAAAGCGCCCCGGTCATACAGGTGGTTGCGCAGGCTCATCACCACGCCGTAGAGCGCGGCAGCCGGGCGCAGAAGGAATGATGCGCTGCGGCTACTCATGAGCGAGCGAGGATGAGAAGTTGTCTGCCCAGTCGCGGAATGCCTCTTCGGAAGGGAAGTCCGGCACCTGCACGACGTGCAGCTTTACCAGCACATGGCTGAAGGGGAGGGGGATTTCAAACCTGTCCCAGCTTTTCAGGCTTCGCGCGTTACCGTACCGGATTTCGGCAAAGCAGAGCGGGACGTTGTGTTGTGCGGCGAGTCGGAGCGTGCCGTACTTGAAGCGGTGGTGCGGGCCACGTGGGCCGTCAGGGGTGACCGCCACCACACCGCGGCGACGCAGGGCTTCGCCGATGTTGCGCTTGACCTCCTCCTTGCCTCTGGAGCTCGATCCCCGGATCAGGCGGAATTTGAGCCGTTCGAGCGCGTCGGCGAGGATCTGGCCGTCTCCCGAAAGGCTGACCACAGCCGAAACCGGACGTCCCGTAAACAGTTGCTTCGCCAGCAGCCAACCCGTAATCATCTTGCCGTGCCAGAAGGCGAAGATGACGCCACGCGGTTCATCCGGCAGCGGTTCTCCGGCGTTTTCGACCTCGATCTTCAACGTCCTGAAGAGCAGCTTCAGAACGTGGGGGAGCAGGCGTGTTCCGCCATCAAGAAGGATGTGCTTGAGGCTATGCATGGGGGAAGCAGCGGTGCGGGCGGAATTTTTTTATTGTTTTTGTGACGCGTGATACATTATATACATCCAGCGTTCAACCGATCCGGGCGGACGGCATCAATTTAACAATCCACGCCGACAAACCACAGGTTTTGAGGCCATTGTTCCATACCTGCACATGAATGTTCTGATTATCGGAAGCGGCGCCAGGGAGCATGCTCTGGCTTGGGCCGTTGCGCGCAGTTCGAAAGTTTCAACCGTGCTGGTGGCTCCGGGCAACGGAGGCACGGCCACGATGGGCGGCAAGGTTCGCAACGTCGCGATCAAGGCGACTGACATCGACGCACTGCTCGATCTGGTTGCGAAAGAGTCGATTGGTCTGACGGTGGTCGGCCCTGAGCAGCCGCTCGAAGTTGGCATCGTGAACCGCTTTCGCGATGCGGGGCTGAAGATCGTCGGCCCGACCGCCGAGGCAGCGCAGCTGGAGACGAGCAAGGTGTTCGCCAAAGACTTTATGAAGCGTCATGGCATTCCGACCGCCGGGTATGAAGTGTTCCGCGACCACGCGTCCGCGAAAAGCTATCTTGAAGCGTGTGGCTCGTTCCCGCAGGTGATCAAGGCCAGTGGTCTGTGTGCCGGAAAAGGCGTCGTCGTCGCGATGACTCGCGAAGAGGCGCTGGAGGCAATCCACGATTTCTTCGAGTCCCGTGTCTTTGGCGATGCGGCTGACGAGGTGGTGATCGAAGCGTTCCTGACCGGTCAGGAGGCGAGTGTTTTCGCGCTGACCGATGGTGAGAACTACCAGCTGTTCCTAGCTGCACAGGATCACAAGCGCATCGGCGAAGGTGATACCGGCAAGAATACCGGCGGCATGGGTGCCTACGCCCCGGCTCCGCTGGTGACGCCGGAGGTGATGCGGCGGGTCGAGGAAGAGGTCATCAAACCGACGCTTGCCGGCATGAAGGCAGACGGCTACGCCTACACCGGTTTCCTCTACGTTGGCCTCATGATCGACAACGGCGAGCCCTCGGTGGTCGAGTACAACGTCCGCCTCGGTGATCCCGAAACACAGGTGGTGTTGCCGATGCTGAAGAGCGACCTGTTCGACGCGCTGCTGGCAAGCGTCGAGGGCGGGCTTGAAGCCGTGCCGTTCGAGATGCAGAGCGGAGCCGCCGCCACGGTCGTTATGGCCTCGAAGGGCTATCCCGACGGATACGAAACCGGCAAGGCGATCTCGATCGATCCTTCGGTGAACGATATGGATGGAGTGCTTGTTTTCCATGCCGGTACGCGCCAGGATGGTGATGTGCTTGTAACTTCGGGTGGTCGCGTGCTCTCGGTGACAGCCTCCGGTGCGTCACTTAAAGAGGCGCTCGATCAAGCCTATCGCGGCGTAGCAGCTATCAATTTCGAGGGGGCAGTCTATCGCCGGGACATCGGCGCAAAGGCGCTTTGACGTATCAGCTATCTTATTCTCGCATTGGTCAGTAATGAAATTACCTCGTCGCAAATTTGAAATCATACAGGAGCACGCCATCAGGGATCTTCCCTACGAATGCTGCGGGCTGCTCGTCGGAAGAAAAATGGTCGATCACCGGGGCAACATCGACAACATCGTGCATGAAATCGCCCCGTGCCGCAACACGCTTTTTTACGGGCGTGAGAACGGGTTTGAAATCTCCTACAGTGAATATCTCGAAGTGGAGCGCGAAGCCCGTAGCCTCGGCCTGGACATCATCGGCTCGTACCATTCACACATCAACTCGACGGCCGTGCCATCGAAAAGCGATGTGGATTTTGCCAGCGCCGGTCACTCGATGCTGATTATCTCCCTGCACGGAGGCGTGCCGAGAGAGGTCACTTCATGGCTTCGCCGCGATGCAGGAGGGTTTCATCAGGAACAGATCAAAGTGCTGGCGTGAGAGTTTTAGACTCTTATATGCCTTATAGTGACTTATCGATCGTATAGGTGAAAAGCTGGGGAGGATTGCCTGAGCGACAGGAGGCCTTTGAGCCTCCAAAGCCTCACAGAACACCGGAAAATTTTGTACATTACGCAACGATAGATTTACCTCAAGACTTAAAGCGGAAAACACGTGCCAAAACGCGAGGACATCAAGTCCATATTGGTGATTGGAGCCGGTCCCATCGTTATCGGACAGGCCTGTGAATTCGATTATTCGGGCACCCAGGCGTGCCGGGCTCTCAAGGAGGACGGCTACCGGGTCATTCTGGTCAACAGCAACCCGGCCACCATCATGACCGACATCGAGCTGGCCGATGCGACCTACATCGAACCGATCACGCCGGAGTATGTCCGCAAGATTATCGAGAAGGAAAAGCCGGACGCGTTGCTTCCGACCATGGGCGGTCAGACCGCGCTGAACACTGCGGTCAAGCTGGCCGAGTCGGGCGTACTGGAGCGCCACGGCGTCGAGCTGATCGGTGCGAAGCTCCGCGCGATTCGCAAGGCCGAGAACCGCGAATTCTTCGGCGATGCGATGCGCAAGCTCGGCCTCGAAATGGCCAAGGGTTTCTTCGTTCGCAACGAGAAGGAGGCCAAGGAGGCGCTCGATGAAATCGGCTTGCCGATCGTCATTCGCCCCTCCTTCACGCTTGGCGGCACGGGTGGCGGGTTTGCCGAGACCAAGGCTGACTACTACGATGTGGTTCGCCGTGGCCTTGCCGAAAGCCCGATTGGCGAAGTGCTGGTCGAGGAGAGCCTGATCGGCTGGAAGGAGTACGAACTTGAAGTGATCCGTGATTTGGCGGACAACGTCATCATCGTCTGCTCCATCGAGAACGTCGATCCGATGGGCGTGCATACCGGCGACAGCATCACAGTCGCTCCGGCGCAGACGCTCACCGACCGTCAGTATCAGGAGTTGCGTGACGCCTCGATAAAGATCATCCGCGAAATCGGCGTCGAGACCGGCGGCAGCAATATCCAGTTCTCGATCAATCCGAAGGATGGCCGTATCGTCATCATCGAAATGAACCCGCGCGTGTCGAGAAGCTCCGCGCTCGCCTCGAAGGCGACCGGTTTCCCCATCGCGAAAGTGGCTGCCAAGCTCGCCGTGGGCTACACGCTCGACGAGATCACCAACGACATCACCAAAACCACCCCGGCAAGCTTCGAGCCCTCGATCGACTACACCGTCGTGAAGGTGCCGCGCTGGGACTTCGAGAAGTTCAAGAATGTCGATTCGCGCCTCGGCGTGCAGATGAAGTCGGTCGGCGAGGTGATGGCTTTCGGACGCAATTTCCGCGAGGCGTTGCAGAAGTCGCTGCGCGGCCTCGAAATCGGACGCGCCGGTCTTGGCTGCGATGGCAAGGATGTGATGAACGTCATCGACATGACCCAGCAGCAGCGTCAGTTCGCCAAGGAGGATCTGCTTGAAAAGATCAAGATCCCGAAGGCCGACCGGATGTTCTACCTTCGCTACGCCTTCCAGGCCGGGGCAACCGTCGAGGAGATCCATCAGGCAACCAGCATCGATCCGTGGTTCCTTGACAACATCCGCCAGATTGTCGAGTTCGAGGATGAGCTCCGCAAGATGGCAGCTGAAAGCGAGGCATGACGTACCTCACCCGGATTCTTGAGACCAAGGCCGAAGAGGTCGCCGAACTCAAAAAGCAGGACCCGGAACGCCGCTACCACGAAGCGTGCGGCGATCTTCCGGCGACGCGCGACTTTCGTTCGGCCATCACAAGCCTTGACGGTGGCATCAATCTCATCGCTGAAGTAAAAAAGGCATCGCCCTCGCGCGGGGTGCTTGTCGAGGATTTCCGCCCGCTCGACATTGCCGAACGCTATGCTGAAATTGGTGCGTCAGCCTTTTCCGTTCTCACTGATCGCCAGTATTTCCAGGGCTCGCCCGACTACCTGAAGGCGATCACGCAAAAGTTTTCCATTCCTGTGCTCCGCAAGGAGTTCATCATCGACGAGAGCCAGATTTACGAAACTCGCCTCATGGGTGCCGATGCGGCGCTGTTGATCGTGGCGGCGCTCGAACCGTCGCAGTTGCGGGACTATCTTCAGCTTTTCGCCGAACTCGGCCTGCACGCGCTGGTCGAAACGCATGACGAGCGCGAGCTCGACACCGCCCTTGAACAGGGCTCGACCATTGTTGGCGTGAACAACCGCGATTTGAAAACCTTCACGGTCGACCTGATGACCTCCGTGCGGCTCAGGCAGCGGATGCCTGATGGCATCGTTTCAGTAGCCGAAAGCGGCATGAAGCACCGTGACGATATTCAGATGATGCAGGAGGCCGGGTTTGATGCCGTTCTGATTGGAGAGGGATTGCTCGTCAGCGAAGAGCTGCGGCAGTTCTCGTGGGGGTAGGCGTAGCGGTCGACTTGGTGGACAGCGCCGGGCTGTAAAACCAGCGTCTCCTTTCTTTTTTCCTATAGGACTTATAGGCCCCATCAGACCTATAAGTCCTACTCTTTTATTCTCTTACTCCAGCCCTTTCAGCTTGCGAGCTGCTGCCATCGGGTCGGCAGCGCGGAAGAATGCTGTGCCTGCGATCAGTGAGTCGGCACCAGCTTCAACCACCTGTGCGGCGTTCTCTTCGGTAATGCCGCCATCGACGGCGATCACCATGTCGGGGTTCATCTCCATGCGCATCGCGTCGAGATTGGCGATTTTGGCGACTGAGGCCGGGATGAACTTCTGTCCGCCAAAGCCGGGGTTGACCGACATCAGCAGCACGAGGTCGAGATCGGCAAGCACCGGTTCGAGCAGCGAAACCGGAGTTGCGGGGTTGATCGACACGCCGGCCTTCACGCCAAAGCTTTTGATGAACTGGATGGTGCGGTGCAGGTGCGGGCACGCTTCGAGGTGCACGGTGATCTGGTCGGAACCGGCCTTGGCAAAATCTTCGATATACTTGTCGGGATCGATAATCATCAGGTGCGTGTCGATGACCAGGCTTGTGCACTGTTTGATGGCTTTGACGATGAATGGGCCGAACGTGATGTTCGGCACGAAGACGCCATCCATGACATCGCAGTGCATCCAGTCGGCACCGGCCTTTTCAGCAAGCTCGACCGAGGCTTTCAGGTTCGTGAAGTCTGCGGAGAGAATCGACGGGGCAAGCAGTGTGGTTTTTCCGGGCATAGAGTCAGATGGTTAAGCGTGAGTAAAATTCGGTTAAAAAGCTTCTCCGATTCCGAAGTTGAAGGTGAAATCGCTCAATTGCGTATGCGATATTCGCCAAGGCCTCGGATTTGACGGATCATGGATTTTCCAGGCGAAGTCGAATCTGAAGGGGCCGATGGGCGAGCCGAGCCGCAATCCGGCGCCCCAGTCCCAGGCGAAGTCGCGTCCGATCGACCTGAGTGTGAGGGCATACGGGCCCTTCCTGTCCCAGATGTTGCCTGCGTCGGTGAACAGGGTGATGCCCGAAGGCTGCCCGAACAGCTTGAAGAGCTTCATGCGGTATTCGAAGCCGAGTTCAGTCTTGATGTCCGCGCCGAAATTCGAGGTGGCGTCGCTCTGGCAACTGCCAGGGCCGAGAGTACCAAACAGCCAGCCCCGCATGCTGTTCGAGCCGCCGGCGTAGAACCGGTGATCTTCGGGGGTGTCGTCAGCCTTGCCGTAAGGAGTCATCCAGCCGAGGGCGAGCCGCGCAGCGATCTGCCGGTCTGGCGACAGGTCTTTGGTGATGGCGACCTGCGTATCGAGCTTGAGGTACTGGTTGTAGCTGGTGCCGAAAATTTGCGGATCAGAGTCGGTGAAGCCGGTGTGATTGCTCGTGTCGATGTACTTGTCGATCAGCCACAGAAGGCCGCCCGACTCTTCGGCGATCACCGAAAGGTTCCAGGTCGCTTTTTTGCGGTACGATGCGTCGTGGCGGTTCGAGTAGTTGTATTGCACTCTGAAGGTCTGGTTCAGCCGTGTCTGAAGCAGACTGTCGAGACTCCGGTTCACTGCAACAGCATCGGTTGGGTCGATGTTGATGCGTTCGGCCAGGTCGGTTTTGAAGAGTTGCTCGAAGCCGCGAAGTGAATCCTTGCTGACGATTTCAAGCTCGAAGAAGTCAAAGTTGAGCCTTGAATTTTTTGTTGGCTGGCTGCTGTAGGTTCCCCTGATGAGCTCCCTCCGGCTTTTGAGCAGTATCGGAAGCTGCGATTGCGAATATTCCAGTGTGCCGGAGTAGTACGAACCATGCCGGTCGATTTTGGGGATCACCAGGTTCGTCTTGACGCTGAACTCGTAAGGAATGACCTTGTCGTACTGATCGGACGTAAGGTTGGACAGATAGCTGGTGGAGGCCGAGAGCTGCGAGCCGTAATTTGTCGAAATCCGGAATTGCTGGCCTGCTCCGAACAGGTTTCGGTTTTCGTAAGCGATCGCCCCACCGATGAACAGGGCGCCGTAACGATTGTCCACCAGCAGCTTCGGTTCGATCAGGTGTTTCGGGGCCGGTTCAAGCCGGACGGTCATGGGGATGGTTCCGGCCTGCAAGGTGTCTCGCTCCACGGAAATTGAGGAGAACAGGTTCGTTGTCCCGAAATTCTCCAGTGTGCGCTGTTCGAGGGACTGGCTGGTCAGTTTGCCCTGTTCCCAGGCGATGGCTGCCGGGAAAATGTCGGGAGAAAACTTCTGATCTCCGTAAACGGTAACCGAAACGTTATCCCTGACGAAGGTTCGGGTTGCGGGCTTTTTTTGCTTGAGCGGATCGTTGACGATCACCTTGGTGGGCCCATAGGCGTTCCGTTCCGGAAGGCTCATCGCGAAGTGAATGCCCGCATTCAGACCGAGGGTGTCGACCGTGATGTGGATGCTGTCGGGATTGAAAAAGGTGTAGCCGTAATCCCTGAAAAAGTCGAGCGAGCGGTCGCGCTCTTCAATGAGTGTTTCGACCGAGAATATCCGTTGCGGCTTCAGGCGGCTTCGTCTGAAATAGCGCTTTTGCAGCTCCTCCGATACCGATTCAAGACCTGAATAGCGAATGGAGTCGATGCGGGTTGGCTGGTTCTCCTTGATCCGGATATCGATCTTCACATCGCCGCGTTTGTTGCGGACGAGAGTTGTATCGACATCGGCGAAAAAGTAGCCTTTGAAGGTGTAGAGCTTTTTGATGAGGGTGATGTCCTTTTTGAAATCCTCGGGCTTGAACGGCCGGGGGGCACCGCTGAAAAGCCCTGTCCCGAGAAAGGAGTCACGGGTCGAGGTGGACATGATTTCCCTGATCTCTTCGGTCGAGAGAACCTTGTTCCCTTTTATGCTGATGCTTTTGACGGCAGGAAGCGAGGCGAGCTGTTCTTCACGAGCAGCGTCGTCGTTCTCTGCCTGCAGGGGGCTCGGCATGACGAGCAGCAGGAAGAGCAGCGCTACTGGCCACGCTTGCAAATGGGGGATGAATCGGCTAAAAAAAAAAACATCGCTTGTTGGTCTCCCTCAGCTTAGCGGTTCTTCGTCGCTGTATCCGAAATCTTCATCGGTGGGGTAATCGGGCCAGATCTCTTCGAGGCTTTCGTACATTTCGTCGCTGTCTGGCAGCCCTTCAATGTTTTCGATGACCTGCTGAGGGGCGCCTGTTCTGTTGGCGTAATCGATCAGCTCATCTTTGGTGACCGGCCAGGGAGCATCGGCGATATATCGGGCAAGATCAAGATTCCAGTACATACTTGTCGGTAAGTAATTGTGGTTCTGTAATGAGGTTAAGAGTTTCCCGCTGTGCGGCCGCCGGTGAGCGCCGGGAGGGATATGGCGGGCATGATGATGCCCTGAAAACTGACGTTGCTGAACGGCATGAGCACGTCGCCTTTTGCAAGGTTTCGATCCTTTGTCAGAGAAGGCATTCGATGCGCGATAGGTTGCCGTAAAACAGTGTGGCTCCGATTAAGCTCACGAAATATAAAAAAAGATTTTTGTAAACATCAAAGCCTAATGGGCCTCCAGCCAGTTTTTTCCGACGCCGGTTTCAACCTCCACCGGAACGTTGCGTACCCCGCATTTCGAGGCCGCATCGACCATGCACTTTTCGACCAGCTCTGTCAGTCTGGACTGTTCATCCGCAGGGGTTTCGAACAGCAATTCATCGTGCACCTGCAACAGCATGACTGAGTTCAGGCGCTCCTCTTTCAGGCGACGGCTGATGGTGCACATGGCGTATTTGATGATGTCCGCGGCCGTGCCCTGGATCGGCGTGTTCATGGTGACGCGCTCGGCTGCCTTGCGGATGTTGCCGTTGGGGCTGTTCAGGTCGGGCACGTAACGGCGGCGGCCCATGAGCGTGGTGACGTAGCCGAGCTTTCGGGCCTCTTCGACGGTGGTCTGGAGTGCGGAGAACATGCCGGGATATTTCGCCATGTAGGTGTCGATGATCTCCTTGGCCTCTTTCTGCGGAATGCCAAGGCGTTGCGACAGGCCGAATGGTTGGATGCCGTAGAGTACGCCGAAGTTGACCTCCTTGGCCTTGCGGCGCATGTCGGATGTCACCTCGTCGGTGTCGAAAATGACCCGTGCGGTTGCTGCGTGGATATCCTCGTGGTTGCGGAACGCTTCGATCAGCATCGGGTCCCCCGACAGTTCGGCGGCGACGCGCAGCTCGATCTGCGAATAGTCCGCCGAGAGCAGCAGGTTTTCCGGATTCGACGGGATGAAGGCGCGGCGAATCTCCTTGCCGAGGTCGGTACGGATCGGGATGTTCTGCAGGTTCGGATTCGATGACGAGAGCCGCCCGGTGGCCGTGATCGACTGGTTGAAGGAGGTGTGCAGTCTGCCGGTTGCGGCATGGAGCAGCTTCGGTAACGCTTCGATGTAGGTGCCTTTCAGCTTCTGCAGGCTCCGGTATTCGAGCACTTCAGCGGCGATAGGATTCAGCAGCGCCAGCTCTTCGAGCACCTGCACGTTGGTCGAATAGCCGGTTTTGGTGGCTTTTTTGGTAGGCAGCTTCAGCACATCGAACAGGATGTGGCCGAGTTGCTTGGGAGAGTCGATGTTGAAGGTCTCGCCGGCCGCTTCGTGGATGCGTTCGGTCAGCCCGACCAACTCCTCATTGACTTTGACGGCGAGCTTGGCGAGGTGCTCCGTGTCGATGGAGACGCCCTGGTGCTCCATGTCAGCCAGCACCCGCACCAGCGGGAATTCGAGCGTTCGGCAAACTTCGAGTAGCTCGGGCGTTGCTTCGAGCTTTGCGGCCAGCTCGCCGCGCAGCTTGAGGGTGATGTCGGCGTCCTGACACGCGTAGTCCGACAGCTTCTGCGGTTCGACCTCGAAGATGCCGATGGCCGATTTGCCCGTTCCGACCAGCTCGTCATATTTCACCGTCTGGCGGCTGAGATGCAGCGCGGCCATGTCATCGAGGTTGTGCCGTGACTCGGGGTCGAGCACGTAGCTGGCGAGCATGGTGTCGAACTCGACCGGCTGAAGCTCCACGCCATAATTCTTCAGCACGAGGATGTCATACTTCAGATTCTGGCCGGTCTTGCCGATTTCCGGATTTTCAAGCAGCGGCTTCAGTTTTGCGACGGTCGTTTTTGCATCAAGTCCCGTCTCGCCGAAATAGACAAAGAAGGCCTCGCCCGGTTCGAGTGAAAAGGAGATTCCCGCCAGCTCCGCCTCGAAGGTGTCGAGGCTTGTGGTTTCGGTATCGACCGAGAAGCTATCGGCCTGTTCGAGCTTTTCGAGCAGCTTGCCGAATGCCTCCTCGGTGTCGATAAGGTGATACTCCGATCCCTCGCCCGCCGGGATGAGCGTTGGCTCGGCAGAGACCTCTGACGCTTCGGGATCGCTTTCGCCGTCTGTTGCCGTTGCAGCCGGAGGATCGATGCCGAGCGCGGCGGGTACGCGGGCGGCGATCGCTTTCAGCTCCAGCCGACGCAGCAGTGCGAACAGCGCATCGGCGTCGGGTTTGCCGCTGTGCAGGTCGTCGAGCGTGAGCGGCACGTCAAGATCGGTGCGGATTGTCACCAGCTCCCGAACCAGCGGCATGATCTCCCGGAACTCTTCGAGGCTTTTGCGCGCGCGGGGCTTGAGGTCGTCGAGGTGGGCGTAGATGTTGTCGAGCGAGCCGTACTCTTCAAGCAGGCTGGATGCGGTTTTGGGGCCGATGCCCTTCGCTCCGGGGATGTTGTCCGAGGTGTCGCCCGTGAGCGTCAAAAGATCGATGAACTGCTCCGGAGGCGCTCCGAACTGCTCGGCAACTTCGCGGCTTCCGACCAGTTCGAACTCGTTCTGCTTTTTGCCGGGCTTGAGCAGGCGCACGCCGTCGTGCACGAGCTGCGACATATCTTTATCCGGCGTGACGATGAAGACTTGGCAGTCGTCCTCGAACTTTCGTGCTGCCGTGCCGATCAGGTCGTCCGCCTCGAAGCCTGGCATGATGACCAGCGGAATACCGAACGCCTTGATCAGCTCGCGAATGTCCGCAAGCTGTGTGATGAGGTCGTCCGGCGGTGCGGGGCGGTTGGCTTTGTAGGCTTCATATTTTTCGTGGCGGAAAGTCTTTTCCGGGCTGTCGAACGCCACGGCGAGGTACTCGGGTTGGTACTCCTCGATGATGCGCAACAGGCTGGAGGCGAAGCCGAACACCGCGCCGGTCGGAACGCCATCCCGGGTGCGCATCCGAGCCTGCTGCAGGGCGTAGAAGGCGCGGTAAACCATTGCCATGCCATCGAGCAGGTAAAGGCCTGGCTTTTTCTTTTCACCGGTCTCTCTCTCAGGTTTTTTTTGTGCAGGTGTCGCCGGAGCCGGATCGGAAGCACCGAAAAGATCGATCTGGTTGTCTCCCATCATGCAGGCACCACTCCGTAGCTGCCGAGGACTTTGAGCATCGGTGCGAATTCCCGGAGGTTATCGAGCGCGCGCTGGATAAGCGGATCGTCGTGGTGGCCAATGAAATCGGCATAGAAGAGGTACTCGAAAGCCTTTTTTCGTGAGGGGCGCGACTCGATCTTGGTCAGGTCGATGCCCCGGTGCGCCAGCGTGGCCAGCGCCTTGTAAAGTGATCCCTGTTCGTTGTGCAGCGAAAAGACGATCGAAGTCTTCGGGTTTGCCATGTCGGGCTGGTTCAAGAGGCCGGAAAGTCCTGCCTCGTTGTCTTCGCGGGCGATGCAGAAGAAGCGGGTGATGTTCCACTCCTCGTCGGCCAGGTTCTCCTTTAAAATCTCCAGTCCGTAAAGTTCCCCGGCCCGTTTCGAAGCGATGGCGAGTGCCGTCGGGTCGCCTTGTTCGGCTACCATCTTGGCGCTTCCGGCGGTGTCATAGGTCGCCTCGGCTTTCACATTCGGGTGGGTGGCGAAAAAGTTGTGGCACTGTGCCAGCGCCTGCGGGTGCGACATCGCCTTCGTGGCCCGTTCCACCGAGCTGCCGGGCAGGCCGAGCAGGCAGTGTTCGACCTTGACGAAGGTTTCAGCAAGAATGACCACAGGGCGGCGAAGCAGGAGGTCGTAGTTCTGATGAATGCTGCCGCCGAGCGAGTTCTCGATGGGAATGGCCGCGTAGTCGGCCTCCCCATCGGTCACTGCAGTGAAGACATCGTCGAAGCTTTCGCAAGGCTTGGGTTCTCCGAACCGCAGCGCGGCAATTTCACTGTACGCGCCAGGTTCGCCCTGATAAGCGATCAACCTGTTTGTCATTCTTTGTTCTTGTGCTTAATTTATGGTCACCTCTGAAAACGTCTTGTTCCTGCAAGCCGGGATTACGTCACTTTTTTGGAGGTGCTTTTATTTTTGACCCCGCAGGATTTGCTTTTCCTAAAGTAAAACAAATCTTTTCATAACCGCGTCATTTCCGGAATACTATCAATCATCGGCTCGTAATCTATGTCAGGACACAGTAAATGGGCGACCATCAAGCGCAAAAAGGCCGCCACCGATCAGAAGAGAGGAAATCTGTTCACCAAGCTCGTCAAGGAGATCACCATCGCAGCCAAAATGGGCGGCGGCGATCCGTCGGGCAACCCGCGTCTGAGGCTCGCCATCGATACGGCACGTGCCAACTCGATGCCGATGGACAACATCCAGCGCGCCATCAAGAAGGGTACCGGTGAACTGGAAGGCGCGACCTATGAAGAGATTACCTACGAAGGCTACGGCCCCGGCGGTATCGCGATCATCATCGAGACTGCGACCGACAACCGCAACCGCACCGTGGCCGACATCCGCCACCTGATGAGTCGCAGCGGCGGATCGCTCGGCGAGAACGGCAGCGTCGGCTGGATGTTCAATCGCAAGGGTTCCATCGAGGTGCCAAAGTCGGCTATCTCCGAGGACGACCTGATGGAACTGCTGCTTGACGCAGGCCTCGAAGAGCTGGAGAGCGACGACGAACAGTACTACACGGTGCTGACCGACGTGAAGGATCTGGAGCCGGTCAAGAAGGCGCTCGAAGAGGCGGAGATTCCGTTCGAGAATGCCAAGATGGACATGATTCCGGACAACTACGTCGAGCTCGATGTCGAGGATGCCCGCAAGGCGCTCAAGCTGATCGATGCGCTCGAAAACAGCGACGACGCCCAGGCTGTGTACAGCAACATGGACATCAGCGAAAGCGTCATGAGCGCGCTTGAAGAAGAGTAAATGGACACCTCTAAAAACTTGTTGCGCGATCCGATTGCTGCGTTATGTGGTGCTCGAAATCCTCACGTACTATCTGTACGCTCCGGTTTCTGCGCTCCAGCCGCCTTGCACTCGAATCGCTCACGACACTTTTTAGAGGTGCCTAAATGATTGTGCTGGGCGTTGATCCGGGCAGTCGCAAGACCGGCTATGGCGTGATCGCCGAAGCGGAGGGGCGTCTCTCGGTGCTCGGTTGCGGGCTTATTCGTCCCGCCGCTTCCGGAACGCTGCACGAACGGATCGGCCAGCTCTGTTCAGGACTCGAAGAGGTGATCGCAAACATGAAGCCCGAAGCGGTTGCGCTTGAAACCGCGTTTGTCGGGCGCAACGTCCGGAGCGCGCTGATTCTCGGTCAGGTGCGGGGCGCGGTGCTCGCCACGGTGATAAAGCTCGGATTGCCCGTGCGTGAATATGCGCCGAGGGAGATCAAGCTTGCGGTGACCGGCACCGGCGCCGCGCGCAAAGAGCAGGTTGCGTCGATGTTGCCTCGGTTGCTGGGGCTCGAAGAAGCGCCGAAGCCGCTTGATGTCACCGACGCGCTTGGCATCGCATATTGCGATCTTTCAAGAGGTGCTTCCCTGACTGGTCACTGCGGCATGACCGGGAGCGGAAAAAGCCGAAGCAAGGGATGGGCAGCCTTCGTGGACGCACATCCTGAACTGTTGGCGTGATAGCGTATCATCGGTAAAAAGCGCAGTGTCGCATCTCACCCCCCGCGGTGTGGATTCGGCAACCAATTTCGTTCAGTGAAGCTCAGGATGGCCTTCGGGCCAGTTACGGAACCAAACAGGAAAAATTGTGCAGGGACATATCTTCAATCTTCCCAATTCTTTGAGCTTCCTGAGGATTCTGCTGATTCCCTGGTTCATCTACTATCTGGATGCGGGCCAGACGTCAACCGCGGTGATTATCATGTTCATCGCGCTGCTCACCGACTGGCTCGATGGCCAGACGGCCCGCTGGACCAACGAAGTGTCCGACATGGGCAAGATTCTCGATCCGCTTGCCGACAAGCTCTGCCTGGCCAGCGTCGCCCTCTATTACCTTTGGAAAGGTGAGCTTCCGATCTGGTTTGTGGCGTTCGTGGTGTTTCGTGATCTGGTGATTTTTTTCGGCGCGGCCTGGATTCGTCACCGGCACAACGTGCTCACCACTTCGCTCTGGCCTGGAAAGTGGGCCGTCGGATTTGTGTCGATGATGTTTATCACGATGGTCTGGCCGCTTCCCATCTTCCAGAAATGGCCGCTCAAGGAGTTCTTCATGTACCTTTCGGCCGCGACGCTGTTGTACTCATTTATCGAGTATTGCGTCCGTTTCTACCGTATTCAGAAGGGGCTCGACTTCAAAAGCTGAGCCCATCTGCCGAAATTTTCTGCCTGCCAAATCCCCCGATTCCCTTGCCTGTAAAGGTTATCCACGGATTAACGCTATAAATATGGATAAGTGTGCGCAAGATGATGGGTACGCTTATTGTTATTCCTGCTTAAGCTATTTATTAATAATATTTTATCCGGATTTACCCCGCTAGTTTCGGTTTTGTCAACAGTGTTGATAAGTTGTGGGTAACCTGTTGGAAGAGCTGTTGGCAGGGTGTGGATTGATGTGGAAAACTTTACTCGAATGACGTATTTCAGCGCCAGCCAGTGTTTTCCGACACGGATGTCGTGAGTTTTGGTCAGACTCTACTGTTTATGTCTCCCGGAAAAGCGGAAAAGGCCGCCTCGACGTTGTTTCTGTCGAGGCTGCCTTTTCATGTTTTGCTTTAGGCTGATTCTCAGTTTTTCTTGTCCATGACCGTCGCCATCAGCGAGGCTTCGCAGACGAGCTCGCCACGTACGTAGGCTTTGGCGTCGAACTGGCAGACCGTGCGGCGCATGTTGGTCATGACCGCTTCGATAACCAGCGTGTCGCCGGGAAGTACCGGTTTGCGGAACCGCGCCTTGTCGATGCCCATGAAGAAGACCACCGATTCCTTGATGTTCTCCTTGCCGTTGAGCATCATGATACCACCGGTCTGCGCCATCGCCTCGATGATGAGCACGCCGGGCATCACCGGGTTGCCGGGGAAGTGGCCCTGGAAGAACGGCTCGTTCATCGTGACGTTCTTGATCGAAACGATCTTTTCGTCGAGCTTGAACTCGACGATCTTGTCGATCAGAAGGAACGGGTAGCGATGCGGCAGGATGTTCTGGATGGCGTTGATGTCGAAAATGACGCCAGCTTTTTTCTCGTGCTGGTACTGGCGGGCAAGCTTGTTGCGGTCGGCGTACTTCTTGAGCTGCTTGACGAATTCGACGTTCGAGGCGTGGCCGGGACGGGCGGCGAGGATCTGCGCCTTGACCGGCATCCCGAGCAGTGCCAAGTCGCCGAGCAGGTCGAGCAGTTTGTGGCGGGCCGGTTCGTTGGTGAAGCGCAGTTCG
The DNA here is from genome assembly GCF_000020505.1 of Chlorobaculum parvum NCIB 8327. Lineage (NCBI taxonomy): Bacteria > Pseudomonadati > Chlorobiota > Chlorobiia > Chlorobiales > Chlorobiaceae > Chlorobaculum > Chlorobaculum parvum. Next base: position 568,351 of record NC_011027.1, read on the forward strand.
CGGTTGTTCAGGATGCCGTTCTGGCCGAGCACCAGGTGCGAAGCGTCCACGCCAACCTTGTCGGCAAGCGTCTGCACCTCGGTTTCATCGAGCTGCTTGTCAACGATCACGACGGCGTTGTCAATATCCGCACCCTTGATGATGCCCTGGTTGGCCATCGCTTCTACCTCCGAGAGGAAGCAGAAGGTGCGGCATGGGGAGAACTCGCGCAGAAACTCCTTGTCGAGATCAAACAGGCCGGAGTGCTGCGAGCCGAGCGCCGGATTTTTGTAATCGACCATTACCGTCATGCGGAAGCCGTCAAGCGGCAGGGCCACGATGTCCACGCTCTTTTCCGGATTGTGGAACTCGATGGTCTCGTCGATCACGAGATAGTTTTTCGGTTCATCCTGCTCGGCGATGCCTGCGGAAAGAATCGCTTCTGCGAAGGGATGGGCGCTGCCGTCGAGCACCGGCGGTTCAGGCCCGCTGAGTTCGATGCGGCAGTTGTCGATCTGCAAACCGTACAGGGCGGCAAGCACGTGCTCGGTGGTGTGTACCTTGACATCGCCGATGCCGATGGTGGTGCCACGGAGCACATCGACGACGTGATCGATCAGCGCCGGAATTTCCGGGCAATCATCAATGTCGTTCCTGACGAAAATATAGCCGGTGTTGACCGGTGCGGGTTTGAAGGTGATGGTGCACTCCCGGCCGGTGTGGAGCCCGGTTCCCGTGAGCGAAACGTCGCCCTGGATGGTACGCTGATTGATGAGCATGGATAGCGAAAAGCTTGCGATGGAAAATTTAAAAGATACGAAAGTGGCGTAAACTGTTCAAATTGAGGAGCTGCCAGCGCTTCCGGTGCCGAAATGTTTCCGGGCTTTTTCGAGCAGGAGTGAGTGGGTGAGCAGGCTTCCGGCAAGGATGCTCGTATGGGCGAACACGTCATCAGATCCGTCGATGCCGGTTACGATGCCGCCCGCCTCGCGCACCAGCAGCACGCCCGCCGAGAAGTCCCACGGAAAGAGCCGGTACTCGAAGAAGCCGTCGAAGCGTCCAGCGGCGGTGTAGGCCAGGTCGATGGAGGCCGAACCGGCGCGTCGGATGCCTGCCGAATCGGCAATGACATCCCGCAGCATGGCGATGTAGCCGTCCATGTAGTGATCGTAATCCCTGAACGGCAGGCCGGTGGCGAACAGGAAGCCCTGCTTGTCCTCGCGCGTCGAAATGCCGATGCGGTCACCGTTCAGGAATGCGCCCTCGCCCCGGACGGCGGTGAACAGCTCGTCGAGCACTGGCTGATAGACCACGCCCACCGCCAGTTCGCCATTCGCATCGGTCATGGCGATGCTGATGCCGAAGACCGGGAACGAGTGGATGAAGTTCAGCGTGCCGTCCAGCGGATCGACAATCCAGGTTCGCCCGGATGCGCCCTTGCCGCTGGTTCCCTCCTCGCAGAGCAGCCCGTCGTCGGGGAATGCTTCGGTGATCGTGGCAGAAATCACCGCCTCACACTGCTTGTCGACTTCAGTCACGAAATCCTTGTGCTCCTTGGCGACGATTTCCCGCTGCGAAAGCTCGCCGAATCGCGAAAGGGTAATCGCGCCTGCCGCTTTGGCTGCCTTGATGGCCGTCTGGAGTTCGAGGTTCATATGCTGCATGGTGTTAGATGAATGAAAATGGTTGGCCCAATATATCATTTGCCAGCGAATTGTAGGGGCGGCTCTTGTGACCGCCCATGTAATAGCAATCAACCGGTAGCGTATTTCCCCGCGCTCTCAACCTGCAGGGAATTAACTAACGAAAATGGAGCTTCTTAGTGTGATATTCCAGATTCGTCAAACAACCACTCATTATGAACAAACAGATACTCACCCTCGCGCTTTGCATCGGCCTTTGCCTTGCCGTCGGTTTTGCAGGCAGCAGCTTCACTCCGGAGCCGGGTTCCTGGTACTACACGACGCTCAACAAACCGGAATGGAATCCTCCGGACTGGCTTTTTCCACCTGTCTGGACAATTCTTTTCATCATGATGGGTACGGCGCTTGCAAAGGTGCTGGGCGCGGGATGGGAGAAAAAAGAGGTCAAAATCGGTGTCGCGCTGTTCGCGGTTCAGATCATCCTGAACCTCGGTTGGTCGGCGTCGTTTTTCGGAATGCAGTCGCCGCTTGCAGGGTTGATTGTCATTGCGTTGCTTTGGATTTTTATCGTCCTGACTATCCTCGCTTTCTCCAAGGTCTCGAAACCGCCTGCGCTTTTGCTTGTGCCTTATCTCGCCTGGGTGAGCTTTGCCTCTTTTCTGAACTTTACTATTCTCCAGCTCAATCCGTAAAGCCTTTTCCAGTTGGCTTATAAGTCGTCAGGGTTGTATAATGGAACTAAAAGGACGAACGGGAGGGGCGTTTCTGTCACTCCCATCAGATTCTCAGGAACCTTGGGCAATGGAGGTACATCATGGAGTACACTGAAAGGCAAAAGCAGGAGTTCAAGAGGCAATTTGCAAGCATACGCCGAAAGCAAATGGTGGTGTCAGGCCTGCTCATCATTTTGATGATTCCCTACGTTACGGCAAATGAAAGCACAGGCATGGTGCTTGGGACGTATCCAATTGCAATGGTTGTGCCTGTCTTTTTCGTTGTGGTTATCGGTGCGCTTGTTTTTTCGTTCAGGAACTGGCGATGCCCGGCTTGCAACAAGTATTTGGGACGCTCGTTGAATCCGCATTACTGTTGGAAATGTGGAATAGCCTTGAGATAGTGTTGTGAAAGAGCGGCTTGCCCGATTACACGAAATCTCGTTACCATATGCCCCCCTGAATGCCGTCTGCTAAGGGGGGCTTTTTTTTTGTGACGTTACTCCAGCGTTTTCAGCTTCGCGACAGCCATTTTTCCTGCCTCGACGAGCCGTGCGCGGATGGCAGCATTGCTGGTGTTTCCGGCTCCGATCTGGATGTAGTAGCCATCAGCCATAATGTAGATGCCGCCGGTTGTGATGAACGCATCGTCGCCCACGCCTTCGACATCGGTTCTCATATCCTTAAAGTTATCCTTCAGGCTGTTGTAGATCGAAGCCGTGCCAACGCCGCCGGGTGGGAAGAAGGCGTCCTGCGTCAGCGAGACCTGCAGGAACGGTATCGGTTCGCCGCTGGCGGGGTCGTAAAGGCAGAGCTTCATACCGACTGCTTTCTGCTCGCTTTTCTCCGCAGGCTTGACCGTTTCGCCGAGCAGTTTCGCCGCCTCTTCCTGCGTGATGAGCTGGCAGGGTTCGATGATTTTCGAGGCCTGCTGCTGAACTGCCGCATTGCCGCCGTTGGAGTCAGATTGCTGAGACGAGTTGCCGCCGCATCCTGCGAAAAGCAGGACGGTGCAGAGCGGAAGAATCCGGATGATGTGTGCTGGTCGCATGGTTAGGGGGATTTTATTTTCGGTGGAAAGATTACCTTGAAAAGTAGGGAATTTTTGCTGGATGTGTGGCGGTGTGATCGGAGTGCTTGGTGCATGGGGCGGATGTTGCTGAGTGCCTCTTATATGGAGTGAAAATCAAAAATCTGCGTTTTATGTGGATTATTATAATCAATGTTAGAAATCGGGAGAGGATATGAAACGTGCCGAAGTAGAACCTCAGATCGTCCAGGAATGGTTAAAGCGCCCTGACAATGAACGCACAGAGAATGATGTATTGAAGTTCTACGGATACCTTTGTTCCAATCGTCCGGAACTTCTTTCCTTTCGAGCTTCTGGTGACAAGTATCAAACATTAATGTCCATTCTTCGTCACCACATTGAGCGCTAACTATCAGCGGCGGGAGAGGAGTTTCAATATTTATTGTTAATAAGTTGTTCCGGCAGGCCACTCAACTTCTCCACAGTCGTTCTACAGTTGAGCGGAAATCTTGCGAGGATGGTGATTGCCAAGTTGAAGCGCTGCCTTGATTGAGTGGCGAGAAACTTTTGCTTGCGGCTCTGCCGTTCTCAATCAGTAGCCGATTCAACGTATGGAGGGAAAAATGTCAGAGTTATTGAAAAAAATTGAAAGCGAGGTGCTTGGCCTTTCTCATCAGGAGCGGGCCTTTTTGGCTGATCGTTTGCTGAGTTCTCTGGGAGAGGATGTTCTTACGGAGTTCGATGCCGCATGGGTCACCGAAGCGCAGCGCCGGTATGGGGAATATAAAGCGGGACGCCGCTCTGGCATCGATGCACAGGAGGTCTTTGCTGAAGCTGACAGGATCGTCGAATGACTTCAGTCATTTTCGATCCGGATGCCCGCGCTGAATTTCTGGACGCTGTCCGGTATTACGAAGAGCGCCAGAGGGGATTGGGGCGTCGTTTCCGGGGCGCGGTTGAAACGGCCGTTTCTCTTGTTGTCGCGAACCCTGTTCTGTACCGACTGTTGAGAGCGCCCTTCAGACGCTATCTCCTGCCAAAATTCCCCTACTCAATTATTTATTCTATCGAGCCGGATTACATCTACGTTATTGCGTTGGCGCACACTAAACGCAAACCGGGATATTGGTTGAAGAGGAGTTCCGGTTCCGGTGAAAAGGATTAAAACTATAGAATTCAGAAAAACTATCATGCTCATTCAAAACGAATCACCATACCTCGCTCATGTCTTTATCTGCACCAACGACCGCAAGGGCGAGCGGAAATCCTGTGCGGATGGTGACAGTCAGCTTTTGAAAGCGAAATTGAAAGAAGCTGTTGATGCGAAAGGGTGGAAAGGGAAAGTGCGGGTCTCGACGTCGGGCTGCCTGGGGGTTTGTGGCGAGGGGCCGAATGTGATGATTTATCCGCAGAAGCTCTGGTTTTCCGGTGTCACTCCGGATGATGTGGACGAAATTTTGTCCACGATCGAGCGCTTGATGAGCGAGGCCTGAGCTTGTTTGAAAATGTTTTAGTATTTGCGCGTTCACTTAATTAGATTGATTTGATGAGTAACGCTGAAGAGATAGCCCGGATGTTCAAGGTGCTTTCCGTTGGTTCAAGGGTTCGGATCGTCGAGCTGCTGAAGGAGCGGTCGCTGTGCGTCAATGCTCTGGCCAAGGCGCTTGACATCACCCCGGCGGCGGTTTCGCAGCATCTCCGGGTCTTGCGCGATGCGGAAGTCGTGCTTCCTGAACGGCGCGGTTATTCGGTGCATTACCGCGTGGATCGGGATGTGCTTGCCGAATGGAACGGGATTGCGTCAGCGTTGCTCGGCGTCACGAATGAAAATGAGTGAAAGCATCATCAATCCAACCGGAGTTAAATCATGAGTGAAGAAAAATCCTGCTGCTGCCAGAAGCCAGAAATGCTGAAAGGCACCCCCGAAAAATGCTCGCCCGAAACCATCAAGCAGTGCCACGGCGACCAGCCGTCCCACCCCTGTGTTCCGGAAAAGCAGAACGCGAAAGAGGATAAAGAGTAAAGGACGATTGTCTTTTTGGAAACAAAAAAGCCCCGGATTGCCGGGGCTTTTTTGTTTGATGTCGCTGATTGCTCAGCCTTCGTCTTCCTGTTCGCGGAGGTTCTCGATGACGCCAAGGTCTTCGAGGGTGGTGACGTCGCCTTTGATCTCGTTGGAGGTGGCGAGCTCGCGAAGCAGGCGGCGCATGATTTTGCCGCTGCGGGTTTTCGGCAGACCTTTGGCCCAGCGGATTTCGTCCGGCTTGGCGATGGCGCCGATCTCCTTGGCAACATGCTTGCCGAGCGAGTCGCGCAGTTTGGCATCGCCTTCGTAGCCATCCTTCAGCGTCACGAATGCGACCAGCGCGTTGCCCTTGATGTCGTCCGGACGGCTGACCACGGCGGCTTCCGCGACCGCTTCGTGGGAGACGAGAGCGCTCTCGACCTCGCTGGTGCCGAGGCGGTGGCCGGAGACGTTGACCACGTCATCGACGCGACCCATGATCCAGACGTAGCCGTCATCGTCCTTGCGCGCACCGTCGCCGGTGAAGTAGATGCCGGGGAACTCCGACCAGTAGGTCTTTTCGTAGCGCTCGTTATCGCCGTAAATGGTGCGGAGCATCGAGGGCCACGGGTGTTTGACGACCAGGTAGCCGCCTTCGTTGGCGTTGCACGGCGTGCCGTCCTTGCGCACGACATCGACCATGATGCCCGGCAGCGGGCGGGTGGCCGTGCCCGGCTTGGTCGGGGTTGCGCCCGGCATCGGGGAGACCATGATGCCGCCGGTTTCGGTCTGCCACCAGGTGTCCACGATGGGGCACTTCTCCTGACCGACATACTTGTGATACCACATCCAGGCCTCGGGGTTGATCGGTTCGCCGACCGTGCCGAGCAGCCTGAGCGAGCTGAGGTCGTGCTTGGTGACCCACTCGTTACCGGCGCGGATGAAGGCACGGATGGCCGTTGGAGCGGTGTAGAGAATCGTGATCTTGTGGCGGTTGATGATGTCCCAGAAGCGATCCCACTGCGGGTAGTTCGGCGCACCTTCGTACATGAAGACGGTCGCGCCGTTGAGCAGCGGGCCGTAGATCATGTAGGTGTGGCCGGTGATCCAGCCGATGTCGGCGGTGCAGAAGTAAATGTCTTCGTCCTTGATGTCGAACACATATTTGAACGAGCTGGCAGCGTGCACCATATAGCCGGCGGTGGTGTGCAGGATGCCTTTCGGTTTGCCGGTTGAGCCGCTGGTGTAGAGCAAAAAGAGCGGGTGCTCGGAATCGACCTGTGCCGGTTCGCATTCGTCCATGGCCAGGCCCATCAGGTCGTGCCACCAGTGATCCATGCCGTCGTGCATGTGGATCTCTTCGCCGGTCACTTTGAGGACGATGACGTTTTTGACCGAAGGAGTGTTGACGATCGCTTCGTCGACGATATTCTTGAGGTTGATGGTGCCACCACGGCGGCGGGTGCCGTCGGAGCAGATGACCAGCTTGGCGTGGGAGTCGTTGACGCGCTCGGTGATGGAGTGTGCCGAGAAGCCGGCGAAGATCACGTTGTGCACTGCACCGACACGAGCACAGGCGAGCACGGCGATGACCAGTTCGGGCACCATGCCCATGTAGATGGCAACTTTGTCACCCGGTTTGATACCGGCGATTTTCAGGACGTTGGCGAATTTGCTGACCTGGCGGTGCAGTTCGCCATAGGTGAGGATGCGCTCGTTGCCCTCTTCGCCTTCCCACATGATGGCCGCCTTGTTCTTGCGCCAGCTGTTGACGTGTACGTCAAGGCAGTTGTAGGCGATGTTGGTCGTGCCGCCATTGAACCATTTGGCATACGGAGCATTCCATTGAAGCACCGAGTCCCATTTCTTGAACCAGTGGAACTGTTCCGCCAGATCGCCCCAGTACTTGTCGGGATCTGCGGCTGCATCGGCATAGAGTTTTTCGTACTGCTCCATGCTTGAAATGTGCGACTGGGAAGAGAACGCTTCCGGCGGTGGAAACTTCCTCCGCTCGGAGAGAACCGAACTGATCGATTCAGAGGACTGGCCTTTCGTTTGCTCAGTAGCCATTGGTAATACGGTTTTGTATTGAAAAAAATGTCTGCTGCTCCTTGAGAGAGCGCCGACGGTTCGGCCGGAGTTTGGTAAGGGGCCTGCCGAACCCCTTGTATATCGTGACTAAAAAGTTACAGAAAAAAAACAGATCATACCAAGAACCTCATCTCATCACGTCGTTGTCATTGTTGCGGTTTTACGGCGAAGTTCACCAGCTTGCCGGGCACGGCGATCTCCTTGATGATCTGCTGCCCTTCGAGGAACTTTGCGACGCTCTCGACCTTTTTGGCCGACTCGATCATATCCTCCTTCGCGTAGCCCGCGGGAGCTTCAAACGTACCGCGGAGCTTGCCGTTGACCTGCACGGCGATGGTGAGCACGTCGTCCGTCGCAAGCTTCGCGTCGAAGACCGGCCATACGGCTCCGCTGATCGACTCCGTGTGGCCGAGCGTCTGCCAAAGCTCTTCGGTGATGTGTGGTGCGAAAGGTGAGAGCAGCACGAGCAGGGTTTCAGTCGTCTCGCGGCTGTAACATCCCGTTTTGGTCAGCTCATTGACGAGCACCATCATCTCCGAAATGGCGGTGTTGAATTTGAGCTGCTCGGTATCTTCGGTCACCTTTTTGATCGCCTTGTGCATCCGTTTGAGGACGGCTTCCGACGGTTTGTCATCGGTGGTTTTCTGCGTCTCGGTGTTTTCGTCCCAGACCAGTCGCCACACCTTGTTCAGGAAGCGGCTGATGCCCTCGATGCCGTGGGTGTTCCAGGGCTTGACCTGTTCGAGCGGGCCGAGGAACATTTCGTAGAGCCGCACGGCGTCCGCGCCGTAGGTGCTCAGCACGTGGTCGGCGGGGATGACGTTGCCGCGTGACTTTGACATCTTTTCGTTGTCTTCGCCGAGAATCATGCCCTGGTTGAAGAGGCGCTGGAACGGCTCCTTGGTGCTGACCACGCCGAGGTCGTAGAGCACCTTGTGCCAGAAGCGTGAGTAGAGCAGGTGCAGCACCGCGTGCTCCGCGCCGCCGATGTAGAGATCGACGTTCATCCAGTACTGCTCGCGCGACGGATCGACCAGCGCGTTGCCGTTCTGCGGATCGATGAAGCGCAGGTAGTACCAGCAGCTTCCGGCCCACTGCGGCATGGTGTTGGTTTCGCGGCGGAACTTGCCGTGCTCGTCCTCGCCGTAGAGCCAGCTCTCGATATTGGCCAAGGGCGACTCGCCGGTCGATGTCGGGTGGTAGGCCTCGACCTCCGGTAGCGTGAGAGGCAGGTTGGTTTCGGGGCGCATCGTGCCGTCCTCGTAATGCTTGATCGGGATCGGCTCGCCCCAGTAGCGTTGGCGGCTGAAGACCCAGTCGCGCAGCTTGTAGTTGACCTTGCGCTTGCCCTTGCCTTTCGACTCCAGCCAGGTTGCCATGCGGTCGAAGGCGGTTTTGAAGTCGAGGCCGTCGATGGATATTTCGTCGTTCGCGGAGTTCACGCAAACGCTCTCCTTGCCGTCGAACACCTCTTCCTGTACGTCATGCGGGCTTTTGATGACTTCGCGGATCGGCAGCCCGAATTTTTTCGCGAACTCCCAGTCGCGGCTGTCGTGCGCCGGGACGGACATGATCGCGCCGGTGCCGTAGCTGGTGAGCACGAAATCCGAAATCCAGACCGGAAGCGCCTCGCCGTTAGCCGGGTTGATCGCGTAGGAACCGGTGAAGACGCCGGTTTTCTCTTTCTGCAAGCCGGTGCGTTCCAGCTCGGTTTTGAGCTTGGCCTGTTCGATATATTTTTTGACCTCGACGAGCTGCTGGGCGATGGCGAGCTTTTCGGCCATCGGATGCTCCGGCGAAATGACGAGGTAGGTCGCGCCGAAGAGCGTGTCGGGGCGGGTGGTATAGACCCGCAGATTGGTGCGGTGGCAGCGCAGCTCGAAGTCGATCTCGACGCCCTCGGAGCGTCCGATCCAGTTGCGCTGCATCTGCTTGACGTTCTCCGGCCAATCCACTTCATCCAAGTCCTCCAGCAGCCGCTCGGCGTAGGCGGTGATCTTCAGCACCCACTGGCGCAGCGGGCGGCGCACGACGGTATAGCCGTCGGCAATCTTCTCGTCAACCTCCTCGTTTGCCAGCACCACCTTCAGCTCCTCGCACCAGTTGACGTCCACCTCCGAGATGTAGGCCAGCCCTTTCTCGTAGAGCTTCAGGAAAATCCACTGCGTCCACTTGAAGTAGTTCGGATCGGTGGTGTTGACTTCGCGGCTCCAGTCGTAGGAGAAGCCCATGCTCTTGAGGGTCTCGCGGAAGCTGGCGACGTTCTTTTCGGTGGTCAGGCGCGGATGGGTTCCGGTCTTGATGGCGAACTGCTCGGCGGGCAGGCCGAAGGCGTCCCAACCCATCGGGTGCAGCACGTTGTGGCCTTGGCAGCGCTTGTAACGCGCCATGATGTCGGTGGCCGTGTAGCCTTCGAGGTGGCCGACGTGCAGGCCCGAACCGCTCGGGTAGGGGAACATGTCGAGCACGTAATATTTTGGCTTATCCTGGTCGGCGGAGGAGGCAAAGGTCTGCTCATCTGCCCAGCGGGCTTGCCACTTTTTCTCAAGTGCTGAAAAGTCGTATTTCATGAGTCTCTGATCTGTTCGAAAATGTTGCAGGGAAGATAATCCCGAGCCGGTAATGAAAAAAGGCAGTGCAGGGCTATTTCCCCGCACTGCCTTTGTTTCAGTTTCGCTGCGTTCAGTCTCGTGCCGGCTTTGCTTCGCCATTCGTTTCGGCTGGCTGGTCGGTGTCGAGCAGCGCCTTGATCGAAAGGGCGAACTTGGTCTTGCCGGTGCGCGGATCCTTGCGGATGTCGATCAGCTTGACCTTGACCCGTTCGCCGGGTTTGAGCACGTCGCTTACCTTGGCGATGCGCTCGCGCGCGATTTCGGAGATGTGCACCAGGCCGTCGGTCTTCGGCAGGAACTCGACGAAGGCGCCAAGCTCGTCGCGGATGTCGCGAACCTTGCCCATGTAGATCGTGCCGACCTCCGGTTTCGAGACGAGCGTCTTGATGGTTTCGACCGCCGCTTTGGTGCCTTCGGGGCTGGAGCAGGCGATGGTCACCGTGCCGTCGTCGTCGATGTTGATCTCTGCGCCGGTCTCTTCGGTGATGCTGCGGATGGTTTCGCCGCCCTTGCCGATCACCATGCCGATGGCGTCCACCGGAATCTGGATGCTGGTAAGGCGTGGCGCATATTTACCGATATCTTCGCGCGATTCGGGAATGGCTTCGGTCATGACGTCGAGAATGTGCAGACGGCCTTTGCGAGCCTGTTCGAGGGCGGTTTCGAGGATGTGGTAATCCAGGCCGTCGATTTTGATGTCCATCTGGCAGGCGGTGATGCCGTCACGGGTGCCGGAGACCTTGAAGTCCATGTCGCCGAGGTGATCCTCGTTGCCGAGAATGTCGGAGAGTACGGCGTAGCGGTCGCCCTCCTTGATGAGGCCCATCGCGATGCCGGAGACCGGCTTCTTGAGCGGAATGCCGCCGTCCATCGCGGCCAGCGTGCCGCCGCAGACCGAAGCCATCGACGACGATCCGTTCGATTCGAGAATGTCCGAGACGAGGCGTACGGTGTACGGGAACTCCTGCTCGGCGGGCATCACCATCTTGATGGCGCGTTCGGCGAGGTTGCCGTGGCCGATTTCACGCCGTCCGGTGCCGCCGACCCTGCCGGTTTCACCGACCGAGAAGGGCGGGAAGTTGTAGTGCAGCATAAAGCGCTTGTCTTTGTCGTCGGTGAGCGTATCGACCGACTGGGCGTCCTTCTTGGTGCCGAGGGTGAGCGTGACCAGCGCCTGCGTTTCGCCGCGGGTGAAGAGCGCCGAACCGTGAGCCCTCGGAATCAGGCCCAGCTCGATGCTGATCGGGCGAACCTGTTCGAGCGTACGGCCGTCGAGGCGCTTGCTGTCGTCGAGAATCATGTGGCGCATCACCTTCTTTTCGACGTCGTGGATGCACTCGTCGATCATGTGCTCGCTCTGGCAGAGTGCCTTTTCGGGATTGGCGGCAATCTCTTCGGCGGTGATGGAGCTGAAGTGTTCGAGCGTTTTGGCGATGGTCTCCTTGTAGATCGCCTTGGTCCTGTCGGAGCGCTCCTCTTTTGCCAGCGGCGTGTAGGCCAGCGCTTTCAGCTCGGCTGCGCAGTTGGCCTCGATGAAGGCGACCAGCTCGGCAGGAGCGACGGTGGGTGCAAACGCACGCTTCGGTTTGGCGACCTCGGCAGCAAGCTCCTTCTGGAAGGCGCAAAGTTTTTTGATTGCTTCGTGACCGAATTTGATGGCGTCGAGCATCTCGGCTTCGGAAATCTCCTTCATCTCGCCTTCGAGCATGCAGATGGTGTCCTCGGTACCGCCGATGCAGATGTCGAGGTCGCTGCGCTGCAGCTCTTCGGTGTCGGGATTGACGATGAACTGGCCGTTGATGCGACCGACGCGAACTTCCGACATCGGGTTTGCGAACGGAATGTCCGACACCATGATGGCTGCCGAAGCGGCGATGCCGCCCAGCACGTCAGCGTCGTTGATCGTGTCGGACGAAATGACCGAAATGATGATCTGGGTCTCCTGATAGTAGCCGTCAGGGAAGAGCGGGCGCAGGGCGCGGTCGATCAGGCGGGCGGAGAGAATCTCTTTTTCGGAAGGACGGCCTTCGCGTTTGAAGAAGCCGCCGGGGAACTTGCCGGCTGCGGAATATTTCTCGCGGTACTCGACCTGAAGCGGGAAGAAGTCCTGACTCGGCGGGGGAGGTGTTTTGCTTGAAACCACCGTGGCGAGCACCATGGTGTCGTTGAGCCTGACGACTGCCGAGCCGTCGGCCTGTTTGGCCATTTTACCGGTTTCGATCGTGATTACCTTACCCTGTCCAAGATCGATCTCTTTTTTGATAAACATGTAAATCTGTTGTGGTTAGTAGTGATGAACCTCTTCGGTGGACCTTCGGGACGATGCCATTTCGCTGGGGAAATCAGGGCTCTTGATGCCGGTCGCGGTCGAAGCCAATTCAAAAAATTACAAAGTCAAATAATATACTATAAATTTGTTGCCTTCCAGTATCGGCAGCGCTTTCATGCTGCTCCCGCTTTTGTGCATTACTGATAGTCAAACCGCCAGTTGTCGATCAGCCTGGTCGAACCGATGCGCACAGCCATGATGAGCCGGTAGGCTTTGCCCGGAACGGCTTTCGTGGCTCGCTCGAAGGTGGCGTCATCGACGAAGCAGAGGTAGTCGGGCTGGGTATCCTTTTCGGAGAGCACGAGCTCTTCGGCTTCCGCAGCGATCGCTTCCAAGTCGGCTCTGCCCTGTTCGATCTGCTCTCCGGCGTACAGGATGGCGCGGTAAAGCGCCGTTGCCTGCTGGCGCTCATCGGAACTGAGGTAGATATTTCGCGAGCTGGTGGCCAGGCCGTCGCTTTCGCGGGCGATCGGAGCCCCGAGAATCGTGGTGCCGATGTTCAGATCGGTCACCACGCGCCGGATGATGGCGAGCTGCTGGGCGTCCTTCTCGCCGAAGACGGCCAGGTGCGGTCGGGTGATGCCGAGCAGTTTGACCACTACCGTGGCCATGCCGCCGAAGTGGCCGGGCCGGGAAGCGCCCTCGAACCGTGTAGCGACGGGGCCGGGATCGATGCTGGTCGAGTAGCCTTCGGGGTACATCGCCTCCGTCGTAGGCGCGAAGAGGTAGTCGATGCCTGCCGAGCGTGCCAAAGCGACATCCTTTTCGAACGGGCGCGGGTAGCGGTGGAAATCCTCGTCGGGGCCGAACTGCGTCGGGTTGACGAAGATGCTCATGATGACCGTTCCGGCTTTCTCCTTTGCGAGCTTCACCAGGCTCAGGTGTCCCTCATGCAACGCGCCCATCGTCATGACGACGCCGATGTACTGGTGCTGGAGCCGAAGCTTTTCGGCGATTTTCTGCATTTCAGCCGGATCAGTGATGATTTGCATCGTACTCTTTCTGTTTTTTTGATTTGCCTGCGGGATGGACGACCACGACAAATTCGCCCCGGACTTTCGTGCCGGAGAAGTGCTCAATCAGCTCGTCTGCCGTTCCGGTGACGAACTCCTCGTGAATTTTGGTGATTTCGCGGGCGACGAAAAGCGTTGCGCCGGGCAGGTAGGTGTTCACCTCTTCGAACAGCCTTCCGATCCGGTGCGGTGATTCGTAGAGCACCACCGTGCTTTGCAGCGCGGCGAGAAATTCGAGGCGGGTTTTGCGGCCCTTCTTGTGCGGCAGGAATCCGGCGAAGTAGAAGCTGCTGATCGGCAGTGGACAGACCGAAAGGGCCGCCGTCAGTGCGCTTGCGCCCGGAATCGGCACGATGGTGAATCCCGCGGCATGCGCAGCGCTCGCCATGGTGTAGCCGGGATCGCTGATGCCGGGCGTGCCCGCGTCGGTTACGAGCGCAACGTCGGTTCCCTCGTCGAGCAGAGCCGTCATCTGCTGCACCGCCCGCTCTTCGTTGAAGCTGTGGTAGCTGAGCAGCTTTTTGTGTGGGATGCCGAAATGTTTGAGCAGAATCGAGGTGCGGCGGGTGTCTTCGCAGGCGATGGCGCCCGCATCGCGGAGTGTGTTGACCGCCCGGTACGTCATGTCGTCGAGATTCCCGAGTGGCGTGGCGACCACGTAGAGGGTGCCTTTATGATCGTCTCGTGTGTTCAACGTCGTTGCCCGGAGTGTTGGAGTCTCGTTACGTATGCCGCTATTTTTGGCAAGCTGGTACTTTATTGTCTATTATTACTGCTTATTATAGCAAAAAATATGACAAACAGATTGAGCCGAACCCCATGCAGCGTGAACAGATTCTGTCGGTTAGCGGACTGAAAGTTCATTTTCCGGTCAGAAGCTCCGGATTGTCCGGCAGCAAGCAGGTGGCCAAAGCGGTCAACGGCGTGTCGTTCGAGGTGTTGAAGGGTGAAACCCTCGGGCTGGTGGGCGAGTCGGGCTGCGGCAAAACCACCCTCGGCCGGGCAATCGTGCGCCTGGTACAGCCCTCGAAAGGGAGCCGGATCGTCTTCTGCGGGCGCGAAATCGCCGAACTCGGCAACAAAGAGTTCAGGCCGCTCCGCAAGGAGATGCAGATGATTTTTCAGGATCCGTTCGGTTCGCTCAATCCGCGCCTGACGGTGGGGCAGATGCTTGGCGAGGTGCTCAAAGTACATGGCATCACCAAAGGCACGAAAGCCACCTCGCAGAAGATCGACGAGTTGCTCGACCGGGTGGGGCTCAATAGCGAATACGCCAGCCGCTACCCCCACGAATTCTCCGGTGGCCAGCGGCAGCGCGTCGGCATCGCCAGGGCTCTTGCGGTCAACCCTTCGTTTATCATCTGCGACGAGCCGGTTTCGGCACTCGATGTGTCGATCCAGTCGCAGATCATCAATCTCCTCAAGGATTTGCAGCGTGATTTGGGGCTGACCTACCTTTTCATCGCGCACGATCTTTCCGTGGTCGAGTACATTTCCGATCGCGTGGCGGTGATGTACCTGGGCCGGATCGTCGAAATTGCCGATGCCGGAACGCTGTATGCGAATCCGAAGCACCCGTACACGCAAGCGCTGCTCTCGGCCATTCCGATGCCCGAGCTCGACCGGAAGCACGAACGCATCGTGCTGAAGGGTGACCTGCCCGGCCCGCTTTCGATTCCCGAGGGATGCAGCTTTCATCCGCGTTGTCCCGTGGCGATGGACGAATGCCGGCGGCGCGAGCCTGAGCTGTTGCCATTGAACGATGACTCATCGCACCGGGTGAGCTGTCTGCTTTATCAGTGATTCATCCATGAAATTATGACTGACGCAAAACCAAAAAAAACGGGGCTGTTTGCTCACAGGATGCCTGACGGTGGTCGTGCTTTTTGTGCTTCTCATTGGCGGTGTCTGGCTGGCAAGCTCCTGGAGCGACAAGCTGCCCGAACGATTCGTGCTCAGGGTTCCCGTGAAGGGGCAGATCGAAGAACGTTCGCCGGATTCGGGGCTTTTTTCATTTGGCCAGAGAGCCGAGCCGCTTTCGCTCGAAGCATTGATGACCATTCTCGACCGGGCGCAGAGCGATAAGCGAGTCGAGTCCGTTTTGCTCGACATCGACGGGCTCAGCACCTCCACGGCGAAAATCCAGGAGCTGAGCAGTTCGATCGATGCTCTCCGGAAGTCGGGGAAAAAAGTGACCGCACTGCTGCGCACGCCGGCGGACAAGGACTATCTGCTTGCCGTCGCCTGCGATTCGATTATCGTGCAGAAAAATTCGTGGATGCAGCTTGACGGTTTCAAGGCTGAACTCTTCTTCTTTGCCGAACCGCTCAAAAAACTTGGCATTGGCTTTCAGGCTGCGCAGTGGAAAAAGTATAAAAGCGCCATTGAGCCCTATACCAGGAACTCACCGAGTCCGGAGAGCCTCCAAGAGCTGAACTCCTTGCTCGACGATTCGTGGGCCAACTATCTCGACCAGGTCGCCCGGCGTCGGCATATCGGCAGGGATGCGTTCCGCGAGGTGATCGACTCGCTGGCCGTCCTGACCCCCGAGCAGGCGCTTGAGCGGAAGCTGATCGATCGCGTGCTCTCCATCCGGCAGCTTGAAAAGGAGTACCGGAAACGCTTCGGCAAGCCCTTCGATGAGCTGGTGGTCAACGCCGGGAGCTACCTTTCCTCCACCGGCGACCTGGAGCCTCATGGCACCGGCAATCGCATCGCCGTCATTACCATCAACGGCCTGATTGTCGGCGACAGTATTGCGGGCATGGGGGATGACGAAGAGATCGATGTCGCTTCGGTTCGCCGGGCGGTTGATGCCGCACTTGATGATTCAAAGGTCAAGGCAATCGTGCTCAGGATCGACAGCCCGGGCGGTGAGGCATTGGCCGCATCGTCGATGCTCGAACTGCTTGAGGAGGCCGCACAGAAAAAGCCGCTGGTCGCTTCGATGTCGGGCAGCGCGGCTTCGGGAGGGTACATGGTCGCTCTTGCCGCCAACAAAATCTACGCCCAGCCGTTGACCGTGACCGGCTCCATTGGCGTGTTCGCCCTCAAGCCGGATTTCAGTGGCCTGCTCGAAAAAACCGGCATCCACCGTGAGGTGCTGACCCGCGGGCGGTTTGCCGATGCTTACACGCCTTTCAAACCTTTCGATGATGCCGCTTTCAGGAAATTTGTCGAAACCACCGGGCACATTTATGAGGACTTCACCGGCAAGGTTGCCAAAAGCCGGCATCTGACTGCCGAGCAGGTCGAAGCCGTGGCTGGTGGCCGCGTCTGGAGTGGCAAGCGGGCGGTCGAGGTTGGTCTGGTTGACGAGATCGGCGGGCTCAATGATGCCGTGCAGGAAGCGAGCCGGCTTGCCAAGCTGAAAAAGGGGACAAAGCCGGAAATGCTCTATCTGCCTGCCCGCAAAACCTGGATCGAACGTTTTTTTGATGGAGATGCCGTGCAGGCTGTTGCGGACATGTCCGATCATCTGGCCACCCAATCGCTTGCGAGGTTGCTTCCTGTCTCACAGCTTCCCGGTACGGCAACCGTTCGCTTCCTGCTCCGCACTGAAGAGCCTCAAGTGCTTGCAATCCAGCCGTTTGGGGTTGAGATGAATTGACCATGGATCGTTGATAATTAGTAGGGGCAGCCCTCGCAGCTGCCCTTCGGAATGGCGAACGACTTCGCTTTTCAATCAGACAGATCGGACGGATCGGATCGATCTGTCTGATTCCCCACTCCCTCAAAAACTCCAGAACTCACGGTCGAGACTGCGGTACTGGATACCCTGCACCAGATGCTTCATTTCGATCTGTTCCGATCCCTCCAGGTCGGCGATGGTTCGGCTTACTTTCAGGATGCGGTCGTGCGCTCTGGCCGAGAGGTTCAGGCGGTTCATCGCCTCCATCAGCTTGTCGGCACTTTGCTTGTCAAGCTTGCAGAAGGTGCGGATCAGTTTGGCGTTCATCTGCGCATTGGTGAAGATGCGAGGCGTAGGCAGGTCGGCGAAACGCTTCTGCTGGATGGCGCGCGCGGCGATGATGCGCTTGCGGATCACGCTGGAGCTTTCGGCAGATCCGTTCGAAAACAGCTCGATGTTCTCGACCTTGGGCACGTCGATGTGGATGTCGATGCGGTCTAGCAGCGGGCCGGAAATTTTAGAGAGGTAGCGCCGGATCTGCTCCGGCGTGGCGGTCGGCAGCCCGTCGCGATCTTTCAACGGCCCGGCGGGGCTGGGATTCATCGCCGCCACCAGCATGAAGCCCGCCGGGTAGCGCGTCGAGAGCGCCGCGCGCGACACGGTCACCTCGCGGTCTTCGAGCGGCTGGCGCAGCACTTCGAGCGCGTTCCGGGTGAACTCCGGTAGCTCGTCGAGAAACAGCACGCCGTTGTGGGCCAGGCTCACCTCGCCCGGCTTGGCCATTGCACCGCCGCCGATCAGCGCCACGTTGCTCGTGGTGTGGTGCGGGCTGCGGAACGGGCGGTTGATCATCAGCGGGCTATTGCGTTCGAGCAGGTTTGAGACCGAATAGATTTTGGTGGTTTCGAGCGACTCCTCGAAGCCGAGCGGCGGCAGAATGCTTGGCAGCGCCTTGGCCAAAAGCGTCTTGCCGCTGCCGGGAGGGCCGATCATCAGCAGATTGTGGCCGCCAGCCGCTGAGATTTCAATCGCCTTTTTAGCTGCCTGCTGTCCCTTGATTTCGGCGAAATCGACCGGGTACTCCGGCTCGCAGTCGAACAGGTTGGCTACATCCACCTTCACCGGTTCAGGGGTGATGGTGCCGTTGAGCAGTCCGGCGGTCTCGACCAGCGATTCGACGCCAAACACCTGCGTCTTCGCGCCCGCCGCTGAAATGGCTACGGCTGCTTCTGCTGCGTTCATTTTGGGCACGATCATCCAACGGATGTTCTCCCGCGCGGCCATAACGGCCATTGGCAGGGTGCCGTTGATGCGCCGCACCGAACCGTCCAGCGCCAGCTCACCGAGCACGATGGTATCTTCAAGCTGTCCCTTGATCTCGCCGAGTGAACCCAGCAGGCCGACCGCGATACCGAGATCGAAGGAGGTCCCCTCCTTTTTGACATCGGCTGGCGCAAGGTTCACCGTGATCTTCTTCGATGGCAGATCGAAGCCAGAATTGCGGATCGCCGTCAGGATGCGTTCCCGGCTCTCCTTGATTGCGCTGTCTGGCAAGCCGACCACCGTGAAGGCCGGCAATCCTCCTGATACATTTGTTTCGATTTCAACTTTCAGGGCATCAATGCCAACGAGTGCAGCCGCACAGAGCTTGGTGAGCATAGAGACGAGGAGTAGGGGTTGGATCACTGTCTGCAACGGTCAAGCAAAGATAGGGGGGCTATGACCGGCATGTTTTTCCAAATATGTGAAAAACTACGGCAAATTCCATGTCGTCAGTGCGTGATTTTGTTGTGTTCATGCTGTTTTGATGATGCTTAATGCTTTTTCAGGCAATCAGGACGGTGCCGTTTGTGAGCGGCGTTTCATGGTGGCGCTTTATTGCTTTAAATGTACGTTAACTTGGGCTGCTTAGTCGTAAATGATTATGAAGTTGTTATTTCTTTGTTTAAGATTCTAAGTAAGAATTACTCTATTGGCTGCGGCTATAATTTCAGATGCAAAACGCACTGTTGAACTGTTTTGTGTTGCGTCGTTAAAAAACGGGAGCAAGTATGGAGTTGTTGAACATGTTGACAAGCCAGCTCAATGTTTCGGAGCAGCAAGCCAGTGGCGGCGCAGGATTGCTCTTCAAACTGGCTCAGGAGAAATTAGGCGCAGGAGAATTCAGTCAGATTACAGAGGCGATTCCAGGCATCGATAGACTCATTTCATCTGCTCCTGATTCCGGTGGTTTGTCCAGCGTGTTAGGGGGACTTGCTTCTTCTTTTGGCGGCAGTGGAGGTCAGCTTGGAAATCTTGTTTCCTTGGCTGGAGGGTTCAGCAAGCTGAATCTGGATGCTGACATGATCGCTAAATTTGTTCCCATCGTCCTTTCATTTGTCAAATCTCAAGGTGGGGATGCCCTGGAAGGTATGCTTGCAAACGTACTTGGTTAAATTCATAACGTATTTTTACATAACGCATAAAATTAACAGGAGGTCGATTATGGCTTATGTAACCATCGATGGCGAGAAGTACGAAAAAGAACTGCTTGACCTTGCCAAAAAACATACGACTGGTAAAGGTGAAGAGAAGTTATCGAAAGACGAAGTTGCTGATCTCTTCAAATCAGCCGCCGACGGCCAGGGAGTAACCGAGACGGAGAAAAATACCCTCGCCTATATTCGTAAGAACTTTGTGTTTACCGATGCCGCTGCAAAGGATTTTGATGAAGCATTTGCCAAGCTTTAAAATTGTCAAAGGATCGCTCTCTGAGAAAAACAGCTGTTCCTGAAGCGAAAGTCACAAGCTGCTGTCAAGAGCAGCATTCCTTTCGACGGAGCGATTTTTAACCATTGTTCTGTTTGAAAAAAGCCGCATTCGACAGAGATGTCAAATGCGGCTTTTTTTTGTGAGTGCGGTTGAGCAGGATTGGCACTGAGTTCTCATTTCACCCCGTTGTTCTCAATCCTCCTGAAATGGCGTTGACGGTCAGCAGCAGTTCGGGGAGTAGCGATTCTGCCTGTTCCTGATTGCCGGTGGCTTTGTGGTTGCGCCAGCGCTTGAGCAGGTCGATCTGGAGGCTGTGAAGCTTGCCGAGTCCCTCCTTCCGGTTTTCGATGAAGCGATAGACGTTGAAATACTTCTCTTTGAGCGAGCCTCCATAGATCAGTTCGAGAAGGCGCATGGTTCGCAGGTATTCGGCCTGAATCATGCCGAGCAGGTTTTCGCGGATCGTGCGATCTTCAACCAGCGAGGCGTACTTCTCCATGACCCAGGGATCAGCCGACAGAACGCTGGTGGCAACATTGTTGATGATATAATGGAACGGTGCCCACGAGAAGTCGGTTTGGCGCATGATGTCAAAACTGTCGGGATCGGTGGTGCGCAGCTCTTCGAGGGCCGTACCAGCGCCGTACCATCCGGAGATGCCGAATCGCGCCTGGTTCCAGCTGAAGACCCACGGAATGGCGCGCAGATCGTCGAGGCTCTGCTTGCCGGTTCGGCGCGCCGGGCGGGAGCCGATGCGGCTCGATTCGATGATGTCGATCGGCGTGGCCTGGCGGAAGAAGTCGAGTAGTCCGTCAGCTTCGATGAGCTGCCGGTAGGCCTGGTTGCTGCTTCGTGCGAGCAGATCCATCGCCTTTTCGAGTGGATGAGGTCGGTAGCCATCCTTGCGGTGTTCGAGCCGGGCTTCGGTGATGCCGGCAAGGAACAGTTCGAGATTGTAGGCCGCGCTGATGCGGTTGGCATACTTCTGCGCGATGGTTTCGCCCTGCTCGGTGACCCGCAATCCTGCGTCGAGCGAGCCGTGGGGTTGGGCACGGATGAAGCGGTGGGTCGGCCCGGCTCCACGGCTGATGCTGCCGCCCCGGCCGTGGAAGAAGAGCACGTCGATACCGTGCTTGCGACCGGCCTCGATCAACCGCTCTTCGGCGCGGTAGAGGCCCCAGAGGCTGGTGATGATGCCGCCATCCTTGTTGCTGTCGCTGTAGCCGACCATCGCCTGCTGCACCGGTTTGCTGCGTCCATGCAGCTCCTGTTGCAGAGCGATGCTGCGTCGCGTAACCGGATGAGCAAGAAAACGGTCGAGGATGTCGTGACTGCGTTCCAGATCGTCGATAGTTTCGAAGAGCGGCACCACCGGAATCGGGCAGGCATCGCCATCACCGTGCGGCTCCATCAGGCCGACTTCGCGGGCGAAGAGATAGACCACCAGCAGATCCGACACATTTCTCGTCATGCTGACGATCAGCGAGCCGATGCCGTCGTAGCCGTACTGCCGGGCGTGTTCGAACAGCACCCGGTAGCAGGCGAGCACCGTTTCGGCTTCGGGCCCGACCTGCATGTCGGGGTGGGTGAAGGGGCGTGGTGAAAGCAGTTCGCGTTCGAGAAATTCCATTCGCTTTTCCTCGCTCCATTCGGGGAAGCCAGCCCCGTCAAGTCCGGCGGCGGTCATGAGTTGTGAAAGAGCCAGATCGTGGAAGCGGCTGTTCTGCCGGATGTCGAGCCTGCCGAGATGGAAGCCGAAGGTCTGGGCGATACGAAACACCGGGGCGACATCGCCAAGCGAGATGTTTGCCCCACCGATTGCCGAGAGCGACGACATGAAGAGTTCGATGTCTGAAAGCAGCTCGGTGTGGCGTTTATACTGGTAGTGGGCCGGTTCATCAAAATGCTCCTGCAAGCTCTCATCTGGAAGGCTGGCGATCATGAGATTGAGGAACTGCCGCCACGGTTCGTGACGGTTCCTGTCGAGCGCACGCTGTCCCTCTTCGCCGAGCTTGTGGCGCATGATCTCCATCCGCTCCTCCATCGCTCCGGTTGGTGACTGGAAGCGCCCCGAGATGCTGAGTTTTGATGCGAGCTGTTCGAGATGGTGTCGGACAAGCCGGATGGCGTGACGGCGCATCTCCTGAAGGGTCTCCCGGGTGGTGTCAGCCGTTACCAGCGGGTGTCCGTCGCGGTCGCCGCCGACCCAGCTTCCGAAGGAGAGACGCGGCAGGTTGCGCGGGTCGGCCGTGATTTTCGGATCAAATCCGGCCACACTCCACGCCTTTTCAAGACGCTGGTCGATCATGGGGAGCACGTCGGGAAAGATTGTGTGCAGATAGTGCAGCACGTTCTGGCGTTCGGTGCCGACGTCCGGTTTTTCGAACAGGATTTCACCGGTGCGCCAAAGCCGTTCGAGCACCACCTTGATGTCGGTGCGGATTTTTTCCCGTTCGGCGGGCGTCCACATGCGGTTTTCGCGTTTGACAAGCAGCAGATAGAGTTCGCGGTGCTGTTCGAGCACCGTGCGCCGTTTGGCCTCGGTAGGGTGGGCCGTCAGCGTTGGTTCGACCTCGATGTTCGGCAGCTCGGCAGCGATTTCCGCCTCCGTGATGCCAAGCTTTTGCAGATGTCGGAGTGCCTCGCCCCACAATCCGCTGAGCGATTCAACCCCTTCGTTTGATTCGAGTTGACGTCGATACTGGGCAGCCGAGTTCTCCTCGGCCATGTTGAGCAGCTGGAAAACCACGGACAAGGCCTGAACAGCCCGTTCGGGATGCTCGCATTCCGTGATGGCGCCACTGTGTTCGCCGCGAAGGTGCGTGGCGAGTTTTGTCTGGCCAAGCTCCTGAAGAACTTCGATAAAGCAGTCGAGCAGGAATTGGAAATCGATTGCGGCTTTGTCGAAATCGACAACGCTCATCGTGGTGGTGATCATGGTGGCAATCTCAATGTCAGTAGTTCAGGAAAGGAGGCATTTACTCCCGGAACTTAAGCTCTTCGATATTCGCCGCAAAATTCGCTCTTTTGCCCGGGTTTGTGTAGCTGCAATGATTAACGCTTTTTAGATGCAAATGTTTGCCCCCTTTGACAATTATGTTTATCTTTCTCAATAAATTTATGCAAGCGGCTAACACCTAATCCATTACTTGTTATGGACAACAAATCAAACGGTAAGCTTATTGCTTTGGCAATCGGCGGGGCTGTGTTAATGGGGACATTGTTTTTCTTGGTATCATTCCTGACCGGCTACTCTCCGGCGCCGAATCATTCGGCCATTCTCACTCCTCTGCGGTCGTTCATGGGATGGTTCCTGCTTATCTTCTGTGCCTCTCTGATTATCATGGGTCTTGGCAAAATGTCCGGAGCTATCAGTGACAAGTGGTTCCTGAGCTTCCCGCTAAGCATCTTCGTCATTGTCATGGTGATGTTCTTCAGCCTCAGGTTTTACTGGGAAAAAGGTCGTACCACCACTGTTGATGGCAAGTACATCCGTTCGGTTGAGCAGCTTAATGACTTCCTCAACAAGCCGGCCGCTACCAGCGATCTTCCTCCGGTCCCGGCTGATTTCGATTTCGCAGCAGCTGAAAAGCTGACTGATGCAAAGTGCAACAAGTGCCACACGCTCGGTTCGGTTGCCGATCTGTTCCGTACCAAGTACAAGAAGACCGGTCAGGTCAAGCTCATCGTCAAACGTATGCAGGGCTTCCCCGGAGCCAACATTTCTGACGACGAGGTTATTGAAATCGGCACCTGGCTTCAGGAGAAATTCTGATTCTTCTGCCGGACAGTCGTCCGAACCCTTATTCAGAACAGCAGCGCCCCGGAAATCCGGGGCGTTCTGTATTGTGGGGGTTTACTTCTCGGCGGTATAGCTGACCGTGACGGTTTCGGTGATCCCGCCTCTGGCGTTCCAGTCGGTTTTGACCGTCATGCTTTTTGGCTGGCATGCTTCGACCAGATGGTCGAGAATCGTGTTGGTGATGTTTTCGTAAAAGATGCCGGCGTTGCGGAACTCAAGGAAGTAGTACTTGAGCGACTTCAGCTCGATGCAGCTTTTGTCGGGCACGTAGGTGATGGTGATGGTGCCGAAGTCGGGCAGGCCGGTTTTGGGGCAGACCGAGGTGAATTCAGGATTGACGATCTCAATGGTGTAGTCCCTGTTGGGGAAGGTGTTGTCGAAAACTTCGATGATCTCTTTGTTCATGGTTCTTGTTGGTGTGGATGGTTATCGGTTGTCTTTTCACGCCCCAAAATAGAAAACAGCCGAAATATTTGTTGCGATATTTAGAGCGCTTCTGATTCGCTGTATGGTTTTTCCCGTTATTTCCGGCTCCATGAAGCTTCAGGGGTAACCACAATCTTAACGTGTCTTTCATGCCATTTGACAGATATCGGGTGCAATCCGGTGGACTTGTTGACGATGAGTTGGCTCGCATTCGCCAGCAGCTCGCTGCCGAGTATGACCTGCAAGAAGTGTCCTACCGTTTTGCAGAGAGCGATTTCAGCTTTCTGAGTGTTCTCGACAGCTACGCCCTGCTCGATCGCATCTCTCCCGAAGAGTTTGTAAAGGACGAGCAGATGCCCTATTGGGCTGAAATCTGGCCTGCCGCCGTGACCCTTTCGCGCCAGATTATGGAAACCGGCGAGCTTGCCGGAAAGTCGGTTATCGAGCTTGGCGCAGGGGTTGGCATCGCCAGCATTGCGGCGGCCAGAAGCGGCGCGCGAGTGCTAACCACCGATTACTCCACTGAGGCTTTAAAGTTCGTGGCGTACAACGCACTGCGCAACCGGGTTGATCTCGACACCTGCCGCCTTGACTGGAGGCTGGTCAAGGGTGATGAAAAGTTTGACTCGATTATCGCGGCTGACGTGCTGTATGAGCGTGTCAATCTGTTGCCCATCGTTACTGCCATCGATGCTCTGCTGGCCGAAGGCGGCTCGGCCTGGATTGCCGATCCGAGAAGAAGACTTGCCGACCAGTTTCTCGAACTGGTGCAGGAAAACGGGTTCAGGATTTCAGAAAAGCGCATGTATGATGTCGAGGGCGATCAGACGGTTGCCGTGACCATCTACAAGCTTGAGCGGGTAAAGGCATGATGGCTAATGGTTCGATTGTATCGTCTGGCCAATCCCTTCCGGAAGGGGGATGGTCGTGGCATGGTGGTAGCGGCGCTATGATCTGGCAGCTGATGTTTGCTGACAGCGGGCTCCTTTTTGGCTTGAAGCGTTTTCCTGAACAACGCCGTGCTTCGCTGTTCTGCCTTGATTCGGAAACCGGCCGGATGCTGTGCGATGATTTCGTGCTCACCGGTGGTGCCGATTTTGCCGAACCTGTTGGTGACGGATGGATGATCGGTCTTGAAACCACCCACAGCAATCTGCTCTTTTGCCATGGTTTTCAGCCGGGAAGCCCGGAGCATCAGGGTATCTGGGCGGTCGATCTTGCCGAAGGTACTCTGGCCTGGGGCCGTCCGGACGTAGCTTTTGCGGCCAATCTTGGTGAGTCCGTTCTTGCCTATAAATCCCGCGTTTTCGCTGGTTTCCCCGAGCGGGATTACTTCCTGATCGATCCTCTTACAGGCCGGGAGGTCGAGCACATTGGCACTGATCCTGAGCGCTTCAATGCTTTGCGCAACGAAGCCGTCGGCGAGGAGGAGCGGCAGGGGGTTGTGCTGCCTTCAGCAGGCATGGACGAATTCGGGCATCTTGAAACCATCAGGCTCGGTGGCTCAACCGTAACGGTGATGCATCGGCTGGTCAGTGGGGGGGGAACGGAAAACGCATGGAACTCGGTTCTTGCTCTTAATGCGGGCGATCGTCTCCTTTTCGAGGATACGATGGGCCAGGCCGGAGCGGCGCCGCTGTTCAACAACTTTCTTGTCAGGGACCAGCGGCTCTATTACATCAAAGAGAGAGAAATGCTCGTCAGCATCGATCTCTCATGAACGTAACCTTTTCATGACCATAAACCGTTCAAGGCAGCCGGAAGATCACGAAGTGGCAAGGTGCCGGTGGCTTGAACCTTTTCTTTCTCATCTGCAGGCGGCCAGAAACGTTTCACCCAAAACGGTCACCGCTTACCGATGCGATCTTCTCCAGTATTTTTCCTTCCTGAAAGAACAGGCCGGCCTTGACAGGCTTGAAGCTGTTGAACCTGAACGGGTGGAGGTTGCTGATGTCAGGCTCTTTATGGGTCACTTGCTCGACAAGGGGATACAGCCTCGCTCGATTGCCCGAAAGCTCGCCTCGGTCAAAAGCTTCTACCGTTTTCTCCTCGAAACCGGAAGGATCAGTTCGTCGCCGCTCTCACTGGTCGTTACGCCACGTCTGGACAAAAAAGTGCCTCGCTTTGTAAGCGAAGAGGAGGCCCGCCAGCTTTTCAGGCGTTTCGAATCGCAGGAGGATAATGCGGCTTTACAGGGTGATGGAAAAAAGGCTGAAGTCCGGCAGTTTGAGACTTTTCGGGATCGTGCCGTGCTTGAGGTGCTCTACGGATGCGGCCTTCGCTTGTCGGAGCTGATCGCGCTTGAACGGGCCGATGTCGACTTGGTGCACGGCTTTCTCAAAGTGACCGGAAAAGGGCGCAAGCAGCGTATCGTGCCGCTTGGCGAACCCGCCGTGGAGGCGCTCAGAAAGTATTTTGAAGTCAGACGAAACTTCTTTAGAATACCTTTAGAGAGGACAGGTGAATCGTCCAGGGTTTTCGTCACATCAAGAGGAAGACAGCTCTATCCTATGCTTGTCCAGAGAATGACAAAGAGGTATCTCACCCCGGTTTCCGAGTCGGAAAAGAAGAATCCCCATATTCTCCGACACAGTTTTGCCACACATATGCTCAACGGCGGCGCAGATCTGAAAAGCGTCAGCGAAATGCTCGGTCACAGTAGCCTGACGACCACGGAGTTGTACACGCATGTGACGTTCAGCAGGCTGAAGGAGATTTACGATAAAGCCCATCCAGGGGCTTGATCTCTGTCGTTCGCCGAAAGTTGTTGACAAGGCAGAATTGATGCCGGTTTCGTTCTTTGCAAGTTTATAATTCTTTAATGGAGGTAAGTATGACTAAATCCGTTACCAGTGATGCGGTTACCGTCAAGGTCACCCTTCGGCACTCGAACAATCATGGCACTATAGAAGAATATGCCCGTGATGCGGTTTCAGCACTTTCTAAATATTATCCCGGACCACTCAATTGTCATGTGATTCTCGATCATCAGAAGCACGAGCATGATCAGAATAAAATGGCCGAAATCACTGTGCATGTGCCGCAGCACGATTTTGTCGCTCGCGAGTCTGCCCCGACTTACGAACAGGCGATTGACAGCTGTATCGATATCCTTTCACGACAGCTTAAAAAACTGAAAGACAAGCAAAGCACTTTCTGAAATCGGCAATCGCAACAGGGTCAGCACGCTGACCCTGTTGCAGTATCGGGCTTTGCAAACACCATGATTTCCCGGGCATGAATTTCGACCAGAAGGGACTGAAAAAGCGATCGATTACGGTCGCCTATTTTTTTGAGCATATTGAGAAGCGATTCGAAATCAGGTTTCGCCGTCTCAACGATGTCGATGAGCAGAATCGGCGAATCTATGAGCGCGATCTGCATCGTCCCGGTCTTGCCATTGCTGGATTTACCAAGCTTTTTACCTACAAAAGGGTACAGATTCTGGGCAATACCGAGACCCGGTATTTGAATCACCTCTCTTCTGAAGAGCGTCGGGCGGCATTTGAAAAATTTGTCAAATTCAAAATGCCGTGCATTATTCTGACCAGCAACAACAAGCTCGATCCGGAGCTGATCGACATGGCTGCTGATGCCGGAATTCCGGTGTACGTCACCAGATGTTCATCGACCAGAACCATTTATACCATCACCGATTTTCTCGATGAGCAGTTCTCCCAATATCAGCAGTATCACGGTTCTATGGTCGATGTGTATGGAGTGGGTGTTCTGTTGGCAGGAAAAAGTGGTTTGGGCAAATCCGAGGTTGCACTCGATCTTATCGAACGAGGTCATGGCCTGGTGGCCGATGACGTGGTTGTGGTGAAGCGCCGGGGGCAGACCAATACGCTGGTAGCCACACGCAACAACATCATCGACCATTTTATGGAGATTCGCGGGTTGGGCGTGGTCGATGTGCGGCAGAATTTCGGTATCAGGGCAATTCGTGATAAAAAAGTGGTGCAGGTGGTGGTCGAGCTGCTTGAGTGGAGTCAGGAGGCTGAGTATGAACGCCTCGGGCTCGACCAGAAAAGCGTCAATCTTCTCGGTGTCGATGTGCCGTTGGTACAGCTTCCTATTTTCCCCGGCAAGAACATCACGGTCATCATCGAAGTGGTGGCTCTGAACTTCCTGTTGAAACGCTATGCAGGGTACGTGGCTGCCGAGGCACTGACCGAGAGAATCAGTAATGTTATGAACAAAAACCGTAGCGATTCGGCCAGTGGCCCTTTTATCATTCCCGAATATTATGACGATGAAATTGAATAAGGCGTTTCATTCACTTTTTCCTGTCGTTCTGCTTGCTGCGGTGACGTTGTTGTCGGCCTGCTCGAAGTCAGGTGGCAAAAATGCAGCTCTCTCGGCGGCGGCCAGGGATACCACGCTGGTCATCGGCATGCTCGGTGACGCCGATTACCTCAATCCGGTGATCGGTGCTTCGTTGACCTCGAGTGAGATTAGCGGCCTGATCTATCCGGGGTTGCTGCAGGGCGAGTTCGATACCAAAACCGGCCTGCTCAATTACCTTGCTCTTGAAAAGCGGTTACGCCCATCGTCCGGTCCGGATGACAAATCGCCGAAAGCTGCGCTGGCCAGAACCTGGTCCATGTCGCCCGACCACCGCTCGATCACCTACATTCTCAGGGATGACGCGAAATGGGCCGACGGCCAGCCGATCACGTCGCGCGATTTCAAGTTTACCTACAAGTTGTACGGTAACCCGATCATTGCCAGCCCGCGCCAGCAGTTCCTGGCCGAGCTTGTCGGCGCGGATAAGGGGACGGTCGATTTCGACAAAGCCATCGAAACGCCGAACGACACCACGCTGGTGTTTCATTTTTACAAGCCGGTGCCGGAGCATCTTGCCCTGTTCCACACCTCGCTCACGCCGGTGCCGGAACATCTCTGGAAAGATGTAAAGCCCGAAGAGTTCCGCGAGTCGAAGCTCAACCAGCAGCCTGTGGGTGCGGGGCCGTATCGCCTTGCGGAGTGGAACAAGCAGCAGTCGCTGGCGCTTTCGTCGAGTCCTTCGTGCAATCTGCCCAAGCCGGGCAATATCAAGCGCATCGTCTGGCGCATCGTGCCCGACTACACTGTCAGGCTCGCCCAGCTTCAGACGGGGGATGTCGATGTGGTCGAAAGCGTCAAACCCGAGGATTTCGACGCGGTGCAGAAAGCCAATCCCGATGTGGAGGTCAAAACGGTCGGGCTCCGGGTCTATGATTACGTCGGATGGATGAACATGGATGGTGATTATTACAACAAGACCGGCAAAGTTCGCCCGCATCCGCTTTTCGGTGATCCGAAGGTCAGGCGTGCTCTGACCATGGCCATCGATCGCCAGTCAATCATTGATGGCTACCTTGGCGAGTATGGTGTGTTGGCCAAAACCGATATTTCGCCCTCGCTCAAGTGGGCCTTCGACGATTCGATCAAGCCGTGGCCCTACGATCCGACTCAGGCCTCCAGACTGCTTGCCGGTGCCGGCTGGGTTCCGGGGCCCGACGGCATTCTGCAGAAGGATGGTCGCAGGTTCAGCTTCGTGCTCTACACTAACGCCGGAAACGCTCGCCGCAACTACGCGGCGACGATCATCCAGCAGAACCTGAAGGAGATCGGCATCGACTGCAAAATTGAAATTCAAGAGTCGAACGTCTTTTTCCAGAACCTTCAGGAGCGCAAACTTGATGCCTGGATGGCTGGCTGGTCGATCGGTCTTGAAATCGATCCGCTCGATGTCTGGGGTTCCGATCTTGAGAAGAGCCGTTTCAATTTCCCCGGCTACATCAATCCGAGGATCGACAAGCTCTGCGAGCTGGCCAAGGAGAAGATGCGCACCGAGGACGCCCGCCCCTACTGGGTCGAGTACCAGCGCATTCTGCACGAGGATCAGCCCATAACCTTCCTCTACTGGATGCGTGAGACGCAGGGCTTCAACAAGCGGATTCAGGGCGAGAAGCTCAACATCTCAGGCAGTTTCTACAATATCGACGACTGGACTTTGAGGCCGTCGTCATCGATTGCGCCGTAACGGTATGCTGAAGTATATCCTGAAACGGCTGTTGATTGCCGTGCCGCTCGTGTTCGGGGTGCTGACCCTGACCTTTTTTATCATCCGGCTTGCGCCCGGCGATCCCGCGGCGTTTTTCATCCAGCCGGGCATCAGCCCCAACGTGGCCGAGCAGATTCGCCAGCAGTACGGGCTGAACGATCCGCTGCCGGTGCAGTACATCAAGTGGCTTGGCAACGTGCTGCAGGGGGACTTCGGTCGCAGCTTCAGCCGCGCGCAGCAGCCTGTGTTCGAGGTGATTTCGCAGGCGCTGCCGGTCACGATGACCATCGCCGTGTTGACACTCATCGCCAACTTCGTGTTCGGTATCATTATCGGCGTCATCTCGGCGGTCAAACAGAACAGCTTTTCCGATCGCTTCCTGACGGTTACGGCGCTCTTTTTCTACTCGATGCCGGAGTTCTGGCTCGCCCTGATGATGATTATTCTGTTCGCCCTGAAATGGCCGCTTTTTCCGGTCTCCGGCTTGAACGAGGTGGGGGCGGAGAGTTATGGCGCGTTCGGCTTCATCATGGACCGGATCTGGCATCTTGTTTTGCCGGTTACGGTGCTCAGCATCAACGGCGCGGCGGGCATCGCGCGCTACGTGCGGGGCAGCATGCTGGAGGTGATCCGG
Organism: Chlorobaculum parvum NCIB 8327; assembly: GCF_000020505.1. Lineage (NCBI taxonomy): Bacteria > Pseudomonadati > Chlorobiota > Chlorobiia > Chlorobiales > Chlorobiaceae > Chlorobaculum > Chlorobaculum parvum. The sequence continues at coordinate 599,062 of NC_011027.1, forward strand.
CAGGACTATATCCGCACGGCGCGGGCCAAGGGGCTGAGCGAGCGGGTGGTGATTATCAAACACGCCCTGCGCAACGCCCTTCTTCCTGTGGTTACGCTGATGGGTAGCTCGCTACCGTTCATCTTCAGTGGCGCACTCTTTATCGAAGTGATCTTCGCTTTTCCAGGCATGGGCCGCGTTACGGTCGAGGCGATTTTCGCCCGTGATTATCCGCTGATTATCGCCAACACCTTCGTCTCCGGCACCATGATCGTGCTGGGCAATCTGCTGGCCGACGTGCTGTATGCCGTGGTCGATCCGCGGATCAAACTGTGAACCAAAATGATGAGTCTGAGTGAGGATTGAAGCCCTGAATACCGCCCCCGACGCGACGGAAGTCCGGTTCGAGGAGCAGATAAGGCCGCAGAGCATGAGCGATTTTGCCGGTCAGAAAAAGCTGACCGACAATCTGAAGGTGTTCATCACTGCGGCGCGAAAACGCGGCGATGCGCTCGACCATGTGCTGCTTTCCGGGCCGCCAGGACTTGGCAAAACCACGCTTGCACACATCATCGCCGCCGAGATGGGTGGGGGCATCAAGATCACCTCCGGCCCGCTGATCGACAAGGCGGGTAATCTGGCCGGGCTGCTCACCAGTCTCAAAAAGGGAGACATCCTTTTTATCGACGAAATCCACCGTTTGGCTCCTGCGGTCGAGGAGTATCTCTACTCGGCGATGGAGGATTACCGGATCGACATTCTGCTCGACAGCGGTCCGGCTTCCCGCGCAGTGCAGCTCAAGCTCGAACCCTTCACGCTGGTCGGCGCGACTACGAGATCCGGTCTCTTGACCTCGCCGCTCCGGGCCCGTTTCGGCATCAACAGTCGCCTTGATTACTACAGTCCGGAGTTGCTGCAAAGCATCATCGTCCGTGCGGCGGGCATCCTGAATATCGGTGTCGATGAGGACGCGGCCATGGAGATCGCCCGCCGCTCACGCGGCACCCCGCGTATCGCCAACCGCCTTCTGCGGCGCGCGCGCGATTTCGCACAGGTGGCCAATGAAGCTTCGATCTCGCTTGCCGTCGCCCGGCGGACACTTGAATCGCTTGAAATCGATGAAGGTGGTCTCGACGACATGGACAAGAAAATTCTCGAAGCGATCGTGCGCAAATTCAACGGCGGCCCGGTCGGCGTGGCGTCGCTGGCCGTTTCGGTCGGCGAGGAGCAGGATACCATCGAGGAGGTCTATGAGCCCTACCTTATTCAGGTCGGCTATCTTGCCCGAACTCCGCGCGGTCGGGTGGCGACCAGGCTTGCCATGCAGCGCTTTTCCTACCCTGGCATGCAGGATCATGGGCCGCTCTTCGACCACAATTCATGACGCCTGAAGCGAACAACAGTAAGCCTCGTGCTGGTCGTCGGCTCTTCATGTCGGCCTTGACTGCCTTGTCGCTGCTCTCCGCTCCTGCAGGCATGAATGCTGCACAGGCGGCGATCGATCGTGCACCCTTGTCACAGAAGGTCATGCCGGATTATGTGCAGGCTCTGCTGCTCAACATGAAGGGGGACTACTGGGGCGCTATCGAGGGGCTGAGAAAGGTCATGGCTGTTCTGCCCGATGAACCGGCCGTTCGATTTTCGATCTCCCAATCCTACCGTCACTTGGCCGTTCTCGATTCAGCCAGGGTTTACGGCGAAGCTGCCGTGAAGCTGGCGCCGTCTAACCCGCACTATCATCTCTATCTTGCCGATCTTGCGCAGGATATGCATGATTACAATCGCTCGGCCGAGCTGTACGGGCAGGCGTTCGATCTCCAGCCGGACAAACCGGAGCTTCTTTACCTGCAGGGGCTCGAACTCATGTCGGCCAATCAGCCAGAGCCGGCGATCAGGGTGTTTGAAAAAGCGGTAAGCCTCGATCCGTATAACGACAATGCGCTGTCGCAGATTTTACAGCTTCAGATCAGGCTTAAGCGTTTTCCGGAGGCTATCGAAACCTGCAACAAGATGCTGGAAATCGATGGCAGCAACCTGAAACTCAGGCTGATACTTGCGGAGCTGTATGCAAAAAATAACCAGGCGGCGCGTGCTGTTGCCACGCTGAAAGAGGTTATCCAGACCGATCCCGGCTATGTTCCCGGATGGAGTGCGTTGTTCGACTTTTACATCAGTGCCGGACGCTCTGCTGATTTCCGCCGTGAGCTTCGCGCTTTTCTCGATTCCAAGGCAGCCTCTTCAGAAAAGATCGACGACCTTGCCCGTCTTTTCATTGTCCGTTCCGGAAAGCAGGAGCAGTATGAAGCCCCTACCCGCGAGTTTCTTGACGAGCTCATTGCAGTCCGTCCTCGGGAGAGCAAACTGTTTGTGCTGAAGGGATTGTTCGAAATGATCCATGATCGGCAACGCGCCGGGCAGCTCTGTTTCAGCAAGGCGGTTGAGCTCAATTCCTCCAATGCCGAGGCCTGGGAGGCTCTGATTTCCGCGCATATTTCGATGAATGAAAAGACACAGGCCTATGCTCTTCTCCGGAAAGCCAATGCGGCGCTCCCTGGAGAAGGCTTGCGCTGGAAGCTGCTCGAAGGCTCTCTTTTGCTGCAAGCGGGAGAACCAAAAAAGGCTGCAACGGTGCTTCAACAGGCCGTCCGCATGAAGATGACGGATGATGATCTACCGTTGTTGATTCGAGCACACATCAGCCTTGCGTTGGCCTATGACGGACTTGGCATGAAAAATCGTTCGAGGCAGGCTTACACCACAGTGCTGAGACTCGATGCCCACAACTCCCTTGCGATGAACAACCTCGCATACCTGCTTGCCGAAGAGGGAATCAAGCTTCGGGACGCGCTGTTACTGGCTACCAATGCCGTGCTTCTCGAGCCGGACAACGGGGTTTATCTCGATACGCTCGGCTGGGTGAACTACAAGCTTGGCGAGTATGATCGGGCCCGGATTCTGCTTGAAAAGGCGATTGAGACGGGTATTGAGGAGCCCGAAGTTTATCTCCATCTTGGTGAGGCGTACCGGAAGCTTGGCGATGAGCCGAAAGCGAAGGAGATGTTTGAGAAAGCAAAAGCAGCTTCTCGAAAAGCAGGAAAAGAAAAAAGCGGTCATTGACCGCTTTTTTCTTTGTTCGGAACCGGTGTTCGGTTCAGCTTATGCCTCACCTTCAATCGAACGGGTGGCGAGGTGTTCGTAGTGGGCCCAGCGATGATCGACCTCCTGCTGGATCGCCGCGAAGTACTGTTTGGCAAGATCCGGATGGGTCTTTTTCAGCATTCTGAAGCGGTTCTCCATGTTCAGGAACTGCTCGACCGGCATCTTCGGCTTCTTGGAGTCGAGCTGCAGCGGGTTCAAGCCCTCCTTCAGTCTGTCCGGATTGTAGCGGTACAGCAGCCAGTGGCCGGAATCGACCGCCGCTTTCTGGTGCTCCAGACCCATAGACAGGTCAAAGCCGTGAGCGATGCAGTGCGAGTAAGCGATAATCACCGAAGGGCCGTTGAAGGCTTCAGCTTCAAGGAACGCCTTCAGGGTCTGCTCGTCACGTGCGCCAAGTGCAACACTGGCCACATAGGCATTGCCGTAGCTCATCGAGATCAGGCCAAGGTCTTTCTTGGTGGCGACGCGGCCCGCAGCGGCGAACTTGGCGACCGCGGCTTTCGGTGTGGCTTTGGAAGCCTGACCGCCGGTGTTTGAGTAAACCTCGGTGTCTAGCACCAGCATGTTGACGTTTTTGCCCGATGCGGTGACGTGGTCGAGACCGCCGTAACCGATATCGTAGGCCCAGCCGTCGCCGCCGACAGCCCACACGCTCTTCTTGACCAGCATGTCAGCCACGGCAAGCAGGTTCTTGGCGTCGTCGGATTTCATCTGCTGGAGCTTATCCTTCAGCACGGCCACGCGCTCACGCTGCTCGAAAATCTCCGGCTCGCTGTTCTGCGTGGCTTCGAGGATTCCGGTGGCAAGCGTTTCGCCGATTTCGGAGGCCATTTTTTTGACCAGCTCCAAGGCATACTCCTGCTGCTTGCTGATCGAGATGCGGAACCCAAGCGCGAACTCTGCCGTGTCCTCGAAGAGCGAGTTCGACCACGTTGGTCCAAGGCCCTGCGGGTTGGCTGCATAAGGCGTGGTCGGCAGGTTGCCGCCGTAGATCGACGAGCAGCCGGTGGCGTTGCCAATGACGAGGCGGTCGCCGAAGAGCTGGGTCATCAGCTTGACGTACGGGGTTTCGCCGCAGCCCGAGCATGCGCCCGAGAACTCGAAGAGTGGCTGCTGAAGCTGCTGCTCCTTGATGAGGCGCTGGTTGATCTTGTTGCGGTCGAATTCCGGGAGATCGATGAAGAAGCTCCAGCAGGCAGATTCGGTTTCGCGCAGCGGAGCCTGGTCGTGCATGTTGAGCGCTTTGCGGCCTTCAACCTGCTTGTCTCTTGCGGGGCAGACGTTGACGCAGAGCTGGCAGCCGGTGCAATCCTCCGGCGCAACCTGAACCGTATAGCGCATACCCTCCCAGTTCTTTGCTTTGGCTTCGAGGCTCTTGAAGGTCGCCGGTGCGTTTTCGAGGTGCTCCGGTTCGTAAACCTTGATACGGATGGCTGCGTGCGGGCAGACCATCGAGCACTTGCCGCACTCGATGCAGAGCTCCGGTTCCCAGACCGGAATCTCCTGAGCAAGGTTGCGTTTCTCAAACTTCGCGGTGCCGACCGGGTAGGTGCCGTCGGCAGGCAATTCACTGACCGGAATCGAGTCGCCTTCGCCAGCGATGATTTTGGCGAGCACGTTGCAGACGAACTCCGGAGCGTCGCCTACGATCGGGGGACGCATCTCTTTCTGGCTGTCAGCCGTTGCGCCGATCTTCACTTCGTGCAGGTTGGCGAGCGTGTTGTCCACGGCCTTGATGTTCTGCTGAACGACTTCGTCGCCCTTCTTGCCGTAGGTCTCGCGGATCGCATCCTTGATCTTTTCAATTGCCTCTTCACGCGGCAGCACGCCGGAGATGGCGAAGAAGCAGGCCTGCATGATGGTGTTGATGCGCTGGCCCATGCCGCTCTCGTGCGCGACCTTGTAAGCGTCGATGGTGTAGAGCTTCGCCTGCTTGTCAATCAAATGCTGCTGCACCGGACGCGGCAGTTTTTCCCACACTTCGTCAGCCGAGTAGTGCGAGTTGATGAGCAGCGTTCCGCCTTTCTTGAGGTTCTTCGCCAAGTCGATCATTTCGAGGAAGACCCAGTGGTGGCAGCCGACGAACTGTGCCTCGGTGATGAGGTAGGTCGAGCGGATCTGCTCCGGTCCGAACCTCAGGTGCGAGGTGGTGATCGAACCGGCTTTCTTGGAGTCGTAGACGAAGAAGCCCTGTGCGTAGTTATCGGTGTTTTCGCCGATGATCTTGATCGAGTTCTTGTTGGCGCCGACCGTGCCGTCAGAGCCGAGGCCGTAGAAAAGCGCGCGGAAGACCGAATCAGGCTCGATCGAGAAGGTCTCGTCGTAGCTGATGCTGGTTTCGGTCACATCGTCGTCGATGCCGACGGTGAAGTGGTTGACCGGAGCGTCGGCGTTCATGTTATCGAAAATGCCTTTGACCATCGCCGGAGTGAACTCCTTCGAGGAGAGGCCGTAGCGACCACCGAGAATCTTCGGCATGGCGGCAATCTCGCCATTCTGGAACGACTCGGCATAGGCGTTGATGACGTCGAGGTAGAGCGGTTCGCCAGCGCTGCCCGGCTCCTTGACGCGGTCGAGCACCGAGATCGACTTGACGCTCGACGGCAGCGATGCGATGAAAGTCGCCACATCGAACGGTCTGAACAGGCGCACCTTCATCAGGCCGACCTTTTCGCCCTGGTTGTTCAGATACTCGACGGTCTCAAGCGCGGTTTCGGCGCCCGAGCCCATCATGATGATGACGCGGTCGGCATCTTCGGGGCCGTAATATTGGTAGAGCTTGTAGCTGCGGCCGGTCATCTCGGCGAACTGATCCATCGCCTTCTGGGTGATCGACGGGCAGGCATTGTAATATTTGTTGACGCTTTCGCGAGCCTGGAAGTAGACGTCCGGGTTCTGCGAGGTGCCGCGGATGATCGGCTCGTCAGGCGACATGCGGCGCATCCGGTGCGCAATCACCAGGTCATCGTTGATCATCGAGCGAATCTCTTCGTCCGAGAGCACCTCGATCTTGGAAATTTCGTGTGACGTGCGGAAGCCGTCGAAGAAGTGCATGAACGGCACGCGCGATTCAAGCGTGGCGGCCTGTGAAATCAGCGCCATGTCCATTACCTCCTGTACCGAGCAGGAAGCAAGCAGCGCGAAGCCGGTGCCTCTGACCGACATCACGTCACCGTGGTCGCAGAAGATCGACAGCGCCTGCGCGGCCAGCGAACGGGCCGAGACGTGAATCACACAGGGCGAAAGCTCACCGGCGATCTTGTACATGTTCGGGATCATCAACAGAAGACCCTGAGCAGCGGTGAAGGTGGTCGTCAGCGCACCGGTCTGCAGTGAGCCGTGAACGGCTGCGGCGGCACCGGCTTCGCTCTGCATCTCATCGACGAGCGGTACAGTGCCCCAAATGTTTTTTACATCGACTGCGGCCCATGCATCGGAGTACTCTCCCATCGGTGAGGCCGGAGTGATCGGGTATATCGAGATGACTTCATTGGTACGGTAGGCGACATGAGCAAGAGCCTCATTACCCTCCATTGTCTTGAATGTCCGGGTCATACGATCAGAACTGGATTATGATTGTTGGGACTGTGCGATCCTCGACGGGTACAACTACGAAGGAACGGGAAAAGTTACGTTCGCAGGTGAGAAAATGCTTCGAGTGTGCTTTCGAAGATAGGAAAAAAAACTAATATAGTTCAATCGTGAATACTCTTATAGCATTTGCTTGTTGATACGCTTTTTTTGCATCTAACGAGCAGTCGGGGCGCATGCCCGGCAAACCAAACTTTTTTGATTTTTGGACAGAACAGACCACGCCGAAATCCCGGCTCCCGAACCTCGCGAACAGGTTGTTTATGGCCGTAACGCCGTCATCGAGCTGTTGCAGTCGAAACCTGAGAGCGTCGAGAAAATTTACCTCCAGTTCAACACCAGCCATCCCAAGCTCAAGGAGATCGTCATCACGGCTCGTCGCCTTAAGATTCCCTGTGGTAAGGCGCGCATGGAGAAGCTCACGCTCATTTCCGGTACGGCCAAGAACCAGGGCGTCTGCGCGCTGCTGACCAGCGTGACATTCTACACGCTCGACGAGGTGCTTGCCGCACCGCGCAACAGCTCGCCGCTGCTGGTGATTTTGCAGGGGCTTGAAGATCCACATAACGTCGGGGCTATCATCCGCACTGCCGAGGCTGTGGCTGCTGACTCGGTCATCATGATCGAAGGCAAGGGCGCACCGATCAGCGCCACGGTGCACAAGGCATCGGCGGGCGCGCTTTCGCACATGCGGGTCTGCAAGGTCAAGAGCCTGGTCAAGACGCTTGACCTGTTGCACGAGCGCGGATTCAGCATCGTGGCCGCTGACATGGAGGCTGAACATAATCACACGGACATCGACTGGAAGCGTCCCACAGTGCTCGTGATGGGGGCAGAGGGCAAAGGGCTCGGCTCCGAAACCCGCAAACGCTGCGACCAGATCGTGCGCATTCCGATGGCCGGCTGCGTCGAATCGCTCAATGTCAGCGTGGCTGCCGGGGTGATGCTGTACGAAGCGATGCGTCAAAGGTTAGGTTGAAGACCAGTCGGATCATACGTCCAATCCGACCGATCTTTCCGCGATTCTGAAAAAATGTTACCTTCAAGTTCATTTGTAACTCTTCAATTGCATAGCAACTTAAATTGCGTTCTGCCATGAACATCCCTGATAATCTTCGCTATACCAAAGACCACGAATGGCTCCAGCTTCTCGATGATGGCGTGACCGCCGTGGTTGGCATCACCGATTTCGCGCAGTCTGAACTTGGCGACATCGTGTTCGTCGAAACCAAGCCGGTCGGCACCAAGGTCGCGGCGCACGGCGCGTTTGGCACTGTTGAGGCGGTCAAGACTGTGGCCGATCTTTTCGCTCCGGTGGCGGGTGAGATCGTCGAGGTCAATGGTGCACTCGACGATGCGGCGATTGTCAACTCCGATCCCTACAACGAGGGCTGGATTGTCAAGATGAAGCTCGACAACGCTGCCGAGGTCGAGTCGCTGCTCTCACCGGCGGATTACAGCGCCCTGATCGGCGAATAAGGATTATCCAGAATTTCAATACGCAACCATGCCTTTCATTGTCAATACCGATGCTGAGCGGGCCGAGATGCTTCGCGAAATCGGCGTCGAGAATTTCGAGGCGCTGATCGCTGATATTCCCGAAGAGGTTCGTCTCAAAAAGGCGCTCGATCTGCTGCCCGCAATGGGCGAGCCGGAGGTGAAAAGTCTGCTCGAAAAGATGGCGTCGAGCAACGCCGCCACTTGCGACCACGTGAGTTTCCTCGGTGCGGGCGCTTATGACCACTTCATTCCTGCCGCTGTCAAGACCATCGCTTCAAGGAGCGAATTCTACACGGCTTACACGCCGTACCAGGCCGAGGTATCGCAGGGCACGTTGCAGGCGATTTACGAATACCAGAGCGTGATGTGCCGCCTGTACGGCATGGACGTGGCCAACGCTTCGATGTACGACGGCGCGAGCGCGCTGGCCGAAGCGGCTCTGATCGCCCTGAACGTCACCGGGCGCAACGGCATCGTGGTGGCTGGCAAGCTGCATCCCTACACCAGCCAGGTGCTCGAAACCTACCTCGAAGCCGCCGGAGACCGACCCATCGTGCAGAACAGCATCGAAGACGGTATTGGCAGCGTCGCGGCGCTTGAAACGCTGGTTTCTTCTGAAACCGCCGCCGTGATCGTGCAGCAGCCGAACTTCTACGGCTGCCTCGAAGAGGTCGAAGCGATTGGCGAGATCGCCAAGAAGCACGGCGCGCTCTTCATCGTCTCCGCCGATCCGGTCTCCCTCGGCGTGCTCGAAGCGCCGGGCAATTACGGCGCGGACATCGCCGTCGGCGAGGGTCAGTCGGTCGGCAACGCCCAGAGCTTTGGCGGGCCGTACCTTGGCATTCTGACGGTCAAACAGGCGCACGTGCGCAAGATTCCGGGCCGACTGGTCGGTATGACCAAAGACAAGGATGGCAATGACGGTTTCATCCTGACGCTCCAGACCCGCGAGCAGCACATCCGCCGCGAAAAGGCCACCTCGAACATCTGCTCTAACCAGGCGCTCTGCGCGTTGCAGGCGGTAGTACACCTGTCGCTGCTCGGCAAGGAGGGAATTCAGGATGTAGCCAACCGCTCGATGCAGAAGGCGCACTACCTGGCCGACCGTATCACGGAACTACCCGGCTTTTCGCTGAAGTTCAGCGCGCCGTTCTTCCGCGAATTTGTGGTTGAGACGCCGGTTCCGGCGGCGACGATTATCGAAAAGATGCTCGACAAAAAGGTTTTTGCCGGCGTCGATCTCTCCGCTTGGGGCGAAGATGGCCTGCTCATCGCCGTCACCGAAAAACGCACGAAGGAAGAACTCGACAGCTTCGTCAGCGAACTTGCTTCACTCGGCTGAAAAGCCTCGCGCAGTGCATAAAAAAAGCCGCCCAAAGAGGCGGCTTTTTTTGTTTGAAGATCAGTCTGATCAGACTGATCTCTTTTAAATCAGCCCGAGCTGCTCCAATTCTGCTTTCATCGTCGCCTTGTCTGCGTCCGACATCGGAACCAGCGGCAGGCGATAGGCCTCCTCGACCATACCCATCAGCGAGAGCGCGTACTTGACCGGCACGGGGTTGCTGTCGATGAAGTTCAGCCTGAAAAGCTTGCGGTATTTGCGGTTGATCGCACGGGCTTCTTCGAGGTTGCCCGCCTTCATGGCGTCGATCAAGCCCTTGACCACCTTTGGCACCTGGTTGGCCGCCACCGAAATGACGCCATCACCACCGAGCGCCATGAATGGCAGCATCAGACCGTCCTCGCCGGTCATTACCGAAAAACGCTCCGGGCGCTCGTCGATAAGCGTCATGATCTGTTCGAAGTTGGCCGACGCCTCCTTGACGGCGAGCACGTTGTCGAAGTCGTGCGCCAGCCGTAAAATTGTCTCTGCGCTGACGTTGCTGGCCGTGCGGCCCGGCACGTTGTAGATGATAATCGGAACCGAAACCGACTCGGCCACGTGGCGGAAGTGCTGGTAGTACCCCTCCTGCGAAGGCTTGTTGTAGTAGGGCGCAACGGAGAGAATGGCCTGCGCACCAGCCTTTTCAGCGTTGCGCGACAGCTCGACCGCGTGCCGGGTGTCGTTGGTGCCCGCTCCGGCAGCGACCATCATGGAATCACCGGCCTCATCGCGCACCGTGCGGATGATCTCGGCCTCCTCTTCATTCGTGAGCGTAGGCGACTCGCCGGTCGTGCCGCAGGGAAGAATGATGTCGGTTCCGGCCTCGCGATGAAATCGCACTAGCCTTCGCAGCGCTTCATAATCGACCGATCCATCCTCTTTGAACGGGGTGACAAGGGCTACGGTTGAACCTGAAATAAGGCGATTGGACATAAAAACTGCTTGATTCTAAAGTGATTTAAGGCTGTTGGCGTTGTGTGGGCGACGAGTCGCGAACGCGGTCAGTTAAGCCTTTGTGTTGTTATGAATGTAGCCAATGAGTTCCATTTATAAAAAACCGTAAATTACTTGACAGAGCGGATTCAGGAATCCCGCCGCCGGACTTGTTTAAACAGGAGCGCGAATTATGGCCGATCTGAAATCGATTTACAAAAAGCTTTCTTCAAAGCCGCTTCAGGGCGAAGAGCTTGACCGGTGGTATGTTGATACGGCGGTTGGCCGGGGGCACGATCCTGATGAATTTACTGCCAATCTGAACAATCCAGCCAACTCCGCATCTGCTCCTGAATCGTGAAGAAGCGCATCCGTGTTGCGACATGGGTGCTGGTGGGTATCCAGATGGTGCACTCGGTCGAGGAGTAACTGAGGGGGTTCGACCGGTGCTTTCCGGTGTTTGTGTGGTATAACACGCACTTCGCGTCGGTGGGGGATGTTTTTCGCCTTCAACCTCTCCATCGTGGTGACGATGGCGCTGCTGTCGCTGGTGGCTTTTTCGGATTGGTGGCGTGAGCGTTTTCCTGTTTTGCTTGCCATCAAGGCAAAATCATCGCTCGACTGAAAACTGCTCGCCGAAATCAAGAAAACATTTCAGGAATCAGAATTGCCGTTCAGAGTTGATGGCGTTGTTATGCATTATTCGATGACTCCCTTTGCTTGAAGTGCATCTCGTGTCAACTGCTGGCGTAAAGGCAAATCCTGTTTGTCTCGAACCTCAATGTTAGTGGCAAAGAACCAAACATCCTTTGGTGTTTCGATATAGCCCACATACCAGCCCACTTGTGGATTTACTCTCGTTGCCCAGCCTGTTTTGGCCCACATCGTATACGACGGAGTTTGCTCCACAAGCATGACTTGTCGCAGCGTTTCGTAAGAGTGAGTGCTAAATGGGAGTGTCCGCAGATATACTTTTTTGAGGAAATTTACCTGCTCAATTGCGCTAATTTGAAGAGAGCCGTCAAGCCAGAATGTTGTTTCGTCGAAAGGTTCACGTAATTCCCCGTAAGCAGTCTTGCGTAAATAACTTCGATATTTTTCTGCGCCGACTCGGCGCGCAAGTTCCTGAAAACACCATACACATGAAACTTTGAATGCGCTTTCTAACGTCTGATCATGATTCCAATCAGGAAAGTCATATATGTGTCCGTCCCATTTCAGCACTTCGTCTTTTTCAGAAATTGCCTTTTCTTCAAGCGCAATCAGTGTATTCATAATTTTGAATGTTGATGCGGTCGAAAATCTTTGATTTGCGCGAAGATCGTTGTGGATGAAGATATTTCCGTTATGTAGCGACGAAATCACAATCGTTCCATTTAATCTTTGCTGCGAAAATAGCCCAGCGAGAACTTTGTCTTCAGCAACTGCCGGTAGTGACCACAGAAGGGCTAAAAAAAGGATGAAAAGCTTGCTCATGTTTTTATGCATAACATTGTTTATACTGATCCGCCTAAACCTCGGATTTTTGAATTATAACCCATATAAGACGCAATCGAAAAACCATCCTAAATGCCGACAATAGCATAATTATTAACCACTTAAGTGCCGGATTGCGTTTTATTTTTGCTTCTTATACGGATCGGCATAAAAACAACCGTAGAATCAAAGCGCCTGTCAGTAATTCCGTCGCTCGTGTAACATCGAATCTGTTCTGCTCATTTGGAAGGCCGTTTCGTGGGGTGTACTGCATAAGCCCAACGGCGAGGCTTACGGTTTATATGTACGAAGATTACGAGAGTGTCTCAAGCATAAAATCCCGACATCAAGAGAGGAAGCTGAAATCCAATGCCGCGAGCAGGGTTATTACTCCGGCCACAATACATCGCAATCGCCGTCGTTGTAAGAAATTAGGCTAAAGCCTTTATTTGTTTTGTCTTATCTGCATACCCCGGACTAAAGTCCGGGGCAATTTTTTGAGAATTTTAATGGCTGAATTAATAAGCCGACCTTCCTGCTTCGACCAGCTCTTTGGCGAGCTGGAGGGAGGTTTCGGTGATATCCGCGCCGCTGAAGAGGCGGGCTACTTCTCGGACGTGTTCGTCGTCCGAGAGTGGGGCGACGCCAGTGAGGGTGCGGTCAGCTTCGATGCGTTTGACAACGGCGAGGTGCAAATCACCCATTGCGGCGATCTGGGGGAGGTGGGTGATGGCCATGATCTGGTGCATCCGCGAGAGGCGCTTGAGGCTGAAGCCGACCGACTGGGCTACCTTGCCGCTGATGCCGGTGTCGATTTCGTCGAACACCAGAATCGGAAGTTCTGCCGAGCGGGCCAGAGCGCTTTTCATGGCGAGCATGACGCGGGAGATTTCGCCGCCGGAGGCCACCTTCGCGAGCGGCTTCGGAGATTCGCCGAGGTTGGTTGAAATCATGAACTCGACGCGGTCGCAGCCGTTGTCGAATGCCCGGTAGCGCGTTCCGTCGATCTCGATGTCGCCGTCTGGAGCGGCTTCGCGGGTGAAGCGTACTTCGAAGGTGCTGTGCGGAATGCCGAGCGTCGAGAGGCCTGCCACGATCTCCTCTTCCAGCCGTCCGGCGGCTTCGCGGCGATGCTCCGAGAGCGTCTCCGCCGAAGCCGAAAGCGCCGTGCGCGAGTTGGCAATTTCGGCTTCGGTGGCCGCAAGCTCGCCCGCCAGGTTCTCCTCCAGCGACAGTTCCTCGGCGAGGCGGTCGCGCAGGGCGATCAGCTCGTCGATGCTCTTGCAGTGCTTTTTGGCGAGCCGCTGCAACAGCATCTGCCGCTGGCGCAGCTCTTCGAGCCGGTCGCTGTTGAACTCGATGCCGCCCGCGTAGCTTCCGGCGAAGCGGTTCAGTTCTTCGACTGTGGCCTTCGCGCCGCGCAGTTCGTCGAGCCACGGCTCGAAACTCTTGTCAATCCCCGCAAGCTTTTCAAGCAGATGCACTGCCGACGAGAGTGACGTGTAAGCCGAGCTGTCCGATTCGTAGAGATTCTGGCCAAGCTCGGTGCTGAGACTGAAGAGGGTTTCGGCGTTTTCGAGCAGGTTGATCTCCTCGTCAATCGACTGCTCCTCGCCTTCGACGAGAGCCGCCACGTCAAGCTCCTTGTACTGGTAGTCGATGAAGTCGCGCTTTTCGCGGAGCGCATCGGCGCGTTCGTTGAGGCTTTGCAGCTCGCGGCGCAGCGTGCGGTACTCGTCGAGCGTGGCGCGATACTGCGCGGTCTCGGCGTGAAGCAGGCCGAAGCCGTCGAGCATTCCGGCGTGGGTTTCGGCGTGGAGGAGAAGCTGGTGGTCGTGCTGGCCGTGCAGATCGACGAGCTGCTGCCCGGCGCGCTTGAGCAGCGAAACCGTGCAGGGGGTGTCGTTGATGAAGCAGCGCGACTGGCCTGTCGCTGAGATGTCGCGCCGAAGGATCAGCTCCGGCGTGCGTTCGATCTCCTCCTCGTCGAGCATCTCACCGATCATCTCGTAGTGCTCGCCGCCGAAGACCGCCTCGATCACCGCCTTTCGCGCCCCTGCTCGCACCACCTCCGCGCTCGCCCGCTCGCCGAGCACCATGTTCAGAGCCCCCATCAGAATCGACTTGCCTGCGCCGGTCTCGCCGGTGATGATGGTCAGGCCCGGTGCGAAGCTGACCGAAAGTTCGTCGATAAGCGCGAAATCCCTGACGTAGAGGCTTTTGAGCATGAGACGGAGTTATGGGTTCGGCGAGCTGACAGCTTCAAAGATAACGCTAAACGGCCGTGTTTGAAAAACGCATTTCCCGCTTACCTTGCCAGTCCTACCGTGCGCGCGTCGTTGTACCGGGAACCCGAATAGCCCGCGGCGTTCATCGTCACGCGGTAGCTTCCGGCTGGCATGGGCTGGCCGGAGTCATCGCATCCGTCCCACCAGAGTTGTGTTACCGGCCCGGCAGGTGTGCCCGCCGCCAGCCTGCGCAGCAGTTTGCCGCTCATGTCATACACCGAAACGGAAAGCTGGTACGAGTCTGCCGGGAGGCTGATCGCAATCGAGAGGTAGTCGTCGCTGCCGTCGCCGTTCGGTGAGAAGGTGCCGGGTGAAAGGTTGAAGATATCTTCACTTCTGGTCGGGGGAGCGTAGATCGAATTGGTTTTTCCGGGCGTGCCGCCGAACTGAGCATCGGTCGAGGAGCTCCAGCTCAGTGGCGTGTCGGAGAGCATCAGCGGGTTGAACTTTTCGATGGAGATTCGCTTGGTGGATTTGTTGGCCGGATTGTGCCAGTTGGCCGTATAGTTTGCCGAGTCGATGACTGTGCCGTTCTGGTCAAGCAGACTGACGCAATCACCATCGTTGTTGAAAGAGAAGGTTTTGTAATCTTTCACCAGAAAGATTCGGGAATCGTTCGGCAGGTAGGTGTAAAACGTCGTCAGTCGGGAACCGGTGATCTGGCCGTTTTTCTCGGGTGCGATGACTGCGTACTGGCCAGGTTCGAGGATGTTGTTGCCTCCTGCCGGGGCGAAGTAGTAGCGGTAGTACTTACCGGTGGTTGCGCTCGGACGGTCGGTGATGCTCCAGCCGGTCAGGTCGACGGGCGTTGTGCCGGGGTTGTAAATTTCAACGAAGTCCGGCTGGTCGGGCAGGTCGTCTGTGGAGCTTTGCAGCGGGTCGAACAGTATTTCGTTCAGTACGGGTGTTGTGCGTCCATCTTGCCGGGAAAGGGTTTCCGAAAAGCTCTTATCTCCGGTGTCGGTCACGCAGGCGGTGAGCAACAGAAAAAGAAGGACAAAAAGATGGTAGGGGCTCATCTTGCTGTCGGCTATGGTTGATCGATGTGGCCGGATCAGGAGCTGTTGCTCCCGGATGTTTCAATCACGGGTGCTTCGGCCATTGCTTCCCGTGCTCTATCGAGATCAAAAAAATCAGTTTGAGGCCCGGATCAGGGAAAAGAGAGAGGCGTTACAAATGCAACGCCTCAGGCTGTTTCAACAAAGGATGGATTTTTTCAAGGCAAAGCTCAGGCCTTTTTCTCCTTTTTTTCCTTGCTGGCAGGCTCATCCTCTGCCGCTTTGTTGAACTCTTCTTCAATTTCACTCTGTGCCTTTTTGAACTCTTTCATGCCTTTGCCGAGTCCCTTTGCAAGTTCCGGCAATTTCTGGGCACCGAACAGCAGAAGGATGATGAGGAGGATGAGAACGAGTTCCTGACCGCCTAAACCGAACATAGGTATTTCTCCGGAAAGTGTACAAATCGTAAGTCTGCGGCTTACCGCAAGCAAAACTTAACAAAGAAGCCGTTCAAACCAAAAATTTTTCGATGAAAATCAGTAGATCCAACCAAGGATTGTTGTGCCACCGACCGTTTTCATGCCGACCGATGCACTGACCTTAACCGATGGCGGCAGAACGATATCGACTCGTGAGCCGAGCTTGATCATGCCGAAAAGGTTGCCTGTGGTTACCTCCTGACCTGGCTTCAGGTCGCAGACGATTCTGCGGGCCACAAATCCCGAGACCTGGCAGAACCAGATCGTGCCGGCGGCAGTCTCAAGCGTGATTTCCATGCGCTCGTTATCGGTCATGCTGCGATGGTCGAAAGCCATCAGGTATTTCCCCGGCACATAATTCAGATTGAGCACTCGTCCGCTGATGGGGATTCGGTTCACATGGACGTTGAAGGGGGACATGAAGATGCTTACGAGCGTGGAGCCATCCCCGGTTACCGGATGATCAATGGACTGCTTCAGGACGATTTTTCCATCGGCGGGAGCGATGACGGCGCCGGGTTCCGTGGGAATTTCGCGCTCGGGATCCCGATAGAAAAAGAGCGTGAAGAAGAGGAACAACAGAACAGCCAGAGAAAGGGCTGCGCCGCCGGGTTGAGGAAGAAAAAAGCCTGTGACGAAGAAAAGAGAGCAGAAAATGGCGGTGGTAGTAACGCTGCCGGCTCCGTATGGGGAAATGCGCATGAGCGATAGAGCTGTTCTTTGATCAAAGTTTAATGATAGACAAAAATGCCTGAACTGCAACCCTCTGCCATCGTTGGTGCGAGAAGAGTGTTATTGCAAACGGGAGGCGGGAGGTGCTATCTTGAACGAGCGAAACGAATTCTGTAAGCTCGCATTGATAGAACGATTTAATGAATCGCACAGAAAAACAATTTCTTGAAAACATCCGGCGGCAGGGGATTGCCGGTGACGGCGAAGCGGTGCTCGTAGCCGTTTCGGGTGGCCCGGATTCGATGGCGCTGCTGCACCTGCTGGTTGCAGCCGCTCCGGTGCTGCACCTGCGGCTTGGCGTTGCGCACTGCAATTTCGGTCTGCGCGGCGAAGAGAGCGATGGCGATGAGGCGTTCGTCCGGTATGAGTGCGCTGGACTGGGTCTGGATTTTCACGTGCGGCGATTCGACACGAAAGCCGTTGCTACGACGTGGAAAAAATCAATCGAGGAGACAGCCCGCCTGCTGCGTTACGATTTCTTCGAGGAGTTGTGCCGGGAGAAAGGATACGAGCTTATCGCCACAGGTCATCACAGCGGCGACAATGCCGAAACCATGCTGTTCAATCTGTTTCGCGGCACGGCTGCTTCAGGGCTCCGAGGGATCAGGATGCGGCAGGGCAGACTTATTCGCCCGCTGATTCCGTTCAGCCGTCAGGAGATCGTGAGCTACCTCGATGAGAAGAGCATCGCCTGGCGAACTGATCGCACCAATGCGGGGCTGGAGCACGATCGCAACTACATCCGTAACCGGGTGATTCCGGTTATCGAAGAGCGATTCAGCCTCAAGCTTACGGCGTCCCTGCAACGGGTGGCGGAGCATGCTGGCGAGCTCGAAGAGTTCATGGAGCGGCATATCGACCGGTTGATCGAAGAGCGTCCTGGCCTCGATCCGGCAGGTGGCAAGCTGCATGTCGGCTCGCTGTTGGAGCTTTCGCGGTTTGAACGGAAGGCGTTGATCAAGCGCGTGTTGCAGATGCGGGGACTGCCTGTTGAGAGCCGGGTACTGAGCCGGATTGCCGGTCTGCTTGAGTCGCAGCCAGGCCGGCGTGTTCATGCCGGGCCTGGCGTTGATGTGGTCTGGAAGGATGGATTTCTGCGTTTCGAACCGGTTATGCCGGACGATTCATCGAGCGGCAAGCATTAGCGTCGTCACTCCTTGTGAGAGGTTTTTTTGAAGGCCTCCAGCGGAAGGTCGGCTGTGATGATGACCGATTCGAGGTTCTGCTGCACTTTCATGTGGTGGAGCAGAGCTTTGGCCGCTTCCGAGGTTCTCGGGCCAAGCGTTGAAAGTTTGATGGTAGCCCACAGGAATGTCGAAGCGAAGAACGCCCCCTGCCGATCGTTGTAGACCCACTCGGATTGTCCCAGAAGCCCGTCGTCAAACCTCACCGACATCGAAATCTGCTGTAACCTGTTCAGGTTGCCCACCGATTTGACGTCGCTGTTTTTCGAGGTGATGCTCTGCAACGCGCCTGCTGTCCACTGCGGCGAGGGGAGTGTAAACCAGAAGTGCGATTTATAGGGCGTTTTCTGGATCAGCGCTGCCGTGGGCGCATCGCGGTCGAGCAAATGGCCTGACGGGCGTAAGAACTTTTCAAGCATCTCGCTGCTGCTGGCGATGGCCAGCCTGTTCGGTCCCATTGGCACAACCCAGAGCGTGCTGTCAAGCTCGTAGGCGTTGCGACCGGCGACTTCGGTTGTTTCAAGGCTCGCCGCCCGGAGTGCTGTTGCCGGGAATTTGCGTGCGAATTCGCCGCTGGCCATGCCGATATATTTCTGCTCTTTGATTCCCGAGCGCTGGAAGCTGATGAGCAACGTGTCGAGGTCGCGGGTGAGGTTGATGTTGCTGATGGCCAGGAGGCTGTCTACCCGTTTGCCCATGCTCAGGAAGGGGGTTTCCTTGAGAGAGTCCGGCACGGCCTCCTGCCAGAACCGGCTGTCGCGAATGTCTTTGAGTCCCACGTAAAACATGGCGTCCGACGTGCCAGGCATGTTCTGGATGAGCGTGGTCAGTTCGGGGCTGAGCTTTTCAGGCGTCAGGCGCGGTTTTTTCCAGTTGATCCAGAGATAACCGACCGACACGACAATCAGGCCGAGCACAAAGAAGGTTGCGATGACTTTCGGGCCTTTCTTTTTCGGGGCCTGCAAAAGAGGTTGGTTCGGCTTGGACTCGTTGCCGTTCATAGAAGAGCGCGGTTAGGATTGTTCCTTGATGGCAAGTCGGGCCAGCTCGTCGCAGCGGTTGTTGTACTGATTGTCGCTGTGCCCCTTGACCTTGTGAAAGGTGACGCGGTGTAATGTAGTCAACTTCACGATTTCCTGCCAGAGGTCGATGTTTTCAACCGGCTTCTTCGAGGCGGTTTTCCAGCCGTTTTTCAACCAGCGCTTGAGCCAGCCTTGATTCATCGCGTTGACCAGATAGGCCGAGTCACTGTACAGCTCGACGCGGCACGGCTCCTTCAACGCTTCGAGTGCCCTGATCGCCGCCATCATCTCCATGCGGTTATTGGTCGTGGCTGGATCGTAGCCCGAAATCTCTTTCCGGGTATTGCCGTACATGAGTAGCGCACCCCAGCCACCCTTGCCGGGATTGCCGCTGCACGCGCCGTCGGTGTAGATGGTGATGGTTTTTTCCATAGATAAAAAAAGGCTCACCTGCGGATGAGCCTTTTCAATTCGTGATTTTTCGCCGCGGGCGATGCTTATTTCAGGAGCTTCGCGAGCTCGGCGGTGCCGGTTTTGGACATGATTTTCATGGCCTTGGCGGACACGCGAACTTTGACCCAGCGCTTTTCTTCCTCGATCCAGATTCTCTTGGTATGCAGATTCGGCTCGAAACGGGTGCGGGTGTGGTTATTGGCATGAGAAACGTTATTGCCGTATTTCGGCTTCTTTCCGGTCAGCACGCAAACTTTGGACATGGTTGGATCGATTGGCGTTAAAAAATGAAACGGAATATAGGAAAAAGTAGGGGAAAATAGAAAGATTTTTCTCTATTGTGTAGGGAGAATTAGGCAGATCACTCCGATTAGACTAATCCGACCGATCTGTCTGATTCTTCAAACCTGCGTGGCACTAAGGCCTTATCCCTACAGCACAGACCATCATCGAGAGCACGTAAAGCAGTGTGCCGAAGGCGTTGTACCAGACCGCTTTTTCGGCAGGGTTGTCGATCAGAATTTTCTGCATCGGAAGCTGGGCGAGCAGCAGCGCAATGGCGATGGCCGTGGTGACGGTCGAGCCTTTGGCGACGAGGATCGCGATGGCTGCGAGCTGGGCCACATCCATCACCACTGATGCGAGGATAGCTGCGTTCTTTTCGCCGAGCTGCACCGGGATCGACTTCACCTTGCGGATCTTGTCGCCTACCACGGACTTGAAGTCGTTCAGGGTCATGATGCCGTGCGCGCCGAGAGAGAAAATGATGGCAAGGGCGATGGACTCTGTCGAAGGAATGCCCTGCGTGATCGAAAAGCTGCCGGTCAGCCAGGCCACGCCTTCGTAGGCCAGACCCACGATCAGGTTGCCGTACCAGCCGTTGCGCTTTGCTCGGATCGGTGGCCCTGAGTAGGCGTGCGACATCAGAACGCCCACGAAGGCTATAGCCACCACGTACGGGTGGATCGACAGGGCGACCAGAAAGCCGGTCATGATGAGGCCGAAGGTGATGAGCCAGCTTGCCTGCTTGGAAATCTTCCCAGCCGGAATCGGGCGTTCGGGTTCGTTGATGGCATCGACCTCGCGGTCGAAGTAGTCGTTCATGGTCTGCGACATGGCGCACATCAGCGGGCCGGCAAGAATCACGCCTCTCACCAGAATCGAGATGTTATCCGAAACGCTTTCGCCGGTGGAGACCACGCCGCAGGCAAACGCCCACATCGGAGGAAACCAGGTGACCGGCTTCATGAGCGGCACGATCGCGGAAGGATCGATGTGGAACCCCGGCTTGTTGACGTTCTCGAGGGCCTGACGGATGAGTTTCTGCCTGGACTGGCTTACGCCCGACTGATGAAGCTTTTCATCGATGTTCAGGTTCAGTTCAGGATTGACCGTGTCGCTTCCGTTCATGATTTACTGATTGTTGCTGCGGCTGGAAACAGAGCAAATATAATACATGTTTGTTGTAAACGATAAGGGCACTTCTCTTTATCTGTTTTCTTGGCGTCGATCAGTCTGCTCAAGACGATAAACAGAAGTGCCCGTCACTTTTCAGCGAAGCGCGACTCAGCCTTCATGCGTATTGCATTCCTCTGCCAGCCGATTGTTGACCTCGATGATCCTGTTCATGTTTTCCATCGCCGCGAGGCTTTCGAGGCTCTCTTTGGACATGCTCATGCCTTCATCGATGCAGGAACCCATGCCCGAAACGTAGCAGGTGATGGCCGATGCAAACAGGGCTGCATCGATCTGTGCCTGCGTGGCCGAACCGTCGAGAATCTGCCTGATGATCTGCGCATTGGTTTCGGCATCTCCGCCAGCCAGTTCGTCGATGCTCCAGCGGTTCAAGCCGAAATCTTCCGGATTGACCGTGTGGTGGCAGAGGCGTCCCTCGAACAGCTCGATGATGGTGGTCGGGCCGGAGACGCTCGCTTCGTCGAGCCCGTCGCCGTGCTCGGTTTTGCCGTGTACGATCATGGCGTGCTGGCAACCTGCGTGGATCAGCACGTCGGCGTACAGCTCCATCACCGACGGATCGAATACGCCGATAAACTGGCGTTTGACTTTTGCCGGATTGATGAGCGGGCCGAGCAGGTTGAAGAGCGTCCGGATGCCGAGCTCGCGGCGAATGGAGGCGACTGCTTTCATCGATGGGTGGTACAGCGGGGCGAACAGAAAGGCGAAGCCGGTTTCGCGGAACTGCTCTTCAGTGGCCGAAGCGGGCAGATCGACGCGATAGCCAAGGGCTTCGAGCACGTCCGCGCTGCCGCACTTGCTGGTGATCGAGCGGTTGCCGTGCTTGGCAATCGGCACGCCCGCGCCCGCAGCGATGAAGGCCGCGGCAGTCGAAATGTTGAAGGTGCCCCGGTGGTCGCCGCCGGTGCCGCAGGTATCGACCGCATGAGCCGGCAGGGTGATCGGCGTGACCCTCGTCATGAGGTTCTCATATGCCCCGATCGCTTCCGTCGGGGTGACTCCCTTTTTCTGCAGCAACGCAAGAATGGCTCCGGTACCGGCATCGGTGAACCGGTTTTCCATAATCGAATCGATGCAGGCTTCCATCTCCTGTGCGGAAAGGTCGGCGCCTGCCAGCAGTTTCTGAATCAGCTCCTGTTGACGCATGTCGAAAAACGGGGTCGAAATGAAGGACGTCGCCAACAAACCGTTAGCGCATTACTGCGGCGCCCTGAAGAAAAAGATTAATTTCAATTATACTAACTATCTGCGCTTTTACCAATAGCGTTACCCTGATGAGCCTTGCTCAACTCAGGAGGTTTTGAGCGTGATCTGTTCACCGAAGTTTTTTCATTTCATGGAGCCTGATTCCCTGCATCAATGCCGTAGCGGCCTGCGTACCGAAATTTACCGAAAAATGTCCGCCGAAGGGCTCGACGCCCTCCTTGTGACCGACCTGCCGACCATCCGCTGGCTGACCGGCTTCAGCGGCTCAAATGCCAAATTGCTGCTTGCGGGTGGCAAGACCGTGCTGTTTACTGACTTCCGCTACCAGGAGCAGGTGAAGCATGAGACCTCCGGCATTGCGACGGTGATTCTGAAGGATGCGCTTGCCACGGAGCTTGCTTCAGGCAAATGGCAACTCGGCAGCCGCATGGCGTTGCAGGCCGACCACGTTACCTGGCAGGAGATGCGCCAGCTTTCGGAGAAACTCGGCAATCGCGAGTTTACGCCTGTCTCGTCATTCTTCGACGAGTTCCGCGAAATCAAGCACATCGCCGAGCTCGACCGGATGCGTCGCGCTGTAGCGCTGAGCGAAACGGTGCTCGAAGCGGTGATCGGCATGATCGGCCCCGGCGTCACCGAAATCGACATTGCCGCTGAAATCACCTATCGCCACCGCAAGCTCGGCGCGGAAGGGGACTCGTTCGACCCCATCGTAGCCGGAGGCCCGCGCGGCGCGATGCCGCACGCCAAGCCGAGCCCCGCCACCTTCGATCCGGGTACGCTCATCGTCATCGACATGGGGTGCATCGTCGAAGGCTACGCTTCCGACCAGACCCGCACGGTCGCCTTCGGCAAGGTCTCGGACGAGCAGCGAAAGGTCTATCGCATCGTGCAGCAGGCGCAGCAGCTCGGCATCGACGCGGCGAAGGTGGGCATGGCTGCCCGCGACCTCGACGCCGAGGTGCGCAACTTCATCGCCGCAGCAGGATACGGCGAAGCGTTTGGCCACGGTCTCGGTCACGGCGTCGGCGTCGAAGTGCACGAAGCTCCACGAGTCGGCACCGCCTCAACCGGTACGCTTCGCGAAGGTGCGGTTTTCACCATCGAACCCGGCATCTACCTCCCCGGCCGCTTCGGCGTCCGTATCGAAGACATGGTCGCCCTCGGCCCTAACGGCGCGGAGCCGTTGCAGCGCTTCACCAAAGAGCTGATTGAATTATGAATGGATAACTTGATTAATGAGGCAGCCAGTCGATTATCCGTAGGGGCATCCCGACTTGTCGGGATGTCTTTCTTCAGGCATGTGTCAAGGCCGGTTAATTTCGCGGAACAGAAAATCAAAAATGAGTTGAGCATGGAACAGAACGAGAGCGCCTACTGCATGGTCATCACCACCGCTCCGGATCGTGATGAGGCCGAAAAGCTGGCACAAGGCATTCTCGAAAACCGGCTCGCGGCTTGCGTCCAGTTATCTGACATTCGAAGCTTCTTTTTCTGGGAGGGCGAGATTCAGAATGACGACGAAGTGTCGCTTTTCATCAAAACCACCGGCAAACGTTACCCGGGCCTCGAAAGCTACATCCGCGACTACCACCCCTACGAAGTGCCGGAGATTGTCCGATTGCCGATTACCGGTGGATTGCCTGAGTATCTCGCTTGGCTGGATGCAACGACAGATAGTGATAGGTGATGCAAGAAAGAAATTGATGGCTTGACTTTAGAGGTTGTAGCGAACTCCAAGCAAGATTTTGCTGCCTCCAAATGAGAGCTTTGCATCACTCCCGAAGTCAATGTCACCGGCTCTAAAATAACGGTAACCCAAGTCAATAGTTACATTATTCATCACCTTGATACCTAAGCCGGCGCCGAGTTGCCAGGCAAATGCGGTTTTGTCGTACGATTGTTCATACCTGACCCCATTATCTCTGAAAGAGACGTCCATGCCCATAAAAGCCGCTCCAACCCCCCCCATTACATAGGGAGTGATCAGGCTACTCATGTTATAATCCGCGTACAGATTATACATTACTGTAAGCGCTGAAGCTTTGATTTTAAGGTCGTCAATATTGTCGCTTATGCCCCATTGATTGAGGATATCTTCCGTTGCGCTCTCAATAGCATCCATATCTGAACCCAGGATCTGATCGACGTCATTGGATTGGTATTCAACGGCAAGTTCACCGCGGTACATACCTTTATCTTCACCAAGCGCAGCTTCAAGAGCATACCCACGTTTGTATTCAACAGCATCCTTTATTGATGTTGACGTTCCCGTTATTTCCGCATTACTGTTATCCATAAGGCACAGACCACCTGAAATGCTGACATACAAGGGCGCTGCTGTAGCTGTTATAGCTGGAGCCGACAGAACTGCAGCAGTTATTATGGCAACTGCGTATTTTTTCATTTTACACCTGGTTGAGTTTGGTTGGTGTTGTCTGTAACGCGTGAGTTTCTAGCTTTTTACGTCTTTCATCTTTATATACAAGATCGTAACTACTGCTTTAAATGTACAGAATGGTGTGCAAATAGTGAAACGATGACGGATTAGCAAAAAAACGCCATTGGAACAAGGTTTTTTCTCAATCACCAGGGGGAGGGAGTGGAAAAGGCGTCATATGACTCTTATTCTTATGATCATTTTAGCATGAATCGGGCTTTTATGGAAGCAAGAATGTTTACGTTTCCAACTGGGCTTGATGGTATGCTGGGGTCAGCTTTGGTTTTAAAACCAAAGGATAGTTGTACAAAAAGAAAAAAGCCTTGTAACATTATCTGCTACAAGGCTTTAGCGGTGCTGAGGAGGCAGGACTCGAACCTGCAATTGCCTGATCCAGAGTCAGGAGCCTTACCAATTTGGCCACTCCTCAATGGAGGTTCACAATGTAACGAAAAATTCTGGAATTCATCGGAATTTTTCATTAAAAAATGAAAAAAGTAGGCCTCTAGCGTTGTTCGTCGAAAGATGGAAAAGTCTTTCGACAAAAGCAGAACAGGCCTGAAACAAAAAAGACTTACAAGTCGAAACCCGTAAGTCATTCTGTTTGAATGGTACACCCGAGAGGATTCGAACCTCTAACCGTCTGATTCGTAGTCAGATACTCTATCCAGTTGAGCTACGGGTGCATAGTGTATAAATCCCGGTTTGTACCGGGATTTATACTTGGTAGCGTGTACGGGATTCGAACCCGTGATCTTCGCCTTGAGAGGGCGATGTCCTGGGCCACTAGACGAACACGCCATATTTTTTTTCTCTGGCTCACTTCAGTTGGTGGGCCCTGTAGGACTTGAACCTACGACCCAGCGATTATGAGTCGCTTGCTCTGACCAACTGAGCTAAGGGCCCTCGAAAGACCGTTTTGTGCTTCAGAGTGGTGTTAATATAAGGCATGTGATTAAAATTACAAATGCTATTTGACCTTTTTCAGGAAAATTCCTGGTACTGTTCTCTTTTGATGTCCGCGCCGAGTGCCGAGAGTTTTTTCTCGATCGATTCGTAGCCGCGGTCGAGGTGATAGACCCTGAGTACTTCGGTGGTTTCTTTGGCTACCAGGCCTGCCAGCACCAGGCAGGCCGAGGCTCGCAGGTCAGTGGACATGACCTTGGTGCCGGTCAGCTCCTGCGGGCCGTGCACCAGCGCCCAGTTGTCCCGGATTTCGATGTGGGCTCCCAGGCGGTTCAGTTCTGGCAGGTGGTTGAAGCGTTCGAGATAGATGCGGTCGATGATGGTGCTGTCGCCATGCGCCTGGGTCATGAGGGCCATCCACTGGGCCTGCATGTCGGTCGGGAACTCCGGGTACGGGCGGGCCGTAATGTCGACTGGTTGCAGCTCTTCGGGCGCGGTGAGCGTAATGGCGTCGTCCTTGACTGTCACTATGCAGCCCGCCTGTCGGAAAGCATCGAGCACCGAGCCGAGATGCTCCGGCACGGTGCCGGTGACTGTGACACTGCCGCCGGTGATCGCCGCTGCGCCCAAGAGAGTCCCGGCTTCGATCCGGTCGAAGATGTTGTCGAATTCGACCGCTTTGAGCTGGTCGACCCCTTCGATGACGAGGGTCGTGGTGCCAATGCCGCTGATGTTGGCTCCCATCTTCTGCAGGAATCGGCAGAGACATTCGATTTCCGGTTCAAGCGCTGCATTTTGCAGCACAGTCTTACCTTCGGCGGTGACGGCTGCCATCAGGGCGTTGCCTGTTGCGCCCACCGAGGAGATGGGGAAGTCGATCTCGGCGCCGCGCAGGCGTGAGCCGTTGACTTTGGCGTCTATGAAGCCTTGCTCAATCGTTACGGTGGCGCCGAGTTTTTCCATCGCCATGATGTGCAGATCGACCGGACGCGGGCCGAAGGCGCAGCCGCCGGGCAGAGAAACGCGGGTGTGGCCGAAGCGGGCGAGCAGCGGGCCGAGCACATAGATCGATGCACGCATCTTTTTGACCAGCTCGTAAGGTGCTTCGATACTTTTCAGATCGCTGGAACTGACCTCCAGGCGGTTGTTTTCAAACGAAACCGCTGCCCCGAGGTATTCGAGAAGCTGAATGAAGGTTCGGACATCCTTGAGGTCGGGAATCCGGTTGATGCCGAAGGTGCCGTCCGGGGTCAACAGAGTTGCCGCGATGACGGGCAGGGCGGAGTTTTTTGAGCCGGATGCGGCCACGGTGCCGCTCAACTTCTTTCCGCCGCGGATGACGAGTTTATTCATTCAGTACGAAGGTTACATCCTGAAAAGGTGCAAAAAGGGTTATTTAATTATTTCAGCCTCAGAAAAACAAATTTTATTTTTAAAGCCATTCAATCGACTTCGATGCTCAATCACTACGGCCGTCGTCTGAGGCGACGTTTTTTTTCGAGTGCCAATTATCTGGATACTTATGCGAATGTTTTCCTGCCGCCGTTTTCTGGCGGTGTTATTCAATCTGTTATACACCACACTTTTTCTGGTCAGCGCTCTGTCCCTGTTCCCGCTTTCTGCTCGTGCGGCCAGCGCTGAAATGAACAAGATCCTCAAGGAGCGTAAACAGGTTGAGCGCACCTTGTCAGACCTGAAGAAGCAGCTTGGCGAGTATCAGTCAAAGCTCAAAAGCACCAAAAAGAACGAAGCCCGTTCGGTGGCCGATCTCAAGAATATTCGCAAGCAGATTCTGGTCTATGAACGTCTCATCAAGGAAAACCAGAACCTGCTGACTGGTCTTGACCAGGAGATTGATGCTTTGCAGCAGGAGCTTGCCGAGAACCGGAAGAATTACCATCACGTCTCCAGCGATTTTCAGCGCATCGCCATTGCTGCCTACAAGCGTGGCGGAAACCGGAATGCCGAGCTGATCTTTTCTTCGCACTCGGTCAACGATGTTGTGGTTCGGAGTCGTTATGTCGGTTTTCTGTCGCAGGCGGTCAGGTCGAAGGTGGGTGAGCTTCAATCGAGCGCGCAGCAGATGGAGGCCAGCCGCGCCCGGCTTCAGCAGAGCTATCAGGAAAAAGAGAAGGCTATGAAGTCGCAGCAGGTGGAGCTTCAGGGCTATGCTTCGAAGAAAAAAGAGAAAGAGGCGGTGCTTACCAGCCTCAAGAAAGACAAGCGGACCTATGCCAACCGCATCGCCGGGGTGCGTAAGAAGCAGCGGCAGATGCAGCAGAAGATCGAAGCGCTGATCATGGCTCAGCAGGAGCTGATCCGCAAGGAGCGGGAAGCGGCGCTACGACGACAGCGTCTTGCCGAAGAGCGGCGCCGGGCAGCGGCTCAGAAGTCTGGAAAAAAGGTGACCCAGCCAGCGCGCGGCCCGGTAGATTTTACCGAGGAAGAGTTAAAAAGGGTGTCGGCCAACTTCGATGCCGGTTCATCACTGCCGTGGCCGGTTAAAAATGGCGTCGTGGTGCGCAAATTCGGTTCCAGTCGCGACAAGGAGCTGAACATCGTGACCGTGAGCAATGGCATCGATATTTCGGTTCCTGCCGGTACGCCGGTCAGGTCGGTTTCCGGCGGTAAGGTGGTGCAGGTGGCCTTTCTGCCGACGTTCGGCAATGTGGTGATCGTTCGGCATCCGAAATCGTATCTTACTGTTTACGCGAACCTTACCAAGGTTTCAGTGACGGCAGGTGAAGTCATCCAGTCGCGCCAGTTGCTTGGCAGCTCGGCAGCGATGCCGGAGGGAGGGTCGACGGTGCACTTCGAAATCTGGAAGGGCAAGGTAAAGCAGGATCCCCAGAAATGGCTCAGATAACAGGGAGAAGTTTATGGGATTGAACTGGCTGTTTACGACGATCATCTCCGTGCTGGTTCAGCCGGAGGCCTTCTGGAAAGACGCGAAGGAGCAGCTCGGCGAGGTCAATGCGATGCGCGATTACGCGACACCGCTGATTACGATTGCCCAGCTCTGCAAGCTGCCGTTCATCGGTGTTCCCCGGATGGCCATGCTGCTTGCCATCGCCGGATTTGTGATCGATGTCTCCGTGCTCTACCTCCTCTCCGGAGCGATTGGATCGCTTGCCGGGCCTGACCGTTCTGATGCGTTGCACGTCGACGTAATGACCGTTCTCTGCTTTTCCCTCACGCCGGTCTGGCTTGCCGAACCGTTCTACATTCTCGGCGTTTGGCGCTGGCTGGTCATGGCTGCCGCGCTGCTTTACGCCGTGCTGATTGCCCGATTCGGCATGCACGCGCTGCTCGATCTCGAAAGCGCGAAGATCGAAGCACTGTCGAAAAAGTCCGGCGTCCTCATGGCCACGGCGACCTTTATTTCGTTTATGCTCATCGGCGGGCTGATCCGTTTTTTGACCTCTATATGACGCTCCCTTTATGGAACCTCAAGACCTCCATCTCGATTACGGCCTGGTCGAATCGATTCTGATCCCTTTCATTCGCAACGAAATCAGGAAGTTCGGGTTCCGGTCGGTGGTGCTCGGCCTTTCCGGTGGCATCGATTCGGCGGTGGTGTGCGAGCTGGCTGCGCGGTCGCTCGGTGCCGATAACGTGCTGGCACTGCTGATGCCCTACAAAACCAGCAGCCGAGAAAGCCTGGAACACGCTCAGCTCATGGTGGACCGGCTCGGCATTCGCGCCGAGACCATGCCTGTGACCGGGGTGGTCGATGCCTTTTTCGAGACGCGTCCGGACGCCAGCCGCCTGCGGCGCGGCAACGTCATGGCGCGCTCCCGGATGCTTTGCCTGTACGACGTGTCGGCGCGGGACGGCTGCCTGGTGCTCGGCACGAGCAACAAAACCGAGCTGATGCTGGGCTACGGCACCATGTTCGGCGACATGGCTTCGGCGGTCAACCCCATCGGCGACCTTTACAAAACCCAGCTCTGGGGCCTGGCCCGGCATCTTGGTGTCCCCTCGGAGCTGATCGACAAACAGCCCTCTGCCGACCTCTGGGAGGGCCAGAGCGACGAGGCCGATCTCGGCTTCAGCTACGAGGAGGTTGACCAGCTTCTGTACATGATGCTTGAAGAGCGCATGGAGCGCGACGCCATTTTGGCTGAAGGCATTGCCCCTGCCTTTTACGACCGGGTACGGCAGATGGTGGTGCGCAACCAGTACAAGCGCATGATGCCCGTTATTGCCAAACTCTCCAGCCGCACGCCGGGCATCGATTTCCGCTATGCCCGCGACTGGCAGGAAATGAAGTGAGGGGACTTTGATCTTCAGTCGATCTCAAGTCCCCTGACTCAAAGATTGGGGCTCAAAACGACCGCAGCACCGTATCCACCAGATAATGCTTGTCGTCCCTCTGCGGAAAGTCGGTGGTGTAGTGCAGTCCGCGTGATTCGCGGCGCTTGATTGCGCTTTCGATGACGAGGCTTGCCACCTTGATGATGTTGCGCAGCTCGATGATCTGCGGCGTGATCCTCGTTTTCTTGTAGTAGGCTTCGGTCTCCTCCTTGAGGAAATCGATGCGCCGGCGCGCGCGATCGAGGCGTAAATCGCTTCGGACGATGCCGACGTAGTCGTTCATGATCGCCTGGGTTTCGCGCTTGTTGTGCGCCACCAGAATCCACTCTTCCGGATTGGTCGTGCCCGAGTCGTCCCAGTCCGGAAACTCATGCTCGACATGAATGGTGTTCAGGTGCTGGCGAATGTCCTCGCTGGAGCGCCAGGCGAAGACCAGCGCTTCGAGCAGGGAGTTGCTCGCAAGGCGGTTCGCGCCATGCACGCCGGTGCAGCTCGTTTCACCGCAGGCATACAGATTGTTGATGGTGCTGCGACCGCGGCTATCCGTCCTGATGCCGCCGCACGAGTAGTGCGCCGCCGGAACCACCGGAATCATCTCCTTTGTCATGTCAATGCCGAACTCAAGGCAGGTGTCGTAAATGTGCGGGAAGTGTTCGATCACCTTGTCTGCATCGATATGCGTCACGTCGAGAAAGACGCACTCGTCGCCGCTCTTTTTCATCTCCGAGTCGATCGCTCGTGCTACGATGTCCCTCGGCGCGAGATTTTCACGCTTGTCGTAGCGCTTCATGAACGCCTTGCCATCCCGATTCCGCAAAATGCCGCCGAAGCCACGCACCGCTTCGGAGATCAGGAATGACTTGGCTTTCGGGTGGAACAGCGAGGTCGGGTGGAACTGGATGAACTCCATGTTGGCGATCTCCGCTCCGGCGCGATAGGCCATCGCGATGCCGTCGCCGGTGGCGATATCCGGATTTGTCGTATGCAGATAGACGTGGCCGAGCCCGCCCGACGCGACCATCGTCACTTTCGACAGAATTTTCTTTGGCTTGTGGTTGAGCGTGTCGAGCACGTAAGCTCCATAGCAGGTGATGTCGTTAGTCTTTATTTTGAGGTGGTGCTCCGTGATGAGTTCGAGCGCGTAGTGGTGTTCGAGCAGCGTGATGTTCGGATGCGCGTTGACCCGCGCCAGCAGCGCTGTTTCGACCTCACGGCCAGTCAGATCCTTGGCGTGCACGATCCGGTTGCGCGAATGGCCGCCCTCCTTGCCGAGGTCAAGCGAATGGTTGGGGTTGGTGGTGAACTCCACGCCGAGTTCGATCAGCCGCCGGATATGCGATGGCCCTTCGTGCACCATGAGGCCCACCATCTCTTCGTTGCACAGGCCCGCGCCCGCGTCGAGCGTGTCTTCGATGTGCAGTTCCGGGCTGTCGTTGGTGTCGATCGTCGCGGCGATGCCGCCCTGCGCCCAGTTGGTATTCGAGGTCGAGCTCTCTTTTTTGGTGATGATGGTCACCTTGGCGTGATCGGCCATGTGGATGGCGAAATAGAGCCCTCCGATGCCGCTGCCGATGACCAGCACATCGGTTTTCACTTCCTGTGTCATGTATGGCGTGATTGATGAGTTGCGGGTAGCGCTACCAACTGCTTGCCGCGAGCCTGGGACGGTGCCGGCAAAACGTAATATACGCAGTCCGGAATCAACTTCCGGCAGGAGCGCAGATGCTTGTTGCGCTCCGCCTGAAACGAGAACCGGGAATCAGTCACACGACAGATTCCCGGTATCGATACGAATATTTCGTCAGATTATAGGCCTTACGGCAGCAGCACCGCGCAGGAGATGACGGTCGTCCAGAGGCCGGTTTCGCCCTCGGCAGACTCGGTGATGTTGAATGAGTTGACGATTTTACCGCTCATTTTGTAGATGCCCTCGCGCTCGTCCCAGTCTTTGTTGGGGTCGAACTCAATGCCGAGCGTAGTGGCCAGCATGGTGGCCGCCAGGTCCTCAGCGTATTCGCCGGAATGCTCGGCAGTTTCGCCATACGGGTGGTGCTCGGAGAGATAGCCGTACTGCGTTTCGTCAGCTGGAAGCGCTACGCCGACCGACGCGGAGATGAGGCGGTTGTTCTCGTTGGTCGAGTTGCGCGCCATGACCGCAAAGGTGATTTGTCCCGGTTTGAGGTGTTTCAGACCTTCTTCGACGCTGATGCGCTCACATTTGGGAGGAAAAATACTGGAAACCGTCACCAGGTTGCACTTTTCGATCTTGGCGTCACGCAGGGCGAGCTCGAACGAAGAGAGATACTCTTTGTGCCTTCCGACACCCTTGGTGAAAAAGACTTTTGTCGGGACGAATGACAAGGTGGTTTCTCCGGATAGAGGTTGCTGAAAAATGTTGTCCGTTTGAGCAATTATAGGAAAAAGCTACCTCATTCAAAACGTTTTTTATGCACGTTTAACCTTAAAAAATTTCCGCTTGCCGGCTTTGATGATCACGGGGTTTTCACCGAGTTCGATCACGGCGTTAATGTCGGTGATTTTTTGTTCATCAGCCTGCACTGCGCCCTGCTGAATCATGCGCCGCGCCTCGTTTTTAGACGGGAACGCCTTGAGTTGCATGAGCATCTCGACGATAGGCATCGAGGTCTCCTCGAACTCGATAGTCGGCAGGTCGGAGGGGGCCTGTTTGTTGACGATTACTCGGTCGAAATGCTCCTGTGCTTTGGCGGCTTCATCCGTCGAGTAGTACTGCGCCACCACCTCGCGTGCCAGTTCGCGCTTGGTCTCTCGCGGATCGGCGGCTACTCGTTCGGCAACTGGCGTATCGTTGCCGCTATGGTGCGGCAGGAGCAGGTTCCAGTAGGTTTCGATCAGGGGGTCAGGAATCGAGAGCGTCCGGCCGTACATATCTTCCGGCGTGTCGTTGAAGCAGATGGCGTTGCCGAGCGATTTGGACATCTTTTCGACGCCGTCGGTGCCGACGAGCAGCGGCATGGTTATGCACACCTGCGGGTCGATGCCGTACTCGCGCTGCAGGTCGCGGCCTACCAGCAGATTGAACTTCTGGTCGGTACCGCCCAGCTCCACATCGTTTTGCAGGTGCACCGAGTCCATGCCCTGTGCGAGCGGGTAGAGAAACTCGTGGATCGAGATTGGCGCCTGCGCCTTGTAGCGTTTCTCGAAATCGTCGCGCTCCAGCATTCGTGCAACCGTGTAGTGGCTCGACAGGCGGATGACATCCGCAAAGCTCATTTTGCCCAGCCAGTCTGCGTTGTAGCAGATGGTGGTCTTTTCGGGATCAAGGATTTTCGAGGCCTGCTCGAAGTAGCTCTTGCCGTTCTCCCTCGCCTCCTCAGCGGTGAGCTGCGGGCGGGTCTTGCTTTTGCCCGACGGGTCGCCGATCATCGCTGTGAAGTCGCCGATGATGAGAATCGCCTCGTGTCCCAAATCCTGGAACTCGCGCAGCTTGCGGAGCACCACCGAGTGGCCGAGGTGCAGGTCAGGGCGCGACGGATCGGCGCCGAGTTTGATCTTCAGCGGTTTGCCGGTCTTGAGGCTTTTGGTGAGCTTCTTTTCAAGTTCGTCGGTGCTGAGGACCTCGACGGTGTTGTTGACGATACTATCGAGCTGTTCCTTGACGGGTGGGAAATGCATGGCTTGTCTGATTGTCGGAGGATAGAGATTAATACTGTTTCTTGAGCTGCTGCAACTGCCGTTCGGCGTCGCGATTCTTGACGGTTTCGCGCTTGTCGTAGAGCTTTTTGCCTCGGGCGAGGCCGAGTTCGATTTTCAGGATGCCTTTCGGGTTGAAGAAGGCCTTGAGCGGAATGAGGGTCAGGCCCTTTTCGCTGATTTTCGATTGCAGGCGAAGGATTTCCGACTTGTGCAGCAGCAGGCGGCGGCTGCGCTTCGGGTCGAGCGTATCGAGCGTGTTGTGTTCATACGGTGTGATCTGCATGTTTTCAAGCCACACTTCGCCGCGATGGATCATCGCGTAACTCTCGTTCAGGCTCGCTTTGCCGAGGCGCACCGATTTGACCTCGCTGCCGAGCAGTTCGATGCCCGCCACGATCGTGTCGAGAATTTCGTACTCGAAACGTGCCTTGCGGTTGCTGATCGCCGTGACGTACTCCGGCTTGCCTTGCTTTTTTGCCAACGGTTCTCTTTCTCAGGTTTCAGGTTGTTTCAAAGGCGCGTCGAACAACGGATCATCAGCCGTTCTTTTTCGGGTTCTGTCATCCTGAATATTCGTAGGGGCAGACCTGCGTGTCTGCCCTTCCGTAAATTTTGCAAACCCCAAAAGTTGTCGGGACAGTTCTCTTGTCGCCAATAGCTTTATGTCGTTCTTCATCAAACCCTTGTGGTTCACGACAGGGCAGACACGCAGGTCTGCCCCTACAGGGAATTTGTAATTACAGAACGCAATTACGCACCACCGCCTCACTCAAAATACTCTTTCGGAATCATGTTGCCGACGTTGAGCGTAAGATAAGGGTCGAACGCTTTTTTTACACGCACCATTTCCATGATCCCTTCGCGGCCGTACATCTGCACCAGATATTCGCTTTTGAGCTTGCCGATTCCGTGCTCCGCCGAGAGGGTGCCGCCCATCGCGAGCACGTCCGAGACGAGCTGCCGATAGAGCGTTTTGGCTCGAACGAACTCCTCGTGGTTGCGCGGCAGAATGTTCAGGTGCAGGTGGGCGTTGCCGATGTGGCCGAAGATGATGTAGGTGAACCCTTCGCGGTCGCAGGCGTCGCGGTAGAGGCGGAAGAGCTCGGCGAAGCGCTCGTCGGGCAGCGCCATGTCGGTGCTCACCTTGCTCTCCGACTGGCGGCTGAGCCATTCGTTGACCAGCACCGGCAGCTGATGCCGAAACTCGCGGAGCTTCTGTAATCCTTCGCTGTCAAGTGCCGCCCAGCTCTTTTCAACCGGCGAGCCGCATGCTTCCATCAGATCGAGCCACGCTTCGAGGCACGTATCCTCGGCGTCGGCAGTCGTCTCCTCTTCGAAATAGATCGCTCCTGCCGTCTCCTGCGCAATCTCTGGATAGCTCTGCCGGAGGAACTCCTGCGCGCGCCGGTCGAAGAGTTCGAGCGCCCGCGGACTCACGCCGCCGCTTCCAGTACGCGCCTTGCCGACGAAGTCGAGCAGCTCCTCCTCGCTCTGGAACCACGCCAGGCAGGCGATGACCGATTCCGGCGCTGGGCGGAGCAGCAGGGTGGCTTCGAGAATGACGCCGAGCGTGCCTTCCGAGCCGATGAAGAGGTCGATCAGATCCATACCCGGTTTCGACCAGTAGCCCGCGTTGTGCTTCGAGGTCTTCGGCATCGTATAATCCGGTAGCCGGAAGGTGACGCGACCGGCGATTGGGAGGTCAATCGTGAAGCGGTCCTCGGTATCGGCAAAGTGCTCGCCGCGTTCGATCTTAAGAATGTCGCCTTGCGGCAGCGCGATTTTCAGCGCCTGCACGTAATTGCGCGTCGGGCCATACTTGAGCGAACGCGAGCCGGTGGAGTTGTTCGAGATTGTGCTGCCGATGAAGCAGGTTTTTTCAGTTGGGTCGGGTGGATAGAACCAGCCTGCCGCTGCTGCTTTCGCCTGAACATCCTGCAACAGCGCACCGCCCTGCACGTGCAGCATCGCCTTGTCGTCGCCCAACACCTCGACCTCGTCGATGCGGTCGAGCTTCTGCATGGCGATGACGTAATCGCCGAACGGAATCCGCGCGCCGGTGGTACCGGTGCCGTTGCCCGCGATGGTGTAGCGCCGACCGTCGGCGTGAGCCTCGCGTAGCAGCGCCGCAATCTCCTCCAGCGTTTCGGGGAAGCAGACGCCGGGCGTCCAGCCGCTTTTCAGGTTGCTGGTATCTTCGAGAAACGCCGCGATGGCCGATGGTTCGCTTTTCAGTAACATCAATCTCCCAATTCTGTTTGTCCTTCTGCGTTGGTGCTGTCCTGCGGGGCACGTGTTGCGGTTGTGACCGGCGGTTCCATCACCGGCGGCTCCATCACCGGCGAAGCTTTTGTCGTATCGGCGGCGACTTCGGTCGTCTTCTCGGCACTGGTTTCCTGTTCCGGCTTTTTGGGGCCGTTGATGTAGTAGTCGATCATGGCGCGGGCGATTGGCGCGGAGATGCTGCCCCCGTAACCGGCGTTCTCGACCAGCACCGCGATGGCGATTTTCGGGTTATCGACTGGCGCGAAGCAGATGAACCAGGCGTGATCCTTGCCGTGCGGGTTCTGCGCGGTGCCGGTTTTGCCGGCCACGGTCACGCCGGGAACCCGCGCCAGAGTGCCTGTACCCTGATCGCTCTCCACCACCCCCTGCATTCCTTTTTTGATGATGTCAAAGGTCTGTTTCGAGATCGGCAAGGTTCTCGATTCGTGATCGATCGGCACGAAAATGCCCGTGCGGGTGTCGCGGTATCCCTTCACGAGGTGCGGCTCGTGCCAGTGCCCCTCGTTGCCCAGGGTGGCTGCATAGTTGGCGAGCTGCAACGGAGTTACCCCGAGTTCACCCTGACCAATGGAGAGGCTGATCAGGTAGCCCCTCGTCCAGCGGTTTTTGCCGTAACGTTTGTTGTAATACTCGGTCGATGGCAGCAGTCCGCGCCGCTCTCCCGGCAGGTCGATCCCCTCACGTTGGCCGAAGCCGAACATCCGTCCGTATTCGTTCCAGGTGTCGAGTCCGACCTTGAGCATCATGTTGTAGAAATAGATGTTGCACGACTCGGTGATCGCTTTTTCAAGGTTGACCTTGCCGTGCGCATGGCTGCCGTGACAGTGGAACGCACGCCTTCCGAAAGTCCAGGTGCCGGTACAGATAATCGTATCCTCGGGTTTGATCAGGCCTGTTTCCAGTCCTGCGATGCCGAGCACCATTTTGTAGGTTGAGCCGGGGGGATAGGCGGCCTGAATCGCGCGGTTGAACAGCGGTTTGTCCGGCGACAGAACGATGTCGGCCCACTCTTTGCGTCGCGTGGTGCCGTTGAGGATGTCGAGGTCGAAGTCCGGCTCGCTGCACATGGCCAGAATGCCGCCGTCGGAGGGATCGATTGCCACCACTGCGCCCGAGTGGCCGGTATCTCGCAGCAGGTTCTCGGCAAGTTGCTGAAGTCCGGCATCGATGGTCAGGTAGAGGTCGTTGCCCTTGACCGGCTGAATGTCGTTTTTGCCGTCGTTATACTTGCCTACCAGCATGCCGAGCGGGGTGACCAGTTCGAACCGGGCGCCTTTGTCACCCCTGAGCTCCTCTTCGTAACTCCGCTCGATGCCCGAAAAACCGATTTTGTCGTTAGGCGTGTACCCTTTTTCGGCCAGCGTGTCGAGCTGCGCGCGGTTCACATTGCGCAGGTAGCCGAACAGGTGCGTGCCCCTGAACTGGTCGCTGTACTTTCTCTTGTCTTCGATTTCAATGATTACTCCCGGCAGTTGCCAGAGGTTTTCGCTGATGCGAGCTACAGCAAACTCGTTCAGGTCGCGATAGACCGTCGAGGCGGCAAAACGGCTGTAGGCTCTGGCATCGTCAATTTTTTCGCGTAACTCCTCTTCCGGCATTTCGAGCAGGTAGGCCAGGTAGGGGATGGTCGATTCCCGCAGTTCCGAAGGGATGATCTTGAGCGTGTAGAGCGCGCGATTTTCCAGCACCGTGACCCCCTTTCTGTCGATGAAGTGGCCCCGCGGAGCCTGCACCCAGATGCGGCGAACGCTGCTCGACCTCGATCCGATGGCGTCGTGTTCGACGATCTGGAGCCAGGCCAGCCGTCCGAAGAGAAGCCCAAAGACCGATGCGATGAGGATGGTTGTGAGGTTGAGTCCGCGTTGAATCTTGTCCATGATTCTCAGTCCCTGAGCATTTTCTTCAACGCAAGATGGTAGGCCAGCACGCAGATGATCATGCTCATGAGGGTGCCGAGGATGAGCGCTTCGGGCAGCCTGATGTAGATCGGCAGCGACAGCGGATCGCTCATGATCGCCCGCAGCGCATTGCCCGTGAGGAGCGCAGCTGCCGAGGCCATGTAGAACTTCCGCCGTTTTCTGGTCGAGGTCGCGTGGCTCTCTTCAGGCACGTGAAAGAAGCCTGCCACGAAGCCCTCGATGGTGCCGATCAGCGCCTCCATGCCGATGCTGCCCGACAGAAAGCCGCTGATGATGCCCGCTGCAAAACCGTACGAAGTGCCGGTTCGCTGGCCGATCGACATCGCGGTGAAGGCGATGAACAGCGGCATCACGTCAGGCGCGGTGTGCCACAGCACCAGTTTTGAAACGAGGAAATGCTGCACGAAGGCCAGCACGATCATGAAAGCTGTATAGAAAAAAATCTTTTTCAATTCGGCGCGTTCTTGTTGGTTACCGTTTGCGTGGATGGGCGGCTTGTCGCGTTCATTCCTGTTTTTCAGGGCTGTCGTGCGATCGCATCAGTCTGAGTTTCTCCTCCGACGGTTTATCCGGGCAGACCATCACCTGGTTCAGTGAGGAGAAATCGACGCCCAGACGAATATCCACATTGTAGAACAGCTTGTCCTTGGAGATTCGTTCGATCCGGCCGACCGGAACGGCCCGACAGGCAAAGGTGCTGTAGTCGGAGGTGCTTACCCCTTCGCCCACCAGCAGGGTGCCGCTGACGGGCACATGCTCGATGTGGGCGATGCGTTCGTTGCCGTTGCTCCACGAGAGCAGGCCGTTGGTGCGGGTGCTGTCGGTCACCACGCTGACCTTGAAGTTCCGGTTGATGACCGGCAACACCTTTGCGTAATTATCTGAGACCTCGATGATTCGCCCGACCAGTCCGTCGGGGGTCAGGACGGTCATGTTTTTGGCTACCCCCTGGTTCCTGCCGGCGTCGATGATGAGCATGTTCTCGGTCAGGCTGAACTGTCGGTCAACCACGCGCGCGATGGTGAACCGGCTCATTCCTTCAGGCCGGTTTTCGAGCAGGGAGAGCTTTTCCTGCAGGTCGCGCAGGGCGAGCTCCTGATGCACCAGTTTCGAGAAGAGGCGGGCGTTTTGCAGGAACAGCCGTTCGTTGTCCTGCTTCAGCGAGAAGATGTGCCGGAGGCCGGACATCTGTTCCGCCACGGCTGCGTTGATGGCCAGACCTCGCTCACGGATCGCATCGAGCGTCTCCTTGCGCTCAAGCTGCATGATCGCGATGGAGAGGCTGCAATAGACCAGAAAGTATAAGTAGGCGGTATGCTTGGCGATAAAACGGAGAAAACTGGTCACGTCCGTTGTCTTCCTTGGTTACACATTGCGCAGTTGAGTAGTGCGGCCTGCCGGGGCAGGCGAGTGCCGCATATCGATCGTCTTGCGTTGTCACAACGGCCTGGGCATGAGCGGTGACCGTGATCCAAAACAGGATGTATTAATAAAACAAATCATAAATATAACAGATGTGACGGCTATTCTGTGATGAATTTTGTCAAGAGATCAGAGTTTGCATACAAGTTGGTGAACCGGTTTCACGCGGGCTCTTTTTTGCTTTTTGAACTGAAATGACGATTTTCAGGTTCGATTACCGTTTCAGGGAAATTCTGACAAGCTATTTTTTTCAGGCATGGTATTTGAAGGCCACAAGAACGTTACGGATAAATTCATCGTTGTCGGCGACCGCGTGCTCGTCAAGCCCAAGTCGGTCGATGAGCGCACCAAGTCCGGCATCTATCTTCCACCGGGCGTTCAGGAGAAGGCAAAAATCCAGAGCGGTTACGTCATCAAGTCTGGCCCCGGCTACCCGGTCGGCCCGCCCAGTGATGCCGATGAGCCCTGGAAAGAGCGCATCGAGGGGCCGCAGTACATCCCGCTTCAGGCGCGGATCGGCGACCTGGCCATTTTCGTGCAGAACAGTGCCTACGAGATCGAGTACGAGGACGAACGCTACCTGATCGTACCCAACTCGGCCATTCTCTTGCTTATCCGGGAGGATGACGACCTTGAAGACTATCTCCACTGAATCACGCAGCAGTCGGATTGACCACCGTTTCTGTTCTGCGTGATCTTGCTCCTCTTCGTTCGGCGAGGAGTTTTTTTATTCATCGCTTTTCATGAAATCGATATGACCACAGCAAACGATAGACCAGAGGAGGCCTCGAAGCTTTCGACCGAAGAGCTGCTTGAACGGATCGTGGCGCTCAAGAAAGAGTTGAACGCCGTCATTCTGGCCCACTACTATACCGTCCCGGAAGTTCAGCAGGCGGCGGATATCGTCGGTGACAGCCTCGCTCTGGCGCGGGCGGCAGAGGATAACTCCGCTGATGTTATCGTGTTCGCGGGCGTCTATTTCATGGCCGAGACGGCCAAGATTCTCAATCCCGGCAAGCTGGTGCTCATGCCCGACGACCACGCGGGCTGCCCGCTCGCCGACAGTTGCCCCGAAGCGGAGTTCCGCGCGTTCCGGGAGCAGCATCCCGACGCCATCGCGATCACCTATATCAACTCCACTGCGGCGATCAAAGCGCTCTCGGACATCACCTGCACCTCCTCGAACGCCGCGCACATCGTCGAGCAGATTCCGCCGGAGCAGAAGATCATCTTTGGCCCCGACCGCAACCTCGGCACCTGGCTCAGCAAAAAGCTCGATCGCGACATGATTCTCTGGCAGGGCTACTGCTACGTGCACGACGCCTACTCCGAGGTCTACATGATCCAGGCGATGGCCAAATATCCGGACGCCGAGCTGATCGCCCATCCCGAGTGCCGCGACGAGGTGCTTCGCCATGCCTCTTTCGTCGGCTCGACGGCCGCGTTACTCGACTACACGGTCAAGAGCCCATCGCAGAGCTTTATCGTAGCTACCGAGCCGGGCATCCTCTACGAAATGGAGAAGCGCTCGCCTGGCAAGACCTTCATTCCGGCGCCAAAAGATCCGGCCAATCCGCGCAGCGTCTGCACGCAGATGAAGCAGAACACGCTCGAAAAGCTCTACCTCTGCATGGTCAACCGCTCACCTGAAATCACGGTCGACGAGAATCTTCGCGAAGCGGCGCTCAAGCCGATCAAGAAGATGCTCGAAATGTCCGCCTGACCTTCCGCCGGGCCGCCGCTGGTCCTCAGATGCGCGGCCCGGCAATATTTCCGCGAATCCCTCCTCCATCGTTGCCGACTCCACATTCCTCTGTGTACCTTCTTTCATTGCACAACATTTCAGAAGGAGTCATCATGCGTTCGCTCGCCATTCGCATCGCAGCCGTCACGGTATTGCTTTGTTGCCAGCCCTTCCATTCCGAAGCCCTTGCCTGGCATGACAAAACCCACCTGACCATAGCCGAAGCCGCCGGGCTCGATATCTGGTACAATGCCGTTGCAGCTGACGTGGCCAAATCGAAAGAGCCGTTCCGGGCGATTGAGGTTCCGAACCACTACTTTAGCAACAAGGCCAATAAAAAAGTTACGGCGGAGATGGTCATGGCGCAGGCTGCTCGTTACAACCAACCGGATGACAAAGAGGGGCATCTCTATGGTGCAATCATCGGTTCGGTCAGAGAGTACTTCGCGCTGGCCCGAACCGGCAAATACGCCCGCTATCCGCTGGCCTACTCCGCCCACTACATCGCTGACCTCTCCATGCCGCTGCACAATGTTCCCTACGACGCGTTCAACAAAGCGCACCACACGATCAACGACGGTATCATTGAACGCAGTGTGCGTAATAACATCGGTTACATCCAGCGCAAAATGAAGCCGCCGGTTATCAACAGCGAAGAGGATCTGGCGCGTGAAATCGCTGTTGTCGCCGAATCGTCCCGGAAACTCGGCAACAGGATGAGACGTCAGAAGCGGGATATGACCGAAGAGGAGGCCTACAGTCAGGTAATCAAAAGCGCCGCGTTGTTGCACGCCGTGCTGGCCTGGACCGAGCGGGTCAATGCGGAGCAGGAGATGGCTGTCGCAGGGGAATAGCGTGAGCGGAAATGTTTCAAGCAGGATTATAGCTTTATGAGCAAAACAGTCCTTATCACAGGCGCGTCGGGGTTTATCGGTTCGCATCTGGTAAAGCGTTGCCTGAAGGACGGGTATCGCGTCAAGGCGCTGGTGCGGAAGGGAAACTCCTGCATCGAGCCGTTGCGCACTTCCGGCGTCGAGGTGGTGACGGGCGATGTGCGCGATGCCGACGCGGTCGATACTGCCGTGCAAGGTTGTGATCTTGTGCTGCACGCAGCGGCGCTGACTTCCGACTGGGGGCCGATGCAGGATTTCATCGACATCAACGTCGGCGGCACGCGCAACGTGTGCGAGTCGTCGCTACGGCACGGGGTTGGGCGGCTGGTGCACATCAGCTCGTTCGAGTGCTTCGACCACCACCTGCTCGGCCGTATCGATGAAGAGACGCCCTGCATGCCGCGAAGGCAATCCTATCCCGATACAAAAATCGGTGGAAGCAACGAGGTTTGGGCGGCGATGAAGCGTGGACTTTCAGCGAGCATTCTCTACCCTGTCTGGGTTTACGGGCCCGGAGATCGCACCCTTTTCCCTTTGCTGGCCGACAGCATACGCAAACGGCAGATGTTCTACTGGTCTCGGAATTCGCCGATCAGTCTGGTTTATATCGATAACCTTGTCGAGCTGATCCTGCTTGCCGCCACTCGTCCCGAGGCCGATGGGGAGGCGTTCATGGCCTGCGACGGCGAACCGATTACCTTCGAGGAGGTGTGCCAGCGTGTCGCCAAGGCGATTGGCTCGCCGTCGCCGTCGTTGTATCTGCCGTTCGGCCTGGTG
This sequence comes from Chlorobaculum parvum NCIB 8327, assembly GCF_000020505.1. NCBI lineage: Bacteria > Pseudomonadati > Chlorobiota > Chlorobiia > Chlorobiales > Chlorobiaceae > Chlorobaculum > Chlorobaculum parvum. The sequence continues at coordinate 641,301 of NC_011027.1, forward strand.
CGGAATCTTGCCTGGATGATGGAAACGGCCTACCGGATATTCGGAAGCGAAACGCGCCCGCTGCTGACCCGGCAGGCAGTCGATGTGCTCGCCTCGCGCGCGCTGGCCGATGTGTCGAAATCCCGCAAAATGCTTGGCTGGCAAAGTCTCGTGCCACAGGACGAGGGCATTCGCCGCACGCTCGACTGGCTGGTGACGGTCGATCCGTCACTGTGGAAGATGAAATAGAGCATCCGGAGTGCCGGTAAGCGGCTTTGTTTCATCCGAAAAAAAATTCCATTTCCCCGTCGCCCGCAAACCGTTTTGCTCTGGGCATTGCACGGGTTTACCCCCGTTAACCTGTGCGTCCAGGAGCCGGAAAATCGTGTCCAGGCGTTGCCAGCATTCCAAAAAATCGTTACCATTGAAGAGTTCTTTTGACGTTCCGGTGCCGGATGTTTTTCATCCGGGTAAAAGGGAAGTGCGTGAGAATCGCACACTGTACCCGCAACTGTAAGATGGTATGCCGTAAGGCGATATGGGCGCTCTGCCCGGTCGACTCTTGCGGTTTGTGCTTGTCCACTGCGCCGACCTCTGATTGCCACGGGGAGAGCTTGGGAAGGATGATGCACTGACAAGCGTTGTGCGAGCGACGCGGCCGTCGGAGTCAGGAAACCTGCCGGGATGAAAGGCGCCGATCGGCTTCGGGAAGAGAGCCTGGCGAACCTGTCAATGATCGTGTCCTTTTTTTCCGTGATCTTTTTGCACTCGATTGCCTGGTCTGTTTCCTCTGTTCGGCAAGGTGATTATATTGCAAACTATCTGCTTGTTGTCTGGCACTTCTACGCCCCGAGCCTGTGCCGGATAAGGGTAAATCACGGAATCTGAAGGATTTACCTAACATCAACCCATTATCGATTCTGGAGACCTTTCATGAAAATCGCCCGCCTGTTCACCTCCCCAGGTGAAAATGTCTATGATCGTTTCGACTACACCCTGAGAACTTCGGTGCTTCGCAACCCGGACGGTTCGAAGGTCTTCGAGATGAACGATGTCGAAGTGCCGGTTTCGTGGTCGCAGGTTGCCGCCGACATTCTTGCGCAGAAGTATTTCCGGAAAACCGGCGTTCCTCAGCGTGATGGCGAGGGAAACCTCATGATCGGCGAGGATGGCCGTCCGGTGACCGGCAGTGAGAACTCCATCAAGCAGGTGGCGCATCGTCTGGTCGGCTGCTGGCAGGATTGGGGCAAGAAGCACAACTATTTTGACTCCGACGAGGATGCACAGGCATTTTACGACGAGGTAGTCTACATGCTGCTGGCGCAGATGGCTGCGCCGAACTCGCCGCAGTGGTTCAACACCGGCCTCCAGTTCGCTTACGGCATCAACGGCCCGGCGCAGGGGCACTTCTACGTCGATCCGGAGACGGGCGAAACCCGCGAGTCGGAAGATGCCTACAGCCGCCCGCAGGCGCACGCCTGTTTCATCCAGTCGGTCAAGGACGATCTGGTCAACGAGGGTGGCATTTTCGACCTGGCCGTGCGCGAGGCTCGCGTCTTCAAGTTCGGCAGTGGCTCGGGCACCAACTACTCCAACCTTCGCGGCTCGGGCGAAAAGCTCAGCGGCGGCGGCAGTTCGTCGGGTTTGATGAGCTTCCTGAAAATTTTCGATTCGGCGGCAGGCGCTATCAAATCGGGCGGCACCACGCGGCGGGCGGCCAAGATGGTTATCATCGACATCGATCATCCGGATGTTGAAAAGTTCATCGAGTGGAAGGCCAAGGAGGAGGACAAGGTGGCCTCGATGGTGGCCGGTTCCAAAATCTGTTCGCGCTTCCTGAAAGCGATCGTGGACGAGGCGCTCAAGGGCGGCACCGACCGTCAGGAGAACGAGATGCTCAACACGCTCATCAAGAACGCCCTGCATCGTGGCGTGCCGATGAGCTACATTCTGCGCGTGCTGGCGCTGGTCGAGCAGGGTTACACGACCCTCGATTTCGAAGAGTACGACACGCATTACGAGTCCGAGGCCTACCAGACCGTCGGCGGCCAGAACTCCAACAACAGCGTCCGCGTGACCAACGAGTTCATGAAGGCAGTGCAGAACGACGAAATGTGGGTGCTTCGCGAGCGCACCACCGGCAAGGATGCCCGTGCCGTGCGCGCCAAAGACCTGTGGGAAAAGATCGTGATGAGCGCCTGGAAGTGCGCCGACCCCGGCTTGCAGTTCGACTCGACCATCAACGAGTGGCACACCTGCCCGGTGAGCGGCCGCATCAACGCGAGCAACCCCTGCTCGGAGTACATGTTCCTCGACGACACCGCCTGCAACCTCGCCAGCCTCAACCTTGCGCACTTCCTCGACGAGGAGTCGGGCAAGATCAAGATCACCGAGCTCCAGCACGCTTCAGCGCTCTGGACGGTGGTGCTTGAAATTTCAGTGCTGATGGCCCACTTCCCGTCCGAAGACATCGCCCGCCTGAGCTACGAGTTCCGCACGCTCGGCCTCGGCTTCGCGAACCTCGGCCGCATCCTGATGGTGCTCGGCATTCCGTACGACTCGCCACGCGCGCTGGCCATCGCTGGCGGCATCGCAGCGCTCATGACCGGCCAGGCTTACGTCACCTCCGCCGATTTGGCGAAGGACCACGGCGCGTTCGCCCGCTACCGCGAGAACAGCAACGAAATGTTGCGCGTCATCCGCAACCACCGCCGCGCAGCGCACAACAGTGCTGAGGAGGAGTACGAAGGGCTGGTGGTCAAACCGCGCGGCATCGACTCCGAATACTGCCCGAAAGAGCTGTTTACGGCGGCTGGAAAGGTGTGGGACGAAGCGCTCAAACGTGGTAAGAAGTACGGTTTCCGCAACGCGCAGGTAAGCGTCATCGCACCGACCGGCACCATTGGCCTCGTCATGGATTGCGATACCACGGGCATCGAGCCGGAGTTCGCCATCGTCAAGTTCAAGAAGCTTGCGGGCGGCGGCTACTTCAAGATCGTCAACCAGTCGGTGCACAAGGCGCTTGCCCGCCTCGGCTACTCGGATACGCAGATCGAGGAGATCGAGAAGTACTGCAAAGGCCACGGCACCCTGCGCGGCTGCCCCGGCATCAACCAGCAGTGGCTCAAGAGCCGCGGCTTTACCGACGAAAAGATCGAGGCGGTCGAGAAGCAGCTCGAAAGCGTCTTCGACATCCGTTTCGCCTTCAACAAATGGATTATCGGCGACGAGTTCTGCCACTCCCTCGGCTTCACCGAAGAGCAGCTCAACGACCCCGGCTTCGACATGCTGAGCGAACTCGGCGCGAGCGATGAGGACATCGAGGCGGCCAACGATTACGTCTGCGGCACCATGATGATCGAGGGCGCGCCGCACCTGAAAGCGGAGCACCTGCCGGTGTTCGACTGCGCCAGCACCTGCGGACGAAAGGGCGAGCGCTACATCAACCACATGGCGCACGTGCACATGATGAGTGCCGTGCAGCCCTTCATCTCCGGCGCGATCTCCAAGACGGTCAACATGCCCGCCAGCGCTACCACCGCTGAAATCGGCGACGTGTACGAAGCCGCATGGCAGTCGATGGTCAAGGCGATCACCATCTACCGCGACGGCTCCAAGCTTTCGCAGCCGCTCAACATCTCCTCCATTGCCGACCTCGACGAGGTGGTCATGCTCGGCACCGAGGAGGAGCTGGACGAGACCAAAGGCCCGAAGGAGGTGCAGGAGCGCATCGTCGAGCGGGTTTATCACCGCTCCGAGCGCCGGATGCTGCCGAAGCGCCGCAAGGGGTACATCCGCGAGGCGTACGTCGGTGGCCACAAGGTGTTCCTCAGAACCGGCGAGTACGAAGATGGCTCGCTGGGCGAGGTGTTCATCGACATGTACAAGGAGGGCGCGTCGTTCAAGGGCTTGCTCAACTGCTTCGCCGTGCTCGCCTCCAAGGCGCTCCAGTACGGAATGCCGCTCGAAGAGCTGGTGGACAGCTTCACCTTTACCCGCTTCGAGCCTGCGGGCGCGGTGCAGGGACACAACGCCATCAAGAACTCGACCTCGATTCTCGACTACGTTTTCCGCTCCATCGGCTACGACTACCTCGGACGCAAGGATTTTGTGCACGTGAAGGCGGTCGATGAGGTGCCGGAGGTGACGACGAATGGCAATGGTAATGGAAACGGCAAGGCGCACAAAGCCAAAGACTCAGAGGCGGAACTTGCTGTTCACACAGCCAAAGCTCACGCAGATGACAACAGCGTTTTGAGAAGCCAGGCCGCCCAGGCCAAAGTGCAAGGCTACACCGGCGAGCAGTGCGAAAATTGTGGATCGGTACGAGTAAAGCAGAACGGCACATGCAAGGTGTGCGAGGATTGCGGAATGACGACTGGTTGTTCGTGAGATTGGATTGATTGACTCTGAAAGCGCCGGGTGCCAGCCCGGCGCTTTTTTGGGGGGATTTGATTGTTGGATATACGTTTCGAGTACAAGGGCATCCCTGCGTTGTGCTTAAATTGGTTATAATAGTTTGAGTGAGATCAGTTTATTGCATGATTTCATCAGTCCTACTGATGTTTAATGAAATATGTGTGAAACGTATAATGCGAGAAATGTTTTAACTTATAAATATTATGAAAATGAACATGGATAAATATAATAGAGAGGTCAGCTTGCTATGTCCTACGTGTGGCTGTACGGATTTTTCTTATCGAGAAGGTGTGGAGGAAAGTATTGAGATGATGATGTGTGCTTCATGTAATAGAATATTTACAAAGGATGAACTAATCAGGGAAAATGGCGAGAATATTGATGAGCATTTGTCTGAGATAAAGAAAGAACTTACTGAGGATATTGTTGATGAATTCAGTAGGTCTTTAAAAAAAGCATTTAGTGGTAGTAAATATATAAGGATTAAATAATGGCGTTCTCTGCAGATGTTGGCGATGTAATTGCTGGATTAGCATTGCTTTTGTCTGGTTATGCTACTTGGCAAAGTATAATGTTTAATAAGAAACAAAAATCTCTTTTAGAAAGTCAGGAGAAGCTTAATCAGCGTCTTCTTGAAAAAGAGGATGCTGATTCGGCTGCTGAGAGAAAAGCTGACCTGGGCGCTACTATTATTAAAATTGGTAGTAATAACTATCGCTTAAAAATATGGAATAAGGGTAAGGCTACAGCGAAAAATGTCTTGATAGACTTTCCGGAAGGTAATGATTGTTTTATGGAGTCTGATATTATTAGGAAGTTTCCATTGGAAAGGCTTGATACTTACCAGTCAGTAGAAATTATGGCGGCTGTTAGTATGGATACAAAAGGTAAGCATATGATAAGGCTTCGTTGGGATGATGATTTTAAAGGTATGAATGAGAAAATTGTATATCCAACGTTATAAATAACGCCCAATTACTATGGGTGATGGTTCCGTTGCTGAAAATTCTACCGTTGAGCCTTCGGCTCAATGTGCCAAGCTGGAGCATGGTGTTCCCAAGAAAACTCACAATCTATCGCTGAACGACAGATTCCTGGTTTTGTTCTTTCTGCAGGAGTTTTTCGTAGAGAGATTCGGGAGCGATATCCGCTCCGTTTCGGCTTCAGCTCAATATGCCATTCCGACCTGTCTGGATTTCCCCGTCAAAGAATTTTCCGCCCATCACATCTTCTCAATCTCCGCTAGCAAATCCGGATGCCGGTCGATGAGTTTCAGCAACTTGAGCAGTGGTGCGGGAGGTTTGGTTTCTCCACGCTCGTAACGTGAAAACGCGACCTTGCCGACGCCGAACGATATGGCGAGTTGCGCCTGTGTCAGTTTCAGTTTTCTGCGGATTCGCCGGATGTCTGCTGCCGGGTCGCCTTTGATTGCTCGTACCAGCCCCTCCTGAGCCTCTGTGTAGCGCCGGTAACTCTCTTCATCCCAAATCCCTTCGCCACACTCCGGGCAGAACTGGCCGTGCATATCATGCAGCGTCATCGATTTACCGCCATACGTGAGCGTTTCCTCCAAAACCTTGTCGATCATACCGCTGTGACCGCATGAGGGACATTTCTTCGTATTCATAATCACCTTTGTTTCAATTTCATTTGGCCTTGAACTGGATCACCGGCGGGCGGTCATCGTCAAAGCCGGTTATTTTGATATAAACCGGAACTCCATCGGGTGTCATTCCGTGATATACATCCTGCCAAAGCTGATGGTCTCGATGAGTTGTCATCGACTTGTAAAAGTCGACTCTCCGGAGCGCAAGCACAACTTCTCGCATAACGGGCTCCGTCAATCCCAATGCCAAACCACCTCTCAACGCCGTCATCGTAAATGGCCGTGAATTTCTGTCAGCGACTATTCCTTGAACCTTCTCAAGTTGATAATGAGGTTTTCTTTTCTCCATGAACCAGGGGTTTGTTCTTGGAGATACTGTAATCAATTTGATAAAAATATCCAAATTGATGTAAGGTGAGCTGCGCAGCCGAGCCGAATCGTTTTGAGCTTGCAGGGTACTATTTGTTTCCACTCCCTTGATTCTCACCCCGGATATTCTGAACTTTGAATAAACTACTGAACCGCAGCTCGGCTTTTGTGGCGGAGTTGCCGGTTCCTGCATTTTTGAAGTCTTGATGTTCATGGTGTTCAACACACAACTAGAAAGGGGGGCATGTCCAGATTTTATTTCAATCTTGATTTCTGCCGTGCTGGCCCTCTGTCTTTAGACCGTTCGTGCAGAAGTGGAGACGGAAACCTCTCGATGAAGCCCTCGATTCGTCAGCTTGGTAGCATCGCTTAAAGACACCAATTATTCTACAATGGGAACGAACATGACTCCGATCATTCGGCTAAAAGATGTCATCGAGGGAATACATGCAATCGACGATGAGGTCAGGGGTTTTTTGAATGTTCGGACAGGTCGGGTCGTGATGCTGTCGGTTGACGACCTGGACGCGGCGGCGAATGGCTCCCCTGAGAATGCGATGGCGCAAGAGGTGCTGCGTTCAAGCGATTACCGCGAGTTGCCGGATCAGTTCGAAGTCGATGACTATTCGATCATGCAGCAGTTTTGCGAGACGGTTGACGACGACCCGCTGCGGCGTGGTCTGCTGCGGAGCATGCAGGGGCGGGGCGCGTCGATGCGCATCAGGCATACGGTGCATGAATACGGCGTCGAAGAGGCGTGGTCGGCGTTTCGTAAAGAGGCGTTGCGGCCCATTGCTATCGAGTGGCTTGAAAAGCACGAGCTTGATTCTTACCCCGGATATTCTGAACTTTGAAGAAACCACTGAGCAGCAGCTCGGCTTGTGTGGCGGAGTTGCCGGTTTCTGCTTTTTCGATGTTTTGATGTTCATGGTGTTCAACACACAACCAGAAAGGGGGTTTCGCATGTCCAGATTTATTTCAATCCTGATGTCTGCCGTGCTGGCGCTGTGTTTGCTGACGGTTCGCGCCGAGGCGAAAACCGAGCCGGTTCCGGTCAAGCTTGAGCCGGAGGTTGCTCTTGGTGCTTACATGGGACTGCTCGAAGAGCATCTGGGAGGCATTCTGCGAACCGAAAAGGTCGTTGCCGAGAGCATCGAGGCGATGTCGGGCAGGTGGGACATGGTTTGGCCGCTGCTTGCACGTTTCAGCCAGGATCTGCCGACCGATGCTGCGGTGTGGTACATGATGCCCGACGGTCGTTACTTCTCCACCGCAAAAGGTGGACTGACCGATCAGAATCTCAGTGACCGCGCCTATTTCCCGACACTCAAGGCCGGCAAGGAGGTACTCGGTGAGCTGGTAATCAGCAAATCGATCGGCCAGCGCTCGATCATCGTTGCTACGCCGGTGTTCTCTGCTGAAGGCAAGCTCGTCGCGGCGATTGGCGTTTCGGTCGATGCGGTCAAGCTTGCCGAGCTTGTCGAATCCCGCATGACTCTGCCGGACAACACCTACTTCTATGCGCTCGATGCCAACACCAAAGTCACGTTGCACCGCTATCAGGCGCGGCTGTTCAAAACGGTTTCCGAAGTCGGTAATGACGAAAGCCTCGGCGATGATTTCAAGAAGGTGATGGGCAAGGAGCAGGGGGTTTTCGACTATTCACTCAACGGCAAGAACATGACCTCGATTTTCCGGAAATCTCCGGTTCTCGGCTGGTACTTCTTCATCGCCCAAGAGGCCCAAGAGGCCCAAGAGGTCAAGTAAGATGGACAGAGATCGGGAGTTTATGGCGCTGGCCCTCGAACAGGCGAGGAAAAGCTATGAAGAGGGCGGCGTGCCGGTCGGGGCGGTGATGGTTGAAAATGGCAAGCTCATCGCCGCCGGCCATAACCAGCGCGTGCAGAACGCCGACCCGATTGCGCACGGCGAGATGGACTGCATTCGGAAAGCGGGCCGCCGCGCCCGGTACGACACCGTGACGCTCTACACAACGCTTTCGCCCTGCATGATGTGCGCGGGTGCAATCGTGCAATTCGGCATCGGGCGGGTCGTTGTCGGGGAGGACAGGAACTTCAAGGGCAACGCCGAATTCCTCCGCGAGCATGGCGTCGAAGTCACGCTTCTTGACGACGAAGGGTGCCGTGCCCTGATGGACACCTTCATAGCCGAACGCCCCGATTTGTGGGATGAGGATATTGCCGGTAATGAGTGAAAAACTGATGAGAGCGGCAGGGCATTGCGTCCGCTTCAGAACGCCAAGTGGAGCGTTTTCATGACTTGGTTCAAGAGAAGCTTGCAGGCGTTGGTGCCGGTGGTGATGATCCTGATCGTCATGGCGGTGATGAACGGGTCGGCGAAAGAGGAGCCAGCGCCGAACGCCCTTGCCTTGCACATCGATGAGCAAGCGGTTGAAAACGGTGACATGATTTTTCGCCGTGGCGTGGGATTGGTGAGCGATTTTGTCGTTTCGGTTGACCAAGCATCCCGGTTCTCCCATGTCGGGATTATCTGCAAACAGGACGGGCAGACCTATGTGATCCATATTCTTCCCGATGAAGGGCGTGGTGATGACGATTCCGTGCGAATGGAACCTCTTTCTCTTTTCCTGTCGCCCGCCAATGCTTCCGGTTTTGCCGTATGCCGCTTGTCCGGCAAGCATCGCGCAGTTGCGCAGCGTGCTGCCAGCCAGGCGCTCGCCTTTTGGAAAAAACAGGTATGTTACGACTACGACCTCGATGCCTCCAATGCTCGACGCCTCTATTGCTCGGAACTGGTCTGGCAGGCATACAAAATGGCCGGGATCGACCTTACCGACGGCGTGTTGCAACGGGTGACCATTCCGTTCTATCAGGGGCGATATGTCCTGATTTCGAGGTTGCTGAACAGCCGCTGGCTTGAAACTCTACAACAACAATAAAACAGGGAGGCGAGATGAAGCTGACATCTCTTCGTGCAACGGTGCTGGTTATGATGATGGCGTTACTGGCATCATGCGGTTTGTTCAAACCGGGGCCGTCAAAGGTGGTCAAGAATTTCTATCATGATGTCGAGGCGGGCAAGATTGAAGAGGCGACAAAGCTGTTTTCTGCCCAGGTTCAGCAAACCTTCGGCTCGAAACTTTCCACGGTCATGTCGTCTCAAACCCGGAAAATCGAACAGAAAGGCGGCATCAAATCCATTGACACCAAGGAGAACATCACGGGCGATCTCGCAAAGGTGGAGTACACGGTGACCTATAAAGATGGCTCGACAGAACAGGGTTCGATCGACCTGATCAAGGAGAAGGGGGACTGGAAGATTCAGTTAGGCCCGAACAAGTAGGCGGCGGAACCGGCCTCAATCCAAGGAGGACGAAAACTTTTTTGAGAGCACAGCAGGGCAGGCCGGGGGGCCTGCCTTTTGCATTTCCGGTTCAGCGGAATCTCATTCTCACGACGCCTTCGCTGTCGCTTTGGGGACGGGGCGCCAGCAGGTGCCGGTGGGCGCAGGTTCGATGGTACATTCGACGAGGTTCATGTCGCTGATCATGAGCGTGCGCGAAGGGTGGTGGCGCACAAGCTCGTAATCGTGAGTGCCGATGATGACGCTGATGCCGCTGTCGTTGATCTTCTTCAGGTATTCGAGGATTTCGAGCGAGGTCTCGGGATCGAGGTTCCCGGTGGGTTCATCGGCAATGATAGCGATCGGGTTGCCGACCAGCGCACGTGCGATGGCTACCCGCTGCTGTTCGCCGCCGGAGAGGTTTTCCACCATCTCTTTTGCGGAGTTTTCAAGGCCGACCTCTTTCAGGGCGGTCAGCACCTTCTCCTTGATAAGCGAGTGTTTGGTGCCGGTGACCTTGAGCACAAAGGCAAGGTTGTCGTACACGTTGCGGTCTTCGAGCAGCCTGAAGTCCTGGAATACGATGCCGAGTTTGCGCCGGAGCATGGCGATCTTGCGCCGCCGGACTCCTCTTGAGCTTAGGCCGTTGACGATGACTTCGCCTTTTGACGGCTTGACTTCCATATAGAGCGATTTGAGCAGCGTGGTTTTGCCGCTGCCGCTCCGGCCGACGATATAGACCAGCTCGCCGGGCTGGATGGTGAGATTCAGGTTCCTGAAAATGGGCCTCTTTCCGAGGTCGAGGTCGGTGTTGATGAAGGCGATCATGGGTTACTCTGTAGTTTGCGTTCTGTTCCTTGCGATGGTTGCGGCAAGCCGTGTGGCTTCGAGAAAACTGCGTTCCGACGCGGTGCCCTTGCCCGCTTTGTCGAAGCCGGTGCCGTGGTCAGGCGAAGTGCGGACGATGGGCAGGCCGAGCGTGACGTTGATGCCCGTGTCAAAGGCGAGCACCTTGAAGGGCAGCAAGCCCTGGTCATGGTACATGGCGACGATGAGGTCGTAATCAAGGTAGCGTTTCGCGCCGAAAAATCCGTCCGCCGGAAAGGGGCCTTCGATCTGCATCGACCTCGCCAGCCGCTCGATTGCCGGCTGGATGATGGTCGTCTCTTCGTTGCCCATGACGCCGCCGTCCGAGGCGTGCGGGTTCAGACCGAGCACGGCGATCTTCGGCGATTCGAGCCGGAAGTCGCGCTGCATCGATCCGGCGAGCGTGGTGAAAAAGCCGTCCAGATCCATCGACCGCACCAGCTCCGGCACTTTCGCGAGCGCTTCGTGGATCGTGGCCAGCGCGACCTTGAGGCCGGAGACCGGATCGACGAAGAGCATGATTTGCGACGAGACGCCGAAGAAATCAGCGAGGAAATCGGTGTGGCCGGTGTTGCGATAACCGGCGAGCGCAATCGCCTCCTTGTGCAGCGGCGCGGTGACCAGCGCGTCGCAGACTCCGTCACGACAGAGCGTGGCGGCGGTTTCAAGCGAGCGCATCGCAATCTCCCCGGCGGTTTTCGAGAGTGTACCGGGCTCGACGGTATCCGGCTCGGCAACGCTCAGCACGTGCAGTACGCCCGGTTCAGGCGCGATGGTCGCAATAGCATCTGCCCCGCCGATTTGCCGCAATTCCACCGGCAGGTCGAGCCGGTCGCGATAAAATTCAAGCGCTTTGAACGATCCGGCGACGACGCAGGTGTCCTTTCCCGAAGGCAGTGCGAGCACGCTTTTCAGGATGATTTCAGGGCCGATGCCGTGGATGTCGCCAATTGAAAAAACGATGCGCATTTTCAGAGCCTCTTGTACGCGGTGGCGATTTTCTCATCCTTCTTTACGCCGAGCGAGGCGAGCCAGAAGAAGATCGGTTCGGGAAGCAGCATAAACAGGCCGCTGCCGGGCGCGAAGCTGACCGACGTCGATTGCGTTTCGAGGTACTGTTTCAGGAAGTGCCCACCTACAAGCCCGGCAAGCAGGTCGGCTACGAACAGCACGAAACAGAGCACGATGAGCGTCTGCTGGAGCTTTCGTTTGTTGAACAGAAAAATGGTGACCAGTGCCACGATGCCGGTGAGGGGCGAAAGAATGCCGCCCGCAATGCTTCCGGCGGAGACGATCATTCCCGCGCCATCCACGCTGGTGAAGTCGCCGAACAGCACGACGGTATTGGTCGTAAAGACCCAGAACGGAAAGGCCATGCTGAAAAAGGCGAGCAGCGCAGCGATCAGAAGATAAAGGCTTTGGATTCTGCTTAACATAGTCGTTCAGAGTTTGCACTTGATCCGGCAGGCGTCGTTTCAAGATCGCGCCGGAAGAAGTTGGATTGAGGTTCAGGGCATTTGCCTGAATATACGGAAATCACGATTTCGTCCGGCAATGCTGTGCGATGTCGCGGGTGATAATAACGGTAGCTCCGAGTCGGGCATTGACATACCCTGCGGCCTTTTCTCCGGTCTTTTTCAGTTGCGTAGCATCTTCGACGAATGTGGTAAGCGCTTGCCGGAGTTCGGATTCATCGCAGACAACCTTGGCCGCTCCGGCGTCAATGAGCCCTGCGGCCTCAGGGGAGTTGCCGTAGCGCGGCCCGAAGAGCACCGGAATGCCGTGCACGGCCGGTTCGATAGTGTTGTGCACGTTCACGCCGAAGCCGCCGCCTACGTAAGCGATCGATGCGATGGCGTACAACTCGGCGAGGTAGCCGACCTGATCGACGACGAGCACCTGCTTTGCCGGGTCGAAGGTTTCGCCCATCTCCGAAATGGTCACGGCGTCGATATTTTGCTGCCGGAGGAACTGCATCAGCCGCTGGATGTTCTCCCGATCAACCTTGTGCGGCACCAGCACGAGACTGAGTTTCGTGCGAAGCAAAAGCCATGCTGGCACGAGAATCGCTTCGTCCGGCTCCCAGGTGCTTCCGCCGACCAGCACCGGTCTGTCGCGGAACAGAGGGGTGAGGCGCGCCGCGCGCTCGTCGCTTTTTTTCTGTCGCTCGAAGACCTGATCGAATCGAGGATCGCCCGCAGTAAAGACCGTCCGGCAGCCAAACCGGTTCTGGAAGGTTTCGCGGTCGTTGCCATCGATGGTGTAAATAGAGTCAAACAGCGCAAAAATCTCCCGGTAAAAGCCACTGAGGGCGGGCTTCAGATAGGGAGAACCCGGCGGGAGCGCGGCAGCGGCAAGGATCATTCTCGCGCCGCTTTTCTTGATGGCTTCGAGGTGATTCGGCCAGAAGTCGTAGCGCATCAGCATGAAAATATCCGCGCCGATCATGTCGGCCAGCCTCCGCGCGTTCTGCGGTGTGTCGAGCGGCAGGTAGAAGACCGCCGCCGCGTCGGGGTAGTGCTTGCGGGTCTCATAACCCGAGTCGGAGAAAAAGGAGACCACGACGTCCAGATCCGGCAACTGCTGCCGGAGTTCTGCGATGATCGGGCGGGCCTGTTCGAACTCGCCGACTGACGAGGCGTGAACCCAGAGGCGGCATTTGGGTTCCGGCAACACGTTCAGTCGCGTTTGAAGCTCTTCAAACAGGTTTGCGCGCGCCTCGGCAAAGGTCTTTAGCCTCGGCTTGCGCGACGCCAGCAGCCGGAGCAGATGCGGTTGAAGCGGAGAGAGAAACCGGTATGCGGCGAGGGCGAGTGAAGCCATGATTTTTTTGATGGATAGATGCTATGCTCAAGGTAATAAAAAAAGTGCAAGGCGCGGGATGGCAAGCTGATGCTGCAATTCCGGTTCGGTGTTTTTTACATTGATGAGAGCAGCAAACATCAATACCGAAATACAGGAACATGCCGTTTTGCCAGCTTGAACATACCGCCGATCTGTGCTTCGAGGTGACCGCCGGGAGCTTTGCCGAGCTGCTCGGCGAGGCGTTGCGCGCCATGACGGAGTGGATCGGGCCGGAGTGGGGGACGGAGCAAGTCGAGCGCCCGTTCAGGATCGATGCGCCCGATCGCACGGCCGTGCTGGTCGATCTGCTCAACGAAGCGCTCACGCTCTCCCAGATTCATCGCGAAGCGTACGACGCGCTTGTCATCCGGTCGATCAGCGCCACGTTTGTCGAAGGCTCCTTTGTCGGCAAATCCATCAGCGGTGCGCGGGACGAGATCAAGGCGGTGACCTATCATGGCGCGAAGGTCGAAGAGCGTGCCGATGGTTCGTGGATGGCAATGGTGCTGATGGATATCTGATGGACGGCAGAAGGGTTTTCGTGGGGTTGCCTACGAGTCGTGACCTGGCTGAAGCGGCGATGGAGTTCCGGCAGTCGCATCGTGAACTGAAGGTGCGCTGGGTCAAACCGGAAAATCTGCACCTCACGATGGTGCCGCCGTGGCCGTGCGTCGATGTCGATGCGGTTTGCCGCGCCTTGCAGGACGAGGCCACGCGGCAAGCGCCTTTCGAGGTCACGTTCGAGCGCGTTTCGTTTGGCCCCGATTCGCGTCGCCCGAGGCTTGTCTGGGCTACCGGAAAAGCGCCCACCGGGATGCCGGAGTTTTCCGGAAGGCTTCTCGCGGCGTCAGGAGCGCCGGGAGAGTCCCGCAAGTCGTTCCTTTTGCATCTGACCATCGCCCGGTTCAATTTGCGCGATTACGGCACGATGGGCGTCCGCAAACTGCGTGAACAGGTGGTGTGGACGGGCACGCTCGATTCGCTCTGTCTCTACGAATCAATCCTCAAACCCGGCGGCGCCGAGTACCGTGAATTGTGCCGGTTCACGCTGACGGGTGGGGCGTTTTGAGTTCGACGTTTGCTCTCTTTAAAAAAGAAATTCTTCTTTGGCAGAATAAAATCGTATCATGATGCCCGATTAACGATGATTCGATCTGTTTGCGTTTTCTTTGCTTTGTGTGCAAACCTGATCGGTCAGGTGTTTTTGTGATGTGGTGATGATGCCAAGAAAGAGCCAGGAAATCCGGCTGAGTTAGCCATTTTCCTGCTGATTGCGATGGATCGATGGCGGGAACCCTCCTGCCACAGGACTGATGTGAGACCCCTCTTCATTTCTCTTCTTTCCAGCATTACGGCCACGTACGCCCCGCGAAAAGGGCTTTTTACGGGCACGGTAACGACGTGGCAAGCAAGTTGCTTACGACGTGGCGGTGCTTTCATTAATGACATGGAAAGAGACTATGAACGAGCAAGAACAGCAAGAGCAATCTTTGAACTTCCGCAGCCTCCAACTGGCTGAACCTCTGCTTCAGGCACTTGAAGCGGTTGGTTATGAAACTCCGACTCCCATTCAGGCCAACACGATTCCGTTGCTTCTCGAAGGCCGCGACGTGCTGGGCCAGGCGCAGACCGGCACCGGAAAGACGGCGGCGTTTGCGTTGCCGACGCTTTCCAATATCGATCTTTCGTTGAGCGATCCGCAGGTGCTTGTGCTCGCCCCGACCCGCGAACTGGCCATTCAGGTGGCCGAAGCGTTCCACACCTACGCCGAGTTCATGCCGGACTTTCACGTGTTGCCGATCTACGGCGGGCAGGATTACGGTGTGCAGATCCGGATGCTCAAGCGCGGCGTGCACGTCGTGGTCGGTACTCCGGGCCGCGTGATGGATCACATGCGCAAGGGCACGCTGAACCTCGACGGTTTGAAATGCCTGGTGCTCGACGAGGCCGATGAGATGCTTCGTATGGGCTTTATCGACGATGTCGAGTGGATTCTCGACCAGACCCCGGAAAGCCGCCAGGTGGCGCTTTTCTCGGCAACCATGCCGCAGCCGATTCTGCGCATCGCCCGCAAGTATCTGAAGGCTCCGGCTGAAATCACCATTCAGGCCAAGACCACGACGGTCGAGACGATTCGTCAGCGCTACTGGATGGTCGGTGGCCACCACAAGCTCGACGCATTGACGCGCATTCTCGAAGTGGAGCCGTTCGACGGCATCATCATCTTCGTGCGCACCAAGACCGAGACGGTGAACCTTGCCGAAAAGCTTCAGGCGCGTGGCTATCTGGCTGCCGCCCTGAACGGCGACATGGTGCAGTCGGCTCGCGAGCGCACCATCGAGCAGCTCAAGGATGGCACGCTGAACATCGTTATTGCCACCGACGTCGCCGCGCGCGGCCTCGACGTCGATCGCATCAGCCACGTCATCAACTACGACATTCCGACCGACACCGAATCTTACGTGCACCGCATCGGCAGAACCGGCCGTGCCGGGCGCAGCGGCGAGGCGATCCTGTTCGTTTCACCGAGAGAGCGCGGGATGCTCTTCGCCATCGAGCGAGCCACCCGCAAGCGCATCGACAAGATGGAACTGCCCTCGACCGAGACGGTCAACGACAAGCGTATCGCCAAGTTCAAGCAGCGCATTACCGATACCATCGCTGCCGAAGACCTTGAGTTCTACGTCAGCATGATCGGGCAGTATTGCCAGGAGCATGACGTTTCCGAGCTCGAAGCTGCCGCTGCACTGGCCAAGCTGATGCAGGGCGACGAGCCATTCCTGCTTTCTCCGAAGCCCGAGCGCGAACGCCGGGAGCGCCGCGACGAGCGTGAGCAGCGCAACGACCGGGAGCCACGCCGCGATTCGTTCCGTGACGACGACCGCCACGAGCGCGAGCCGAAAAAGCAGCGCAAGGGCGGGCTCTACTCCGACGAAAAGATGGAGACCTACCGCATCGAAGTGGGCAGGATGCACGATGTCAAGCCGGGAAATATCGCCGGGGCGATCATCAACGAGATCGGTCTCGATCCCGAAGCGGTCGGACGCATCACCATCAACGAGCAGTACAGCACGGTCGAGCTTCCAGCGGGAATGCCGAACGACGTGTTCCAGGAGCTCAAGAAAGTCAGGGTTTGCGGACGCCAGCTCAGGGTCTCGAAAATGGATGAGCATCAGGGTGGTTATGGCGACCGTCAAGATCGTGGATTTGGTGGCGATCGCGGTGGTAACCGCAGCTTTGGAAAAGATCGCGGCGGCGACCGCAGTTTTGGTGGCGACCGCAAAAAGAGCTTCGGCAAGTCTTCGGGAGGACGTCAGAAAAAGGATGGTAAACCATTCTTTACAGGCTTTTCTTCCGGCAGAAAAAAGAAGCGCATGGGCGACTGATTGATATTTGCCATTTGCCCGGTTCAAGAGTTGAAAGCCTGACGTTATGGTGACATCGCGTCGGGCTTTTTGCTTTTCCACACCGGGGCTTCGTACATTTTAAAAAGGCTCTTGGCTCATCCGGTCTGCCGGAAAACCGGTTCATCAAAACACGGGGGCGATCATGGAAATTGAATTCTACGGGGCGACGAAAAGGGTGACGGGTTCCTGTCACATTTTGCGGGCTGGCGGCTACACGGTGCTGCTCGATTGCGGACTGGTGCAGGGGAGCCACGACGTTGAGGTGCTGAACCGTGAGCCTTTTCCGTTTGAGCCTTCCGACATCGATGCCGTGGTGCTCAGTCACGGCCATATCGACCACTCAGGACGCCTGCCGCAACTGGTCAAACGGGGCTTCAAGGGGCCGATCTACACCCATCACGGCACGATCGATCTGTGCAGAGTTCTGCTCAGGGATTCGGCGATGCTTTCAGAGCACGACGCCCGGTTCATGCGAAAGCACGGCCATCAGCATGCCGAGCCGCTCTACACGGTCGATGAGGCGCTGCAATGCGTCAGAAACATGACCGGCGTGGGCTACGGCGAGCGGCGCGAAATTCTGCCGGGCATTGCCGTGACGCTCTATGATGCGGGCCACATTCTCGCTTCGGCGTTCGTCAAGCTTGAGATCACGGAGGGCGAAAACACTCGCACCGTGGTGTTCAGCGGCGACCTCGGCCAGTACGATTCGCCGATTCTCAACGATCCGGAAGCTATCGGTCAGGCCGATACGGTGATCGTCGAAAGCACCTACGGCGACCGGCTGCACCGCGATTTCGACAAGACTGTGACCGAGCTCGGCGAGATCATCGAAACGGCATGTCGCGACTGCGGCAACATCTTGATCCCAGCCTTTTCAATCGGCCGCAGCCAGGAGTTGCTCTACCTGTTCGGCGAGCATTACAAAGAGTGGGGGCTTGACAAATGGCAGGTGTTCCTCGACAGCCCGATGGCGATCGAGGCGAGCCGCATTTACTGGCATTACGAAGAGTTGTGGGATGCGGAGGCGCGGCTTTTCCGCAGTCAGATGCGAAGGATGCCGCCTGTCGATAACCTTCATATGACCCGCACGGTGGAGGAATCGATGAAGATCAACGAACTCCATCAGGGGGCCATCATCATCGCAGGCAGTGGCATGTGCAACGGCGGCCGCATCCTGCATCATCTGAAACGCAATATCGAACGCTCCGAGTGCCACCTCATCATCACCGGCTTTCAGGCCGAAGGCACGCTTGGCAGGGAGATCGTGGCTGGAAACAAGGAGGTGTCGCTGCACGGGAGAATGTATCGCGTGCAGGTGCAACTGCACACGGTCGGCGGCCTGTCGGCGCATGGCGATCGCGCCGACCTCCTGCGCTGGCTGAAGACAAGGGCCGGGTCGCCGAAGGTGATGATCGTGCATGGCGAAGATGGAGCCAAGCAGTCGTTCCAGGGGTTTCTGCACGACGAACTTGCCGTTGACGCGCTCATTCCGCAGCCCGGCGACCGGCTCGATCTGCTCTCGAACGTGCTAAGCCGGGCGGAGTCTGAATAACATATTCAATACCAATGACCATCAAGACCATTCACGAACTGGTTCCCGTTCTGCAAACCGCCATAGGCCCGGTGATTCTGATCTCCGGGCTCGGTCTGCTCTTGCTCACCATGTCGAACCGCCTGGCGAGAATCATCGACCGCTCGCGAGAACTGTTGGAGCAGGGGGACCGGCTGTTCGGCGTGGACAAAAGCCGCATCGACCGCGAAATCGATGTGCTCTGGAGGCGTGCCCTTTACGTGCGGAGCGCCATCATGCTGGCTGTGGCAAGTTGCCTCGGTGCGGCCACGCTCATCATCCTGCTTTTTCTCACCAGCCTGTTGCATTTCGATCTGCCGTTGCTGGTTTCGATCGTGTTCATCATCAGCATGATCTGCCTGATCGTCTCACTCGTGCTGTTTCTCTTCGATGTAAATCTCACACTTTCAGCACTCCGTATCGAGTTCGAGGGGCATCAGAAGAAGAATGGATAGTTGACAATTGACAATTGACAATTGATAGTTGATAATGGGGTGAGAGAGGGTTTTTCTCGAAACACATCGACAATTACCAATTATCCTTTATCCTCCAAGTCCACAACGGCCACTGTCAGTTACCTTTCTTCTTGTAGGTTCCCATCATTACCGCTTCACTGAGGATATGGCCTTGCATCGCGGCTTCGATGTCGGCTTTGAGTGGTGAGAGCATGTCGTCGAGCACGGTGTCGAGCGCGTAAAGTTTGAAAAAGTAGCGATGGGTGCCGATGGGCGGGCAAGGGCCTCCGTAGCCTCCACGGTTCCAACTGCTGAATCCTTCCAGCATTCCGGCCTCGGCAGGCCGATTTCCAGCTCCTTCCGCAAGTTCCGTTGTCTCCGGAGGAATGTTGTAGAGTACCCAATGCACCCAGGTGAATTTTGGGGCTGCCGGGTCGGGTGCGTCCGGATCGTCTACAATGAGCACGAGGCTTTTGGTGCCTTTGGGCAGGTTTTTCCAGGCGAGTGGTGGTGAGATGTTCCGGCCTTCGCAGGTGTATTGTTCCGGGATTGGTTCTCCATGTCGGAATGCCGGTGAGGTAAGTTCAAAGGTCATGGCTCCTCCTTTCTGAGCGGCGTTGAGCGTGGTGGGCATCAGCGTCAGTATTGCGATGAATGCGGCC
This sequence comes from Chlorobaculum parvum NCIB 8327, assembly GCF_000020505.1. Classification (NCBI taxonomy): domain Bacteria; kingdom Pseudomonadati; phylum Chlorobiota; class Chlorobiia; order Chlorobiales; family Chlorobiaceae; genus Chlorobaculum; species Chlorobaculum parvum. Next base: position 660,803 of record NC_011027.1, read on the forward strand.
AGCATGGCGCGGATTATGGGCAGGTTCATCATGGCAATGGTGTGTTGTTGCATTTCCGGTTGCACGGCCTGCCGGATGGCGGCTTTTCACAGGAACGCTTACCCTTGGCTGTTGGTTCAGGTTACTTACTCGTTGTCACGTCAAGAAAGCCTCAGTGGAGCCGGTGATGAAACGATCGTCGATCAGGGAAATTGAAGAGCGGCTGTGGGAAATTCCACGTTCGTACCGGAGCGATATGCGGGTTCCGGCGCGCTTTTACGCTTCCGAGGCGATGCTCGACCAGATTCTTGCCGACCGCTCTCTCGAACAGCTTGTAAATGTGGCGACCCTGCCGGGCATCGTCGGCTACGCGCTGGCTATGCCGGACATTCACGAAGGGTATGGCTTTCCGATCGGGGGAGTGGCGGCGTTCGATCTTGACGAGGGGGTCATTTCGCCGGGCGGTATCGGTTACGACATCAACTGCGGCGTTCGCCTCCTGGCTTCCAGTGAACGCTTCGAGGAGCTCCGCGACAGCATCGGAGAGCTTGCAAGGGAGATTTACCGGCAGGTTCCTTCCGGCGTTGGGCATGGCAACCAGATCACCTTTTCATCGAAACAGCTCGATCAGGTGCTTCGCGATGGAGCGCCTCGCATGGTTGAGTTTGGGTACGGAGAGCCGGAAGACCTCGGCCACATCGAGTCGGGTGGCGTGCTCGATGCGGCTGATGCGTCGAAGGTTTCCGAGCACGCAAAGCAGCGGGGACGGGATCAGCTCGGCACGATGGGGGCGGGTAACCACTTTGTCGAGATCGACCGGATCGACACGATTTACGACTGCGATGCTGCTGGGCGCATGGGGCTTTTCGAGGGGCAGGTGGTCATTCAGCTCCACACCGGCTCACGTGGACTGGGCCACCAGATTGCCACCGATTTCATCCGCGTCATGAATCGCGCGATGCCAATGTACGGTATCACCGTGCCCGACCGCGAACTGTGTTGCGTGCCGTTCCGCTCCGCCGAGGGTCAGGAGTACTTCAGCGCCATGTCTGCTGGAGCAAACTTCGCGTGGTCGAATCGTCAGCTCATCACATGGGAGATCCGTCAGGCGTGGAAAGCGGTCATCGGCAGTTCGCCATTGCGCGTGGTCTATGACGTGGCGCACAACATCGCCAAGGTCGAAACCCACGAAATCGATGGCCAAAGCCGCCAGCTTCTCGTGCACCGCAAGGGGGCGACCCGCGCCTTTCCAGGCCAGCCGGTGATTATTCCCGGCAGCATGGGAACGGCGTCTTTCGTGCTGGAAGGCGCGCCTGCTTCGATGCGTGAAAGCTTCGGCTCGTCGTGCCACGGCGCCGGGCGGCGGATGTCGAGGAAGAAGGCCAAGCATCTGGTGCAAGGCGGTCAGCTCAGGCGGGAGCTTGAAGCGATGGGCGTTTCCGTGCAGGCCGGGTCACTGGCGGGCCTCGCTGAAGAAGCGCCGCGGGCCTACAAGGATATCGACGATGTTGTCAGCACGGTCGTGTCGGCTGGCATCGCCCGTAAGGTTGCCAAGCTGGTGCCGGTGGGGATTATGAAAGGGTAGGGTGCAGTTGATAGTTGACAGTTGATAGTTGGCGAAGAAAAAACTTTAAGGGCAGTACGCCCATCATTTCGATGGATGGGGAGTTACTCCTAACAGGCTGCATGACCGCCGCTCATTATTGTCAACTGATTTTACCCTCTCGGGTGGAATGTTCTGTGTACTTCCTTGACGAACGAGCGGTCGATGTGGGTGTAGATCTGGGTGGCGATGATGGAGCTGTGGCCGAGCATCTCCTGAACGGCGCGCAGGTCAGCCCCGCCTTCGAGCAGGTGGGTTGCGAAGGAGTGGCGGAAGGTGTGCGGGCTGATCGGCTTTTCGATGCCGGCGATGATGGCGTGCTGGCGCACGATGTTCCACGCGGACATGCGCGAGAGTTTGCCGCCGCGTGAGTTCAGAAAGAGCACATCCTTCGACGTTGCGCTGACCATGCCGGGTCGAAGCTCTTCAAGATAGCGCTTGAGCCATTTCGTGGCGTTTCTTCCCACAGGCACAAGCCGCTCTTTGGAGCCTTTGCCGAAGACCCTGATGAATCCCTCATCCAGATACAAATTCAATTTGCCCAGACCGATCAGTTCGCTGACCCGGATGCCGGTGGCGTAGAGCAGTTCGAGCATCGCTTTGTCGCGCAGCATGAAGCTGCCGGGCGGGTGTCGCCTGAGCGGGGCTTCGAGCAGTGCCATCATCTCCTCGACGGTCAACACCGAGGGCAGGGTGCGCGCGAGTTTTGGCTGGTGGATATTTTCGGCAGGATTGGCTTGCGCGATTCGCTCGGCGAGCAGGAACTTGTGGTATGAGCGGATGGCCGAGATGTTTCGTGCAACCGAGCTTGCTTCGAGGCCAATGTCGTGCAATTCTTCGATGAACTGCCGGATGTGGTCGGGCGTGGCTTCTTCGGGCTTCACCTGTTGCCCCTGCAAATGGGCGAGGTAGCGTCCGAGGTCGTTCAGGTAAGACTCTCTGGTGTTGCCTGAAAAGTTGCGCTCGATGGTGAGGTAGTTCAGAAAGGTATCGAGCGTTCCGCGCCACGGTTCTTGAAGTGCGGGCATTTTCAGCTCTCCGTTTTCCGGAAACGTACGGCAAAACCTCCGTCGAACCCTTCGTGTGCGCCGGGCAACGTCAGTCGCGATTGTTCAGCTACGAACTCGGGGTGGCGTTTCAGGAAGGCCTCGGCCTGCTGTTCGTTCTCCTCGGGTTCGACCGAGCAGGTGGCGTAGACGAGCACGCCGCCGGCCGGGAGCAGCGAAGCTGCGTGGTCAAGCATCGCGGCTTGCAGCTCGACCAGCTCCCAGAGCTTTTCGGGCGTGGTGCGCCAGCGCAGCTCAGCGCGGCGGCCCAGCACGCCGGTGCCGGTGCAGGGCGCGTCGAGCAGGACGGTATCCACAGCCCCTTCCAGCTCGAACGTCAGCGCGTCGCCCTCTCGCGGCTCGATGATGGTGATGCCGAGTGCCTGCGCATTCGATGCGAGGCGTTCGACTTTGGCGGGCGTGCGGTCGAGGGCGATGATGCGCCCGCGATTCTGCATCAGTTCGGCCATGAAGGTCGATTTGCCGCCCGGCGCGGCGCATAAATCGACCACCGTGCTGCCCGGTTGCGGTGCAGCGAGCAGGCAAGCGAGTCCCTGCGTCGGGTTTTGTACGCTGACGACGCCATCTCGCAGCAGCGGCTCCATGCGGTCGAATGACTTCGAGAAAAAGAAGCTGCCGAGCCCTTCGTCGTCTGAAACCCGCTTCGCATCCGAAAGCTCAGGTGTGGCGAGCAGCGTCTCGGGATCGGACTTCAGCAGGTTGATCCGGTAGGCGGTTGCGGGCGGCTGGTTCCCGTAGGCGAGCATCTTTGCAGCGGTTTCAGCTCCGTAGTTGGCGATCCATCGGCTGGTCAGCCACTCCGGGTAGGAGTACAGGATCGACAGTCGTTTGGCTTCGGGCAAGTCGGCCGTCCAGCCTTCCAGATCGATTGTCGCCTTCGAGAGGTTGCGCAACAGGCCGTTGACCAGCTTTGCCAGATGTTCGCCCTTGAATTTGCGGGCGAGTTTGACCGATTCGTTCACCGCTGCCGAGCGGGGCACGCGGTCGAGGTGCAGGAGCTGGTACACGCCAAGCCGCAGGATGTGCTTGAGCACTTCGGCGGCCTTCGCATAATCGTGCCGGTAAAATCGTTCGATCACGAAGTCGCATTGCAGCCGGTATTTCAGGGTGCCTGCAACCAGCTCTCGCGCAAGCGCACGGTCGTTTCGCTCAAGGCTGGAGCGTTCGAGCATCCGGTTGAGCAGCTCTTCGGATTTCTTCATTCCGTCGAGGTCGATGAGGACGCGGAGGGCGATTTCACGTGCGGTCATAGGCGGAGAATGCTGGGCGGTGTTTTTCCTGAAAGCGGGTGGCAACTGCTTGTAAAATAGCATCCCCTGTCGTAGATTCCTGAAACTTGAACGTTCTTTTTCAGATTTCGAGCTATCATCCAGAAAGGCGGAGGGACTGGCCCTGCGAAGCCTTGGCAACCTTCATATCACCTATGAGAGGTGCCAAATCCATCCCGGAGGAATTCCGGGAAAGATGATGTATGCATCCCCGTTGAGTTCATACTTCTCTTCATCGCTTCCCCTCGGTATAACCGATCCCTCACTTACCCCTGCTGCGCGAGAGCTTCAAACCATCGATTTTTAGCCATGACCAAGGACAACAGCTACCGGTTCGAGACTTTGCAGGTCCACGCCGGTCAGGAGCCCGATCCGGTGACCGGATCGCGAGCGGTGCCGATTTACCAGACCACGTCGTATGTGTTCGAGAATGCCGAGCACGGGGCCGATCTGTTCGCGCTTCGCAAGCCGGGCAACATCTACACGCGCCTGATGAACCCGACCACCGATGTGCTCGAAAAGCGCATGGCAGCGCTCGAAGGGGGCAAGGCGGCCCTCGGCGTGGCGAGCGGCCACTCGGCGCAGTTCATCACCATCGCCACCATCTGTCAGGCGGGTGACAACATCGTTTCGTCAAGCTCTCTGTACGGCGGCACCTACAACCAGTTCAAGGTGGCGTTCAAGCGTCTCGGTATCGAGGTGAAGTTCGTGGACGTCAACGATCCGGAGGCGTTCAGGCGTGCTATCGACGAGAACACCAAGGCGCTGTACATGGAGTCGATCGGCAACCCGGCGTTCAACGTGCCCGATTTTGACGCGGTGGCCGCAATCGCGCGCGAGAACGGGATTCCGCTTATTGTCGATAATACCTTCGGCTGCGCGGGTTATCTCTGTCGCCCGATCGATCACGGCGCGTCCATCGTCGTCGAGTCGGCTACGAAATGGATCGGCGGGCACGGTACCTCGATGGGTGGTATCATCGTCGATGCGGGCACGTTCGACTGGGGCAATGGCAAGTTTCCGCTCTTCACGGAGCCTTCGGAAGGGTACCACGGTCTGAAGTTTTACGAAGCGGTCGGCGATCTGGCCTTCATCGCGCGGGCGCGGGTCGAGGGGCTGCGGGACTTCGGCCCGGCGATCAGCCCGTTCAACTCCTTCATGCTGTTGCAGGGCCTCGAAACCCTCTCGCTCCGCGTTGAGCGTCACCTCGACAACACGCTCGCATTGGCCCGCTGGCTCCAGTCGCACGACGCGGTCGCTTGGGTGAACTATCCGGGTCTCGAAAGCCATCCGACCCACGAGCTGGCCAAAAAATACCTCACGCACGGTTTCGGTTGCGTGCTTACCTTCGGTGTGAAGGGTGGCTACGAAAAAGCGGTGAAATTCATCGACAGCGTGAAGCTGGCCAGCCACCTGGCCAACGTTGGCGACGCCAAGACGCTGGTGATTCATCCCGCTTCGACGACGCATCAGCAGCTCAGCGCCGAAGAGCAGAAGTCGGCGGGCGTGACTGAGGACATGGTTCGCGTGTCGGTCGGCATCGAGCATATCGATGACATCAAGGCTGATTTCAGCCAGGCATTCGAGAATTTAGCATGACCCAGATGGAGTATATACCGATCATTTCCGACAGTACCAGCTCCTTCAAATCATACGATCCTTTCCCGCTCGAACTGGGTGGAGAGCTGCCGGAATTGAAGATTGCCTATCGAACCTGGGGCACGTTGAACGCACAGAAAAGCAACGTCATTCTCGTCTGCCACGCCCTGACCGGCAACGCCGATGCAGATAGCTGGTGGCGCGGCATGTTCGGCGAGGGCAAGGCTTTCGACGAGACGAAGGATTTCATCATCTGCAGCAACGTGATCGGGAGCTGCTACGGCTCGACCGGGCCGCTGTCGCTCAATCCGAAGAGCGGCAAGCGGTACGGGCCAGATTTCCCGCGCATCACCATTCGAGACATGGTCGCCGCGCAGCGCCTGCTGTTGCAGTCGTTTGGTATCGAGAAGATCAAGCTCGTGATCGGCGCGTCGCTTGGCGGGATGCAGGTGCTCGAATGGGGCGCGATGTATCCGGAGATGGCCGGGGCGCTGATGCCGATGGGCATTTCCGGCCGCCATTCGGCGTGGTGCATCGCGCAGAGCGAGGCGCAGCGGCAGGCGATTGCCGCCGATGCGGAGTGGCAGGGCGGCTGGTACGATCCGGCCCAGCAGCCGCGCAAAGGGCTCGCCGCCGCGCGGATGATGGCAATGTGCACCTACCGCTGCTTCGAGAACTATGAGGAGCGATTCGGTCGTGAGCAGCGCGAAGATGGCCTGTTCGAGGCCGAAAGCTACATGCGCCATCAGGGCGACAAGCTGGTCGGACGTTTCGACGCCAACACCTACATCACTCTCACCAGAGCTATGGATATGCACGATCTCGGGCGTGGCAGAGAGTCCTACGAAGCGGCGCTCGGAGCATTCACAATGCCGGTGGAGATTCTTTCCATCGATTCGGACATCCTCTACCCCAAACAGGAGCAGGAAGAGCTCGCTCGTCTGATTCCGGGTTCACGTCTGCTTTTCCTCGACGAGCCCTACGGCCACGATGCTTTCCTGATCGACACCGACACGGTAAGCCGTATGGCCTGTGAATTCAAGAGGCAGTTGATAGTTGACAATTGACAGTTGATAGTTGATAATGAAAGAGGCGCGGTGTTCCCGCGCCTCGCTTTCTTGTCTATCCTTTCCACGTCGTCCACTTTTTACTCAATCACGTCGAATCCAGTGTACGGTCGCAGAACCTCCGGCACCATAATTTTGCCGTCGGCGGTCTGGTAGTGTTCGAGCAGTGAGACCATCAGGCGTGAGGTCGCCAGTCCGGAGCCGTTGAGGGTGTGCACGAACTCCGGTTTGCCTTTGCCTCCCGGTTTGAAGCGAATGTTCGAGCGGCGTGCTTGGTAGTCCTCGAAGTTCGAAACGCTCGATGCTTCGAGATATTTGTTCTCGGCGGGCGACCAAACCTCGATGTCGTAGCACTTGGCTGCGTTGGCGCTGATGTCGCCGCTGCAGAGCGTGATGACACGGTAGGGGATCTTCAGCGCGCAGAGAATTGCTTCGGCATGGCTGAGAATCTCTTCCAGTGCTTCGTACGATTTTTCAGGGCGGGTGAAGCGTACCATCTCCACCTTGTTGAATTGGTGCACCCGCAGGAAGCCGCGAGTGTCCTTCCCGTAGCTGCCAGCCTCGCGGCGGAAGCAGGCCGAGTAGGCGGCATAGGCGATAGGCAGCTTGTCGTCTTCGAGCATCTCGCCGCGATGCAGGTTCGTTACCGGCACTTCGGCGGTCGGGATGGCGTACAGGCCGTCCTCGGGCATGTGGTAGACCTGGTCGGCGAACTTGGGCCACTGGCCGGTGCCCCTGAGCGACTCCTTGTTCACCATGAATGGCGGAAACACCTCGGTGTAGCCGTGGTTCGCGGAGTGAGTGTCGAGCATGAAGTTGATGAGCGCACGTTCAAGCCTTGCGCCTTTACCGGTATAGACCGGAAAGCCCGCGCCGGTGATTTTTGCGCCGCGTTCGAAGTCGAGCAGGCCGAGGCTTTTGCCAAGTTCCAAGTGATCCTTGACCGGAAAATCCAGATTGTGCTCGAACGAAACCGGGCCTTTGTAGAGGATATTTTCATCAGCGGAACGTCCTTCAGGGACGCTTTCGTGCAGCTTGTTGGGCAGGGTGAGCAGCAACTCCTCAATCTCGCCTTCAAGCGTTGAGAGGCCAAGATCAAGATCGGCAATCTGATCAGAAACCTCCTTCATCTGACTGATCAGCTCTTCGCCCGATCCCTGACCGGTGCGCTTGATGTTGGCGATCTCTTTGGAGACGCGGTTGCGCAGCGCCTTCAGGTCGTCGGTTCGCTGAACCATCGCCTTGCGCTCTGCATCGCGTTCAAGCAGGCGGTCAACCTTTGGCGCGTCGTCGCTCTGCTGACGGCGTCGCAGCATCTCTTTTACTTCTTCCGGATTCTGACGGATATAAGAAATATCGAGCATGGTTTTTCGGCAAATGGTGGTTAGGCTGAGAGGATGGCTTTGACGAGGTTCTGGACTTTGCCGCCGTCGGCTTTGCCCTTGAGCGCTTTCATGGCCAGGCCCATGACCTTGCCCATATCTTTCATCGACGCGGCGCCTGTCTGGGTCACGATGTCGCGAATCGCGGCTTCTACCTCTTCGTCGGAAAGCTGTTTCGGAAGGTATTCCTCAAGCACCGCCAGTTCAGCAGCTTCGTTTTCGGCCAGATCGGGACGGTTGCCCGCCGTGAACTGCTCGATGGCGTCACGCCGCCGTTTGGCAAGCCCCATCACGACTTCAAGCTCCTGCTCTTCGCTGAGCTCACCTTTGCCGCCAACCCTGATCGAGACCTCTTTTTCCAGCAGCGCGGCGCGGATTGAGCGAATGGTATTGAGGCGGGTTTTATCGCCGCTTTTGAGCGCCTCTTTCATTTCCCGGTCGATTCGTTCCTTGAGACTCATGGTGATGGTGTGTTCAGTGGTGATTGCGTTGAAGAACCTGAAGATAAGAGGAATAATTGATAATTGACAATGGTCAATTGACTAATGCAGGATGCCCCGTCTGGCTTATCCAGTGCGTCTATCTCGTTCACTTGTTTCTTCTACAGATCTCCAGCGGTGGGGCGTAGCACGATCTCCTCGACGGTTGTTCTCGCTGGCTGGAAGTAGGCTTGCACGATTGGAGTGGCAATGTCTTCAGGCCTCATCATCACCGCTTGCATCTCATCGCTTACTTCTCCCCACATCGGGGTTACGACGGCTCCAGGCATGACGTCGGTGATCCTGACGTTGCACTTTCTTGCATGCAGGCGCAGGGCTTCCACCAGTCCTCTCTGGCCAAATTTGGACATACTGTAGATGGACGATGTTTCAAAAGCTTTTTCAGCAGCCACCGAGGTGATGAAGAAAATGTGGCCGGAGCGTCTCTTTTGCATGGATGCGAAAAGCATCTGGGTGAGGAAAAAGGTTCCTTTCAGGTTGGTGTTCATCGTGGCGTCGAAATCCTCTTCGGTCAACTCTTCGAGCGGTTTGAAGCGCCCGACTCCCGCATTGTTGACCAGGCAGTCGATGGTGCCGTAACGATTGATGATATGATCGGCCAATTGACGCACCTCATCGATTTTCGACAGGTCTGCTGTTATAATGTCGGTCTCGGCACCTTCGGCTGGGCATTCACGCGCAAGAGCATCCAGGTCGTTTCGGGTTCGTGAAGAGAGTACCAGCACTGGTTCAAAATCCGGATTATACTTCGCGGCTTTGGCGAATTCAAGGGCGATCGCTCTGCCGATTCCTTTGCCTGCACCTGTGATGAGAATGATATGTTTCATAATTACGAGCAGATGATAGGGGTTTATATACTTTTGGAGTAAAATAGACGGGAGTTTGTGCGGGTATTGCGCTAATTGACGAAATATTCTATATTAGTGAGTAAATTCACTGTTAATATTAACCTTAAGGTGTCATCATGGCTAAAAGTAAAGTTAAGTGGTTTGATGGCAAAAAAGGGTACGGTTTTATCCTGAATCCGGATGGGGGAGAAGATATTTTTGTCCACTTTTCAGCCATCATTTCCGATCAGAGTTTTAAAGTTTTGAATCAGGACTCTGAAGTCGAGTATGAACTTGACAAAACGCAGAAAGGTCTTCAGGCTAAGAGTGTCCGTGAACTTTCATCTCCGGACATGACCGTCACTCCGCTGAACCCCGCTGTAAACGAGGTTCAATCGAATTAAAACTGGTGTCTAACCGAGATCGTTTCAGACAGTTTCCCAGACTGCTTTTCAGGAAATGACTCTCATCTGAGGTATCCGGTTCACAGCCAGGTTCCCTCTCCTCAGAATTGCCAGCATGTTGTCATTAAGAAGAGTAATTGTTCAGAGCAGTGAGTGATCCCTGAAGCTGAACCAGTCGTCGTTTCCCACGATGACATGGTCCAGCAGCGCTATCTGGAGCAGGTCGCCTGATTTTTTCAGAATCGAGGTGACCTGTTTGTCGGCGTTGCTTGGCTGCACATCGCCAGATGGGTGGTTGTGCACCAAAATGATAGAGTGCGCACTCTGGCGAATCGCTGCTTTGAAGATCTCTCTTGGATGGATGAGCGAGGAGGTCAGCGTGCCTACGGTAACGGATTCGTGACTGAGAATCCTGTTTTTCGTGTTGAGGAACAGGACGAACAGGTGCTCTTTCGATTCGTCGGGAATGCGCCCCTGCATGTACTCAAACACATCTTGCGCACCCTGTATTTTCCGGTTTATGTTTTTTGCAAAACGGATGCGGCGGTGCAGTTCAAAGACGGCTGCGATCTGCATGGCTTTGGCTTGGCCTATGCCCGGTATTTTTTGCAGTTCATGAAGCGAAAGATCAGCGAGGCCTTCGAGGCTGTGCTCTGCAATGAGCTGGTTGCAGGTATCGATAATATTGAGGTTCGGTGTGCCCGAGCGCAGGATAAGTGCCAGCAACTCTGCCGGGCTCAGGGCTTCCTTGCCGGAGCGGAGAAAACGTTCTCTGGGCCGGTTGTCCGGGTCGATGTCGTGAATTCGCATGAGTGTCCTGTAGGGGTCAGGAGTGTGAAATTACTTGCAAGATAAGGCGTTATCGGCGAGAAATGCAAATGGGAAGGCTCGCTGTCAGCGAGGGGGATGCTGACAGCGGAAGTTCTTCGGATCAGCTGTTCCGGACGGCTTCTTCGGCTGGAACGGCTGTGGTTGCCTTCGAATGGTTTGTGAAGAGGTAGTAGTTCAGGCTGTCTTTAAGCGCCTGAAGACTGGCCTCGATGATGTTGGTCGAGACGCCGACCGTGCCCCAGGTGGTCTGGCCATCGCTGGTTTCGATGAGTACCCTCACCTTGGCGCTTGTTCCCTGCTTCTCTTCGAGTACGCGAACCTTGTAGTCGATCAGCTTGATCGTACGGATTTCGGGGTAGAAACCTCGAAGCGCTTTGCGCAGCGCCTTGTCGAGTGCGTTGACCGGGCCATCGCCGTCCGAGACGGTCATCTCGACTTCATCGCCGACGGCAACCTTCAGCACAGCCTGATCGACGGCCCGTACATCAAGGCCGTTTTCGATGTGTACCTTCGATTCCAGCACCTCGAAATAGGGGCTGAACTGGCCAAGCTCGCGGCGCAGGATCAGTTCAAACGAGGCTTCGGCTCCGTCGAACTGGTAGCCCTGGTGTTCAAGCTTCTTGATTTGATTGACCAGGTTTCTGAACAGGGAGTTGTCATCAGGCAGCGGAATGCCGAGTTCCTGCGCCTTGTAGCGGATGTTGCTCTGCCCGGCAAGTTCGGAGACCAGCACGCGCTGGCGGTTGCCGACCAGTGCCGGATCGATATGCTCGTAGAGCGAACTCTCCTTCATCACCGCGCTGACGTGGATGCCGCCTTTGTGCGCAAAGGCTGATTTGCCGACGAACGGCGCCTTGGAGTCAGGCGGGAGGTTCAGGATTTCATACACAAACTTCGACATCGAGGTGAGTTGCTTCAGATCCCGCACATTGCTGAACTCACTGTCGAGCTTGAGCATGAGGTTCGGGATGATGCTCACCAGATTGGCGTTGCCGCAACGCTCGCCGATGCCGTTCATGGTGCCCTGCACCTGCGTGGCTCCAGCCCTGACCGCTTCGATGGAGTTGGCTACGGCCATGTCGCTGTCGTTGTGCGCGTGAATACCTACCGGCACCGAAACGATTTCACGCACCCGCTTGACGATCTCCGTCACCTCGTGCGGCATCGAGCCGCCATTGGTATCGCAGAGCACGATGCGGCTTGCACCGGCCTCGACTGCCGCGTTGATCATTCGTTCGGCAAAAGCTGCGTTGTCTTTCCAGCCATCGAAAAAGTGTTCGGCGTCGAAGAAGACTTCGCGCCCCTCTGCGACGAGAAACTGCACCGAACGGTAGATCAGTTCCGCATTTTCGTCATCCGAAAGTCCGAGCCCCTTGGAGGAGTGTGCCTTCCAGGTTTTACCGAAAATGGTGATGACCGGCGTTTCGGAGCCGATCAGTCCGAGCAGGTTCGGGTCGCCTTCGATGTTGTCCAGCGCGCGTGCCGTCGAGCCAAAAGCAGCCATGCGGGCATGGCGCAGGTTGAGCTTTCTGGCTTTCAGGAAGAACTCCTCATCTTTTGGATTGCTGCTTGGCCAGCCGCCCTCGATGTAGTCCACGCCGAACTCGTCGAGCCGCTCGGCGATCAGGAGCTTGTCCTGAACCGAAAGATTGATGTGTTCACCCTGCGTGCCGTCACGCAGGGTGGTGTCGTACAGTTCGATTGTCATCGTGTTCTCATGCCTCAGAGCTTGATGCCATGAGGTCGTTTTTCCTTGCGTATTCAAAAATGCCGCCCGCCTGCACGATGTTCACGACGTCACCCAGCGGCCTCAGCTCGTAGGTGATGTTCTGCGTGAGGTTGGTCAGCGTGTTCTTTTCCATATCCAGAGACAGCTCGTCACCGGTCATGACGGTTTTATTGAGCTGCTGGGTGGTCTCGTAGGGAATAACGAAACCGCCGTCCACACAGTTGCGGTAGAAAATCCTCGCGTAGGATTCAGCAATAATCGCTTTTGCCCCGGCGACTTTCAGCGCGAACGGTGCGTGCTCCCTCGAGGAGCCGCAACCGAAGTTCGGGCCGCCGATGATGAACGAGTAGGGCGACGTGAATTGACCCTCTTCGACGAACGGAATCTTGCCTTCCGGCAGGCCTGCCTGCTCAAGCGGGACGCCGGAGAGTGCGTATTTGCCGTACAGCTTCACCTCTTCCGGATCGGAGAGGCTGTAGACCAGATGCTCGGCCGGAATGATCTGGTCGGTATCGATATTCTTGCCGAGGACGTAGGCTTTACCCTGTATGATGGTATCCATGATGTTCTCTTTGTCAGTTTCGTTGGATCAGAGGAAGTCCCTCGGATCGGTAAGTTTGCCGGTTACAGCCGAGGCTGCCGCCGTCAGCGGGGAGGCCAGATAGACGCCAGCCATCTTGCTGCCCATGCGACCAGGGAAGTTCCGGTTGGTGGTCGAAACCACGACGTCGTTATCGACCGAACGTCCGACTGTGTCGGAGGGGCCGCCGAGGCACGCCGCGCACGAAGGCAGGGCGATGTTGCAGCCAGCCTCCTCGAAAATATGGCGCAGCGTTTGGCCGTCGTACATCTCGTTTTCAAGCTGCGAGGCCACGAGCACGGTCGCCGGAACGATGTTGGTCGTTACGGCGACTTTTTTGCCCTTGAGAATCTTTGCCGCGAGCCTGAAGTCGGTGATCTTCCCGCCGGTGCAGGAGCCGATGTACGATTTGGTGATCGGCGTGCCGGCCACGCTGCGCACGGTAGCGCGATTGTCCGGGCTGTGCGGCTGGGCGACGACCGGTTCGAGCTTCTCGACGTTGTAACGGTACATGCTGTGGTACTGCGCGTCGGGATCGCTCTGGAAGATTTCGTACGGCTTGCTGGTGCGCGCCTTCACGAACGCTTCAGTGACCGCATCGGCTGCGATGATGCCGTTCATGCCGCCAGCCTCGATGGCCATATTGCAAAGCGTCATGCGCTCGTCGATGGGCAGCGAATAGACCGCCTCGCCGTCGAACTCCATGGCGCGGTAGGTTGCGCCGTCCGTGCCGATGTCGCCGAGGATCTGCAGGATCAGGTCTTTTGCCGTCAGGTACTCGGGCATCTGGCCCTCGAAGGTGAACTTCATCGAATCGGGCACCTTTTCCCAGAGCTTGCCGGTACCGAGGATGAAAGCTGCGTCGGTGTTGCCGATGCCGGAGCCGAACATACCGAACGCACCCGAGGTGCAGGTGTGCGAGTCGGTGCCGAACAAGACGGTGCCGGGGAGGTTGAAGCCCTCTTCGGCCAGTGCCACGTGGCAGACGCCGCGGTAGCGGTCGGTGCCGACGTCATAGTAGTTTGGCAGATGCTGCTCGGCAGCAAACTTGCGCAGCAGGTCGATGTTGCGGTGCGCGTGTTCGTTGGCCGTAAAGATATAGTGATCGGGAAGCACCACCACCTTTTCCGGGTCCCACACTTTGGCGTCCGGGCCGAACTCCTGCTTGAAAATATCGAAAGTCGGTGGTCCGCAGACGTCGTGCGTCAACAGGACATCGACATTGAGCCATACGCTCTGGCCGGGATCGACGAACTTGCGGTTCGCCGCTTTGGCGAAAATTTTCTGGGTTATCGTTTGTGCCATGATCTGAAAGATTCCGTTATCGGTATTGCCTTTCCTGATTGAAATTGAAAAGCCGGTGGCCTACAGAGCCCCGGCTTTTCAGTCCGTCAGTCATTGCTGTTCGGACTTGCTCTGTTACTTTTTCGACGCCTTTACGGTCAAATTCGGGCGACGATGGCTTCGGTCATCTCGGTGGTCGAAGAGATAGCCTGACCCGGCGCGGCGATATCGCCCGTGCGCATTCCAGCCGCAAGCGCACCCTCGATGGCTGCGTAAATATCAGCCGCCACTTCCGGTCTGTTGAAGCTGTTCTCGAACATCATGGCCACCGATGCGATGGTGGCGATCGGGTTGGCCTTGTTCTGACCGGCGATGTCCGGAGCGCTGCCGTGGATCGGTTCGTAGAGCGCATGTTCCGAGCCGACGCTGGCCGACGGCAACATGCCGAGGCTACCGGTGATCATGCCGGAGATGTCGCTCAGGATGTCGCCGAAGATGTTGCCGGTCACGATGACCTCGAATTGCTTCGGATTGCGCACCACCTGCATGGCGGCGTTGTCAACGTACATATCCACCAGCTCGATTTCCGGGAAATCCTGATGCACTTCGTGCACGATGTTGCGCCAGAACTGCGAAACTTCGAGCACGTTGGCCTTATCAATCGAGGTCACCTTGGCGTTGTCGCGCTTCTGTGCGTACTCGAAGGCCAGACGTGCGATGCGCTCGACCTCGTGGCGTTCGTACACCATCGTGTTCCAGCCGCGAGCTTCGTCGTAGCCTCTCGGCTGGCCGAAGTAGATACCGCCGGTCAGTTCACGGAAGACCATAAAATCGGTGCCCTGCACCACTTCGCTTTTCAGCGTCGATGACGACACGAGAGCGTCATACACCTTTGCCGGGCGAAGGTTTGCGAACAGGCCGAGCTCTTTGCGGAGTTTCAGCAGGGCCGCTTCGGGTTTTTTGTCGTGCGGGAGGTTCTCCCATTTGTAGCCGCCGACCGCACCGAGCAGCACGGCGTCGCAGTTCTTGCACGCTTCGAGCGTCTCGTCGGTCAGCATGGAGCCGTGCACGTCGTAGGATGCACCGCCGAAGAGGTGCTCCTCGATTTCGACTTCAAAGCCGTGCTTTTTCGCAACTGCGTCGAGAACGGCAAGAGCGCCAGCCACCACTTCGGGTCCGATGCCGTCGCCGGGTATTGATACAATTTTATACATGGCTCTCCTCTCTTACTTCTTTTTGAGCCAGCTCATCATGCCGCGCAGCTTCTCGCCGACCTTCTCGATCGGATGGTTGCGGTTGCTGTCACGCAGCTCGTTGAGTTTCTTGTAGCCACCGTTGCACTCGTCGATGAACTCTTTGGCGAAGCGGCCGTCCTGGATCTCTTCGAGGATTTTCTTCATTTCGGCTTTCGCGGCGGATGCGACGACGCGCGGGCCGCGGGTCATGCCGCCGTATTCGGCGGTGTCGCTGACCGAGTAGTTCATGCGGGAAAGGCCGCCTTCGTAGTAAAGGTCAACGATGAGTTTCAGCTCGTGCATGCACTCGAAGTAAGCGAGTTCGGCAGGGTATCCGGCTTCGGTCAGGGTCTCGAAACCAGCCTTGATCAGCTCGGCAGAGCCACCGCAAAGCACGGCCTGCTCACCGAACAGGTCGGTTTCGGTTTCGTCCTTGAAGTTGGTCTCGATGACGCCGGCTTTGGTGCCGCCGATACCACGCGCCCATGCAAGCGCAATCGCTTTTGCGTCGCCGGTAGCATCCTGGTGCACTGCGATGAGGCACGGCACGCCGTTGCCTTCGGTGTAGGTGCGGCGAACGAGGTGACCGGGGCTCTTCGGAGCGATCATGATCACGTTCACATCGGCCGGAGGCACGATCTGATTGTAGTGAATATTGAAGCCGTGGCCGAAAGCGAGCGTTGCGCCCGATTTCAGGTTCGGTGCGATTTCGTTGTCATAGACGCTTTTCTGGGTCTGATCCGGCAGGAGAATCATGACGATATCGGCCCACTTGACCGCTTCGGCGACTGTATCAACCTTCAGACCGGCCTCGCGAGCTTTGTCGCAGGAGGCGCTGTCGGTGCGCAGACCGACGCAGACGTTCATGCCGCTGTCCTTCAGGTTCAGTGCATGGGCGTGGCCCTGGCTGCCAAAGCCGAGGACGGCGATATTCTTGTTCTGCAGTACCGCGAGATCGGCATCCTGCTCGTAATAGACGTTCATTGACATTTGCGTAATGTTCGTATTGACTGGTTAGACATATAAAAAATCAGTGTTCTCCGCGGTGTATGGCAACCGCGCCTGACCGGGCGAGTTCCCGGATGCCGAACGGCCTGAAAAGGTCGATCGCCGTGTTGATCTTGTCCGGCGAACCAATGACCTCAATAGTAATGGATTTTTGCTTTATATCCACGACTTTTCCCTTAAAAACGTTGATCAGCTCGAAAATCTCGGTGCGCGAGCTCGTGTTGAGTTTCAGGCTCATCAAGAGCAGTTCGCGCTCCACATGGGGCTGATGGGTCAGGTCGGTCACCTTGATGGTATCGACCAGCCGGTTGAGCTGTTTGAGCACCTGGCTGACGATCCGGTCATCTCCCCGGGTGACGATGGTCATACGCGAGATTTCGGTGTCTTCGGTCTCGCCGATGGAGATGCTTTCAAGGTTGAAGCCGCGGGCGCTGAACATGGCGGCCACCCGGTTCAGGGTGCCGAATTTGTTCTCGACCAGAACGGAAATAATGTGTTTCATAGAAGTGCTTAAACCATTGTTTTTGGATTCAGCCTGGCCAGCAGCATGTCGGAGATCGACGCGCCGGCGGGCACCATCGGGAACACCATATCCTTGCGGATAACCTTGAACTCGACCAGAATCGGCCCATCGTTGTAGGCGAGCGCTTCATCGATGGCCTTCTTTGCCGACTCCGGATTATCGGCGCGCAGAGCCTTGCAGCCGAATGCTTCGGCGACTTTGACGAAGTCGGGGTTGCTCTCCTCCAGATCGGTGAAGGTGTACTTCTCCTGGTGGAACAGCTCCTGCCACTGGCGCACCATGCCGAGATAGCTGTTGTTGATCAGGAAGAGCTTGACCGGCAGCTTGTTGTGCACCGCCGTGACCAGCTCCTGAATGTTCATCATCAGGCCGCCGTCACCGGTGAAGAGAATCACCGGGCGGTCGGTGACGCCGAATGCTGCGCCGATGCAGGCCGGCAGGCCGTAGCCCATCGTGCCGAGTCCGCCACTGGTGATGATCGAGCGCGGTTCAGTGAACTTGTAGTACTGCGCCGTCCACATCTGGTGCTGGCCGACGTCGGTGATGATCACGGCGTGGCCGTTGGTCTTTTTGGAAACCTCGTCGATGACGAACTCGGTCTTGAGCGAATCGGGCTCGATGGTGTAATCCATCGGGCACTGCTTGCGCCAGCCCTCGATCTGGTCGAGCCATTCGCTACGATCCTCTTTTCCTTTGGGCATCGCTTCAAGCAGCGAGGCGAGGAAATCCTTCGAGTCACCCACGACCGGCAGATCGACCTTGATGTTTTTATCGACGTTGGTCGGGTCGATGTCGTTGTGGATGATGTGGGCCTGCGTGGCAAAGGTGTCAATTTTGCCGGTGACGCGGTCGTCAAAACGCGCACCGACAGCGATCAACAGGTCGCACGAATTGACCGCCTGGTTAGCCCAGTAGGTGCCGTGCATGCCCAGCATACCCATCGAGAGCGGATGGTCTCCGGGGAACGCGCCGAGGCCGTTCAGGGTCATGGTGACCGGAATTTGCTGCTCGATGGCCAGCTTGCGCAGCTCTTCTGATGCTTCAGCTGTGATGATGCCGCCGCCGACGTAGAAGAGCGGGCGCTTGGCCTTGGCAATCATTTTGGCTGCCTTCTGCACCTGGTTGGTGTGGCACTTGATGGTCGGCTTGAAGCCGCGGATTTCAACGCTCTCCGGCCACTCGAAGGTGCAGATCGCGTTAAGCACATCCTTCGGCATATCGACCAGCACAGGGCCGGGACGTCCGTGAGTGGCCAGGAAAAAGGCCTTGCGGATGGTCGAGGCCAGCTCCTTCACATCCTTGACCAGAAAGTTGTGCTTGGTGATCGGACGGGTGATGCCGACGATGTCAGCCTCCTGGAATGCATCGTTGCCGATCAGCGAGCTTGGCACCTGGCCAGTGAAAACCACCATCGGCGAGGAGTCCATGTAGGCGTTGGCGATGCCGGTGACCGTATTGGTCGCGCCGGGGCCGGAGGTGACCAGCACGACGCCGGGTCTGCCGGTGGCGCGGGCATAGCCCTCGGCCATGTGGGTCGCGCCCTGCTCGTGGCGAACGAGGATGTGTTTGATGTCCTCGACATCGTGCAGGGTTTCGTAGACCTTCAGCAATGCCCCGCCGGGGTAGCCAAAGATGTAGTCGACGTTTTCACGCCGCAGGGACTCGAAAAATATTTCGGATCCGTTCAGTTTCTCTCCATTTGTATGCATGGTGCGAACAGGTTGATCGTCAGGCAATGCAGCCGGAAGCAATTTCCGGCCGCTGTTTGCCCGCAGCTTTAAAAGTTTGTTGTCAGGACGGCGCCAGTGTTGGCCGATGTGACCATTCGCGCGTACCGTGCCAGATACCCTTTCTTGATTTTCGGTTCGAATTCCGGAAGAGCCTCGATGCGCTGCCGGATGGTTTCGTCATCCAGAGCGACGCTCATGGTGCGCCCCGGAATGTCGATGGTGATCATGTCGCCGGTCTGTACCGCCGCGATCGGGCCGCGGTCAGCAGCTTCGGGCGATACGTGGCCTACGCAAGCTCCGCGCGATCCACCGGAGAAACGTCCATCTGTAATCAGCGCGACCGAGTCGCCAAGGCCACGGCCCATGATGGCGCTTGTCGGCGAGAGCATTTCAGGCATGCCGGGGCCGCCGCGCGGGCCTTCGTAGCGGATCACCACCACGTCGCCCGATTTGACGTCACCATTCATGATGCCTGCGATGGCGTCGTCCTGGCAGTCGTAGACTTTGGCCGGGCCGGTGTGCTTCATCATCGAAGGGCTCACAGCTCCGGTCTTGACAACCGAACCGTTCGGCGCAAGGTTCCCGTAGAGCACTGCGAGGCCGCCGGTGGCCGAGTAGGGCTCCTCAACCGAGCGGATGACCGAGCGGTCGAGCACCTCGGCGTCAGCAATGTTTTCGCCGAGCGTCTTGCCGGTGACGGTCGGTGCGGACAGATCGAGCAGGCCCTCGACCTTCGACAGCTCTTTCAGAATCGCCGAAATGCCTCCCGCGCGATCCACATCCTCGATGTGCACCTCAGTCGTTGCCGGGCTCACCTTGCAGATGTAGGGCGTTTTGGCCGACAGATCGTTCAGCTCCGAGAAGTCGAACTCGAGTTCGGCTTCGCTTGCGATGGCCAGCGTGTGCAGAATCGTGTTGGTGCTGCCGCCCATCGCCAGGTCGAGCGCGAAGGCGTTGAGCATCGACTGGCGCGACAGAATGGAGCGCGGGCGCACATCTTTGTTGACCAGATCGACGATGCGCCCGGCGGCGGCTTTGACCAGCTCGTTACGGCGAGGATCGGCGGCAAGGATTGTGCCGTTGCCGGGCAAGGCGAAGCCGAGCGCCTCGCAGAGGCAGTTCATCGAGTTGGCGGTGAACATGCCGGAGCAGGAGCCGCAACCGGGGCAGCCACACTCTTCGATGGTCTGGAGTTCGTCCTCCGTGATTTCTCCGGTGCTGCACTGGCCGACCGCCTCGAACACCGAGATCAGATCGACCGTTTTGCCGGAGGGCGTGTGGCCGGCACTCATCGGACCGCCGGAAACGAAGATGACCGGCACGTTCGTGCGGAGCGCGCCCATCATCATGCCGGGGGTGATCTTGTCGCAGTTTGGAATGCAGACCAGTCCGTCCAGGCGGTGCGCTTCGACCACGGTCTCAACCGAGTCTGCAATCAACTCGCGGCTGGCCAGCGAGTAGCGCATACCGACGTGGCCCATCGCAATGCCGTCGCAGACGCCGATGGTGTTGAACTCGAACGGCACTCCGCCCGCCTCGCGCACAGCCTCCTTGGCGATGCGGCCCAGCTCCTGCAAATGCGCGTGGCCGGGAATCAGCTCGTTGAAGGAGTTGCAGATGCCGATAAAAGGCTTTGAATAATCGTCTCTTGTCGAAATAGCGCCGGTAGCTTTGAGCAGGCTGCGATGCGGAGCTTTTTCGAACCCTTTTTTTATGGTGTCAGATCTCATGAGTTATGGCAATGGTTAAGCAATTGAAAACAAGAACGTCCGGGCCTCTTTGCGCTGAAGCCCTGGAGTCTGAATCTATTGTCGAGAAAAAGAATACAATGGACTTGGCAAGGGCCTGGCAGTCAGGCTACATGAATGAGTACCTGTACGAGTAGTACCGATACGATCTGGATAATGCCGGAAAGAAGAAGGAGGAGGATTGGACGTGCGGGAGCGGAAGCCGTGGCTTCGGATCGGAATGCACCCGAATGCGCAGTGTATCGGGTCATGAAATGAGCGGGGTTTGTAAACGGCATTGCTGTGATTCTGTTGTCGCGCCAGTTTATAAAGAAAATTGGAGATAATTTACAGTTTCCGTGCTATTAAATCAAGCCGGATATTGACGGAATTCATAAAAAACAACTATAATTTAACTTGGATCAGGGTGGTGTAAAAATTTGAAAATATTATCTTGACAGAGTGCCTTTCCTCGCAGTCGCCTTGGAAAGGTAAAAAGTGCTGGGCAATGGGGTCGGAATCGCGGAAAATTCATCCTGTTGCGCTCAAACAATAAGTTTGTGGAACAAGTTAATCAGAGGAACGGATGATCGCTCTGTTCATTCGTTGAAGTTCTCTAAAGGATTAGTCTTATGCCCTTATTTTTTCAGAAAGCCAGTACTATGGTGAGTATCCAACCTCCTTCCGGACAGGATCTGCCCTCTTTTTTTCTGCTGCTGACGTTGGTTGGCTCTTTCCTTCTGCTCGGTGAACTGCTGACCCGGAAGTTTTCGGTCAACTCGCTTGTGGTCAGAAAGGTGACCCATCTGAGCATGGGGGTTGTTATGTTTTTTATTCCCGCCTATTTCAGTTCTAACTTTTATCCCCTGATTGCTTCACTCTTGCTTGCTGGTGTTGGTCTCTTGAGCCTCAAATCCGGATTGTTGAGTTCGTTGCATGCCGAGCCGCTCATGAATGAGGACGGCAAGCCGGTGCCGAGTTATGGCCCGGTGCTCTTTCCGATGATCTTTTTTTTGCAAGCACTTGTGCTGTGGAATGAGCATGTCTGGATTCTCCAAACTTCGATGCTGGTGCTTGGTGTCAGTGACGCCTTGGCTGCACTGGTAGGTACGGCCTCCGGTGGAGCGCATCTCGACGGGTTTGGCAATAACCGCAAAACCCTTCAGGGGTCGGCTGCCATGTTTGTTTCCAGCTTGCTTATCTTATCTATTTCGCTACTGGTGTTCCAGCCCTTCTTCACCGGCGGTCTTGTCGGTCAGCCGGTATGGATGCTGCTATGCCTTGCGCTGCTGCTTGCCCTGCTCGCGACGGCAGTCGAGGCTCTCTTTTCCTACGGTCTTGATAACCTGTTCATTCCGGTTTCGATTGCCTATGTGCTGTATGTGATCGAGGTGAGCCACATTGCTACGGTGGAAGGATTTCTGCTCGGTGGTGTGTTCGCCCTTCTCTTGGCGCTGTTTTCGGTTGTGGTCAAGTTCCTCAACAACAGCGGTGCAACGGCTACCTTTCTGCTTGGCACAACCATTTTCGGTATCGGTGGTCTGGTCTGGACGGTGCCGCTTCTGACGTTTTACCTGCTCTCCTCGATTCTCTCCAAGCTCGGCCGGAAACGCAAGGCGCGGTTCGATCTGGTTTTCGAGAAAGGCTCACAGCGTGATGCCGGCCAGGTTTACGCAAATGGTGGCATTGCCTGGCTCATGATGGCAATCTACTCGCTGTCAGGTGATCCCTATATCTTTTTTGCTTACCTCGGCACGCTGGCAGCTGTTCAGGCCGATACCTGGGCGACCGAAATCGGCACGATGTGGCCCAATCCGAAAGCACGGCTGATTACCACCTTCAAGGAGGTGCCGGTGGGAACCTCCGGCGGTGTGTCTATTCCAGGCACCTCGGCTTCGTTTGTCGGCTCGCTTTTGATCTGTTCGAGCGCTGCGTTGATGAACGTTTCGTGGATCAATCAGGTAGGCATTATACAGTCGCTGCTGGTGATCGGCGTTGCAGGTCTGATGGCCAGTCTGGTGGACAGCTTTTTCGGGGCGACGGTGCAGGCGCAGTACTACGATCCTATCCGCAAAAAAGTGACGGAACGCACGCACAGCATCGCTTCCGATGGCAGTCGTGTAACGAATGAATTGCTAAAAGGATACCATTTTGTTAACAACGATCTGGTCAATACATTGTGTGCCATATCGGGTTCCGTGGTTGCCTATCTGGCCGTGCGTAACCTGGCATCTTTCTGAAATTTATCATGAACTTAGCCGAGAGAGTCAACCATGCCTGAACAAGTCAGTGGCGGAATCGTTTCAATGATTGCAGGCTCCGGGCCTGTGGTGCTGATGGTCCTGTTGATCCTGGTGCTGTTTTCCATCCTCTCGTGGGCAATTATCGCCTGGAAGTTTGGCATGGTCAGGAAGTCGAAGAAGGAGTCGCAGGATTTTCTCGACTCTTTTTTTGAGCTGCAAAATACCGATCGTCTCTTTGCCACCAGTGAGAGTTTCCGGAGCGGTTCGCTGCCCAGAGTGTTTCGTGCCGGATACATCGAATACAGCTCGATGCGTAACCGGGGAGATGATGCTCGGTTGAAAGAGCATATCAGGCGAGCTGTGAAGCGGGAGGTCAATACCGAAAGCAAACGTCTGAGCCGTCTGGTGCCGTTTCTTGCCACGGTTGGCAATACGGCACCCTTTATCGGTCTGTTCGGTACCGTGTGGGGCATCATGAGCTCCTTTCAAAATATCGGCCTCATGAAGTCCGCTTCACTGGCGGCGGTTGCGCCGGGTATTTCCGAAGCCTTGGTGGCTACGGCTACAGGTCTTGTCGCGGCTATTCCGGCGGTGATCGGCTACAACTATCTTACCAGCGAAATCGGTCAGATCGAGAGAGACCTGGAGGATTTCGTGCCCGATTTCGTCGAATCGTACCTCAATCAGCAGTAAGCGGAGGGCCCTGACGATGATGACCGGACAGAAAACAAGGCTCATGAGCGAAATCAACGTGACGCCGTTTGTTGACGTCATGCTGGTGCTGCTTATCATTTTCATGGTGACTGCGCCCATGATGACCAGCGGCATGAAGGTCGATGTGCCGCAGACGACGCATGAGCGTATGGATATCGATCCCAAAGGGCTTGTGGTGAGCGTCAATGCTTCCCGCAAGGTGATGATCAACGACTACCAGCTCGATGCTTCGGAGCTGGCCGATCGTCTGCCGAAGATTCTGGAATCCATGAAGGCTGATGAGGTCTATCTCAAGGCTGACCGCACGCTTCCTTACGGTTTTGTTATGTCAGTCATGGCATCGATCAGGGAAGCTGGAGTGGAAAAGATCGGTATGGTGACAGAGCCCGGGGACTCGAATCATCAAGAACGCTGATTCGGCGCAGAAAGTATGCAATCAAGGGATGAACTGAGACTGGAAGAACGGCGGTTTTACGTCTGGCTTGGCGTTGCAGCAGCTGCGCACCTGGCGCTTATTGCCGTCGTTGTATTTTTCCAGCTTCTCTATGTCCGGATGCATCCGCCGCTGAAAGTGGTTAACGTGTCTCTGGTTTCAATGCCCGGACGTCCTGGCCCTGCCGGCGGACCGAAAAGCATCCCGGCTTCACCCGCAGAAGCTCCGGAAGCAAAAGCGTCCGAAGCGGAGCCGCCTGCCGTGAAAAAGGTTCCTGAGCCTTCGCAACCCAAACCGGAACCCAAGGTTGCCAAGCCAGCGACGGTCAAGAAAATTCCTGAAAAGACTCTGGTTGCCAAGCCTCCCGAGCAGTCTCCGAAAAAGCCGGAAGTTTCCGATGAGCGCAAAAATCTTCAGGCCACGCTTGACAAACTGAAAAAAAGTGAAGCCAAGCAGCAGGGCGCAGCTTCCAGCGGTCCGTCCAATCTCAGCAGCACTTTGGCAAAGCTCCAGAAGCAGGTGGCTTCTGAAGGTGGCGGGACGGCTTCGTCCGGCTCCGGTTCGGGAGCAGGAGGCGGCAGGTATGGCAGCGGTGGTGGAGGCGCGTTTGATCCTTACAAGGCTGAAATTGCCGGAATTATTCAGGATAACTGGTCTTTTTCAAACCAGATGGTTAGGAGCACTTCGGGCATGGAGGTCTATGTTTTCATCTATATCATGCCGGATGGTTCGGTCAGCCAGACTCGGTACGATCGGAAATCGACGAGTGAATATCTGAACAGCTCTGTCCGGCGTGCGCTTGAAAAATCTGCTCCATTTCCACCTCTTCCGAAGGAGTACGGTACTAAAGGTCTTTGGGTAGGGTTTGTCTTTACTCCACAAGGTATCAACCAGTAAGCAGTTTGCTTATTCACGATTGTGATTATCTTGTTGCATAGACTGAAAAGCGCGTATTGTTGTTTTGTGTATATTTTTTCTTTGCCGGTTGCGGTGTGTTCGGCTTCAACAATGTTCAATCCAGTTAGCTTGTTATGAAAACCGCCAGGATTTCTTCAGTTCGTACTCTTATTGCCCTTTTTTGCCTTTTTATGGTCCCTTTTACCATCAGGGCGGAGGAGGTAAACGAGTATATCGCCATCCGCAAGGAGGGGAGTGGCAGAATTTCGATCATTCTCGACCATCTCAAGTCCAACGGCGGCAAGGAATCCGAATGGGCCAGAAGTCTGGACAGCACCATCCAGGGTGGGCTTGATTTTACCGGTTTGTTCAACCTTATGCCGGCGCCACTGAATATCCGGAATGCGCAGAATGGTGCTTTGAATCTCGGCGCTGTCAGGTCGATTGGCGCCGATGTGTTTGTCGGCGGCAGCGTGACGAAGCAGAGCGGCGATCCGGCCATGCAGATGCAGGTGTGGGATGTTACCGGCAAGCTGCTGCTCAATCGGAAATATAGTGGCCAGGACAAGGCGCTTCGCGATATCGGTTTGCGTTTCTGCGCCGATCTGGTCGAGATGCTTACCGGTAAACGGTCGGTCTTTGGCACCAAAATGGTTTTTGTATCAAATAGCACCGGCCAGAAAGAGATTTATATGTGCGATTTCGACGGGACGAACATCCGTCAGCTTACCAATACGAAGTCGATTTCACTTACGCCCTCAGTATCGCCAGATGGGAGGTTTCTTGCCTGGACTGATTTTTCAAGCGGCCGTCCCGATCTCTACATCAAAAATCTTTCCACCGGCTCGACGGTTTCGGTTAAAAAGCAGGGCGTTTGTATCAGTCCGGCCTGGCGTCCCGGCACCAACGAGTGTGCTACAACCCTGTCTTACGAAGGTTCACAAGACCTTTATCTTATCAGGGCTGACGGGACTGTCGCTCGCCGATTGACCAGGGGGCACAGTATCGAGGTCTCTCCGAGTTTTTCACCTGATGGTTCCAAAATGGCGTTTGTCTCGACCCGGGAAGGCCCTCCGCAGATTTTCATTCAGGATCTTTCAAGTGGAAGCGTCAGGCGGCTTACCTACAGCGGCACCTACAATACCCAGCCGTCCTGGTCGCCATCTGGCGATAAAATCTTGTACTCGTCCCTGCAAAAGAACGGTGAAATCAATATATTTATGATCAATGTCGATGGTTCAAATCTGCTTCAATTGACCAGCGGCGCAAGGAATAATGAGTACCCCTCATGGTCACCCGATGGAAGCATGATTGTTTTTTCATCAACCCGGGCCGGCTCGAGAAAATTATATGTTATGAATGT
Organism: Chlorobaculum parvum NCIB 8327; assembly: GCF_000020505.1. NCBI lineage: Bacteria > Pseudomonadati > Chlorobiota > Chlorobiia > Chlorobiales > Chlorobiaceae > Chlorobaculum > Chlorobaculum parvum. The sequence continues at coordinate 686,796 of NC_011027.1, forward strand.
CGACGGGACCAACCAGCGGCCCTTGCTCAATATGAAGGGTGAGCAGCAGCAGCCGTCATGGTCGATCAGGAATTAACCGGTTTTTCTTCTCGTCAATCTTTTAATCAGTGGAGGACTATATGACCCCTGTTAAAGCGATCACCAGAGCCCTGTACGTTCCGGCAGTGCTGTTTCTCGGCGCTTGCTGTTGTCACTATCCGTATAACAAGCAAGCCGCTCCTCCTCCGCCTGTCGCTTCGGCACCAGCTCCGGCACCAGCACCTGTGAAATCCGTCATGCTTGGAGATATTTTCTTCGATTTTGATCGTTCCATTATCACTCCTGAAAGCCAGGCACAGCTGAGGGACAATGCCGAGTGGATGGCTCAGAACAAGAGCAAGAGCCTCGTGTGCGAGGGGCATTGCGACGAGCGCGGAACCGCGGAATACAACATGGCTCTCGGTGAGCGCAGGGCGGAGTCGGCCAAAGAGTCACTGATGAGTCTCGGCGTGAGCGGGGATCGTCTTTCCACGATCAGCTATGGAGAGGAAAAACCGTTCGCAATCGGCCATGACGAGGCGGCCTGGTCACAGAACAGAAGAGTGCATTTCGTAGAGAAATAATGATTTGATGTTGATTATCCGGAGAGTCTGCGGGCTCTCCGGTTTTTTTGCTGATAAACGCTCAACAAATTGAGAGGAACAGTATGAGACACACATTACCTGGTTTTATCGGTGCTGCCATGATTATTCTGGCGGGTTGTTCTTCGAAAAGTGCGGTATCGACCTCTGGAGACGCTTCAGGTGCCGGGTATGGAGCTGGGGCTGACGGTGCCACATCGGGTGTAACCGTTGAGAATCTTTCGGGTGACAACGCTGTTGCCGGTGCAGTTATTGGGGATATTTTCTTTGATTTCGACAGTTCAGCCCTGAGTGACGAAGCTCAAGAGCAATTGAAGCAGAATGCCGCATGGATGGAGAAAAATCCTCTGGTCAATGCAACCATCCAGGGACATTGCGACGAACGTGGTACCGATGAATACAACCTGGCGCTCGGCGAACGCCGTGCCACTGCTGCTAAAGAGTATCTGATTACTGCCGGTGTCAGCGCAGGCCGTCTTACAGCGGTAAGTTTTGGCGAGGAAATGCCTTTTGATCCCGGCCACAATGAAGAGGCTTGGGCTAAAAATAGACGGGATCATTTCATTACGAAATAACCGTCTCATCGAATCTTCTTACCGGAGACCGGGCATTGCCCGGTGCCCCGGTATTTACTTTTATAGATGAACCAATGTTGGATCTATGATGAAAAAACGATCTTTTTTGTTTTTGCCGTTTGTGCTCCTCTCGGCATGTGCGTCACAGAATGATCTGAGCTATGTGCAGGGACAGGTTTCCCAATTGAAGCAGGAGTCCCAGACGATCAAACAGCAATCGGCGGGCTCTTACTCGGAAATGACCCAATATCGAGAGGACATTGCGCGGCTTCGCGGCTCGATCAACGAGTTGCAGTACAACTATCAGAGCGCGATGAAGCGGCTTGATATGGAAGACTCTCTGCAGGTCAGTAAGACCAATGAGCTTGAAAACAGAATTGCAAGGATAGAGAAATATATCGGGCTTGCTTCACCAGAGGGGCAATCGAATACTCCACTACCACCTGTAGTTAAAGCGCCTGTTCAGCCCGGAGTGCCTGTATCCAAACCTTCCGCATCTGAAGCTTCTATGAGCGAGAATTTGCTCAGTGAAGGTCTTCTCCTGATGGAGAAAAAGGATTATAACAGCGCACGTGAGCGTTTCAAGGAGTTCATGTCAAAGAACCCCAATTCTCCGAAAGTTTCCGATGCGCAGTTCTACCTCGCTGAAAGCTATTATGAAGAGCAGTGGTATGAAAAGGCCATTCTTGAATACCAGGTTGTGATCGCCAAATACACCAAAAGCGCTAAACGGCCCGCTGCGCTGTACAAGCAGGGGCTTGCGTTCGAGCAGATCGGGGATAAGGCCAATGCCAAGGCTCGTTACAGGGATGTGGTAAATCTTTATTCCAAAACTCCGGAAGCCCGGCTCGCCAAAAAGAAGATGGACGCAAATTAGTGCACACGATAGGTGCTGAGTAATCAAGCCGTGCAGAAATCGCCATCCAAACGTACTGACTCAGAAGTTTGGATGGCGATTTCACTTTTATACGAAAACAGAGAAAGCCACGCTTTGAGGCATGGCTTTCGATGAAATCTATTTAGACAAGCTGGGCTGAAACCGGTTACTTGAAAAACTCATCCAGAGTATAAATTCTGCGATCGAGCTCGACGCACAATCCCTTACCCTCACGGTAGAACACAGGAATATCCCGCATCGTCCACTTGATTCCGCGCTTGTCGAAATCAATCACATAGCGGTTTTCCATATCGATGACCTGCTTGTTCATGTCGATGGCGATGTCAGGCTGCGTGGTGAGTACAAAAATCTCGATTTCGCCGTCGATGAGTCTGCGAATCATCTCCGGGGTCGGAGAGAGTTTCCTGCGACCGGATGTCGGAACAAGCTCAATCTGGAGCCTGTCATTCCGATCACGTTTGGCCGAGGTAATGAAATACTTTTCTGCTTTGTGAGCCGCATTTCCAGACCAAGGGCCTGATACTGATTTGCGAACCTGGTTGGATGCGGTTTCTGGACGGCTGAGCTGAGGCTCCATGGTTCTGCTCGGTTTGATTGGCGGACACTGGCACAGTGATTGTGCAAACCTTAAACAAAGTTAAGTTAGCAAAAGGTCTGCAAATAAAAAAGAGATTCGTTGCTTTGCGCTTCTCTCACTTTGTTAAGCCAGGAGTTGCTGGTGATTGGTTTTTTCTAGCTTGCACATGACTGTTTTCTTGTGATTTTATTTGTTGGAGAGAGCAGTGGGAACAGGTTTCGCAGGCGGTGCAGTGCAAAAGCGTCAGAAGCCTTCTTTAATCCGCAGAAAACACAAAAAGCCCCGATTCGTATTGACTCAGGGCTTTTTGGTGGTTGGCTTAACAGGTCTTACTTCTTGTCGTCGTCGCCGTCGATGACTTCGTATTCGGCGTTGACGGCACCGTCGCCGCCTTTGCTTTCCTGCTGGCCGTTGGTTTCAGGCTGCGGAGCAGCGCCTGCTTCTGCGCCAGGCTGCTGGTAGAGGTTCGAGGCTGCTTCGCTCCAGACCTTGCTCAGCTCGTCCATGGCAGGCTTGATGGCATCGGCACTGCCAGCCTTGTGGGCTTCCTTCAGCTTTTCGAGCGCACTTTCGATCTCGGCTTTTTTGTCAGCCGGAAGTTTGTCGCCAAGCTCGCTGAGCTGTTTTTCGGTGCTGAAAATGAGCGAGTCAGCAGAGTTCTTGAGATCGATCTCTTCCTTGCGCTTCTGGTCCTCGTCGGCGTGTGCCTTTGCGTCCTCTTTCATCTTTTCGATTTCAGCCTCCGTGAGCTTGCCGCTGGCCTCGATCTTGATGCTCTGCTCCTTGCCGGTGGCTTTGTCTTTGGCCGACACGTTCAGGATGCCGTTGGCGTCGATGTCGAAGGTCACCTCGATCTGCGGGATACCGCGCGGTGCCGGCGGAATATCGCCGAGGTGGAACCTGCCGAGCGTTTTATTGTCGCTGGCCATCGGGCGCTCACCCTGCAGCACGTGCACCTCAACCGAAGTCTGGTTGTCTGCAGCCGTGGAGAAGGTCTCCTGCTTGCGGGTCGGAATGGTGCTGTTAGCCTCGATCAGCTTGGTCATGACGCCGCCGAGGGTTTCGATACCGAGCGACAGCGGGGTGACGTCGAGCAGGAGCACGTCGGTGACGTCGCCCTGAAGCACGCCGCCCTGGATAGCTGCGCCGATGGCGACCACCTCGTCAGGGTTCACGCTCTTGTTGGGCTCCTTGCCGAAGAACTCCTTCACGAGAGCCTGCACCTTCGGGATACGGCTTGAACCACCGACCAGCACGACCTCGTCGATCTCCTTCATGTCGAGTTTCGAGTTTTTGAGTGCGCGGCGGCAAGGTTCAAGCACCTTGTCGAACAGCGTTGCGCTCATAGCCTCAAACTTGGCGCGGGTCAGGTTGATGACCAGGTGTTTCGGGCCTTCCTGGGTTGCGGTGATGAACGGAAGGTTGATCTCGGTATCGGTGCGAGACGACAGCTCGATCTTGGCCTTTTCGGCAGCCTCTTTCAGGCGCTGGAGAGCGATAGCGTCCTTGCGGAGATCAATGCCTTCCTGCTTCTTGAACTCGTCGGCCAGATAGTCGATGATCACCTGGTCGAAGTCGTCACCGCCGAGGTGGGTGTCACCATCGGTCGATTTCACCTCGAACACGCCATCGCCGAGTTCGAGAATCGAGATGTCAAACGTACCGCCGCCAAGGTCGAAGACGGCCACTTTCTCATTCTCCTTTTTCTTGTCGAGGCCGTAAGCCAGCGCTGCGGCGGTCGGCTCGTTGATGATGCGCTTGACTTCAAGGCCGGCAATTTTTCCCGCGTCCTTGGTTGCCTGACGCTGGGCGTCGTTGAAGTATGCCGGTACGGTAATAACGGCTTCGGTGACCTTTTCGCCGAGGAAGTCTTCTGCCGTCTGCTTCATCTTCTGCAGAATCATGGCCGAGATTTCCTGGGGAGAGTAGCTCTTTTCGCCGATTTTCACGCGAGCGTCACCGCCTTCGTTGACCACGTCATATGAGGCGAACTTTTTTTCGTTTGGTACTTCATCATACTTGCGGCCCATGAAGCGCTTGATAGAAAAGATGGTGTTTTTCGGGTTGGTTACAGCCTGGCGTTTTGCAGCCTGGCCGATGAGCCTTTCGCCCGTTTTGGTGAAGGCGACCATGGACGGAGTCGTCCGGTAGCCCTCAGAGTTTTCTATGACCGTCGGCTGGGTACCCTGCATGACCGCTACGCAGGAGTTTGTGGTGCCGAGGTCGATTCCGATAATTTTTCCCATGATGTTACGTTCCTTTTGTTTGTGTGGTGCTCATCTCATGCCGGCCTCCTCTTTATGAGGAAGCCGGTGGTGAGTGTGCGGGTTAACTGATTGAGATTTCTTTTGTCTTGCTGACCGGCTGGGTTTTCGGCAGGGTGACATGCAGCACGCCGTTGTCAAAGTTTGCGCCGATGTTGTCCTGATCGATCAGCTCGCCGATATTGAAACTGCGTGAGAAGGAGCCATAGGTCCTTTCGATTCTGTGGTAATCCTTTTTCTTCTGCTCCTCCTGCTGGGTGCGTTCTGCCTTGATGGTCAGCACGTCGTCCTCGATGTTGAGCGCGATATTCTCTTTTGCAATGCCGGGCAGTTCCGCATCAAGATGAAATGCATGTTCGTCTTCAGAAATATCGACCTTGAATGAGGGGGTGGCAGCCATCTGGTTGCCGCTCCAGATATCGTCAAAAAGCCTCATCGGGTCTTTGGCTATTTTCATCAACATGGTTGTCTCCTTTCTTTGTATTGCTTCTTGATTCTTTTCTGTTTGTTCGACGGACCTCAGTCCGCCTCTACTACTTATGCATCAACTTCTGTGCCAAAGTTGTTTCTCGCTGTTCAGGAGATTTTTAGTGTGACAAATGCGCGGTTTTTGTTGCGGTGTCTGACAATATTACTGTAAAGGTGTCATGACATTTCAAGAGGTACGAGCAAAAAGGGGAGCGTGTTTGTGCGTAAGATGTGGTCGCGTGTTCGATGAGGAGGAGCTTGGAGTGGAGTTAAGCATAAGAACGAGCCATCACTGAGCCTTGTGCACAATGAGTAGCTACTCGGGAAGTTGGAAAAGAATGGCGAGGTCGAGAAAGGGAAAGCGGCAGTCAGAGTTGCTGCCGCCGTAAAGATGGAATGTATCAGGAAGAGGTCAGGTTGGAGTTCACTTTCTGAATCCAGCTCAGCCTGTCCTGAAGGTTTTCAACAACACTTTTCGAAATGAGGAAACAGGCGTAGACAATGCTGTCATCTGAAATCCTGTAATAACATTTCAGGCCCTCTTTTCTGCGGTTGACAACGCCATTGTCGTGCATGAGCGCCAGATGCTTCGAGATATTAGCCTGGCTTGCACCGACCTCCTTGACAATCTCCTGAACGGTGCGTTCTCTATCACAGAGGGTTCTGAGAATTTTCAGGCGCATCGGTTCAGACAGAAGCTTGAACCGGTTTGATACAGCCTCAAGCATCTCGTCCGGCATATTGAAATGCCATTTTTTTACTTCTTCTTCGGTTAAGGTAATCTTTTTACTCATGACAACACTTTGTTGGTGCCTCTCGCTATGATCAGCTTGCGACCCAGATGATTTGTTTATTGAAATATATAGTTATTTAATCATACAAATCAAATCAAAAAAAGGGCCACTTCCGCACTCTTTGCGGTCAAGGTCAGGATTTTGCGGTAAATAGAAGTTTCGGCAGGAAGGCAGGTCAGGTAGAGGTGATGTTTGTCATTCTCACGATCGACTCAACAAGGTTTTGTGGCGCTTTCACACGTACGATTCTTTCCTTGATGATGATCTTGGTCTTTTTTGCATCCTGAAAATAGGCGCGACATTCAGGACACATGGCAAGGTGCTGGTTGAGTTCAGCCTCTTCTTTGGAGGTGAGTTCTTCGTCTATAGCAGCGCTCATGAGCACCTTTGCTTTGTTGCAATTCATGACAGTCAACTGATTTGATGGTACTAATAGCTTTTTACTCGCCAGAATCGGTGTTGTAGCCGTGGTTTCTTGCATAATCTTCTAATTTGGCGCGTAACAGCTTTCTTCCTCTGTACAAACGAGATCGTACCGTTCCAATCGGGCTCTCGACCATATTAGCGATCTCTTCATAGGTGAATCCCTCAATATCGCACAACTGTATGACTTCCCTGAACTCTTCCGGCAATGACTGCAACGCCTGATAAACCTCTTCATGCAGCAGGGAGTGGAAAAAATCCGAGTCGGTTTCAGTGGTGTCGCGCTGCACGTCCTTGATCGTATGGTAAAAATCCTTGATCAGGTCGTAATCGACTTTACCGGGCTCCCTGGCGTTCTTACGAAATTTGTTAATGTAGTTGTTTTTCAGGATCTTGAACAACCACGCTTTGCAGTTTGTTCCCCGCTCAAACGAATCAAAAAATTTATAAGCTTTCAGGTAGGTTTCCTGCACCAGATCCTGTGCGTCGCTGGGGTTCATCGTCAGGTGCAGCGCGTAGTTGTACAGTGAGTTGATATGGGTAACAGCTTCCTCCTGGAATTCCTTCTGCTTGAGCTGTTCCTTTGCGGAGAGCACTGGTTTATTCTCTTTCATGACTTTCTGCGCTGGCGGATGAATTGATCAGAGTTGCCTGAACAAAGCAAGGGGGTCTGCATTGAGTACAAATAATATAAAAATATATCTTTAGAGAATTTAGCTACAAGCAGCAAAAGTTGTACAGGTCTTATGCGACGCTTTTGCATAATCAAATCAGAGGTATGTCGGAAACGTTAGATGTTATTGTCATCGGAGCGGGAATCGGCGGCTTGACGTCTGCCGCATTGCTTCAGGAACGGGGGTTCAAGACGATTGTGTTCGAGAAGAACGCGTTTCCCGGCGGGAGCTGCTCGGCGTTCAGAAAAGGGGGATATACCTTTGACGCTGGAGCTTCCGTTTTTTACGGGTTTAATGAGGATGATTCGGTGGGAACGCTGAACCTTCACGCACGCATTTTTCGCAAGCTGGGTGTTTCGCTTGAAACGGTTCCCGATCCGGTGCAGATTCACTATCACATGCCGGCGGGTTTCGAAGTTCCCGCATGGTATGACCGACGCCGTTTTCTCGACGTGCTGATCCGGCGCTTTCCGCACGAAAAGGAGGGAATTGTCAAATTTTACGATGCGCTTGAGTCGGTGTACGATATTCTGAGTTCACTTCCGGCGGGATCGCTGGAGGATGTGATGCACCTTGCTGGTGTCGGAGCGAAGCATCCTCTTAAAACGATGGCGCTTGGAGTCAAAACTTTATACTCGATGGGGGGAACGGCGCGTCGTTTTATCAGTGATCCCGAACTGCTTCGCTTCATCGATCTCGAATCCTACTCCTGGGCGGTGCAGGACGCCTCTTCAACACCGCTGGTCAATGCGGGCATCTGCCTGGCCGACCGCCATCACGGTGGCATCAACTATCCCATCGGCGGTTCGGGAGCCATTCCCGATGCGCTGGTCAAAGGCTATGAAAAGTACGGTGGTTCGGTGAGGTATCGCTCCGAGGTCAAGAGCGTGATTGTCGAGAACGGCGCGGCTGTCGGCGTGCGGCTGGCGGATGGCAGCGAGGTGCGGGCGCGAGCGGTCGTCAGCAACGCAACGGTGTGGGATACCTTCAATCGTCTGGTGGATGATTCCAGGCTCCGGGTGCCGGAAGATCGCTTCATCAAGGCTCCGAGCTGGTTTCAGATCTGGTTGGGCGTCGATGGTTCCATTGTTCCGAATGACTTCCACATGCACCACATCATTGTGGACGACTGGGCGAAGTACGACAAGCTCGGCGGCACGATCTACTTTTCGGCTCCGTCGGTGCTCGATCCGTCGCTTGCTCCTGAGGGCAAACATGCGCTGCATCTGTTCGTTACCGCCGAGACCTCGCAGTGGGAGCAGTACGAGCGTCAGAGCCCGGAGTATCGGAATGCCAAAGAGGAGTTTGCTCGCTCGGTCATCGCTCGCGCCGAGAGCATTCTGCCCGGATTGCAGAAGGGCGTGGAGCTGATGGTGACTGCCACGCCGCAGACCCACGTCCGGTATCTCAATCGTCGTGACGGTTCGTACGGCCCGCTGCTCAAGCCGGGTCAGAACGTGCTGCTCAAGCCACAGAATCGTACGCCGGTGAAGAATCTTTTCTCCGCCGGCGACAGCACTTTTCCCGGACAGGGAGTTATCGCCGTGACCTATTCGGGCGTTTCGTGTGCCTCCTACATCGCACGGCAATTTGGCAAGCCGCTTGACTATTTGTGAGAATCATTGACAGTGATTACTCCGAGGCGGAGGCGAGCAACATGTCGATTTCTCGGAAGGGAAAACCGGTCAGTTCAGCGAGGACTTTTTTTGTGACGTAGCCTTTGTAAAGGTAGGCGCCTTTTCTGAGGCTATGACTTTTCCAGAGGATTTCGGCGATGGTCTGGTGCTCTTTTAGTTTCTGGAGGAATGGAAGCAGCGTGTTGGTCAGGGCGTAGGTTGCGGTTTTGGCAACGGCTGACGGGATGTTCGGCACGCAGTAGTGGGTGACGCCGTGCTTGACGTAAATCGGGTTGGTGTGCGTCGTATGTCTGCTGGTGCCGAAGCAGGGGCTCTGGTCGATGGAGACGTCGATGATGACCGACCCGGGCTTCATGGTTTTGACCACCTGTTCACTCACCAGCGGTTTGCTCAGTTTCTGCTTCGGACTGAGTGCACCGATCATTACATCCGAAATGCGGGCAAGCTCGGCGATGTAGTGGTCGTTGGCAATAGCCGTCACCAGATGCCGGTTGAAAAACGCTTCGAACCGGCGTAACCGGTTGATCTCCTTGTCGATAACCGTCACCTGCGCACCGAGACCAAGCGCGTCCTGCGCAGCGAACAGGCCGACCGTTCCGGCTCCGATGATGGTGACGTGAGCGGGGGGGACGCCCGCGATGCCGCCAAGCAGAATGCCGCTGCCGCCATAGCCGGTTTCGAGATATTTTGCCGCGGTTTGGATGGCGAGGGAGCCTGCGATTTCGCTCAGCGTCCGCACGATGGGCAGTTCGCCGTCCCGCGTTTCGATGAACTCGAAGCCGATCGCCGTGATGTTCTTGTCGCTCAGCGTCTTGAGCATCTGGTGAGTGACCGTACCAAGATGCACTGCCGAAATCAGAATCTGTCCTGGCTGGAACAGCGCCATCTCCTCCGGCTGCGGCGGCGAAACCTTGACGATGACGTTCGCTTCTTCGTACAACTCTTCAGGCGACGAGGCGATCACTGCTCCGGCTTCGGCGTAGTCGTGGTCATGAAAGTTGCAGAAAATGCCCGCCTTGCTTTCGATGATGACCCTGATGCCCTGTTCGGTCAGAATCTGTGCACCTGCCGGTGAAAGCGCAACCCTCCGTTCATCCTGTGCTCGCTCTCGTGGAATGGCGATGGCGATGCTCATCGTTTTTTCCGGCTTGATCAGCCAGCGTTCGAGCGTTTTTACTCCGAGTTCAAATTCGAGCGTTCCCAGGTCGGATGAATAGCCCATCGGTCTTAGGTGTGGATTGCATTACATAAATCAGTCACCGCTTTGGTGAGGATCGGGAGCAACCCGTCGGCAGCTCCCGAATTCTGTCAGGCAGAGGTCTTACTTCGATTTGATCGGCACCCGTTCGATGGTTTCCTGCGGCCCATGGGACGGGCAGGTCGAGCCGGGCAGGTGGAAGCGTCCGCCGCTGACCGTGCAGAGCACACCTGAAGCCGCGTTGAGTGCACCTTTGGCAGCGTTGCCGGCCAAATCGAGCGGCATCTGCATGAACGGGAACGTCTCGACGAAATTGTTCATCGCCAGCAGCGAAGCCGGGCCGAGTCCGGCGGCGATCTTGCCGAGAGAATCAACCGGGTTGAGTCGTCCGGACTGCACTCTCGACACGATGCTCGAGACGCCCGACGGAAGCATCGTTGTTACGTTGTAGCCGATGGTCTGCGCGTAGGTGATGAAGCCCGGTACGTTCAAGCCGAGTACTGTTCTTCTGAATTTTTCAGCTCTGGTGAGCACCCTCACAGTGCCCTCTTTGATGATGGTGGTGCGGCAGGCGAGTCGTCCACCCTCAGCGAAAAGCTTGTCGGAAATGAAGGCTTTTTCGTCTTCGCCTGGCTGGGAAAGGCAATCGGCTCCTTCGAGCACATAAACGAAGCAGCTTTGGCAGATCGCGTTGCCGCCGCAGATGTAGCCGATATGGGCCTTGTTGTTCTTGGCGGTATTGAGCAGCAGATCACCGACCTGCGCTTCACACGGTTTGTCGTTGATGTAGATAGTCATGGCCGTCTGATTTAAACATTGGTGATCGATCAGGAACAATCAGTTTGACTCGAAATTCTTCAGCTGATGTATAAAGAAATATACTTCCGGTTCGATGGGTTTCAAAGGGGCAGGCCGTTCTGATTAAAAGCAAAACCGGGCAAAGCCTACTGGATTGGCTTTGCCCGGCGGTTGATCAGTTGCAGGCCGCGCCGCTGTGTTCGTGCACTTTGAGTGCTTCGGGGGTCGCAAGTTTGCCGTGAGCGTTGACGCATGCTACTGTACCATCCACAGCCGTGACGTCGCAACGGGCCTCGCCGTTTGTCTTTGCGGCTTCCGGCTTTGCTTCCGGACGGGCCAGGCCAAAAGCAGATTGTACTGCGTCGATCACCAGCTGAATGGCATCACCGATTCCTTTGACCACATCGATGAGCAGCTCGACAGGCTCGATCGGGTGCCCGGTTGTTTCTCGCTGCGCCTGAAAGGCGATGGTGTCACGGAACTTGACCGCAGACTCCCAACCCATTTTACCCATGTACGCCGGAAGCTGGGTCGGATTGGTCAGGGTCATCCGCTTGGCTTCTTCGACGGTCGTCAGCAGGGTGATCTTGCCCGGTTTCTCTATGGTTGCCTGGCAGGCCATTCTTGTGCCCTCCTTGACGAGCGTGTCGGACAGCATCGCTTTTTCAGCGTCGCTCATCGGTGAGAGCAGTTCGGCACCTTCAAGTATCTTCACATAACAGGTCTGGCAGATGGCGTTGCCGCCGCAGAAATATCCAATATGGCTGTGATTGGCTCGCGCCACATCAAGCAATCTATCCCCGGTTTGGGCCTGGCATTCTCTATCATTTATGACGATGTTCATGACTCTATGATTTTATGTTTATGTGGTGATTTTTGCCACATAAATACTAACTCTTCCGTTTCGGGAAATAGTTTCTACAATCGTTAAAATCGGACAGAATTTGGTGGTTTTTGACGCTTGGGTCGGGTGGCTGTTTGTGGGGGCTCGGCGTGCGGTGAGCTATTCCGAATTTGTCTTCGCCTCAATCAGGGCAGCCGCAAGGGACTGCCCCTACATTGTCCACGGTTAATTCTCCAATGCCAATTCTTTCTCCGCAATCTCCTTCAGCAGCTCCTTGTAGCGGGCGATCAGCGCAAGCGGGGAGTTGTCGGTGTTTGCGGGGTGGCGGAAGACGAGTTTCATCTTTTTGCCGTGGTCGAATTGCGGGTGGTACTCCCTGATCGAGCCGTCCTGCAAGGCGACGATCAGGTTACGGAAGAAATCACCGTCGTAGAATTCCTTGTCCTCGTCAGACGGCAGAAAGAGGGTCGTTGTCGCGGGCTGGATGTCGATTTTTTCCAGCCCCAGCGATGAACCGAGATTTTTCAGGCGGGCGAGAGCCAGGAGGTTTTTCACCTCCTCCGGCATCGGGCCGAAGCGGTCTTCGAGTTCGGCTTCGAGCTTGTCGATTACCGATTCATTCGCAGCTTTTGAAATCCTGTCGTAGCACGAGAAGCGCTCCTGCGTGGCTGTGAGGTAGTGGTCCGGAATCAGCGCGTCGAAGAAGAAGATCATGTCGCACGGCTTGGCGGGCTTGAGGGCAGCCTTTTCGCTGTCGCTGAAGATGTGGTTGAACTCGGTGAGTTTGAGCTCGGCCACTGTCTCTTCGATCATCTTCTGGTAGAGGTCGAAGCCGATTTCGTGGATGAAGCCCGACTGCTCCGCGCCGAGCAGGTTGCCCGCGCCGCGGATGTCGAGGTCGCGCAGGGCGACGTTGATGCCGGAGCCGAGTTCGGTGAAGGTCTCGATCACCGCGATGCGCTGCACGGCTTCGCGCTTGAGCGTGTGCAGCGGCGGCGTGACCAGGTAGCAGTAAGCCTTGCGCTCGCTTCGCCCGACGCGGCCTCGCAGCTGGTACAGGTCTGACAGGCCGAACATGTCGGCGCGGTTGATGATGATCGTGTTGGCGTTGGAGATGTCCAGCCCCGAGCCGATGATGGAGGTCGCGATGAGCACGTCAAGCTCCTGATTCATGAAGTCCATCATGATGTTCTCAAGCTCGCGGGCGGGCATCTGGCCGTGCGCCGAGGCGATGCGGGCGTAAGGCACGAGTTCCCGGATGGTGCGTTCGACCTCGTCGAGGCTGGCGATGCGATTGTTCAGGAAAAAGACCTGACCTTCGCGCTGGATTTCACGCTTGATCGCCCCCTGCACGACGCCCGCGTCGAACTCGCTGATGATCGTCTCGACCGGCTGGCGGTTCTTCGGTGGCGTCGAAACAATCGAGATGTCGCGCGCGCCGAGCATCGAGAATTGCATGGTGCGCGGAATCGGCGTGGCAGACATGGTGAGCGTATCGACGCCAGGGAACTGCTGGCGGAGCTTCTCTTTGGTGTCGACGCCGAAGTGCTGCTCCTCGTCGATCACGAGCAGTCCCAGATCCTTGAACACCACATCTTTCGAGACCAGTCGGTGCGTGCCGATGACAATATCGACCGCGCCCGAAGCGATGCGCTCGATCGTCTCCTTCTGCTCTTTTCGCGGTACGAAGCGGCTCAAAACGGCGATGTTCACCGGGAAGTTGGCGAAGCGGCGCGCGAATGACTCGGCGTGCTGGTGGGTCAGAATGGTGGTCGGCGTCAGAATCGCCACCTGCTTTTTCCCCTCGACCGCCTTGAAGGCTGCGCGCATGGCGATTTCGGTCTTGCCGAATCCCGCGTCGCCGCAGATGAGCCGATCCATCGGCGAGGGCGATTGCATGTCCTTTTTCACCTCCTGGATCGCTTTGAGCTGGTCGGGGGTCTCCTCGAACATGAACGACGCCTCGAACTCGCGCTGGAAGATCGAGTCCGGCCCGAAGGCGAAGCCCGGCGTCATCTTGCGCTCGGCGTAGATGCGGATCAGCTTGGCCGCGATGTCGCGCAACTTCTTGCGCACCTTCTCCTTCTTGGCGCTCCACTTCGAACTGCCAAGTTTCGAGAGATTAGGCAGCGACCCTTCCGAGGCGGTGTACTTCGAGAGGAGGTTGATGTTCTGCACGTTGACGTAGAGCTGGTCGCCGCCCTCGTATTCGACCAGCACGCACTCCTGCTCCGAATCGCCCACCTGAATCGTCTCCAGCGAGCGGAACACGCCGACGCCGTAATCTTCATGCACGACGTAATCGCCCACCTTGAGCCGCTGCAACTCCTTGAGCGAAATGCCCCGAACCTTGCGTTTGCGGTGCGGATTGCGCGTGTGGAACTTACCGAAGATGTCCGATTCGGTGAACAGGTCGAGCCCAGCGAAACCGAACCCGGCATACAGGTTTGCCGGAATCCACTCGATGGCGTCGATTGATTCGGCCTGCTCTTCGGTGAGGAACTCGGCAAGCTCCTCGATTTCGCGCTTTGACGCGCAGGCGAACAGAGGCTTCAGTCCATCCGATACCTCCTGCTGCAACCGTCCGGCGAGCATCCGGAAGTTGCCTTGCAGCTTCTGCTGCTCGCTGGATTTGAAGTCGATGCCCTGCTTGTCAACGCGATGCAGCAGCACATGCCGGAAGCGGGGCAGCGCAGCTTCGAGCATGGCGAGATGATCCGAGCCGTTCATGGCGGTGACGTCGTCGATGATGACGAGCGCCGACTCCGGCAGGTAGTCCAGAATGCCCGACTGCTTCGCCGCGTTGTCCGCCTCCTTCTGGCTGAACGTGCCGAACAGATCGACCGACTCGATGGTGTTCGAGGAGAGCTGGCTGTCGGTGTCGAAGGTTCGGAGCGAACTGACCGTGTCGCCGAAAAACTCGATTCGCACCGGCTCGCGTCCGCCGTAGCAGAACACATCCACAATAGATCCGCGCACGGAGAACTCGCCCTCGTTCTCGACGAAATCGCGCTTGTCGAAGCCGTTCTCTTTCAGGAACTCCATCAGCGCGTCGTACCCGGCATCCTCATTTGTTGCGAGCGAAAAGATGCGCCCGGCAGAGGCCTCGGCATCGCACACCGCCGTGCCGAGGTCGTCGAAGCTGGCGAGCACCACCACCGGTTCGTTGCGCGACAGCTTACCGAGCGCGGGCGACAGTTCATCGACGGTGTTGTGCAGCGGCCTGTTTTCCAGCAAAAGCGGCAGGTCGTTGTCGTACACCTCCTCGGCCTCCGGGCTGCACAAGAGCAGCACCGGGCCATCGAAATCGCCGGACAGCGTGGCGGCAATCGCCGGGGCGAGCGAGCCACGGACGCCGCTGATGTGCACCGCTCCGCGTCCGCTTTCCGGCGAGACCATCGCCAGCGCCGCATGCACTGACTGGTAAGGCTCGGAAGCCCGAAGCGTTTCGAGGATGAATGACAGCGGTTTTTTGACGATGCTGGCAGAGTGCGATGCGGAATCAGCGGAGCGTTTCATGAGACGGGCGTCGATACTGATTTTCAGACAAACAGAAATTCAGCCCGCGAAAGTAATTCGCAGACTGTGAGAGCCGCACTTCCGGGGCTTGGCAAAGCGCCCTGCGCCGGAGGCGGTTATAATAATATGGGAATATACTAAAGGGCGTTGAAAGAGCGAGGTGTGTTTTGCAAGGGAGGGGAGAGGGCAGGCGCGAGGCCTGCCCCTACAGGATAATGGTGAAGCCGAGATGATTAGTATAATTGATGAATCTCGTTAGATTTACTTTTTAATTAGGCTGTCTGATTCAGAAAGACGCTTCTGCTTTTTCCGGATTATGCAGATCAGTGTAAACAGTGTTAGCTCTCAAAAGAGATAAATATGCAATTCATACATACGGACCTGGGTTATAGGCAAAGAGGAGAAGTTGTTGAAATCACTCTCACGAGTGGAGCCAATGTTCGCCTGATGGATAGCTCGAATTTCTCTAGTTATAAAAATGGTCGTAGGCATTCATATCACGGGGGTTTGGCTCGTCAATCTCCAATCCGTCTTGCAATTCCAAGTACAGGTCATTGGCATGTCGCGGTTGATATGCAAGGCCTTCGTGGTATTACAAGGGCCTCAGTGAGGGTACTTCCAGGGTCGTTACCGGAAATAAGGCAAGCTCCGCTTACAGATGTGCCAAGTCTTGTCCAAAGGGACGTTCCACCACCGGTCGAATCAGGAGGTCGAACTCATGATGTTTTTATATCCCATGCATCAGAGGATAAAGACGAAGTCGTTAGGTCATTAGCAAATGCGCTCGTATCACAAGGACTGAATGTGTGGTATGATGAGTTTTCACTCCGCATTGGCGATAGCTTGCGTCAGAAAATTGATAGAGGATTGGCAACAAGTCGCATTGGACTTGTTGTGCTGTCACCAGCTTTTATAAACAAAGGGTGGACTAATTACGAACTTGATGGAATTGTTACTCGTGCCGTTTCGGGTGAGCAGATACTTCTTCCCATTTGGCACAACATTACTAAGCAGCAGGTTGTCGATTTCAGCCCGTCTTTGGCCGATAAAGTCGCAAGAAGCACTGCGACACATACCGTTGATGAAATTGCCGAAGAAATAGCAGGTTTACTCAATGAAAGATGAGAAAAATCGCATAGCAATGGTTTTCAGTAACCGCTCTGTTTCACAGCAAACCTCAACCCTAACCCCAAGATTTAAGCGCACCTGAAAAATCGATATACATTTAAACTATTGGCTGCAGCTGGATTCCTGAGCAAGTCGTAATTGTCTTGATTACCAAGTTATTGTGCTTTTCGCGATGACAGGCCTAGAGGCAGACGCGCACACATCACCAATCCCCCCTCAACTTTCTCCCCTATACTTTGTGAAAATTGTGCAAATTGCACTGTTGCGACCTGTTGCGGCCGCAATTGTCAAAGTTCTCTGTCGTACATTCACCTTCATCAAAGCTGCGCTTTTCGCCAATGGGCGCGGGCGCATGGTTATTATTTATGGAGCATCTTCTCGAACTCAAGGATCTCAAAACCTGGTATCGTACCGATAACGGCATCGCCAAAGCTGTTGATGGCGTCTCTTTTTCCCTCGCCAAGAACCGGATTCTCGGCATTATCGGGGAGTCGGGATCGGGCAAATCGGTGACGGCGCTTTCGATCATGCGGCTGGTACCGATGCCGCCGGGCTACTTCGCGGGCGGGGATATTCTCTGGAAAAACCGCAGTCTCGTCAAGGCTTCCGAGGAAGAGATGCGCAAGATTCGTGGCAACGAGATTGCCATGATTTTTCAGGAGCCGATGAGCTCGCTGAACCCGGTCTACAACTGCGGCGACCAGATCATGGAGCAGATTCTGAACCATCGAGACGTGAGCAAGTCCGAGGCGCGGCGGCAGGCGGTCGAGCTGCTGAACCTGGTCGGTATCCCGAATCCTTCGGAGCGCATCGACTCCTACCCGCACGAGATGTCGGGCGGTATGCGCCAGCGGGTGATGATTGCGATGGCGCTTTCGTGCGGCCCGGAGCTTTTGATTGCCGACGAACCGACGACGGCGCTTGATGTGACCGTGCAGGCGCAGATTCTGGAGCTGATCGGCAAGCTGCGCGAGGAGCGGGGGATGAGCGTGATGCTCATCACGCACGACTTCGGAGTCGTGGCCGAGCTGTGCGAAGAGGTCGTCGTCATGTACGCTTCGCGCATTGTCGAAACTGGTACGGTGCGGCACATTTTCGAGAATCCGCTCCATCCTTACACGCAGGGGCTGCTCAAGTCGATTCCGCGCCTTGGTGCGAAAAAGGAGCGGCTGAACGTGATCGAGGGCAACGTGCCGAGCGCCACGCGCTTGCCGGAAGGGTGCCGGTTCGCCGGACGCTGTCCGCTGGCCGACGCGCACTGCCGACAGGCGCAACCGCCACTCGTCGAATATGAACAGGGCCATCAGGCGGCCTGCTGGAAAATCGCCTGAACGCAACGAAAGCTATCAAAGCAGCATGTCTGACACTACCATTTTGATCGTCGAAGATGACCGGAACCTTGCCGGGCTCCTGAAGTACAACCTCGAAAAAGCGGGCTACAGCTGCCTGCACGCCGCCACTGGAGAGGAGGCGCTCGAACAGCTTCGGCAGCATGCGGTCAATATGGTGCTGCTCGACATCATGCTGCCCGGCATCGACGGCTTTGAAGTGTGCCGCCGGATCCGGCAGGATGTGCAGTGGAGCGACCTGCCCATCGTGATGCTGACCGCCAAGGGCGAGGAGATCGACAAGGTGTTCGGCTTCGAGCTTGGCATCGACGATTACGTCGTCAAGCCCTTCAGTCCTCGCGAACTGAACCTCAGAATTCGCGCCATCCTGAAGCGCGACCGGCGCAACCGCAGCAACGTGCAGGAGGTGCTTCGCGCCGATGGCATCGAAATCGACATCGGCAAGCATATCGCCAAGCTCGACGGCCAGCCGCTGGCGCTTACCCTCATGGAGTTCAAGCTGCTCGCCCTTTTGCTCAAACGCAGAGGGCAGGCGCAGACGCGCGAAGTGCTCCTGAGCGACGTGTGGGATGTGGACAAGAGCATCAACACCCGCACCATCGACACCCACGTCACCCGCCTCCGCGAAAAGCTCGGCGATGCCGGAAAGCTCATCAAAACCGTGCGCGGGCTCGGCTACAAGTTCGACGAAGGCGAAGAGGAGTCCGGTGAAGGCTAAGGTCTCATTCAGACTCGGCCTGGTTTTCGGTCTGATCGTCTTTTTCTCGCTCGCCCTGAGCTACGTGTATCAGGGGCGACATCTTCGCGAGGTGGTGTTCAAGACGGTTCGCGCCGGCCTGTTGCACGACCTCAAGCTCAATGCCGGGATGCTCGATCAGCGCCCCGACGGCTGGCCGGACATCGCGCTCTCCGACCGCTGGGCGGACAAGGTCGGCAAGGCGCTCGACCTTCGCGTGACGCTCATCGACCTCGATGGCCGGGTGATTGGTGACTCCTACATTCCCACGGAAAAAATTCCTTCCATTCCGAATCATCGGGATCGGGTTGAAATCAAATCGGCGCTCTCCAGCGGGCTGGGCGAATCGAAGCGTTTCAGCGAGACCATCCGCGAGAACATGCTCTACATGGCCATGCCGGTCGGCAAGCCCGACACCTGGGCCGTCCTCCGGCTGGCGAAACCTCTGCACGACATCGGCCAGGTGGAAGCGCAGATCGACCGTGGCATCGAGGGCGGCCTGTTCTGGGCGCTTCTGCTTGCGCTTACTGCCGGAGGGCTTTCGGCGTTTTTCCTGTCGCGCCCGCTGGGGCGTATTGCCGATGCGGCCGACCGGTTCCTGCATGGCGAAACCGAGGTGCAGATTCCCGTAAAGCATGACGATGAGATCGGACGCCTTGCGCGAGCCTTCAACTACCTCTCCGAAGAGATCGTCAGGCTGACGCGCAAGGAGGAGTGGCTTCGCGAAGTGCTTTCAAGTATTCGCGAGTCGATTATCGTGACCAACGCTTCGGGCGAAATCGTGCTGGCCAATCCGGCGGCGTCGCGCCTGTTCATGATCGAGGGGGCGCGGAAACGGTCGATTCCAGTCGATCACATCGAACTTCCGGAGATGCGGGAGCTGTTCGTGCGTGTGCATGCCCGCCAGAGCGGAATCTACAACGAAGAGCTGAGCGTTATGACTGCCCGGGGCGAGCGGGTGTTCAAGGTCACCGCCGTGCCGGTCGTGAAGGGCGAGCAATTCGACGGCACGGTGCTGGTCATCAACGACATCACCCGCCTGCGCAACCTGGAACGCACCCGCCGCGACTTCGTTTCCAGCGTGTCGCACGAGTTGCGTACGCCGTTGGCGAGCATCAAGGGCTATACCGAAACCCTGCTCGAAGGCGCGGTCAACGATCCGGAGCATGCCACTGCATTTCTGCGCATCATCCAGCAGGAGAGCGAGCAACTCACCGCGCTCATCAACGACGTGCTCGACCTGTCGCGCATCGAATCGGGCAAGATCATCTATAATTTTGAGCCGGTCGATGTGAAGCCGGCGCTCGAAAAAACGATGGCGCTGTTCGAGCCTGCCGCGTCCCGCAAAGGGGTGCGCATCGAGCTGAACGTGCCCGATGGGTTGCCGCCGGTGCTGGCCGACCGGAACTATTTCGATATCGTGATGCGCAACCTCATCGACAATGCGGTTAAATACGTCGATGCGAACCGCGGGCGTGTCAGGGTCAGCGCCTGCAAGGCCGATCAGAACGTCGCTATCGAGGTTTCCGATAACGGCATCGGTATTCCGCAGGCCGATCTGAAGCGGATTTTCGAGCGCTTCTACCGCGTTGACAAGGCCCGCTCGCGGGAGCTTGCCGGCACTGGTCTCGGACTGTCGATCGTCAAGCACATTCTGCTCGCGCACAAAGGGAATGTCGAGGTGCGCTCAAAAACCAACAGCGGTTCTACTTTTACGGTGACCTTCCCGATTGCCGGAAAGGAAGCTGCTTCGAGCACCTGATCATCCCGGTTTCCCTCCTGCGGCCAGGCTTCGGTTAGTTCCGGATTTTTTGTATTAATAAGCACCGAACAGCTTTCGTCAGATTTGCTGTCGCTTGACCCTTTGAATACGAATTGTTGTTGTCATGCTTGACTCTCTCTTGCTTTTTATCGAGTCCTTCAAAATCGACCCGTCCGTTGCCAAGCCGCTTGCCACCCTGATTGCAATCCTGGTCTCATTTTTACTGATCTGGATTGTTGAGGTCATTCTGAAAAATGTGCTTTTGCGTTTCATCCACCGGTTTGCGTCCAAAACGGCGACCCGTTTCGATGATCTGCTTGTCAAGCACAACGTCTTTGTCTGGGTAGCCCGCATGGTGCCGCCGGTGCTCGCTTATCGCATGGCCAAGCCCGTTTTGCAATTCTACCCCGATGCTGTGCCGCTGGTGCATGATGTGCTGGTTATTCTGTTCGCGTTCGTCGTCATTATGCTGCTGCTCTCGGCGCTCGATGTGGTGTACGAGTTCTTCGGGAGTCATCCGATCGGCAAGAAGCTACCGATAAAAAGCATCGTGCAGGTCTTCAAGACCATCGGCGTGTTTGTTGGCCTGATCATCGTCATCTCCCGGCTGATGGGCCAGTCGCCGGTTGTGTTTTTCAGCGGTATCGGCGCGTTTACGGCGGTGCTGCTGCTGATTTTCAAGGATTCCATCCTCGGTCTGGTGGCGGGTGTGCAGCTTTCGACCAACGATCTGGTGCGCATCGGCGACTGGATCACGATGCCGAAATACGGCGCGGATGGTGACGTGATCGATATTTCGCTGGTGACTGTGTCGGTGCAGAACTTCGACAAGACCATTGTGGTGCTGCCGGCCTATACGCTCATCTCCGAAGGATTTAAAAACTGGCGGGGAATGCAGGAGTCGGACGGACGACGCATCAAGCGTTCCTTCAACATCGATATGCAGAGCATCAGGTTTCTCGACGATGACCTTGCCAAAAAGATCGAGAACGTCCAGCTTTTGAAGTCTTACCTGCAAGAGCGGCGTCAGGAGATCGAGAACTATAACCGGGCGGTCATGGTTGACGAAAACTCACCGGTCAATGGCCGCCGGATGACCAATCTTGGCACGTTCAGGGCCTATCTGGAGGCCTATGTGCGCAGCATGACCAAGATCAATTCCGATATGATGATTATGATCCGGTACCTCCAGCCGGATGCGTTCGGCTTGCCGTGCGAGGTCTATTGCTTCACCAGAACGAAAGACTGGGCGGCCTATGAGGCGATTCAGGCCGACATCATGGATCATATTTTCGCCGTGCTGCCGTTCTTCGAGCTGAGAGCTTATCAGCTCGAAGGCGCGGTGGTTCCGCCGTCAGCCGTCAAAGAGTAAGCGACAGGTCGCGTTCCGGCCACCGGCTCGCCTCGATGATGTGCGCGTGTAATGGAATGCGCACATTCGGCAGGTTGTCGGGGCTGTAAAATCCAGCCTCGAACACCTCGTGGTTGATGCGGATGTTCTCGTGTGCCGCCTGCACCCGATAGGCCACCACCATCAGCGAACCGTACATTTCCGACTCGCGGTGCCACACACCGATCAGCTCTTCGATCGAACCTTCAAGTGACGTTTCCTCATACAGTTCCCGCAAGCAGCCATCTTCCGGGCGTTCGCCCGCTTCGAGAAAGCCGCCGGGCAGAGCCCATTCATTGAGCGCCGGCTCGTGCGCTCTGCGGATGAGCAGTAACTCATTATTTCGGTTGAGCGTAAACGCTACGGTCACCGGAGTGGGGTTGATATAGTGAATCCATCCGCATTGCGGACAGGTCATGCGCTCGCGTCCTTCGAGGCGTGCTTTATTCAGAGGGGTCGCGCAGTGCGGGCAGTAAACAAATGGCTTCATATTGTAATCGTTCGTATCGGTTCCTAAGTTTTAACTGGCTGGTCTGTGTTGTTGTCGTCACCGTTTCACCAGAAAACGGGATGGGACTGCAAATAATTTCGAAGGTATCATTCTTGCTGCTGGGCCTTTGCAAACACCCCGAAACTTTTTGCCGGCATATCGGATTCTCCCAAGAAAAGCGGCACTCAATCGTGTAATTGAAAAGAATATCAAAGCTATGGAATTACTGCAAGCAGGCCAGAAGGCTCCGGAATTCAAGACAATCGATCAGGACGGCAATCCGGTATCCCTTAAAGATTACCGCGGTCGCAAGGTCATTCTCTATTTCTACCCCAAAGACAATACCCCGGGCTGTACCAAGGAGGCTTGTGCTTTTCGAGACAATTTGCCTAACTTTAAAAAGATAGATGCCGAAGTGCTCGGGGTGAGCGTCGATGGACAGAAAGCCCATCGTAAGTTCGCCGATAAATTCGAGTTACCCTTCACCCTTGTGGTCGATGAGGATAAAAAAATTGTCGAGGCATACGGCGTTTGGGGATTGAAAAAGTTCATGGGCAAAGAGTACATGGGCACCAATCGTGTGACCTATCTGATTGATGAACAGGGCGTTATCGAAAAGGTGTGGCCGAAGGTCAAACCGGAAATACATGCAGCGGAAGTGCTTGAGTGGTTGCAGCAAAAAGCGTGATACATGGATAACGAATTTGAAATGCTCAAAGCGGGCAAGTTGCTGATTGCTTCGGCTAATCTGCTTGAATCCAATTTCAAGCGGACCGTTCTGCTTATGTGCGAGCACAATGACGAGGGCTCTATCGGTTTCATTCTGAACAAACCGATGGAGTTCAAGGTCTGCGAGGCCATCAGCGGCTTCGACGAGATCGATGAGCCGTTGCACATGGGTGGCCCGGTGCAGGTCGATACGGTACACTTTCTGCACACCCGTGGCGATGTGATTGACGATGCTCAGGAAGTTCTGCCCGGACTGTTCTGGGGCGGCGACAAGGAGCAACTCAGCTACCTGATCAACACTGGCGTCATCAGGCCGTCCGAAGTGCGCTTCTTTCTCGGTTACGCCGGCTGGAGCGCAGGTCAGCTCAAGGATGAGTTCGAAGAGGGTTCATGGTACACTGCCGATGCGTCGAACGAGCAGGTTTTCACCGACGAGTACGAGCGCATGTGGAGCCGAACCGTCCGATCCAAAGGCGGTGATTACTGCCTTGTTGCCAATTCTCCCGAGCTGCCGGGTATGAACTGATTGAAAAAACGCATCAGGGGTGTATCCACAGATTCTGAAAGGGCAGTTCCAGCAAGTTGGGACTGCCCTCTCTGTTTTCAGGCAAGCGCTTCAGATTTGTTTACCATTCGGAACTCTTCTGCATGAACCATTGTTGATAATGCGAGTAGAAAATGTTATCTACTCTCAGCATGCGCAAGCATGGTTCTTTGACTTACTGGGGATGACAGGCTTTCGACAGGATACGTGTGAGATGTCGTTGCACTCCGAGTTTCAGCATGGACGGACTCGTTAAACAAGTCTATGTACCATTAGATGCAGACGATTATTCGTATGCAATGGCTGCCTGATTAGCACAAGTTAACTCAGACGCCATCGTCCTGCGGTGAATGCGCTTACTCTGAAGCCGCCGGATGGCATAACCCGCGCTTGAGCCTACGGGTTCGCGCAAGTAAGCTCCGTACATTCATGCCCGAGGGGCTGTGCGGGTAATTTCTCGGGATAAGGGGACGAACGCTGCTGGCGGTGTAATCGGCCCACGAAAACCCAATCACCAGAGATGAGTGTGGTGACTGCATCGAGCAGTGTTTTGGACGCGGGTTCAAGTCCCGCCATCTCCACAAAGACAATTCAGGCAAGTTCGTCAGTATGAGGGCTTGCCTTTTTTTGTTTGTTCTTTTTCAGATTGGGCATGGCCTGTCATCGTAAAAATGGATACTTTGAAAAGGAAACCCTTTTATTCAGTATCGGAGAAACACTATGAGACCCTTCAAACTTCTCGCTATTTCAGTTCTCTGCGGTATGTCCATGCTGCTGGCTAATGTGGCGACTGCCCGGCTTGAGGTTGATCCTGCCGCGAGCAAAACACCAGTCAAGATATTCAAGTATCCGCTTGTAAAGGCGTGCCCTGATGTTAAAGCCGACCTTACCCTGACGCAGGGGAAGAACGGCATGGTCACTCTTGTCGGAACGGTGACCAATGTGGGCAAGCAGGACTATATGGTTGATTCGGTTGCGGAAGTGATCATGAATCTCAGCTATGCTCCGCAATACTCTTACGCTATGACAGGGGTATCCGAGGTGCTCGTCACCAAACCGTTCGGCATGCTCAAGGCTGGAGCTTCCATAGACATCAATGCCAGATACCAGATACCGGATTTCGTCAGTTGGGCTCCGGCAGGTATGAAAGGCAACGCCAGGCGCCTGTTCACCCTTCGTGTTATCAAGCGCGATATGTCCTCTTTCAAGGCGGGCGAAGATTGCAATGCGGAAAACAATGTGATCGCCAAAACGGTCAACTACCGGGCTGTGAAGCAGTGATGGGTTTGGTTTATGTCGTGGTTTTTAAGTTTATCGTTGTTGCCTGATTTTTATGCACATAGGTGATGTGGTTTGCGCCATCATTGAGCGCGATGGAAAGTTTCTCATAGCTCGGCGGCCGGACGACGGAAGGCATCTGGCGCGGAAGTGGGAGTTTCCGGGCGGGAAAGTTGAGCCGGGGGAGTCGGCGACTGCCGCCTTGGCGCGGGAGCTTCGAGAGGAGCTCGACGTGTCGGTAACGATTATCGAGCAACTGACCCCTGTGGAGCATCGCTATCCGGAGCTTTCGCTGCGGTTGATCGCTTTCCGTTGTCGCTTGACGAGTGGCACGCCGCAGGCTGGGGCTCATGAGGAGTTGCGCTGGATTGGTATCGAGGAGGTCGCGGATTACGATTTTCCTGAAGCCGATCTTCCCATTCTTGCCGAGTATCGCATCAAAAACTCTTTTCAGTAAACGAAGTCAGCCGATTCTGATTCTCCTGATTGAGCAATTTTGCTTTTTGTATTCCGTTTGCGCTTGCGATTTACCGCTTATGTTTTTCAGCTCACAATTTAGTTCGCTTGTACAGGCGAATTGTCTCTCCCTGGTACCGTATACATACCTCTTTTTCTCGTTTAACCCCTTGTCAGGTAGGCTTTTATCCGGAGTCGTTATGTCTGTAGGATACGCCACCCGGTAAGGTGCACCCTATGTTTGATTTCATTCCGGGCGCCGCTGGTTTTCCAAGGTTATTGACACGGAGAGGGGTCGCTCGATAGCGGAGATGAGTTATGAAGGTTTTGAACATTAGCCAATTAGAATTTTCAGCCCCTGTTTTTGCATTCCGTAATCAGTTCGGTTTTTCGGCTGACGAACATTGTAAAAGCAATTGCTGTAAAGCTGTTATGAGCAGCAAGGGTGTGGAAAAAATGCTTTTTGGTGTGTATCCGATTCTGTTCCCAAAAATCTGATGTGTCTTTGATCCTCTTCTTTATGGAAAGCCATACTCCATCCTTACAAACGTCTCCACTTAACGATGCCTTGCACCGGATTTTCGGTTTTCACTCGTTTCGTCCAAACCAGGAAGAGATTGTCCGCGCGCTGATGGGTGGGCGGGACGTGTTCGCCGTCATGCCGACTGGCGGTGGCAAGTCGCTTTGCTACCAGCTTCCCGCAGTGCTGATGCCCGGCACCGCGCTGGTCGTCAGCCCGCTGATCTCACTCATGAAAGATCAGGTCGATGCAGCCCGCTTGAACGGCATTAAGGCAGCGTTCCTGAACAGCTCGCTCGATTTCACGGATCAGTCCGCCGTGCTCCGCTCGCTCCAGTCCGGTGATCTCGACCTGCTCTACGTCGCGCCGGAACGCTTCGCGCTCGACCAGTTCCGCGAGCTGCTCGCGGGTTGCTGCATCAGCATCGCGGTGATCGACGAGGCACACTGCATCTCCGAATGGGGCCACGATTTTCGGCCCGACTACCTTTCGCTCTCCTCGCTGGTCGAGCTGCTGCCCGACGTACCGGTCGCGGCCTTCACAGCCACCGCCACGCAGAAGGTGCAGCGTGACATTGTCAGCAAGCTCGGACTGCGCGATCCGTTCGTGCTGCGCGCCTCGTTCGACCGCCCGAACCTCACCTACGAAGTGCGCTTCAAGGAGGCGGGCGAGAGCCAGCTCGTGTCGCTCCTGAATGAGTTTTCAGGCCAGTCGGGCATCATCTACCGCACCAGCCGCAAGAGCGTCAACGACACGGCGGCCATGTTGCAAAAGCGTGGCATTCGCGCCCTGCCGTACCACGCGGGCCTCGCCGACCGCGAGCGGCACGACAACCAGGAGGCGTTCATTCGCGACGAAGTTGACGTCATCGTGGCCACGGTGGCCTTCGGCATGGGCATCGACAAATCGAATGTGCGCTTTGTCATCCACGCCGACCTGCCGAAAAGCATCGAGAGTTACTATCAGGAGACCGGACGCGCTGGGCGCGACGGCGAAAATTCCCGCTGCATCATGCTCTTTTCGCACGCCGACATTCCGAAAGTGCGCTTTTTCATCGACGCGATGCTCGACGAAGACGAACGTCGCCGGGCGCTCGACGCGCTCTCGAAGGTGGTGGCGTTCGCCTCCTCCACGGTGTGCCGCCGCCGGATGCTGCTCGAACACTTCGACGAAGAGCTGCCGGGCGACAACTGCGGTTCGTGCGACGTCTGTCAGGGCTTGCACGAAGTGACCGACTGCACGGTCGAAGCGCAGATGGTGCTCTCCACCATCGTCCGCACCGACTCGCGCTTCGGCGCGACGCACCTGGTCGATATTCTGCTCGGCAGCAAGAACCAGAAAATTCTGGAGTTCGGCCACGATCGCCTCAAGGTCTATGGCATCGGCAAAGGCCACGACAAGAAGTTCTGGCGACGCCTCATCGACGACCTCATGGCTCGTAAAGCCCTCGGTCGCTCCGAAGGCCTCTACCCGGTACCCTACCTGCTCGAAGGCGGAGTAAGGATTCTCAAGGGCGAGGAAAAGGTCGAGATGGTCAGGATCAAGGCGAAAAAGGGCAAATCCGCAGCAGCCAAACGCGGCGGCCTCGACGCGCTATCGGAAGCCGAAAAGCAGCTCTTCGAACAACTCCGGACGCTTCGCAAAAAGCTCGCCGACGAGCAGGATATTCCACCGTACATGGTGTTTTCGGATAAGACTCTCGTCGAACTGAGTGTTGTCAAACCCACGACCCGCGACGAAATGCTCGCAGTATCGGGGATTGGCGAAGTGAAGCTGGAGCGGTATGCGGAGCCTTTTTTGGAAGTGATTGGGGAGTTTACGGGCGGGTGATCACTTTTTTTTGAGATAACTGATGCCAGCTCAAGCTGATAACTTTTTCCCGCTCTGCAACAGTGCAGGGGGAAAACATCCTTATCGAGCTGGAGAGTTGATCTATGCAAAAGAGTCTTTCTGCTTTTTCTGAGATAGTCAGATCAGCTAAACATTTTTTACTACAAAAATCCTGCTCATTGGGAGGCATCATCCGCTATGAAGAAAAGAAAGCAGCATTATGTTTGGCGCCATTATTTGAAGCCTTGGGCTACGGATGACAAAGTATTTTGCCTAAGAGAAAATAATGTATTCCAGTCGAACTTAATGGGGATTGCTAATGAGAGAGACTTCTATAGACTGAAAGAACTAAGCCAAGCCGACATCGATTTCATAGAAAAAATCGCGATTGATCCTTCGCCAGCATTCCTTCAAAAGCTACACAAGGACTTGATCAAGCAATTCAACTTTATATTTGAGTTAAGGAACTTCGTTCAAGACCAAGGGATTACTAATCCAGACATAAGTGAAAGAATTGAAGAAGCAGTAAATAACCTTGAAGAGGATTTTCATGATAGAATTGAGGACAGTGTTATCGGATATCTGAAATCTATTCTCTCCGGCGATACAAAATTTCTCGAAACAGACGAAGGGTTTATGAATTTCATATATTTTCTTTGCGTTCAATACATGAGGACAAAGAAAATAAAGAAAAGTGTTCTCGCTAACGTAAATCCTCCAAAACATATCAATCTTGAAAAGATATGGAACATCCTAAGCCATATTTATGCGACTAATATGGGCTGGAGTCTTTACGCCGATAGAAGCAGCCTCCAGTTTGTATTGCTCGAAAACCAATCATCGACGCAATTTGTTACGGGTGATCAGCCTGTGATTAACACATATGGTACGGGTGATCCCAAGAAGCCTCCGCAACGATTGGAATTTTATTACCCTATTTCTCCATTTATTGCTTTGCTATTGGTTGATCAGAAGAATAATGTAGAAGAAAAGAGACGGACGATAGGCCATGCTCAGGTGATGGCTTATAATGAATACATAGTAAGGAATAGTCATGAGCAGCTATATGCAGCTACCAGAGAATCGTTGGAGATGTATGTGCATTTATAATAGAAATGAAATGAATAAGAAATTGAAAAGATTCATATCTCTGGAGTTCAAATTGGGATTAGCTTTGTGTTTTTTCTCAAGAAAGCATGTCGAAGCAATGATCCTTAGGATGTAATAAGGCATTTATCGGTAGTAAGTTTTCCTTTTGGTAGTGTTAAGGAAATTGTAGGCTACGCTGATATAGATATACCAATACTTCCACATCTCGCACAAATTTACAAAAAAGTCAACAAACCTCTCCTTGTAGGTTTCCGATTCCCCTTTTTCACCCGCAAATCCCACATCCAGCATCTCGCCGTACCGTCACTTTCCGAAAGTTCATCGCCAGAGCGTCAAACGTCAGCAGCGCATCCGTTAGCAAATCACCGATGCCGAGCAAGCATTTGATTGCTTCGATGGCCTGAATCGAGCCGATGACGCCGGGGAGTGCTCCGAGGGGGCCTCGTGGGGCTTCATCGGTAGTCATTTCATTCTCGTCGAACAGGCAGTGGAAGCAGGCGGTTTTTCCGGGGATGATGGTCATGGTTTGGCCGTGGAAGTCGGAGATTCCTGCGTGTGACCAGGGTTTCATCGCTGCGTGGCAGGCGCGACAGATGCGGTGTTTTGAGCTGAACGAGTCGGTGGCGTCGATGATGAAGTCGTAGCCTTTGAGGATTTCCGGAGCGTTGTCTTCGCTCAACCGGAAAGGGTGGCACTCGACGGTGATGGCGGGATCGAGCGCGGCGATTCTCTCGCGTGCCGAGTCGGTTTTGCGTTGGCCGACCGAGTTTGTGGTGTGCAGAATCTGGCGCTGGAGGTTGGACAGATCGACCGTGTCGCCGTCCATAATTCCAATCGTGCCGATGCCTGCCGCCGCGAGGTAGAAGGCGGCGGGGGAGCCGAGGCCGCCCGCGCCGATGACGAGCACCTTCGAGCCGAGCAGCTTTTCCTGCCCTGCCTCGCCGATTTCCGGCAGGGCGAGGTGCCGGGCGTAGCGCTGACGCTGCTCGTCGCTGAGGCTCACGCCCTCTCCTTTTCGGGCAGCGGGTTGTTGTAAGCCGCGTCCCAGTTTTTGAACACCGGTTCAAGATTTTTGGCGCGAAGCGCGGCGCAGAACTCCTCGGCGCTGCGGTCGTCGCTCACCTCGAACTGGCTTGCTCCGGCTGTCTCCGCCTCGACGTAGCCACCAACGGTGGTGCGGCTGGCGATGCTCATGCGGGTGATGCCGAGGCCAGCCATGCCGTCCCGAAAATTCGAACTTTCGCGCGTCGAGAGCACCAGATCGATGTCCGGCATCGCCGTGCGGAAGGCCATAATCATCCTCGCCAGAAAGCGGTCATTCACCACGTATGCCGGCTGGAAGCTGCCCTCCTGCGGGCGGATGCGCGGGAACGAGACCGAGACGCCTGCTTTCCAGTAGGTGCGGCAGAGGTGCCGAGCATGACGCGCGACGGCGAGCGCTTCGCCGATCGGCTCGGAGAGGCCGAGCAGCGCACCGATGCCGACGCTCCGGATGCCGCCGGTGATGGCGCGTTCCGGGGTTTCGAGCCGTTCGAGGAAGTCCTGCTTTGGCCCCCAGCGGTGCAGCTTTGCGTAGTTCTCCGGATCGTAGGTCTCCTGATAGATCGTCAGGCCGGTGCAGCCGCACTCGGCGAGAGCCCGGTACTCGGCAACGCTCATCGGGAACGCTTCGATGGCTACACGCGGCATGATGCGGGCTGTAAGTTCGACCGAGCGGCGCAGGTAGTCGAAGCCCGCCGCGTTGGTGCGCTCGCCGGTGAGCAGCAGCACGTCGCCGATGCCGATCTTTTTCATCGCCCGCAGCTCGCGTTCGATCTCGTCGAATTCGAGCTTGCGGCGCGGCGAGGTTCTGTCCGACGCGAAGCCGCAATAGACGCAGCCGCTCGAACAAAAGTTGGAGAGGTAGAGCGGCGCGTAGAGCGAAATGATGCGCCCGAACCGGCGCAGCGTCACCGCCTGCGCTTCGGCGGCGAGCCGTTCGAGCGACTCGTCATCCGTTTGTCGCAACAACGGTTCGATGTCTTCCGAGAGACGGCTATCGGTCAGCCATGCGGGCAACGCGTTCATGAGCCCGCCCCGAGAAAAGAGGTGAGTGGACTGGTTGCCACCGCCGAACCGGAGCGCTGCATCAGTCCTGCGTTACGGGCATCATACCCCGCTTCGACCGCGCGGGCGAACGCTCCGGCCATCGCGGCGGGATCGCGGGCGACGGCAATCGCGCTGTTGACCAGCACCGCCTCGCACCCCATCTCCATCGCCGCACACGCTTCGGACGGGGAGCGCAGGCCCGCATCGACGATCACCGGAATAGAACTTTCGCGGATGATGAGCTGCACCATCGCCGAGGTCGAGAGCCCCTGCCCGCTGCCGATGGCCGAGCCGAGCGGCATCACCGAGCTGCATCCCACCTCTTCGAGCCGCTTGGCCAGCACCGGATCGGCGGGGATGTAAGGCATGACGATAAACTCCTCGGCTGCAAGGATTTTGCATGCCTCGTAAGTTTCGATCGGATCGGGCATCAGGTGGTGCGGATTCGGGTGAATCTCCACCTTGATGAACGGGCTGCCGGAGAGTTCGCGTGAAATGTGCGCCGCCTTGACGGCTTCTTTCGCCGTCGCTGCACCGGAGGTGTTGGGCATCAGCGTGAGGCCCTCGATTTCCGAGAGCGGGCCGAACAGATCGTCCTCTGCCTGCTCGCGGTTGAAGCGCCGCAGGGCGACCGTGACGAGCTGCGAGCCCGACGCGCGGACGGCCTCGATCATCGCCGAAACGCTGCTGAACTTGCCGGTGCCGAGAATCAGGCGGGATGAGAAGGTGTATGAGCCTAAACGAAGTGCATTCATGAAATCAGACTGAAAACAAATGGGATGGATTTGAGGACGGCCATCAGCCGCCGCCAGCGAAAACGAGGATTTCTACCTGGTCGTTATCCTGCAACATGACCGATGCGCGTTCATCCGCGCGGACGATGTTCTCGTTGACCACGACAGCCACCTTTTGCAATGCTGCGCACTCCAGCTTCAGCAGGTCGGCAACCGACGAGCCGGAGGGGAATTCGCGCTTTTCGCCGTTCAACGTGATGCGGATCATGGAGATAACGGGGGTCAGAAAATCCTGAAAAACTTAAAGATAATCAAAGAAACAAGAGCACAAAGATACACGTTCCCCGCCGGTCTCAAAATGGCGGATAGGGTTGATGGTGGGTGTTTTTCTCTTCCGGAATCGGGGAGGGGGCTCCTCACTAACCCCGGCTTGAAAGCCGGGGTAATGTGAATATAAGAGCTTCAAATGTCCGTCGGGTTAAAACCCGACTGAATTACAAGAGCGGTTTTTTCAAGCCTCGATGCCCTCGAAAAGCACCGTGCTGAGGTAGCGTTCGCCGGTGCTTGGAATGATGGCGACGATGGTCTTGCCTCGTGATTCCGGTCGTCGGCCTACCTCGATGGCTGCGTGAACCGCCGCGCCGGAGGAGATGCCGCAGAGGATACCCTCGCTTGCGGCCAGTGACCGCGCGGTCGAGATTGCGTCGTCGTCCGTCACCGTTACCACCTCGTCGATCAGTGACTGGTCGAGCACTTCGGGCACGAAGCCTGCTCCGATGCCCTGGATTTTGTGCGGGCCTGCCGCACCGCCGGAGAGCACTGGCGAGCCAGTCGGTTCGACGGCGATTGAGCGGAATCCAGGCTTGAGCGGTTTGATGAAGCGCGAGGTTCCGGTGATGGTTCCGCCAGTGCCGACGCCCGCCACGAGCATGTCAATCCGGCCTTCGGTGGCGTTCCAGAGCTCAGGGCCGGTGGTTGCCTGGTGGATTCTCGGGTTTGCGGGGTTGCGGAACTGACCGGGGTTGAAGCTGTTCTTTTCGGTTTCGACGATCCGCGCTGCCTCTTCAATCGCCCCCTTCATTCCCTGTGCGCCAGGGGTGAGCACCAGCTCCGCGCCGAGGTAGCGCAGCAGTTTGCGCCGTTCGACGCTCATGGTTTCGGGCATGGTGAGCAGCAGCTTGTAGCCGCGTTGGGCGCACACGAACGCCAGCGCGATGCCGGTGTTGCCGCTGGTCGGCTCGACGATGAGCGTCCGGGCGTCGATTTTGCCTTCCGCTTCGGCGGCCTCGATCATCGCCCTACCGATCCTGTCCTTGACGCTGCCGAGCGGATTGAAGAATTCGAGCTTGAGCAGCACGTCGGCTTCGAGCCCTTCGGCAAGCCGATTGAGCCGCACCAGGGGTGTGCCTCCGATTGTGCTGGTGATATTCGGGATGATAGCCATAGTCGTGAAAAATCAGATGGTTGCGAGAGCTTGCAGAAGATCCTGTTCAAGATCTTCCGCATTTTCGAGGCCGACCGACAGCCGCACGAGGTCGTCGGTACAGGCGCGGCGGTCACGCTCCTCCTGCGAGAGTGGCCCGAAGGTCATGCGTGCAGGGGAGGCGACGAGCGACTCCACGCCACCGAGGCTGTCGGCGATGACGAAGAGCTTCAGCGAGTTGAGCAGCTTGCTTGTTGCCGGAAGTCCACCTTTCAGCGCGATGGTTACCATACCACCGAAGCCGCTCATCTGGCTTTTCGCCAGCTCGTGCTGTGGGTGGGACGGCAGGCCGGGGTAGATGACGCGGCTCACCGCCGGATGCGCTTCGAGCGCCCGCGCCAGATGCAGGGCGCTTTTCTGGTGCTCCTCCATCCGGATTTTGAGCGTCTTCAGGCCGCGCAGTACCAGCCAGCAATCCCACGGTCCGGGCACCGCACCTGCCGCGCCTTGGTAGTTGCGAATCGTCTCGTGCAGCTCGTCGTCCGAGGTGACTACTGCGCCACCGATGACGTCGCTATGGCCGCCGAGATATTTGGTGGTGCTGTGCACCACGATGTGCGCGCCGAGGTCGAGCGGGCGCTGGAAATACGGACTTGCGAAGGTGTTGTCCACGGCGAGGATGATGCCGCGCTCGCGTGCCAGATTGGACAGCGCCCGAATGTTGGTGAGTTGCAGCAGCGGATTGGAGGGCGACTCGATCCAGATCAGCCGTGTCTCCGGGCGGATGCACTCGGCAAAGCTTTCGACCGCTTCGTTCGCCGCGTAGGTGGTTTCAACGCCCCACGGCCGCAAAAGCTGCTCGAAAATGCGGTAGCTGCCGCCGTAGACATCCATGCCCGACACGACGTGGTCACCCGGTTTGAGCACCTGCACGGCGGCCATCATCGCCGCCACGCCCGAGGCGAACGCCACACCGTGTTTGCCGTTTTCAAGCAGCGCGAGAGTGGATTCGAGTGCCGTGCGCGTCGGGTTGCCGATTCGTGAATAGAAATAGTCGTTGCGCTCTTCAAGCGACGGACGTCCGAAGGTCGAGGTCTGGAAAATCGGTACGCTCACCGAGCCTGTTTTCGGATCGGGACTTTGCCCGTCATGAATAGCGATGGTTTCGAAGTGCATAGCGAGTGTTACGGACAGTTACGCATCAAATTGTAGATCACATACCAAAAGACAAGGTAACGAGAATCACCGTTTCTGTCACGTGTTTTCCACTTGTGCTTGGCCTGTAATTTTTGGCGCTGGCGAGCGGAGGTTTCGCTGAAAAAAATGCAGGCTCCAGGCCGGGTTGTCGGCAGCCTGAAGCCTGGAACCTCTTGCCGATTGGCTTGAGGTTGTATGGAGCCGTGAGTCAGGGGATGACCGGCTCCGGTGGTGTGGAACTCGTAAAAGGTTACTCCGGCAAGGAACGGTATCTTTCTGGCTATCACGTCATATCATTCCTGAACTTTGGCAAGATTCCTGCCGCACTGCGCTCCATTCAGGAGCAGAAACCTCGCGGGTGTGCTTTCTTTCTTGCTCGGCTTGCCGGAAGTAACGGACAAACAAGGTTTAGCTGGCAGTGTTGAACTGAGGAGCGGTTTTGCTGCCGAACAGTTTGTGCTTCTTCATGTTGTACTGGAAGAAGAGGAAGCAGCCGACGCAGAATCCGCAGATGGCAATGAATGCAGCCAGCGCGACGATTCCGGACAGGATGTATCCGGTCAGGTCAGCATGGAAAAAGAAGGCGATCTGAGCCATACCGAGCAGGATCACGGCAATCGAATTGTTGAAGCGGGTCAGTTTCGGACTTTCGGTGTGGGCGGTTGCATTCCACTTTTTGAACAGGTGTGAACCGACGTAAAAGATC
Organism: Chlorobaculum parvum NCIB 8327; assembly: GCF_000020505.1. NCBI lineage: Bacteria > Pseudomonadati > Chlorobiota > Chlorobiia > Chlorobiales > Chlorobiaceae > Chlorobaculum > Chlorobaculum parvum. The sequence goes on from NC_011027.1 coordinate 721,555, forward strand.
AGACTGGCCTTTTTGCCCCAGATCACGGCAGGAAGCATGAGAAAAAACAGGCCAGTAGTGATAAGCGGCTGCTGAAGGACGATAGCGAGAATGATGCCTACAAGGAGCAGATACCTGGTGAGGTTGATGATAGGCATCGGGATTCCGTTAGGGGTGCTGCTGGCTGTCATGGTCGTAGAGCGTTTGAGTTTGATGGATGCGTTCTGTCGATACTCTTGCTGCGCGCTTAACGATTGTTAAGTAAACAATTGTTAATATTTACTATTTTTCGACGATATCAAAAAACTTTTTTTCGTCTGTCTGATTTTCTGATTGTCGAATCTAATGTCAGCAAAGGGGATCGGGGTACTGATTTGAGATAAATTTAACAATCGTTAATTTTATTCCAAATTTTTTATGCTGACTTTTTGAAAAAAATTGCTGACGATTGTTTCACTGGGCTTGGTTCTTTTCCAGAAACGCTCAAGTTGTCGTTGGGCTTTTTTTCTGTCTTGGGACTGCCTATACTTGAAAAGTGTTGCTTTTATCGAGCTTTACGCAATCGTCTCAATGCTGCGATCATCATCCGAATCCCATTGTTTTTCAATCCCTTACACGATCAGAGTTAGTCGTCGGGCGAAGGCTGCGCGCCTGAGGCTGTCGCCGTATGAGGGGCTTATTGTTGTCGTTCCTACCGGTTTTGACAGGAAGCAGGTGCCGGCACTGATCGAAAGCAATAAAAAATGGATCGAGAAGGTGCAGCGAACCTTCGATGCACATCGTTTGGACGATACCGCTATGACCGGCCGCGTGCTGCCAGAGAGAATTGCGCTTGCCGGTATCGGTCAGTCGTGGAATATTGCCTATCGCCATGAGCCGCTTCAGAAACCGGGCATTCAGGTTTACGAAAAAGCTGGATTCGAAGTGGAGCTGGTTGGTGCGGTGGAAAATTCCCAACTGTGTCGTGAGGCTATCGAGGCCTGGCTCAAGCGCCAGGCAAAGCAGCATCTGGGGGCGCAGCTCATGAGCCTTGTTTCGGAGCACGGTTTTAGCGTTTCAGGCGTTTCGTTCCGGAAGCAGCGGAGCCGGTGGGGGAGCTGCTCGTCGAAAGGCCGGATCAGTCTCAATCTGAAGTTGCTTTTCCTGCCGCCTGAGCTGGTGCGTTACATCATGCTGCATGAGCTGTGCCATACGCTGCACATGAACCATTCGAAGCAGTTCTGGAGTACGGTGGCGCGGTTTGATCCGAACTGCGCGGAGCATGATCGCCGGATGAAGCACGCCTGGCGTTATGTGCCCGCGTGGTTCGCGATGAAGTAGCGTTGAGGTGTTTCAGGGTTTGCGATCTTCGAATCGCTGGTTCGGCATCGATTTGATGCCCGACATGACGAGCGAAGCAACAAATAGCAGCAGCCCAATGAGTAGCGAAAAGAGTGCCGTGGTGAGCCCTGGAGTGAGGCCGAACATGATTATGGTGATACCGCAGAGCGTTGTCCAGAGCAGGGCGATGGTGACGGCTTTGGCTTTGCTGATCGATCGCAGAAACGCGGGCGTGGCAGCTGTGGCTGCGCTTGATGCCGTCAGGAGCCAGTAGATCGGTTCATGCAGGAGGTGCCAGGTCTCGGAGCCCATTGCCATACGTTTTTTCTGTGATATTCCGGAAATGGAAGCCGGAGTACTACATTGTTACGAAGAGGAAAACTCTGATCATTTTCAGCCATGAATATAGGAATTCCACGAGAGATCAAGACCCTTGAGTCGAGGGTCGCCTGCACGCCTGCGGGTGTTCGTTCGCTTGTCGGCGCTGGCCACCGGGTGCTGGTCGAGTGCGGTGCTGGCGAGGCGAGCGGCTTCAGCGACGACAAGTACCGGCTTGCCGGTGCGGTGCTTGTCCAGCAGCCGGAAGAGGCCTGGAGCGCCGATCTGATCGTCAAGGTCAAGGAACCGCTGGAGGAAGAGTTCCGGTTTTTCAGGAAAGAGCAGATTCTGTTCACTTTCCTGCATCTGGCTGGCGTTCCCGGATTGGCCAAAGCGCTTGCTGCTGCGGGCGTGACGGCGATCGGCTACGAAACTGTCGAGGTCGGCGGACGGTTGCCGCTGCTGGCTCCGATGAGCGAGATTGCCGGCAAGATGAGCGTGCTGATGGGCGGCTACTATCTCTCGAAGCATCACGGTGGCATGGGGAAGCTGCTCGGCGGCGTGCCCGGCGTGCTCCCCGGCAGGGTGCTGGTGCTTGGCGGGGGAACTGCCGGGCTGAACGCCGCCCGCGCAGCAGCTGGTCTCGGGGCTGAAGTGACCGTCATGGAGGCCGATCAGGAGCGGATGCGCACGCTTGAATCGGTGTTGCCCTCCCAGGTGCATACGATCTACTCGAACGAGCAGCATCTCGAAGAACTGCTGCCTGAAACCGACCTGCTCATTGGCGCGGTGCTGCTTGCCGGAGCCAGTGCTCCGAAGCTCGTTACCCGGCAGATGGTTCAGGCGATGAAGCCTGGCGCTGTGCTGGTCGATATTGCCATTGATCAGGGAGGATGCATCGAGACATCGCGCCCGACCACCCATCACGATCCGGTGTTTGTGGAAGAGGGCGCAGTGCACTACTGCGTCACCAACATGCCAGCGGCCTATCCCGCAACCTCGACCGAAGCGCTGACCGGCGTGACGCTGCCTTACGTCAGGAGGCTCGCCGACCTGGGACTTGAAAGCGCGATGGTGGTGATGCCTGGGCTTGCCGGTGGGCTGAATGTGTGGGATGGCAAAATTGTGCAGCCTGCCGTGGCCGCATCGCTTGGCGTCGAGTGTGGAAAGAATCCTTTTGTGTGAAATAGCGATAAGTGTAGGGGCATCCCGACTTGTCGGGATGCCCACAAGTAACGTCGCTAAATTTTGTAGATCAGTTTCGTTGTTTTCTCAAGGCACCAGCAGGTTGAAGCCTGTGGCCTTGTCCGGTACTCTCCTCGCTTCGGTGCCGAGCAGTTCGACCAGAATGACTTCCATCACATGCCAGGTTTTGACGCCGTTGCGAACGCAGCCCGTGACGGTGTTTTCCTCCCGTCCGCAAGCCATGTGGAGGTGCAGTACCGGATTGTCGGCTTCGTCAGGAAAGATGGTGCCGGTGCCCACAATTTCATGCGTGTCGTACAGGTCGAGCGTCATCGGATTGACCGGAAATGCTCGGCTCTCTTCCGGGCCAACGACCAATTGGCTCCCTTTGTCCGCTCCCCCCACAACGTTCACCCAGGCGCGAAGGATGGCTTTCGCCTTTGCAAATCGCTCGATCTCTTCGTGAAGGATATCGCCATCTTCAAGCCTGATGACGAACACCCGTCCTTGTGTCGCTTCCGAGTATTTCATGGTCTATAAGTTGAAGAAATTTAATTCCTTGGGCTTTTTTCCCGTTGTCGTCAGTCTGCTGAAAAATAGCGATTTGGATGCTTCCGTCAATAGTTTCAGCTCTGCTCTCGATTTGGCGGATTCAGGCGCCAGAGGCTCCAGTTCAGGTAGGTTGCCAGAATGCACCAGCAGAAATACGGAACCAGCAGCGCTCCCGCAAGTGGGTTGGTCAGGAAAAAAAGCAACAGGATGAGGACAAGCGTCACATCCATGAACAGCAGGTCGAGGAGGGCGGCAAGGATTTTCTTCTTGCCGAAAAAGATCGACGTCCACGAAAATCCTGCCAAAAAGTGAACCACCAGCAGCGGAATCGCCACGGTGAGCCAAGGCTTTGTCGGGGTGCGAAAATAGACGATCAGGGCGGCGGCGATCAGCGCGTACAAGGTCAACCAGACCGGCCAGAACACCTTTTTCGGCGGCGTGAATTTCGGTTTGACCAGCCCGTCATACCAGCTCTGCATGTTTCCCTCCCTTTTCCCGCAACAATGCCATGCAGCCGCAAATGGTTCCGAAGCATGTAGTTGCCGTCAGGGGTTGAAGGTGATCTGCAGGTTGTTGTCTTCAGCCTCCGTCATGGTGTAGGTGCCTTTTCTGCGGATGTTCAGACCCTTTTGAGCAGCCTCGGGAATCATGCGTCCCGCAATTTCATCGGCCTCCGCAGTTTCGCACTCGGTGTTGAAGAAGAGGTCGAGTGCATTGGGATCAGTCGCGTCGAACTGCAAGAGGAAGTCGTTGTGATTGATGAAGACCAGGTCTTCATAAGCGTAGGTGACCTCGTGGCCGAGAGTCTCGATCAGCGTCATAACGTCTCCCAGCGGGCGTAACGGGGCTTGTTCCATGGTTATCAGAGGTTCGGTTTTTGTTTGCTCCAGTTGCGTATTCTAACGCAGAAGTTGTTATATTTGTTTAATAAATAAGATATTATTTATTTTTTGCCTAAAAAAATAAGTCAATTATTTACAATAATGTAGGAAAAAGGGGGTTTTATGGCCGGTAGTGCATTTGAAACATGGGAAAAGGTGCTCGAATATGCGTCGGTGCCTCTGCACGGAACCATGTCGAGGAAAATCAGGAAAGGGGTGAAGTTGCAGATTAACGAAGGTACGGTCTATGAAAATGCCGTGCTGTTCATCAGCGATCTTTTCCTTCGCGTGACCGAGGATTCAGCGAAAACGTCGGTCAACACCTACTACAATATCGATTCGATTGCGAGCATCAGAACCTACAGCACCAAGGAAGCCTGAGGTTTTAATCCTTACAGGACTTATAGGTCGTCCAAGACTATAAGTCCTGTAAGAAATGATCTTTCCAGCCTTATTTTTTCTTTTCCCGTTCCACGCTTGCTACGAACTCTTTTGGGCGTCCTTCGGCGGGTAGGCCGAGGATAGCTCTGGCGTGGTCAAGAGCGTCGTCGATGTTGCCGAAGATGTTCTCCTCGCCAATTTCGTCCGCCAGGCCGTACTGCTGCATCGCGAAGAGCGGTTGCACGTGAACGCCGGAGAGGATGAGTTTCGTGTCCGATTTCCGGCAATCGTTGACCAGCTCTTTGAGCATGTTCAGGCCGGTGGCGTCGATGCTCAGCACCTTGCGCATGCGGATGATGCGGATTGCCGGCGGTTTTCCGATGACGTGCATGGCATCCTTGAATTTCGAGGCCGCGCCGAAAAAGAACGGGCCGCTGATTTCGAACACATCGACGCCGTCCGGAATGGTTCTGGTGATGATGGTGTTCGGGTCAGCCTCCTCCTCGACATCCTTCAGTTCGCCGGTGATGACGCCGACGTTGGTGAGGTTTGCCATCCGGTTCATGAACAAAATGACCGAAAGCAGCATGCCGATTTCGATGGCTATGGTCAGGTCGAAAATCACCGTCAGGAAAAAGGTGGTCAGCAGCACGGCCACGTCACTTTTCGGACTTTTGAGCAGTTGACGGAAAATGTGCTGCTCGCTCATGTTCCACGCCACCACAATCAGGATTGCGGCCAAGGTTGGCATCGGAATCAGCTTGGCCCAGGAGCCGAACACCAGCATGATCGCCAGTAGCGTGATGGCGTGCACGATGCCTGCAATCGGTGTGCGGCCGCCGTTTTTGATGTTGGTTGCCGTCCGGGCGATGGCTCCGGTGACGGGAATGCCTCCGAAGAGCGGTGAGACGATGTTGGCCACGCCTTGGGCAACGAGCTCCATGTTCGATTTGTGCCTTCCACCAATCATCCCATCGGCTACAACGGCCGAAAGCAGCGCTTCGATCGCGCCCAGCATGGCGATGGTTGTGGCGGGCATGATGAGATGCCGGATCGTGCCGAGGTCAAGCGACGGTACGGACGGGGCAGGAATCGAGGCTGAAATATCGCCGAAGCGCGTTTCGATGGTATCGACATCGAGATGCAGCATTCTGACAGCCACGGTGGTGACGATGAGCGCAATCAGTGGGCCGGGGATTTTTGTCGAAACCTTCGGCCAGAAGATGATGATGAAGAGCGCCGTCAGGCCGATTGCCAGTGTTTCGGGGCTGACGGTCGGCAGTGCGGTAAAGTAGGCGGCCCATTTGTCGATGAAGTGCGCCGGAACCGAAGCCATCTGCAGGCCGAGAAAATCCTTCACCTCGCTGGAGAAGATGATGACCGCAATGCCGCTGGTGAAGCCGACCACCACCGGGTATGGGATGAACTTGATGAGCGAGCCGAGCTGCGACAGCCCCATGATGATGAGAATCACACCGGCCATGAAGGTTGCGATCATCAGGCCGTTCAGGCCGTACTGCTGCACGATGCCGTACAGGATGACGATGAAAGCGCCGGTCGGCCCACCGATCTGCACGCGGCTGCCGCCCAGGAACGAGATGAGGAATCCGCCGATAACGGCGCTGATGAGCCCTTTTTCAGGCGAGACGCCCGAGGCGATGGCGAACGCGATGGCAAGCGGCAGGGCCACGATGCCGACAAGAATTCCGGAAACGATGTCCCGGCCGAGCTGCTCTTTGGTCAGCTCTGGAAGAACAGTGATAAGCTTGGGTTTGAACATTGCAGAGATTGACATGCGGGAACCGCAAAAAAGTTATTGCGCGTCTCGATTGCTGCGTTGGATGGTGCTCGAAATCCTCACGTACTTCTCAGTCCGCTTCAGCTTCTTCGCTCCATCCGCCTTGCTCTCAAGTCACTTATGGCTCTTGTTAGTGGCTCCCATGTGAAGGAACGGCAGCTCTCTGCCCAGGCTTTTGTAAGGCGGTTCTGTTGCGCCGGTTATAACGCCGTAAGCCCGGAAGTCCGAGACGCTCCGGGATGAAAGGGTAATCGTTATGTCGATGCAACAGAGCCTGCAAAGCCCAGCAGGAACTGTCAACAGTGCTTCAATGTATCATTTTGCCGGAAAAATCAACGCCCTTAACCACAAACTCGTCAAGGTATTTGTTCATTTGCCTTTCCGTTGCTAAAATGAAGCCAAGTATCATCCCGTCGTGGTTTGTCAAAGGATCATCAGCTACACCGCCTCTGGCTTCAGCCACTTGTTTCCGGGCATCAGTTGAGACTGTTCGGAGGGTATTGCCGTAGAGTTATTTCGTCCTTCTCCAGGTTTTTGACCAAGGTGCTGCATGCATCACTATGATTTTCTCGGGCAACTGGTACTGATCGGTACCCTTGCCATAGCCACCATTCTGCTGTTCCAGAGGATCCGCATTCCTCCGGTGATCGGTCTGATTTTCACGGGCATCATGCTCGGCCCTACGGGGTTCGGTGTGGTCAGCGACAGCGGATTGATTTCGATCCTCGCCGAGCTGGGTGTGGTGCTGCTGCTTTTTACCATCGGGCTGGAGTTTTCGCTCGACGACATGAAGAAGCTCCAGAAGATTGTTTTTGCGGGAGGTCTGGCACAGGTGATGCTGACCGGGATGATTATAGCCGCGCTGGCTTTCTGGCTGCTGGAGGCGATTGGAAAAAAGATCAGCATCCAAGAGGCGATTGTGCTCGGTTTTTCCTTTTCGGTAAGCAGTACCGCCTTGTGCCTGAAGATTCTCTCCGACCGCGATGAACTCAGCTTCGAGCACGGCAAGATTGCGCTCGGCATCCTGATTTTTCAGGACATGGCCATTGTGCCACTCATGATCGGCTTGACGTTTCTGACGCCCGGTAAGGTCATTTCGCCCGAAGCGACCTTTCAGGAGGTGGCGCTGCTGCTGCTGTTCGCCATCGGTATGTTCGGCGGATTCCGGCTTCTGATGCCGAGGATCGTGCGGATGATTACCGAGCTTCATGCCGGGGAGGTGCTGGTGCTCGGTGCGCTGGTGCTTTGCTTCGGTGCTGCGTGGCTTGCTTCGCTCATCGGCCTGTCGCTGGCACTCGGCGCGTTCATGGCCGGCATGGTGATTGCCAGCACCGACGGAAGCCACCGCATCAGCAGAACCATCGATCCCTTCCGCGAAGCACTGACCAGCATCTTTTTTGTGTCGGTCGGGCTCCTGCTCGATGTGAACATGATCGAGCTTCCGTGGCTGATCGGTGTGGCTCTCGTTGTGCTACTCGTCAAAGGCATCGTCATGACGGGCATTTCGATGGCTCTCGGCTTTTCAACGAGGGTGAGCCTGATGTCGGGCATGGTGCTGGCCCAGATTGGTGAGTTCTCGTTCGTGCTGGCCGGATCGGCAAAGAATACGGGGCTGCTCGACCAGCACATGTTTCAGTTGATGCTGACCATCATCGTCGTCACCATGATCGTTACGCCTGCGCTGATCTCGGCGGCTCCGGCATTTGCCGCGCAGATGGCTCCTGTGTTCAGGTTCATGCCGCTGATGCCCGAGCCGAAACCGAAACAGCCGACGCGCACCACGACAAGCTCAATCGCCTGCAAGGGTGAAATTCATGCGGTCATTATCGGCTACGGTCTGATCGGCCGGAATGTGGCCGCCGTGATGAACGCCACCAACCTGCTCTACACGGTGCTCGACACCAACCGCAAGGTGGTCAGCACCATGCGCCGCAAAGGTGAACCGCTTTTTTTCGGCGACTGCACAGAGCGCAAATCGTTGCTTCGTGTCGGTACCGACCACTGTCGCTCCGTGGTGATCTGCATTCCCGAGATCGAGGCGGCTATTCAGTGCATCCGTCAGGTGCGCATCATCAACAGTGAAGCCTTCATCATCGTCCGTGCACGCTCGTTCCAGTCCGCTTCGCAGTTCTACAGAGCCGGAGCCGATGCGGTCGTGACCGAGATTTTCGAAACCTCGATTCAGATGTTTTCCGAGTTGCTCAGGCATTTCAAAGTCGATCCCGAAACCATCTTCGAGCAGCAGGAGATCATCCGGCGTGAGGGCGGCAAGCTGTTTCTGGAGCCGACAGCTGAATCCTCCGCTTCCTCCAGCAAAAACGGCAAACCCGCTGGACGCAAGTCACCTGTGCCGCCAAAGCCCGCCAGCGATCAGCCACGGTCGTAAGCGGTTTTTGCTTCCGGTTCTGACGTTTGCTCTCGCTTGACTGCTGATGAAAAAAGCGTGAAAAAAGCCTTTTTTCTCTACATTGAGGGTGTAGCGTGCTTGCAAAGTTCTTGTGAACTTCACTTTTCGGGACTATGAGCAGTTATTCTGAACCCTCTTCAGAAAAATTCAGGGCATACCGGCAGAAGCTTTTCAATCAGCTCGAAAGCTCAACAAAAGGCGAGCGAAACCGGGCGGAGTACGAGCTCGATCTGATGGAGAAAAGCCATTTTGTCGAAGTCGGTGGACTGTTGCACCACTATCACGATTCAGGTTCGGAACAGCCGCGCGGCACGGTGCTGCTCATTCATGGATGGGATTGCTGGTGGATGTGGTGGCATCACATTATCCGCGCGCTTAATGCTGAGGGGTACCGGACGATTGCGTACGATATGAAGGGGCACGGCTGGTCGGAAAACGATCCGGAAAACCGTTACCAGATCGACGACTTCGCCAGAGATCTGGACGGATTGGTCAGAGCTATCGGTCTGGAAGCCTTCCATGTCGCCGCGTTTTCATTCGGGCCGTTCGTGGCGCTCGACTATGCCCATCGCTATCCGAATAGCGTGCAGTCGATGACCTTTTTCAACTTCGGATATCTGCCGAACAACGAAGTCATTTCGAAGGTTGCACCTGTAACTCTCAACTTTATTTTCAACCAGATGATGCGCAAGCTCACCTGGTGGCTTCCGGCCTACATGTTCGCCCGCCTTGCGCTGTCAAAGAATTCGATCATGATGCACGACATCAACGTCGGCTTTGAAAGCCTCGGGCTGTGCGCTTCAGAAGCCATCGAGCAGACGACCCGTCAGATCACGGCGCTTGAAACCACCGAGATGTTGCCAGAAAAGGTGCGCGCGCTCAAGGTTCCGGTCTTGTTCGTGGCGGGGGAGGGGGATGGTATCATGAGGTGCGAGAACGCCCGGAAGTTACAGGAAATAGCCGAGTCTGGCACTTACCTCTGCGTGCCCGATTGCGGTCACCTCATTACGCTCGAACTGCCGGAAACGGCCTCGGAGATTATTCTCGGGCACATCAGTCAGCAGCGGTAAGCATCCGGTCGACCTCCCGTACAGCCTGGATGAAACTCGTGATTTTGCGGGCGTCCTTGATGCCTGGTGCCGATTCCACGCCGCTGGCCGTATCGACGCCCCACGGATTGATGAGGCGAACCGCGTCGGCCACATTTTCCGGGTTCAGTCCCCCCGCAAGCAGCGCCCAGCCTATGTCGCGCGTCTGTTCGAAAAGCATCGAAGCGGTCGATGATTCGATGGTTTTGCCCGTGCCGCCAGCCATTTCGGGACTGAACGCATCGAAGAGAAACCCCCGGCAGCCGGTCTGTTTCGCGTAGGTTCTGACCTCATTGACGCTGAAGCCGGGGCCGGGACGGAAGACGCGGATCACCTTCGTTCCATGAATTCTCATCGTTGCTTCTGCCCCGTACTCATCCGAATGCAGCTGTGCGATCTGCAGGCCGCAGTAGCGACACAGTTCGTTAATCTCTTCAGCGGATTGCTCCACGAAAATGCCGACCGGGGCGACCAGCGGCGGAAGTGCGGCGATGATCTCCCGGGCTGTGTCGGGGCTGACGAGCCGGGGGCTCTTTTTGCTGAAATTGAAGCCGAGTGCGTCGGCTCCGGCAAGGGCAGCCGTTAGGGCGTCTTCAGCGCGGGTGATACCGCAAATCTTGATTCTGGTCATAAAACGTTCTGTGGAGTTCAGCGGTCAAGGTCAAAACGAAAGGTAAAAAAAGCGCTGCAAAAACCTGTCGCTCCGGTTCAGCAATGTTCGAGCACAAATGGGGCTCCGGTTTCATGCGGGATCGAGTTGTGTTTTCGCCGATTTATCCTTATAATTCAAGCCGTTTATGACGGGGCATTCCGTCAATAATGGGGCGTCGCCAAGTGGTAAGGCATCGGCCTTTGGAGCCGACATTCGCAGGTTCGAATCCTGCCGCCCCAGCAAACTCATGCGCCGGGTCAAGCACCGCTCAGCAGCGGGCAAACCGGTTCAACGACTGGATTCCGCCTGCCATGTACTGCCTCGCAGCTCTGTTCGCCTCGTTTCGGAAGCATTTCGGACAAAGCGCAGCGTGCTCCGTCGGAGTCACCATCCCTCTCTTTTGCCCGTACAGATTTGTCACACACAGCCTTGTTGATTCATGAAAGCACTTGACCCGAGCCCAATCGCCGCCGCATTTCGTGATGCCGTCCGCCGGGAGATCAGCGATGAAAAGCTGAGCATCAATATCGTCGGCATTCTGGCCTCCGATGATCCCGCATCGGCAACCTACGCAGACTACACTCGGGCGGGGTGTGAGGATGTCGGCATCAGCTTCGATCTGCGCAAAACCAGTCCCGAATCGGTCAGGAACATGCTTGAATCGGCCAATGCGGATTCAGACGTTCACGGCATTTTCGTCTATTATCCGATCTGGGGCGACAGCCGCGATGCCGAGCTTCGTGACCTGATTTCGCCGCACAAGGATGTCGAGGGGCTCTGTCCGCACTGGATCAGCAAGCTCTACGCCAACGAGCGTTTCGACGATGAGGCGCGAAAGTTCAAGGCGATTCTGCCCTGCACACCGCTGGCCATCCTCAAGCTGCTCGAAGAGACCGAGGCCTACATTCCCTACGGCTTGCCGTTCGGCGGTCAGCAGATCACCATTTTCAACCGTTCGGAAGTGGTCGGCAGGCCGCTCGCCTACATGCTCTCAAACGACGGTGCGAGGGTCTATTCGTTCGACATCGACGGCGGCTTCGTGGTTGATGTCAACGATCCCGGCCACGAGCGCGTGCCAGTTACCCGCGAGGAGGCGTTGAGACAGTCGGACATCGTGATTACCGGCGTGCCTTCAAAAGTGTTCGACAAGATCAAAGCCGATGAGCTGAAGTCGGGCGCAGTTTGCCTGAACTTCTCTTCAATCCAGAATTTCGAGCCGGATGCCAAGGAATCGGCCGGGCTCTACATTCCGAGGGTCGGCCCCATGACGGTGGCCATGTGCATGCGCAACGCCCTGCAACTCTATCGCAACTACCATCATGAAGCCTGACGGTACGCTTGAATCGACCACCATTGCCGCCTACCTCGGTCGGCTCGCCAGCGGTGATCCCACGCCGGGTGGTGGGGCGGCAGCGGCAGTGACGGCCGCACAGGGCGTCGCTCTGCTCTCGATGGTCTGCAACCTGACACTCGGCAAGAAGAGGTTCGCCGACGTCGAGGATGAAGTTCAATCGATTCTCGAAACGTGTGAAACGGCCCGCCGCCAGATGCTCGTTCTCGGCGACCGAGACATGGAGGTGTTCGGCGCGATCATGGAGGTTTACAGGCTGCCGAAAACGACGCCCGAAGAGACCGAGGCTCGCAGTGCCGCCATCCAGGCTGCGCTGAAGGCCAGCTCCGAAGTGCCGTTCGAGCTTTTCAAGCGGTGCCAAGCTCTGCGGCCTCTTGCTGATCGCCTTGAACAGATCGGTAATCCCAACGTACTCAGCGATGTGATCGTCGGTCGCCACCTGCTGATTGCAGGCATGCTGAGCGCCAGGGCCAACGTCGAGGTTAACCTCGACGGCATTGATGATGCCGAGTTCTGTGAGGCGAAGCGTACGGTCATGCAGCAGGCGCTCGACGGGCTTGGCGAAAGCTGCCAAGGCTTGGTGGGGAGATAATCAGATCGGTCAGATCAGACGCATCCGACCGATCTGTCTGATTTTTCAAACACAAAAAAAAGCCGCCTTGAAAAAGGGCGGCTTTTTTGCGTTGATCCGGCGAAAAACCGCAGATCAGTAGCGGTAGTGTTCCGGCTTGTAGGGGCCTTCGACCGGTACGCCGATGTAGTCGGCCTGTTCCTTTGACAGGGTGGTCAGCTTGACGCCGATCTGTCCGAGGTGCAGGCGGGCGACCTCTTCGTCGAGGTGCTTCGGCAGGCGATAGACGTCCACGTCGTAGTTGTTTTTCCAGAGCTCGATCTGGGCGAGGGTCTGGTTGGTGAAGGAGTTGCTCATTACGAACGACGGGTGGCCGGTGGCGCAGCCGAGGTTCACCAGGCGGCCTTCAGCGAGCAGGTAGATGCAGCGGCCGTCTTCGAAGACGTACTTGTCAACCTGCGGCTTGATGTTGATTCTAGTGGCACCTTTGAAGTTGTTGAGCGCATCGACCTGGATTTCGTTGTCGAAGTGGCCGATGTTGCAGACGATCGCTTCGTCCTTCATCTTCTTCATGTGCTCGAGGGTGATCACATCCTTGTTGCCGGTGGTGGTGACGTAGATGTTGCCCTCTTCGAGCGCCTCTTCGATCGTGGTGACCTGGAAGCCCTCCATGGCGGCCTGCAGTGCGCAGATCGGGTCGATTTCGGTGACGATCACGCGGGCGCCGTAGGAGCGCATCGAATGGGCGCAACCTTTGCCGACGTCGCCGTACCCGAGCACGACGGCAACCTTGCCGGCGATCATGACGTCAGTGGCGCGTTTGATACCGTCGGCCAGCGATTCACGGCAGCCGTAGAGGTTGTCGAATTTCGACTTGGTGACCGAGTCGTTGACGTTGATGGCAGGGAAGAGCAGCTCGCCTTTTTCCATCATCTGGTACAGACGGTGCACGCCGGTGGTGGTCTCTTCGGAGACGCCCTTCATACCTGCGGCGACCTTGTGCCAGCGCTGGTTGTCTTCTGCGAAGACCTCTTTGAGCTGGGCGAAGAGCGCCCTCTCTTCGGCGTTGCCCGGAGTTTTGTCGAGCATCGACGGATCGTTCTCGATCTTGTAGCCGAGGTGGATCATGAGGGTGGCGTCACCGCCGTCATCGACGATGAGGTTCGGGCCGAGCCCGCCTTCGAACTCGAGGATCTGGCGGGTGCACCACCAGTACTCGTCGAGGGTCTCACCCTTCCAGGCGAACACCGGAACACCGGCGGCGGCAATGGCAGCGGCGGCGTGGTCCTGCGTCGAGAAGATGTTGCAGCTCGCCCAGCGCACGTCGGCGCCGAGTTCGACGAGTGTCTCGATCAGGACGGCGGTCTGGATGGTCATGTGCAGCGAACCGGCGATGCGAGCACCTGCGAGCGGTTTCTTGCCTTCGTATTTCTTGCGCGTAGCCATCAGGCCCGGCATCTCTTTTTCAGCGATTTCGATCTCTTTGCGGCCCCATTCGGCAAGCGAAATATCGGCCACTTTGTAGTCGAGCACTGCTGCTTCTGTTGTCATGATGTCAGCGTGTTTTTCAGTTTTTTCGGAATAGAAGAAAGCCTCCGGGACGCAAATCCACAGAGGCTTTCAGAGGGTTTCGGATCAGAGGCCGAAAGCTGCTTTCAGCTCGGCAACCTTCTCGGTCTTCTCCCACGGGAACTGTTCGCGACCGAAGTGGCCGTAAGCAGCCGTGTCGCGATAGCACCAGCCGTGCGGACGGTCGAGGTTGAAGCGACGGATGATGGCCAGCGGGCGAAGATCGAAGATCGCCTCGGCTTTCTCCTGGATCTGCGAGTCGCTCAAGCCGTGCTTGCCGGTGCCGTGGGTGTTGATGTAGATCGAGACCGGGCGGGCAACGCCGATGGCGTAAGAGACCTGCACGGTGCACTTGTCGGCAAGGCCGGCAGCCACGATGTTCTTGGCAACGTGGCGAGCTGCGTAGGCTGCGCTGCGGTCGACCTTCGACGGGTCTTTACCGCTGAATGCGCCGCCGCCGTGCGGAGCTGCGCCGCCGTAGGTGTCGACGATGATCTTGCGGCCGGTCAGACCGGTATCACCGTGAGGGCCACCGATTTCAAAGCGGCCGGTCGGGTTGATGTGGAACTTGGTGTTCTCATCGATCAGCTCGGCGGGGATCACCTTGCGGATGACGTTCTCGATGATGTCGTTCTTGATGACCTCCTGGAACTCGGCCTCGCTCATGCCTGCCGGTTCGGGATCGTGCTGGGTCGAGACGACCACGGCGTCAACGCGGAGCACCTTGTCGTTCTCGTCGTATTCGAGCGTCACCTGGCTCTTGGAGTCGGGACGGAGGTAGGTCATGATCTTGCCCTCCTTGCGGATTTCGGCAAGCAATCTGACCAGCTCCTGGGCGTACTGGATGGCCGCAGGCATCAGCTCCGGGGTATCAGTGCAGGCGTAACCGAACATCATGCCCTGGTCGCCAGCGCCGACGCGGTCGAACTCGTCTTCGATCTCTTCCTTGCGATCAACGCCGCGGTTGATATCGGGCGACTGCGAGTGCAGGGCCGAGAGTACGCCGCAGGAGTTGGCATCGAACATGTATTCGCCCTTGGTGTAGCCGATTTCAGTAATGGTCTTGCGGGCGATCGTCTGGATATCGACGATACCTTTGGTGGTTACCTCGCCACCGACGATCACCTGACCGGTGGTGACGAAGGTTTCGCAGGCAACGCGAGAGTTGGGGTCCTGTTTGATGAACTCATCCAGCACGGCATCGGAGATCTGGTCGGATACCTTGTCCGGATGACCTTCTGAAACTGATTCTGAGGTAAAGAAATACCTTGAATGTGACATAGTTTCCCTTTCGGTTATGGTTGAGAGAACGACAAGAACAACAGGCGTTCTGCAGGGCTGCCGAAAAGGAGAATTCGTGAGGGGGAATGTCGTGAAACGACAGACTGGACACGGGACGCCTTCCGGCAAGCTCTGGGGACGAATCCTGCACAAGAGCTTTTGGCACCGTGTCCATAGATAATGGGGATGCCGAAAAAATTAACCACAAAATGTACGCAATCAGAAAATGCGATGCAACCCAAATGTGATACCCGGCACAAGATTGTGGCTGTTTTGCAGCTTTGACAGAAGAAGGAGGAAGAGAACAGGCGCGATAATAAAAGCTGGTAACCGGAGCTTAAAAGTGTTAGCATGAACGTAACACTACAGTTGCCGAGTGGTTGGATGCAATGCTCTATTTTCCGGTATTCTCTTTGCATGCCAGCTTCTTGTGTGATGGCTCTGTTCAGTAAATGGTGATTGTGCTTATGACCTTTGCCCGTTTCTTCCGAAAAGCTGCGCCACTGTTCGTGCTGTTCATGCTGCTGGGGCAGGCGACGCTGTGGGCCGAGCCCTGGAAGTTCGGCGTGATGGGCGATACGCAGTGGACGACCGCCGACCCTGCCGGAGAAAATCCCTCCACAGTTCCGGTTTCCATCATCGAGCAGATCAACCGGCAGTTCATGAAAGCTGGGGTGAAATTCGTCATTCAGGTCGGCGACCTGAGCGATGATGGCCGCGAGGTATCCGAAGAGGTGCGGCTTGAGGCTGCCCGGCCGCTGATCGATGCCGGTATCGGCTTTTTTGCTTTCCGGGGAAACCACGAGGCTCGAAGCGCTGACAACGGTTACGGTGCTCCCGGTTTCAGGAAGCGTTATCCCCAGACCCGCGATGGCGCGTTCGAGACGCGAAGCGGGCGGCGCTATGTGATCGGCTCGAACTTCAGCAGTCCGGTGCAGGTGAGCCGTGAACTTGACGGGTTGAGCTACTCGTTCGACTGCGGCGAAGGCAAGGAACGGACGCGTTTTGTCATCATCGACAACTGGCCTGTTCCCGGCAGGGTCGTGCCCAATACGACCCATTACCCATCCGGTTACACCATCGCCGATCAGCAGCCGTGGATCAGTGCTCGGCTTGATCGGAGCAAGCGCGGCGCGCCGCACGCGTTTGTCTTTTCCCATCAGCCGCTCATCGGCCAGAACCATCAGGATACGCTTTTCAGCGGGCGTGCCGACGAGCATCCCGACTGGCAGAACGCTTTCTTTTCAAGCCTGCACAGTAATGGTATCCGCCTTTTCATCTGTGGTCACGACCATCTCCACCAGCGCGCGATCATCCACAGTCCCGACGGCAAATCTCAGGTCGAGCAACTCATCGCAGCTTCGGTTAGCAGCAAGTTCTACACGCCCAAACCGGCAACCCATCCCGGATGGCGTGGTCAGAAAAATCGCGAGATTTCCATTTCGCAGGAGCTTTCTGCGGTCGGTTACTATATTGTCACCATTGACGGTCCAAAGGTCACGGTCGACTACTACGCCGATGATCACGGTGGCTGGCAGTCTGATGCCGCCTATCCGCAAGGCGTTGGACGCCCGGATACCGGCAGAACACCGACGTTCCATTTTGTTCTGAAAGAGCGCTGGAGTTATACGCTCGATGATGGAGAGTTTTTTCCCCGAGTCAGCCCAAAAGCGCTGACTGAGCAGTTCCGAAACTGATAGCCACAACCGCGATGCGCGGTGCAAAGATCAGGTGGAGATGAGCAATCATGTTGCTGCATAAAGCCAAAGTCCTGGTGCTCAATGCGAGCTACGAGCCTCTGAGCATCTGCGATGCGAGGAATGCCGTGCTGCTGCTTTTTGGCGGCAAGGCCATGGTGGTGGCAAGCCATCCGGAGCATCGTATTCGCACGGTCAGCGAGAGCTTTCCGCTGCCGAGCATCGTGCGCCTGACAGTGTACGTTCGGGTGGAGTATCGCCACGCGGTGCTGAGCCGGAAAAACATCTTCAGGCGGGACGGCTACCGCTGTCAGTACTGCGGCAGAAATGACCTTCAGTTGACGCTTGATCACGTCATTCCGAAGTCCAGAGGCGGGGAAGACCGGTGGGATAACCTGATTACAGCCTGCAAACCGTGCAATACGCTCAAGGGCAACCGGACGCCGACCGAGGCAGGTATGACCATGTTGCAGAAACCATTCCGACCGAGCCACATCGCCCTGATGCGGCAGCATTTCCTCTCGATTTCCGACGACTGGAAACCCTACCTTTTTATGAGCTGACCGGCCGGTTCGTGTCTTCCGGCTGCGGGGTCATTTCATCCGGATTTCCGAATAATCACCGATATTCAGCTCGTGTCCCATGGCCGTGACGATGGCGTGATTGCCGATGATCGAACGGTCGAGCATAATGTCGCTGACGTGCGATTTCTGTCCGATAATCGAGTTCATGATGATGGCATCCTTGACGACGACATGCTCGGCGATGGTGGTGTTCGGCCCGATGATGGCGTTGGAAACCGAGGCGCTCTCTGCGATGAAAACCGGCGGGTTGATGATGCAGCCAGGTAGTGATTTTGTCTGGTTATTCTTCTTCAGCAAAACCTCGTTGGTTTCAAGGAGCGTTTCCGGTTTTCCGCAATCGTACCACCCCTGCACCGGAAAGGTCGAAAAAACCTCGCCAAGGTCGATCAGATGCTGCAAAGCATCGGTGAGCTGAAACTCGCTTTTGGTCGTGATGTTGTGTTCAATGATGTGCTCGATGCTGCTGAACAGTGCTCCGGCATTCTGAAGATAATAGAGTCCGACAAGGGCGAGATTGCTGACTGGCTGTTCCGGTTTTTCGACGAGTTTGGTGATCCGTTCGCCTTCGGTGATCGCTACGCCGAAACGTCTGGGGTCTTCAACCTCCTTGACACCCAGCGTTGATACGTCGCTTTTCAGTACCGGCGCAAGATCGACATCAAAAATGGTATCGCCGAGAATGATGAACAGCGGTTCGTCATCGACGCAATAGGGTTTGCAAAGGTGGACGGCATGAGCCAGACCGAGCTGTTTCGACTGAACCACGAAGGTCATCTTGATCGAATAACGTGATTTGAGGTGCTGTTCGATCTTGTCGCCGAGATAACCGACGATAATAATCGCTTCATCGATGCCTGACTCGATGAGCTTGTCCATGATATGATCGATGATCGGTTTGCCAGCCACATTGAGCAGTACTTTCGGCTGCGAAAAGGTATGAGGGCGCAACCGGCTACCGATGCCGGCAACGGGGATGATGGCTTTCATATCAAGGAAAGGGAAGCGTTAAAGAATATATGCTTCTAACGTACTCTAATTTTTTGAAATTGTCGAATCTTAGACCGTTGGTAACCCTTGTTTCAAAGGCGCGAACAGGTGCGCTGAAAAGCCGCGCACATCATGTTTCTCCGGAGCTTTTTTAGTGTCTCAGGGCTCCTCATGATGGTTGTCTGACTCCGTTGTGATTTGCCGTGTGACAACATGGTGAATTGGTCATGGAAAAAAGCTGCAATGGCTTATCTTTTGCACAGGTTGACCGGTCTGTGTTCGACTGGTTTTCCGGTTTTTCCGAAATCAACAGCTCTTTTTCTGCATCGCCATGGCCAACGGATCGGGAAAAATAACCGCAGTACAGTCGGGTGTGTTGCCTATTGCCGGCGATATGGTCGTGCTGATTACGACGCGTAGTTCCGGCCGCTGGATCATTCCCAAGGGCTATGTTGAAAAAGGGATGACGCCCCACGAGTCGGCAGCCAAGGAGGCCTGGGAAGAGGCGGGGATCGTCGGCAAGGTCGAGCCTGAGCCGATCGGGACCTATTCCTACCGACGCCCGTCAGGCATGTTTGCGGTGAAGGTCTATCCACTCGAAGTTGAATCGTTACTCGAACGCTGGGAGGAGATGCATGTTCGCGAACGCCGCGTAGTCACTCCTGCCGAAGCCATCGACATGGTTTGCAACAAGGAGCTCGCGCAGATCCTTTCTTCCTTTTTCCACCTTTCGCTTTAGCCCCCGGCGCTCTACTGTCTTCTCTATTTGTTATGTTTCGTGACATTATGTAGTAATCAGGGGCTCTTATCAGCAAATTAATGCGCCCTAATGACGAGACAACAGTAACAGATGCAGTTAAAAAAATTTCAGCCCTATATCATTGCGGTGCTTATCATAGCTGCCGGTCTTCTGATTGGCAGGCTGCTCAGTACCCATAAGGATACCCAGGAAGAGGCGGTTGCGAAAAAGGAATCAAGGCCGGTCAAGGTGCGGGTGATCGAAAATGGAACCGTGTTCCGGAAGGTTGCCCTGAGCGGCAAGCTCGAAGCGGTTCGCAAGATCGAATTGTACGCAGAGGTTTCAGGGGTTTTTGTCGAGACCTCGCATCCGTTCAGGGCGGGCAACGCCTTTAAAAAGGGTCAGGTGCTCGTCAGGATCGATGACGAAGTCTATCGCAGCACGGTGCTGGCTGAACGCAGCGGTTTGCTCAACGCTCTGACGCTGCTGCTTCCCGACCTGACCATCGATTTTCCCGACCATGTCGCGCCGTGGCAAGCCTATGTGCGCAACTTCCGCATCGACGCGCCGTTGAAGCCGCTGCCGAAACCCGCGACCGACCGGATTCGCAACTATCTCGCCGCCCGCAACATCTACACCCGCTACTACTCGGTGCGGAGCATGGAGGAGACGCTCGGCAAATACCGCATCACGGCGCCCTTTGACGGCGTGGTGACGGTCTCGGATCTCAATCCCGGAATGCTCGTGCGGACGGGGCAGAAGATCGGCGAATTCTCGGCGGGCGGTCGCTACGAACTCGAAGCCTCCATCGGCGTCAAGGACGCGCCGTTCGTCAAAAAAGGGGAGCAGATCGAGCTGCACTCCGACGACTTCACTGGCACGGTGCGGGGCGTGGTGTCGCGGGTCAACACGGCCATCGACGAGAGCACGCAGACGGTCAAGGTCTATATCGTCGCCGAGGATCCGCGGCTGAAGGACGGCATGTATCTTTCGGGCGACCTCGAAGTTCCGGTCGATCAGGCGGTCACGGTGTCGCGCAACCTGCTCGGCGCTGACAAAAAGCTGTACGCTCTGCGCGATTCGGTCATCGTCGGAGTTCCCGTCGAAACCGTGGCGCTCGACGGGCGCACGGCGGTGCTCCGGGGCTTGAAGGACGGCACGAAGATCATCGCCGAGCCGGTGGAGGGGATGTTCGCGGGCATGGTGGTCGATCCTTCGCAGGTCGTCGTGACGGGTGAGAACAATCAGGAATCGGGAAAGTAAGGGCGCTGCTGTGAAAGGAATTATCAGATATTTCGTCAGGTATCCGGTTCTGGGCAACGCGATTTTCCTCGCGATTTTTCTGTTCGGCTTTCTGGCCTTCAAGGGGATGAAGACCACCTTTTTCCCCGATGTACCCTCCGACACTATTTTTATCGCCGCCGCCTATCCCGGCGCATCGCCCGAAGAGATCGAGGAGGGGGTGACGCTCAAGATCGAGGACGAGCTGAAGGGGGTGACGGGCATCGACCGTGTTACCTCGACCTCCAGCGAAAATTCGGCACTCATCACCGTCGAACTGCTGCCGGGCTACGACGCCAACGAGCTTTTGCAGGAGGTGACCAACGCGGTCGATCAGATCAGCTCGTTTCCCGCCGGGCTTGAAAAGCTGAGGATTTACAAGCAGGAGATGACCGACTTCGTGGTGGCCTATTCCATTTACGGCGATGTCGATCTCGGCGTGCTGAAGACCTACGCGCGGCGAATCGAGCGCGATCTGCGCAACCAGCTCGGCATCTCCAAAATCACCCTGAGCGGTTTTCCCGAAGAAGAGATCGAGGTGAGTCTGCGCGAGGACGCCATGCGCTCCTATGGCTTGACCTTTTCCGAGGTGGCTGCGGCGGTCAGCAAGGCGAACCTGAAGGTGACCGGCGGCACCATTAGGGGTGCGGACGAGGAGTTTCTGATCCGCGCCGACAACAAGGGCTACTACGCCGCCGACCTCGAAAATCTTGTCGTGCGCACCAACCAGAGCGGCGGAATCGTACGGCTGCGCGACGTGGCCGAAGTGAAGGATCGCTGGTCGGAGGATCCCAACCGCACCTACTTCAACGGCAAGCCCTCGGTGATTCTCGATATTTCCAAAACCGCCGACCAGGACATGTTCACTATCGCCCAAGCGGTCGCCGGGTACATGCAGTCGTTCGACGAGAAGCATGACGATATTTCGATCAGTCTGCTGCGCGACGGCTCGGCCATCGTGCGTGAACGCGCGGAAATTCTGACCGGCAACGGCGTGATCGGCATCGTGCTCGTGGTGCTCTTCCTCTCCTTTTCGCTCAATCCGCGCATGGCCTTCTGGGTTGCGCTTTCGATTCCGCTCTCGTTCGCGGGCATGTTCCTGCTCGGTCTCTGGTACGGCCTGACGATCAACGTCGTCTCGCTGCTCGCCATGATTCTCGTGGTCGGTATTCTCGTCGATGACGGTATCGTGGTCGCCGAGAGCATCTACCAAGAGCACGAGAAAGGGGCGAAACCAATAGACGCCGCCATCACGGGCACGATGGCCGTTCTGCCGTCGGTCTTCGCGGCGGTGCTGACCACTATCGTCTTTTTCATGATCTTCCTGTCGCTCGACGGCGCGTTCGGGCAGCGCTTCAAGGACATCGGTTTCGTGGTGATCGCGACGTTGCTGATTTCGCTCATCGAGAGCATTTTCATCCTTCCCGGCCACATCGCCCATTCGCGCGCCATCCGCGAGGAGCCGGGCAAAAAGACCTGGCTGCTGAAAAAATCCGAAGCGTTCATCCACTTCCAGCGCGACCGGCTCTACGCTCCGGTGCTCCGTTTCTGCATCGACAACCCCGTGATTACGGTGGTGGTGCCCATCGCCCTGATGTTCGTCACCATCGGCGCGTTGCAGGGAGGCATCGTCAAGACCACCTTCTTCCCGATCATCGAGCGTGACAACGTGCAGGTGACGCTCGAAATGCCTGCGGGTACGCGCGAGACCGTGACCGAGGGGATTCTGGCCGGGATGGAGGCGAAAGTGTGGCAGGTGAACGAACAGTACCGCAAGCAGCACGGCGGCGAGGGCGAGCTGATCGAGGCGATCGGGCGGAGCGTCGGGCCGACCGCCTACGAAGGCGGGCTGCGCGTTTCGCTTGTCGAGAGCCAGCGGCGCGAATGGTCGAGTATGAAGGTGGCCAACGTCATCCGCGAGAAGATCGGCGAGGTTCCCGCCGCCGAAAAGTTGCAGGTCGGCGGCCTGGGATTGTGGGGAATGCCGGTCTCCATCGCGCTGAAAAGCGACAATCTGGAGCAGCTCCGGGGGGCGAAGGCCGCGCTCGAAGAGGAGCTGAAAAAGATGCCAGAACTGAAGGACGTGAGCGATAATGATCCGCCCGGCCTGCGAGAGGTGCGCATCCGGCTCAACCGGAAAGCGCAGGCCCTCGGCCTCACCGTCTCGGACGTCATGAACCAGGTGCGCAGCGGCTTTTTCGGCTACGAAGCGCAACGGATTCTGCGGGGCATCGACGAGGTGAAAATCTGGGTTCGCTACGACGAGGCCGACCGCTCGTCCATTCGCAATATGGAACAGATGCGCATCCGGCTCGCCGACGGACGGACCATTCCGCTCACGGAGCTGGCCGACATTTCGATCCGGCGCGGCGTTTCGTCGGTCAACCACATCGACGGGCAGCGCGTGGTGAAGGTGGAGGCGGACATCGCCAACTCGAAGGAGTCGGTGCCCGATCTGCTAAAAGGGATCGAAGCGGGTGTTCTGTCCAGTCTCACGGGGCAATATCCCGACGTCAGCTATGACTTCGAGGGCCAGAGCCGGGAGAGCGGCAAGACCACCGGCTCGATGAAAAAGATTTTTCCGATGCTGCTCGGCCTGATGTTCCTCGTGGTCGTATTCTCCTTCCGCTCGTTCCTGCAAGCAGCGATGGTGTTCATCATGATTCCGTTCAGCCTTGTCGGCGTGGTCTGGGGCCACTTCATCCAGGGCTACATCATGAGCATTCTTTCGCTCTTCGGCATCGTGGCGCTGATCGGCATCGTCATCAACGACTCGCTCGTGTTCGTCAACACCTTCAACAGCAAACTTAAGGAGGGCACGCCCTTCTCCGAAGCGGTCTTCGATGTCGGCATCAACCGTTTCCGCCCCATCGTGCTGACCTCGCTCACCACCATCGCCGGGCTTGGGCCGCTGATGTTCGAGCAGAGCCGCCAGGCGCAGTTCCTGACGCCGATGGCCATTTCGGTCGCCTATGGATTGCTGTTCGGAACCCTGCTCACGCTGGTAATGCTGCCCGCAATGCTGGTGCTTCTGAACCGCTCGAAGGTGTTCCTGCAAGGTTTGTTCACCGGCACGAAACCGTCACCCGAATCGGTGGAACCGGCGATACGCGAGGAGCGTCCGTTTTGATGATGATGAATGCAAATTTTTGAGACGATGACAATGAAGACGAATGAAACTCACGTGCGAAAAATGTGGAATCCAGTCGCTGTCGTTCTGCTTTCCCTGCTTGTGCTGACGGGTGTTTGTGGCGTTCCGGTCGAGTCGTGGGGTCGGGAAAAGCTGAGCCTCGACAAGGCGGTTTCCGAAGCGCTGGAGCGTAATCCGGACATCCTGATCGCGCGGGGCGAGGCTCGGCAGAGCAGCAACAACGTCAACATCGGCAACGCCGGACTGCTGCCTCGCGTTGATCTTGTCGGTTCGGTGAACTATCAGGACAGGGATGAAGCCGCGCAGAACGGCCTGACGGAGTACACGTCGAGCGCTGCTTCTCTTCAGGCAAGCTACACGCTGTTCGATGGTTTCGGCAACATTTATACCTTCAAAAAGCTCAAGAGCGAGGGGCGGAAAGGGCGGCTTCAGGCGCGGAACACGATCGAGAACATCATCCTCTCGGTCAGTGAGGCTTACTACAATCTGGCCGACGCCATCGAGCAGGTGGCGGTTGCCGAAGAGTCGCTCGCTATCTCGGATGATCGGCTCAAGCGGGCGCGGCTGCGTTCCGAATACGGCCAGGCCAACGCACTCGAAGTACTCTCCGCCTCGGTCGATGCCAACGCCGACAGCGTATCGTGGAAGCAGGCGGTGCTGGGCCGCGAAAACGCCCGGCGCTCGCTGAACTTATTGCTCGACCGCCCGGTCAAGAGCGAATATGATGTCGAGACGGAGGTGTTGTTTGACAAAAGCCTGAATGAAGATGAGATTCTCGAAGCGGCGAAAAAGTCCTACTCCTCCTACCTCATCACGCTCGAAGCGGTCAAACAGGCCGAATATGGCGTCGCTATCGCGAGGTCAGACTTTTTCCCGCAGCTTGGAGTCGAGGCGTCGTATGGTTACAGCAAGACGCTCGAAGGGTTCAACGCAGGAATGAACGATCCGTCAGGAAGTTTAGCGGCAGCCCTCACGCTCAGTTACAATATTTTCAACGGGTTTCAGTCGAGCATCAAAAGCCAGAATGCGCGCATCGAACTGAGGAACAAAAAGCTGCTCGAACAGAAAACGGTGGCGGAGCTTGAAAAGCAGGTCGCCGACACCTGGCAGTCGTACCGCAACAGTCTCGATATTCTCGAATTTCAGAAGAAGAACCTCGAAAGCGCGGAGCTGAACTTCCGGCGCTCGAAAGAGCTTTTCGTGCTCGGTCAGCTTACCACCACCACCTTCAGGGAGGCCCAGCGTAACCTGATCGACGCCCGAAAAAGCATCGCTTCTGCGGCCTACGACGCAAAGATTCTCGAACAGCGCCTCCAGCGTTTCGCCGGCCGCCTGGTGGGCGAGGAGAACGATCAATGAAAGAAAGAAAAAGATTGGAGTTAGAGCTCTCGCTTGGAGAGTTGTAAGGCGGCGGGAGAGAGGATTGGTAAGTTGCTAACAAGCCCATTTGTCGTAAGCGAGAAAAAATAGATTTGTCTGATTGAAAAGGTTTGTATCCGAAGGAATTAGTCGTATATTACCAGCCTTCCGTTCAGACGGGGCATGGCGCAGCTGGTAGCGTGCCTGCTTTGGGAGCAGGAGGTCCCGAGTTCGAGTCTCGGTGCCCCGACCAGGGAGAGCAATGACTGATTGAAAAGCGCTATGTGCCCGTAGCTCAACCGGATAGAGCATCAGCCTTCTAAGCTGAGGGTTACAGGTTCGAGTCCTGTCGGGCATACGAGGAAGATGTTTTTTGAGATGTACATGGTGATTGTAGCTCAGCTGGTTAGAGCGCCAGGTTGTGGCCCTGGAGGTCGGGGGTTCGAGTCCCCTCATTCACCCCGAGTCTGACGAAGTGTTTCTCCGGATTGCCGGAACGCCAGATTTTTCTGGCCCCATCGACTAGTGGTTAGGTCACCACCCTTTCAAGGTGGCAGCACGGGTTCGAATCCCGTTGGGGTCACATAATATTGTTCCTGAACATTCAGCCAAACCGTTCGAGGGGCGATCAGCAAATACCGTAGTTTCCAAGCTCTGTGCTGTTGCAGGTTCAGAGCTTTTTTTGTTAGGTTTGGGCATTCCTGATCATTGGTGTCCCGCCTGTTTAGCCCGCAGACCGTTGCCGATGATTGTTCAGGGATTCCCGTTTATGAACGCACTGACTGTAATAACCGGCCCATGAAAATCTCCGTCAACTGGCTCAAAGAGTTCATTCCCTCGTTTTCATCCGATACTTCCGAACTTGTCGATCGACTGACCTATCTCGGCCTGGAGGTCGAGGAGGTTTTCGAGCAGAAGCTGCCCGATCCGAAGGTGATTGTCGGAAAGGTGGCCGAGGTGCGGCAGCATCCCAACGCTGACCGTCTTCGCATCTGCATGGTCGATACCGGAGAGCCCGAGCTTCAGCAGATTGTCTGCGGCGCACCTAACGTCGAAGAGGGAATGGTCGTTCCGGTGGCGACGATCGGAGCGGTGCTGACATCAGGTGACGAGAGCTTCACCATCAAACCGGCAAAGATTCGCGGCGAACGTTCGTTCGGCATGATCTGCGCGGCTGACGAGCTTGGCCTGTCGGACGACCACGACGGCGTGATGGTGCTTGACGAGGCGTGCGAGGTGGGTAAGCCGCTTGCCGACTATCTCGAAACCGACACGGTGCTCGACATAGCCGTGACGCCGAACCGTTCCGATGCTCTGTCGCATCTTGGTGTGGCCCGCGAGTTGGCCGATTGCCACGAGATCGTCTTTCCCCAGGCGCCGGTGATTGAGTTCACCCGTGGCGGTGGACTGGTGGAGGTGCAGGACGAGGACGCCTGTCCCTACTATTCAGCAACCGTTATCCGGGGTGTGACCGTTGGGCCTTCTCCCCGCTGGCTTGCCCGGCGTCTCGAACAGATTGGTCTGCGTCCGAAAAACAACATTGTTGACATTACCAACTACATTCTCCACTCGTTCGGCCAGCCGCTGCATGCTTTTGATATGCACCGCCTTGCCGGAAGCCGTATCGTGGTGCGCAGCGATGCTGAAAGCTCCTTCATGGCGCTGAATCAGGAGGAGTATAAGTTGCAGCCCGGCATGGCGGCTATCTGCGATTCCCGGGAGCCTGTGGCCGTCGGCGGCGTTATGGGCGGCCTTTATTCGGCTGTGACCGAAAAGACCACCGATATTCTGCTCGAAGCGGCCTATTTCAACCCTGCCTCGATCCGGAAGACCGCCAAGCTCCTCCAGCTCTCTACCGACTCCTCATACCGTTACGAGCGGGGTATTGATCCGTGCAACGTCAAGCGAGTGGCCGAATACGCCATTGCGATGATTCTTGAAATCGCCGGCGGCAAGGTTGAAACCGCTGAGGCGTGGGGTAGCATGCCTTCGACCCAGAAGATCGTCAATCTTCGCCCGAAGCGCGCCAACGCGGTGCTCGGCAGCTCGATTACCGCTTCCGAAATGATGCGTCTGCTCGAAAAAATCTGCATCAAGGCGGTTTCGCAGGGCGCCGTGTCGAACGATGCCGACCAGATCGCTTTTGCAGTGCCCTCGCACCGGGTGGACATCGAACAGGAGATCGATCTCATCGAAGAGGTCGCACGCCTGTATGGTTATAACAACCTCGAACCTTCGTCCGCGATGGTTTCCAGCTATCCGGTTTCGCGCAAGATCCCCGAGTATTTCCCCGATTACCTGCGCAATATCATGATCGGCCTCAACTTCAGGGAGGTGCTCACCAATCCGCTTATCAGAAAAGCTGAAGCGAGTTGTTTCAGTGACCAGCCGGTCAGTGCCCTGAATCCGATCAGCGAAGAGCTCGAAGTGCTTCGACCCTGCCTTGCTCCTTCACTGCTCAGGATCGTCGGCCACAACATCCGTCACGGCAATCGCGACCTTCGCCTGTTCGAGGTTGCACACGGATTCGAGATGCTGCCGGAAGCCGAGCGCAGTGGTTCCGGACCACTTGCAAAGTATCGTGAACGCGAGCTGCTCTCGATGGTCATCACCGGGCGTCGAGAGCCACGAAGCTGGAACCATTCCGGCGAAGAGGTCGATTTTTACGATCTCCGGGGTGTGGTCGAGATGTTGCTTGAGAAGCTGAATTTACTTGATAAATCAGCACTTAATATTTATAATGCCAACACGATTGGTATTGAAATCACATCGGCCGAAAACGGAAACAGCCCGGCTCTGAAAGCCGGAACGGTTCAGCAGGTCAGCAAAGAAGTGCTCGCCGCCTTTGATCTCGATCAGGATGTTTTTCTTGCTGAAATCGATGTTTCCGTACTGGAGCGCTGCTTCGAGTCCGGCGTGGTTTATGAACCGCCGTCGAAGTTTCCTGTCGTCGAAAGAGACCTGTCATTTGCTCTTCCCCGACATATTCCGGCACAGCGCCTGGTCGATCTGGCAACAGAGAGCGATCCGCTGGTCAGGTCCGTGCGCATCTTCGATGTGTTTGACCGCGGCGAGTCCGGAGGCCATGGGCAGGCCGAACGCAGTGTAGCGATTTCGCTTGAGCTTGCCGACAGAACAGGAACGATGAACGAGGAAACGATCAACGCTGTTGTTCAGAAAGTGAGTGACAATGCCAAGAGTGAACTTGGTGCGGAAATCAGGCAAGTTTGAGCCATTTCAGCCATGGATGCAATAGATGAGCATAATGGTCATGACCTGCTGGCTGGTCTCGAAGAGAACGTTGCGAGGCTTGTCGAGCAGTTGACGGAGTGCAGGAAAGAAAACGAGTTATTGAAAGCTGAGGTTTCGAGTCTTCAGAACATATTGCGATCATTCAAGCTGCCGGGAACTGAAGGCCCGTCGGCCGAGGTGCAGGGCGGGGCTGGTGACGGCTTGTCCTACGCCGGAATGCTCCAGATCAAACAGAAACTGGTTCTGGTTCTGCAGAAGATCGAAAGAGAACTGAGAGGCGAGAAAGCCGGATTTTGATGTCCATGGAAAAGATAACTGTCAATGTTTACGGCGACAACTATCCTTTAAGGGTAGAGAACAGTGAACTGACCGGCAAAGCTGCCGGTGATGTCGATGGCGTCATGAGGCGCTTCGCTGCGAAAGCTCCCGATCTGGAGCCTAAAAAGCTGGCCGTACTGGCAGCGATTCAGTTTGCTGAAAAAAAGAATGAACTTGAAGAAGAGCTGTCGCAGCTCAGGCAGAAAATGGCTCGGGTGAATGAATTTATCGAGCAGAATTTGCACTAAAGCGTTACATTGAAAGTAGACGAAATATCCGCACCACGACAAGAGGTGTTTTGTAAGTAAAAGAACTAACACTTTAGAACAGGGAGTCCAAACTCTTCTTTTTGATTGCAGGCCTTGATGCTAAAAGGCGACAAGCCACAGGCATTGGCGCTTTTCGAAGCGACACATTGGAAGCAAAAAATCTGAAGGAGACGCCCACCGTGATTTACGGGTTCTTGAATCTTACACATCTCTTAGGGTGCGGGTTTTTTTTGTTCAATTTTGAAGGATCGGCCCTCTCTGGCCGGTTAAAAGGAGGTTTTTTTAATGGGGATCGTAATAAATCTGTTTCTCATTATTGCGGCATCCGTGATCTTTTTTGCGGTCGGTTTCTACATCGGCCGGTTCTTTCTTGAGCGTATCGGTACTACTAAAGTTCTCGAAGCTGAGGAGCGTGCCGTGCAGGTTGTTCAGGAGGCCCAGAAAGAGGCCAATGAATACAAGGATCTGAAGGTCAACGAAGTCAACCAGGAGTGGAAAAAGCGCAAGCGCGAGTTCGATAGCGAGGTGACGATCAAGAACAACAAGTTCGCTCAGATGCAGAAGCAGATTCGCCAGAAAGAGTCGTCGCTGAACAACCAGCAGCGGGATGTGCGTGAAACTGAAAAGAAACTTCAGGAGCAGAAAGCCGAGCTGAAACACCTGACTGAAACGGTGCAGGGCCGCTCCGAGGAGCTTGAAAAGATCATCTTCGAACAGAACCAGCGCCTCGAAAGCATTTCGAACCTGACTGCCGAAGAGGCCCGTCAGATGCTGATTGACAACATGGTTTCGAAGGCCAGGGAAGAGGCGACCGAAACCATTCACCAGATTCACGAAGAGGCTACGCAGAAAGCTGACCGGGCTGCCGAAAAGATTCTGCTGACGGCCATTCAGCGCATCTCTTTCGAGCAGGCTACCGAGAACGCTCTTTCGGTGGTGCACATCCAGAGCGACGAGCTCAAAGGTCGTATCATCGGTCGCGAAGGGCGTAACATCAAGGCCTTTGAGAATGCAACCGGCGTTGACATCATTGTTGACGATACTCCGGAAGTGGTTATTCTTTCTTGCTTCGATCCGCTGCGTCGCGAAATGGCCAAGCTGACCCTGCAGAAGCTGCTCGTCGACGGCATCATCCATCCGGTCGCGATCGAGAAGGCCTATCAGGACGCCAAGAAAGAGATCGACGACGTCATCATGTCTTCCGGCGAAGAGGTGCTCTCGTCGCTGCAGATTCCCAACATGCCGGCCGAACTTGTTGCCCTGATCGGCAAGATGAAATTCCACACGGTTTATGGCCAGAATCTGCTCCTTCACAGCCGCGAAGTCGCTATGCTGGCGGGGCTCATGGCCGCCGAGCTGAAGCTCGACGCCAAGCAGGCCAAGCGTGCCGGCCTGTTGCACGACATCGGTCTTGTGCTTCCCGAAACCGAGCTGCCGCATGCGCTGGCAGGAATGGAGTTCCTCAGGAAATTCAACGAGTCGCCGGTGGTGCTCAATGCGATTGGCGCTCATCATGGTGAAGTCGGTAAAGAGTCGCCCATCGCCGATCTGGTCGATGCCGCCAACGTTATTTCGCTCTCCCGCCCTGGTGCGCGTGGAGCCGTGACCGCCGAAGGCAACGTCAAGCGCCTCGAAAGCCTTGAAGAGATCGCCAAAGGCTTCCCCGGCGTCATCAAGACCTACGCTTTGCAGGCTGGTCGCGAGATCCGGGTGATTGTCGAAGGTGACAACGTCAGCGACTCGCAGGCCGATGTGCTCGCGCACGACATCGCCAACAAGATCGAGTCCGAAGCACAGTATCCTGGCCAGATCAAGGTGACCATTCTTCGCGAAAAACGCTCGGTTGCCTTCGCGAAGTAAACGATTGCTACTGGCTGAAAATCAAAAGGCGGGATGTTCTCCCGCCTTTTTTCGTTTGTCGCCGTGGCGCTATTTTATAGCGACTCCTTGGTCGAGGGAATCCTCGTGCCGCTGACTCTGACTGCCTGTTTCATCGCGTAGGCGAGCGATTTGAAGAGCGCCTCGATCAGGTGATGCGTGTTCTGACCTTCAAGGATCGCCAGGTGCAGGTTGGCGTTCATCGTTCGGGAGAGCGAGATGAAGAAGTGTTCCACCATTTCAGTCGAGAGCCCCTGAATGACCGGTCGCCTGAACTCCGCCTTGAAAACGCAGTAGCTTCGCCCACCCAGATCGATCGAGCAGCGCGCCAGCGCCTCGTCCATCGGAATGATCGCCCAACCGTATCGTTCGATGCCTTTTTTGTCTCCAAGCGCTTCCTCAATGGCTTTGCCGAGCACCAGAGCCACGTCTTCCACCGTGTGGTGGTCATCAACGTCGAGGTCGCCGCTGCACCTGAGCTGCACGTCGATGCCCGAGTGACGGCTGAAGCTGGTGAGCATGTGGTCGAGAAACACCACGCCGGTTTCTATGGCCGAAGTGCCGGTGCCGTCGAGGTTGACCGTGGCCGTAATATCGGTTTCTGCGGTTTTGCGGGAGTGTGAAGCGATGCGCTGCGTCATGGATGCTGAATCTGTAATGAAAAGAAATTATCTGAAGAACTTGGTGATGAGGCCGAAGACCAGGCTCAGGATGATCGAGAGTACAATCGAGCTGCCGATGGGGAAGTAGAAACGGAAATTCTCCTTCTGAATGTTAATGTCGAGAGGGAGGTTTCCGAACCATCCGAACCAACCGTTCCCGCCCGATTTCTGGGCCAGCATGAGCAGTAAGCCGAGAGCTGCGATCGAAGCTCCGACAAAAAAGAGCATTTTGCCCATAGCTGAAAACGGGTCTTGCATATTGTTCAAAAGTTGCTAAATTATGCCCTCACTATCGTAAGATACGATAGCAAAAGAGAATTTCGGAATTTACAGAAGTGGCCTGACATGCTCAACGGATTGATCGTCATCCTTGCTCTGATCGCCGCGATCCTGCTGATCGTGTCGGTTCTGCTGCAAAGCCCCAAGTCGGGCAGCGGTCTTACCGGTGGTATTGCAAGCTTGGGTACCGTGCAGACGCTTGGCGTCAGGCGTACCGGTGACTTCCTGAGCAAGGTTACGGCTGTTTTGGCCGGAGCCGTTATGGTTCTTTCGTTTATCGCCCAGTTCACCCTTCCGGCCCGTCACCAGGCTGGTAACGGGAACAGCATTCTGCAGAAGGACGTTCCGGCATCTCTCCCCGTTAACAACCTCCCGCAGGAACTTCCGGCAACCGGCAATCTCCCGTCTCCGGATCAGCAGCCAACAGAACCGGCACAATAAACTTCTGCACTCGTAGCTCAATTGGTAGAGCAACTGACTCTTAATCAGTGGGTTCAAGGTTCGAGTCCTTGCGAGTGCACCATACTGTCGCAAAGCCTCACAGATCAACGTCTGTGAGGCTTTTTTCGTTTATGGGCGCAAGAGTGGGCGAGGCATTTTAATGTATGACTGGTTGTGCCGTTCTTTTGGCAAGGTCATCGGCTCTGGCGTGCGGTGATGTTATCTAATCACCGAAAACGTAGGGATTTGTGTACCTTGAAATGGTAGGCTGTTTCCGCGGTAAACCTGTATTCTCCCGGAACAAATCTTTCTGTTTTACGGGCTGCCGTGTACATCAAAGAGGTAAGTATTCGAGGAGCGCTATGAGCAAAACATTCACGAAAGCCGATATCGTCAATATCGCTGTTGATGCCATGCTGGTTAACGGGTTGGATCCCGATTTTTCGCCCCAGGCAAAGCAGCAGTTGGGCTCGATGCATGGGCCCACAGAGGGGTATGGTTCGGAGATTCTTGATTTGACCTCGTTGCTCTGGTGTTCGATTGACAACGACGACTCGCGTGATCTGGACCAGATTACCGCCTGTGAGGTGCTGGATGATTCCTCCACCATCATTTATGTGGCTATCGCTGACGTCGATACGCTGGTGAAAAAAGGCTCGCCGATCGATGGCCACGCACGGACAAATACCACCTCCGTCTATACGTCAGCTAAAGTCTTTCCGATGCTGCCCTTGCGTCTTTCCACCGACCTGACCTCCCTCAATCCCGATCAGAACCGGCTGGCCATCGTCACCATCATGAAAATCGGCCCTGATGGCGAGTTGATCAACTCGACGGTCGAGCGCGCATGGGTGAGGAACAAGGCTCAACTCGCGTATGATTCTGTCTCGGCTTGGATCGATGGTAAAGACGAGCTGCCTGCGGCTGCAAAGGCCGTTCCGGGGATGGATGAGCAGTTGCGCCGTCAGGATGCTGTGGCGCAAAAATTACGGTTGCAACGGCATGCGAAAGGTTCTCTGGAATTCGAGACCTTTCAGCCTCGCGCCGTGTTCGAAGGGGATCGCGTTGTTGGCATCACTCAGCAGGAGAAGAACCGGGCGCGACAACTGATCGAGGAGTTCATGATTGCCACCAACGCCTGCACCGCCGATTTTCTTGCTGAAAAGGGTGTTGCGTCGATTCGTCGGGTGGTAAAGTCGCCTGAGCGATGGAAGCGCATTGTGGAGGTGGCCAAGGAGTACGGCTATTCGCTGCCCGGTGAGCCCGACGGAAAAGCGCTCGAAAAATTCCTAGCCGTGAGGCACAAGGCCGATCCATTGCGTTTCCCTGACCTTTCGCTCACCATCATCAAGCTTATGGGAGCAGGAGAGTACGTCGTGGAATTTCCGGGGCAGAAACCCATCGGGCACTTTGGCCTTGCCGAGCGCGATTACACTCACTCGACGGCACCGAACAGACGCTATCCCGATCTGATTACCCTGAGAATGACCAAGGCTTTTCTGGCCAACTGCCCGTCCCCGTATGGCGTTGACGAGCTTGAAGAGTTGGCGGTTCATTGCACCCGCCAGGAGGATGCGGCCCGCAAGGTGGAGCGTCGCGTACGCAAGTCTGAAGCCGCGTTACTTCTGGGAACCATGATCGGTCAGCACTTCGACGCTGTTGTCTCCGGTCATTCGGAGCGGGGCACGTGGGTGAGGATCCTGACGCCGCCAGCCGAGGGGCGTCTGGTCAGAACTTACGGGAAAGTCAGCGTTGGTAAAAAGATCAAGGTAAAGCTTGTTTTGGCCGATGTCGAACAGGGGTTCATTGATTTTGAAAGGATATGACAACCGGTCATGGTCATTCGCATAACCGGTTGTCAAAAGACAGCTTACCACTCTGAAGAATGTAACCCGACGATCTCCTTGTACGCAATCGCGGCCGCGCAGGAGGTTACCGGTGCGCTGATCAGGAGGCCGACGCCGAGGGCAAGGATACCAAGCACATTGATGAGTGCGAGCACAAGGGCAAAGACGAAAAAGGCGAACCAGTTTTTCGTGATGATCTTTCTGCTGGTTTCCATCGCCTGCCAGAACTCCATCCGGTGATCGATGATGAGAAAGGTGGTCAACATGTAGCCGATAGCAAGATAGATGCCGGGAATGATGAGCAGCATGAACCCGACCGAGACAATGATGCCGCTTGCCAGTCCGGCAAGAAAAAGCGGCAGGAAGTAGTTGAAGCCTCTGAAAAAGTCGCTGAACTGGAGCGACTGGCCGTTTATGAGCCTGAACGCGGCGATACTGTAGCCGGCATAGAGCGGCGCGGCGAGAGCTGAAAAGAGCAGTGAGCCGAGCGCTTCCAGTTTCGCACTGGCAAGTGATATCGCAAAGACGAGCAGGGTGAAGCCGACGAATTCGCCGACGTGCTCCTTAAACATTTCCCAACCTTTCTGCACGTAATCCGAGGTGTTGACCTCATAGCCATTCTCAATGAGCTGCCCGAAAAGCGCAGGATCGACTTTCTGCCCAAAATCAAATGCTGCCATGATTCCTCCAGGGTTTCCTTGTGTTCAATTGATGTCAATACTATGATCCATTGAAAGGTAGCCAAGGTTGACGAAATCTCAAGGTATAGTTGAAACGTGCAGGGGTGATTTTACGTATTGTCTACCATTATTTCGATGTTGCTACATTTGTCTGAACTTGAGAGCGCTGAATAGGGTATTGGGGAGGGTCTCTGAGGCGACCGATATTGCAGACACAGCCTTGCGCCGTATATTGCTGCACGTGGCTCGATTTGCAGCGTAAACGATTTTTGATGAAAATATTCGATCGATACATTCTCAAGACGCATCTCGGCACCTTCTTTTTTGCGTTTGTCACCATCATGTCGGTGTTCATTCTGTCGTTCGTGACCAAGTTTCTGGAACGGCTGATCGGCAAGGGACTTGATTTCGGTATCATCGCCGAGGTGGTGCTGTTGCAGTCGGCATGGATGGTCGGGTTTGCCGTGCCGATGGCCGTGCTGGTGACCACCGTGATGGCGTTCGGCGTGCTGACCAACAGCTCCGAGCTGACCGTGATGCGCGCAGGTGGCATTTCGATCTATCGACTCGTTGCGCCGGTGCTGCTGGCCGCACTCGCTCTTTCGCTGATGATGGAGCGGTACAACAATGTGCTGATGCCCGAAGCCAACTATCGGGCCAACGCGCTTTTTGCCGATATCACCCGCCTGAAACCGGCGCTGGGGCTCGACAAGAACGCCTTTTCGGATATGATCAAGGGCTACTCCATCATGGCGCGTGATGTTGATAACAAAACCGGCGAGCTTCGTGACATTGTGCTTTACGATCGCGCCCAGCCCGATGTGCGCACGGTCATTCTGGCCGCCAGGGGCAAAATCGAGTTCACGCCCGACAATACTCACCTTGTGCTGACGCTTGAAGATGGGCAGATTCACGAGCTTCGGCTGCCTGCAATGGATCGTTACCGCACCATGTCGTTTTCGAAGAACCGCTATGTGTTCGACGCGACCGGTTACGATTTCGAACGTTCGGACGAAGGCCGCCGCCGTGGTGGTAAGGAGCTTTCAGCGTCTGATCTGCTGGCCGTAGCGCAGGAGTTTCGGCAGAAGGGAGATGCGGCAGAGCGCTCGGCGGTCAAGGGGGTAGATGAGCTGAAAGCTGCGGTTGAAAGGATTCGGAGCAGTCATGACAGCTCCGGATCAGAGCCTGCGGTGCTGCCGCCAGTCGTGCCTGGCCGGGCTACCGAAGCCGTGGATGCGATGCTCGGCGGCCTGAATGTTCAGCTTAAACAAATGCAGCAGCATCGAGAAGACTACCGCAAATACATGATCGAGTACCACAAAAAGTACTCGCTGGCGTTTGCCTGCCTCGTGTTCGCGATGGTTGGCGCACCCCTCGGTGTAATGGCCCGTCGAGGCGGATTTGGTGCGGGCGCGGCCTTGTCGCTCTTCTTTTTTGTGCTTTACTGGGTGCTGATGATTGGTGGTGAAAAGATTGCCGATCAGGGGCTGCTATCACCGGCGGTCAGCGTCTGGCTACCCAATGCGATTCTGACCTGCGCCGGGCTCTTCATGCTTTACCGCCTGAGCCATTCGGTCAACGCATCCGCGCGCTGACCGCGGGGTTAGCTTGACGGTCAACGCAAGGTTGCTGTCTTGATGGCGCGCTTATTGCCGTTTTCATCCACGCTCACGAAGGTGATCCGCGTCGTGAACACCAGCTCCTTCTCGCCAGTGGCGATCTCTTCGCGGGTGACATCCACAACATACTCGACTGAAGTTGTGCCGACGTGGTTTTTCTTCGATTCGAAACAAAGGATCGTGCCCTGCCGGATGCTTTTCTTGAACTTGATATTGTCCATGCCGACCGTCACGAAGTTGCAGCCGGGGTAGTCGAGCGTAACGGCGATATAGCTGACCTCGTCGATCCATTTGAGCAGATTTCCGCCGAACAGGAACCCGTAATGGTTCAGGTGTTCCGGCATGACGAGCTTGTGCGTTTCCATAAGTGTATTGATAAGAATTTTTTAAGTGCGGCCACCCGGTCGTCCTGGGTTTACTGTGGTAACAGGAACAATGTAGATTTTCAAGTACAAAGTTCCGTGCTTGCGCGGTTCCAGGCAACCGCAAGGGATCCCCCTACATTTTCAACCATCAACGATCAGTTGCCAACTATTTTTCACTCCTTCATCGGCTTCACCATCACGACCTTTTCGCGCTCGAGAATGACGCTGCCGGGACTTTTGCGGTCTTTTTTGACATACTTCTTTTCGGTGTACATCACCGGGACCAGTTCGGAGTGTTTGGCCGAGGAGTGCCAAGCGGCGATTTCGGCGGCGCGTTGAATTTCTGACAGGTTGTGCATGCCTGCGCCTTTGAGCACGCAGTGCGAGCCGGAGGCTCCGCGGGCGTGGAGCCAGATGTCGTTGGGTTTGGCGAAGCCGAAGGTGAGCTTTTCGTTGTTCGCGGCGCTTTTGCCGATGTAGAGGTTGATGTTGGGGCCAAGCGGAATGGCGCGGAACGGGTGCTTTTTTTCCTGCTTCCGGTGCTGGTCCTTGTCGGATTTGCTGCCGGAGGTTTCAAGCAGCCTTCGCAGGCTTTCCGGCGAACCGGTAGCGTGGTCAAGCGCTTGGAGTTTCTGCCGCAGATCGTCGAGCTCCCTGTTGAGTTCGGCGTGGCGGAGCTTGTTGGCTTGGATGCGTTTGCGATTTTTCGTCGCCTGCGTGAAGTACCAGGCGGCGTTTTCCTGAAGGTTGATGCGTGGCTTGAGCGGAATCGTCACGTCAGACGAGCCGGGGTCAAAGAGGTTCGGCACCGTGATCGAGTCGCCGGAAGGCTCCGCGGTTCCGATTGCGCCGGTCAGCAGGTGGCCGTAGGTTTCGTACTGTTGCGCAAGCTCTTCCGGATCGTGCTTGTCGGCCGAGGCCAGCTCTTTTTCGATCTTGCCGATTTTTGCGCTCAGCTCCCGTTTCACTGAGGTCACCTTTTCCTGCTGGCGCAGGTGGCGGTAC
The DNA here is from genome assembly GCF_000020505.1 of Chlorobaculum parvum NCIB 8327. Lineage (NCBI taxonomy): Bacteria > Pseudomonadati > Chlorobiota > Chlorobiia > Chlorobiales > Chlorobiaceae > Chlorobaculum > Chlorobaculum parvum. The sequence goes on from NC_011027.1 coordinate 759,301, forward strand.
ATTTTGCGGCTGTAGTGGTTGATCGCGTCGAGCACGCTCTCGAAGGGCGTGAATGGCCCGTCGTCGAGCGGCTCAAACAGCGAGAAGCGCGGCGGCTCGCCGAGGCGTTCGATGACGCACGGAGCAGGGGAGGTCAGGTCGTAAAAGAGCGCGACGAAAGTCCGATGGAGCTGCTCCGGCTCTTTGCTTTCCGCCACGTCGAGCAGTCGCCGCACCAGCTTGCGATCAAAGCCTGGCAGCGCTGTCAGCAATCGCCGGTCGAGTGGTTCGTCCTCTCCTGCCTCTTTTAGTTTTCGCACAAACAGTTCTGGATCGTTGGCGAGAGTTTCCAGCGCTCTGAAGTACGGTATGTCAGCGCTTGTCTCCTCAAACGGTGTATTTTCCAGTTTCCGTCCCTCCTTGAAGGTCTCGACGATCTTGCCGTCGCGCACCAGCAGCACGTTGGTTTCGGCGCTGAACATGCGCAGCACGATGGCGTGGCCATCGTCCAGCTCAAAGCTGATCTGCCGGTCGGCGGGCGAGATCGCTACGCCTGTGACCTGCCGCTCATACACCTCCTTCATGAGCCCGGCTGTGTTGCGGCGTTTGCGGTTCAGCCCTTCCTGCATGTGCAGCGAAAAGTGCGGCGAGCGCACCGTGACGACGAGCTGCTCGTGTCGGCCGTCCGGGGTGACGAAGGCCAGCATGACCTCGTTTTTCTGCTGCGAGTGAATCTCGAACAGGTAGCCGCCTGCCAGCCGTTCATGCAGCTCGTCGGCGATATGGTAGAGGGTGAAATAACTTCTGAGCATGTCTGAAAAATCGATCTCGCAAATTGTTGCCAAGCAAGAAGATGAGGGAGAAGGCTCAGCCGTTCAAAAATATTGCGCAGCCGCTTTCTTTACTCTATTTTCCTGAAACAATCTAAAAAGAAGATAACTATGCAGGAAGAAAGCAAAAGCGGTTGTGGTTGCAGTTCGCGAGGCGAAAATGGCGCTGGTGAGCAGGCGCGGCTCGGGTGGCACGAATATTTCATGTGCGTAGCGCACCTCATTTCACGCCGGGCGACCTGCACGCGGGGGCACATCGGTGCGGTGATCGTGCGCGACAACAACATCCTCTCGACCGGCTACAACGGCGCGCCTTCCGGACTGCCGCACTGCAACGAGACCAACTGCAAAATCTACCGCAGTACCCATCCCGACGGCACCGTCGAGGAGAACTGCGTCAACACGATTCACGCCGAAATCAACGCCATCGCACAGGCCGCCAAGCACGGTGTATCGATAAAAGATGCCGATATTTACATCACCGCCAGCCCCTGCATCCACTGCCTGAAGGTGCTCATTAACGTGGGCATCAAAACCATTTATTACGACAAGCCCTACAAGATCGAGCACATCGCCGAGCTGTTGCGCCTGTCGGGTATCAAGCTGGTGCAGGTGCACGCCGAAAACTGCTGAAGGGGGACGGCGCGATGAATCCAAATGTGGGGATGCGTCCGGAGGACGAAGGCCACATGCGGCGATGCCTTGAACTGGCCGAGCGCGGCGCGGGCAGCGTGAGTCCGAATCCGATGGTCGGTTCGGTGATCGTCCATGACGGGCGTGTCATCGGCGAGGGGTGGCACCAGAAGTACGGTGGGCCGCACGCCGAGCCGCACGCCATCGCGTCGGTCGAGGATGAGGCGCTGCTCCGGCAATCGACGCTGTACGTCAATCTGGAGCCGTGTTCGCACCACGGCAAGACGCCGCCGTGCGCCGACCTGATCGTTGAAAAGTGCATTCCGCGCGTTGTCGTTGGTTGCCTCGACCCGCACAAGAAAGTGGCTGGCAAAGGGATTGCCCGGCTCCGGGAGGCGGGCGTCGAAGTGACGGTTGGCGTACTCGAAGCGGAGTCGGAGCGGCTCAACGAGGCGTTCATGACCTCGCATCGCAAGGGCCGACCGTTTGTGGCGCTCAAGACAGCGCAAACGCTCGACGGGCGTATCGCCACCTCGCTTGGCGCGTCGAAGTGGATCACCGGCGAAGCGTCGAGGTGCGAGGTGCACCGGCTGCGATGCGCGTATGACGCCGTGCTGTGCGGCGCTTCGACTGCGCTGGCCGATGACGCCGAGCTGACCGTTCGCTTCTGCGCTGGCCGCCAACCGCTTCGCGTGCTGCTCGATCCCCGGCTTCAGGTGCCGCACGAGTTCCGGATTTTTAACGATGCGGCCAAAACGCTTGTCTTCGCACTTCGAGATGAGGCTGAGCCTGTGTTGGTCAGCCAGCTCGAAGCACGAGGCGTCGAGGTGGTTCTAATCGGCCAGTCTGAAGGCACCCTCGATCTCGCGCAGGTGTTTGCGGAGCTGCACCGTCGGCGGGTGCTCTCGGTGATGGTCGAAGGCGGCAGCCGGTTGTCGGCCGCGATGGTCAGGTCTGGAATCGTGGACAAGTACTACGTGTTCATTGCTCCGAAACTCTTTGGTGACGATGGGTTGCCCTCATTCGGGCCACTCGACGTCATTCGTCCCGACATGGCCACAAAGCTCAGTTTCACGCGAGTCGAGAGGTTCGGCGAAGACCTGCTGGTCGAAGCCTATCCGGTACGCTGATGGCAGGATTTTTTCAAACGTAACGGCAACAACAATCGAGAGAGTGTAAACGCTTTTTCCGGAGGATTCATGAAGAACGACGATCTTGGTAAACTGATTCTGCGTTTGTGCGTCGGGGGGCTTATGCTCTTTCACGGCGTGCACAAGCTGATCTATGGCTACAGCTTTATCATCTCGAAGCTCAAAGATGCGCATTTGCCCTGGCTGCTGGTTCTGGGCGTGCCTGTCGGCGAGGTGGTGGCTCCGTTGCTCATCGTGTTGGGGCTTTACACCCGGCCTGCCGCGCTCATTCAGGCTTTCCTGATGGGCATGGCTGTCTGGCTCGTCCACATGGGCCAGCTCGCCTCGCTTGGTCCGCACGGTGGCTACGCACTCGAACTTCAGGCCTTCTACTTCTTTGGTGCTCTTGCCGTGGCTTTTCTCGGCGCGGGTCGTTACGGCGTCGCGAAGCCGGGTAAATGGAACTGAGCAGGGCCTTCCCTTTTTCCACCCGCTGCGATTGATTGCCATTCCGTCCGAGCCCCTCTCAGGACGGGATGGCTTTCTTTTTTTTGCGGTTTCGCATCAGATCAACTTACCAGACATACGACAAGTGAATGGCCACGTTATTCACGAGTGAAACGGTGATCGATGCTTGATTGCGCAGGAGCAGGGGAATCGGTGGGCATTTGCGTTATATTGAATCCTTTTTTAGCGCTAAACAGGATGGGGCATGGTTCTTCTGACGGTCGAGGGGATTGGCAAGACGTACGGGTTGAAAACGCTGTTCACGGATGTGTCGTTCGGCATCGATGACCGCGACAAGGTGGGCATCATCGGCGCGAACGGCAGTGGCAAGAGTACGCTGATGAAAATTCTGGCCGGCAGCGAGACGCCCGACACCGGGAGGGTGATGGTGTCGAAGGAAAAGAAAATCTCCTACCTGCCGCAGGTCTCGCCGTACGACGCGGACGATACCGTGCTCGAAGCGGTGCTGAAGTCGGGCGATAAAGTCATGGCGCTGATCTGCGAGTACGAACTGGCTCTTGAGGCGCTCGACCATGCAGACGGTGACCAGACCGCGCTGATCGAGAAGGTGACGCACCTGTCGCATGAACTCGACGTGAAGGGCGCGTGGGAGCTGGAGTCGAACGCCAAGGCGGTGCTCGGCAAGCTCGGCCTGAACGATCTGACGGCGAAAATGGGCACGCTCTCCGGCGGCCAGCGCAAGCGCGTCGCGCTCGCCCACGCCCTTGTGGTGCCGAGCGACGCGCTGATTCTCGACGAGCCGACCAACCACCTCGATGCCGACAGCGTCGAGTGGCTCGAAAGCTACATCCGCCGCTACGCCGGGGCGGTGATTCTCATCACGCACGACCGCTACTTCCTCGACCGCGTTGCCACCCGTATGATCGAACTGGACGGCAAAACGGCCAAAACCTACACCGGCGGCTACGCGAGCTACCTCGTTCAGAAGGAGGAAGAGGAGGCGCAGGAGATTCGCGACGAGTGCAAGCGCAACGCACTCGCCAAGCAGGAACTCGAATGGATGCGCACCGGCGCTAAGGCCCGCACCACCAAACAGAAAGCGCGCTTGCAGCGAGCCGAAACGCTGGTCTATGCGCCGAAAAAAGAGCAGAAACAGGAGATGGAGATCGGCTTCGGCGCGGAACGGCTCGGCAACAAGATCGTCGAGTTTCACGACGTCTCGAAATCGTGGGGCGAGAAGAAGCTGCTTCGCTCGTTCGACTACCTGCTCGAAAAGGGCGACCGCATCGGCATCATCGGCCCGAACGGTTCCGGCAAGACCACGCTGCTCGAAATGATCGCCGGACGCACGAAGCCCGACAGCGGGCGCATCGAGATCGGCCCGACGGTCAAAATCGGCTACTACGATCAGGAAAGCCGTTACCTCGACGACGAAAAGCGCGTCATCGAGTACATCAAGGAGGAGGCCGAGCAGATCAAAACGAAGGACGGCACGCTGGTCTCGGCGGCCAAAATGCTTGAACGGTTCCTCTTCGCCCCGTCGGCGCAGTACAATCCCATCGGCAACCTCTCCGGCGGCGAGCGGCGGCGGCTCTACCTGCTGCGTCAGCTCATCGGAGCACCGAACGTGCTCCTGCTCGACGAGCCGACCAACGACCTCGACATCCCCACCCTGCGCGTGCTCGAAGACTACCTCGACACCTTTCCGGGGTGCCTCGTCGTCGTCAGCCACGACCGCTACTTCCTCGACCGCACCGTCGAGCACATTTTCGCCTTCGAGGGCGACGGCATTGTGCGCCGCTATCCAGGCAACTACAGCGTCTATCTCGAAATGAAAGCCGCCACCGCTGCCGAAGAGCAGGCCGCCAAGCCCAAGCCCGCGCCCGCCGCAAAACCCGCGTCCGAGTCGCCGAAGCCGACATCATCGCCCAAGCAGCGCAAACTCAACAGCAAGGAGAAGCGCGAACTTGAGCAACTCGAGCAGGCCATCGCCGAAGCCGAAGAGCGTCAGGAAGCGATCAACGCCGAACTCTCCGCCGCCGGTTCTGACTTCGAGGCGGTACAAAGGCTGGGTGACGAACTGCACAAGATTCAGGAGAAGCTCGAAAGCGACATGGAGCGCTGGGGCGAGTTGGCAGAGCTGGCGTGACGGGAAGCGTGGACGGCGTGGACGGGAAATGAAACGGTGTCGTAGGGGCGAACCTGTGTGTTCGCCCTTGCGGGAGATTACCGGGAATTTGTAGGGGCAACCCTTGCGGTTGCCCATTTGGGAATGCCGAAGAATATCGCGCTTAACAAAATCAGCACCCTGCGCTGTATCGTCGTCTTTTCTTACTCCCAATCGTCCTTTAAGACCCATTCTTCGCACAAAACGCACAACCCGCCATGATCTCGACAATCAACACTCGCCTCGAAGCGCTCGCTGACTTGCCTACGGCGGCAATTCTTCGAGGCTTTTTCAAGACCGGCCCCGGCGAGTATGGCGAGGGCGACCGGTTTCGCGGGATTCGCGTGCCGGTGTTGCGTAAACTTTGCCGGGAGTTCCGGCACGCGGGCATCGAGGTGATCTCAGAGCTGCTCGAATCGCCGTGGCATGAAGACCGGATGCTTGCTTTGTTGCTGCTCATGGAGCGCTATCGCGCGTCGAGCGAAAGCGGCAGGGAAGAGCTGTACGACTTCTACTGCTCACGAAGCGACCGCGTCAACAACTGGGATCTGGTCGATGTCTCTTGCCCGCACATCGTCGGCCGCCACCTGCAGACCCGCGATCGCTCGCCGCTCTACCGCTTCGTCGAGTCCTCGAATCTCTGGGAGCGCCGCATCGCCATCGTTTCCACCTTTCACTTTATCCGCGACAACAATTTTACCGATACTCTCATTCTCGCCGAACGCCTGCTCGCCGACCCCGAAGAGCTGCTCCACAAAGCCACCGGGTGGATGCTCCGTGAAGTCGGCAAGCGCGATCAGCCCCAGCTCGAAGCCTTCCTCGAAGAGTATGCCACAGTCATGCCGCGCACCATGCTTCGGTATGCTATCGAGCGTTTTCCAGAGGAGGAGCGGCTGGCCTATCTGAAAAAGCGCTAAGTGCCGAGCAGCGAGAGGATGGTTCTTTTTACAGGGGAACTTTTATGACTTCTTACGCTGTTTAAATAAAACAGTGAGCAGTAGAAAGCCTGACGTGGCTCTAAGAACTTGTTCGTAAATAAGATGCTCTTTGCTGGAGCCATTGATTGTGTCCATTTTTATTGAGCAAAACCGTATAAAAAACGAACTCATAGCGACTGGAGTTGTTCCTGATAGAGTTCTGTAGCACCATCAAATTTATTTACGAACAAGATCTAAGTATCTGACCACTTACGTCATATCTCTTACTTGAACTTGTGCCATCCACAGTTCCGTATCAAATGAACAAGTCATTTGATACAATCAGTACCCAGTACATTATTGTTTAATCGCTTGCGCAACAATGAGTTATTTGTTGAGGCAGGAGGTGTTTATCGTCTTTTTCATAGGGCGCCTCGAAACGTGATTATTGCTTTTTATTACTGCATTTTTTTGTTTGCTCGCTGTTGTTCAGTCCGCTTCACTCTCGTCGATCAGATGCGGGCATAACGATTTTTCAATGAAAACAAAGGGACGGTGTAAAATGCTTGAGACCATTGCCATCATATTGATAATCCTCTGGCTGCTTGGATTGGTAACCTCTTACACCATGGGAGGGCTGATTCATATACTTCTCGTTATTGCGATCGTGGTGATTGTGATTCGTCTCATTCAAGGACGACGGATTTTGTGATGTGATGACTGAATTCAGCAAAGCAGGTCGTTGCATCAGCAGGTCAGCCACTGGTATGAGCGCGATCGGCGTGATGAGAAGAGAATGAGGCATTACGCCGATCCTCCGAATCGAGATGAAAAACGATAGTGGACTGTGTGTGATGAGGGATTGTTGGCTGATGGAGCGATCTGGAAAGTTTTTGATAAAAAACATGTTAGCAGGAGATGATAATGAGAAAAAGTATTTGTCTTGCAACAGCAAGCGTCGTGATGGCATTCGTAAGTTTTACTGCAAATGCCAACAATGCACAGGCTATGTCGAACAGGAGAGGAGGTCCCTCCATTGTGATCAGTTCACACCCTGATTTTATCTACCTGACCGATCAGGGATTTTCAATATCTGTAGGCAGCCCCTATGATATTATCAGCTACGACAACCTGTATTACCTCTACCAGGATGGCGGCTGGTACAGATCACCTGATTACCGGGGGCCATGGGTATATATCAAGGAGAGCAGGTTGCCAGACCGGATAAGACGTCATCGCATCGAGGATATACGCAGATACCGCGACGTCGAGTACAGGAGACACGACAACCGGAATAACATGGATCAGCGACGCAACGATAACCGGAATAATATGGATCAGCGACGCGACGACAACCGGAGGTAGCGCCGGGACGAAATACGCTTGTAACTGTTACAGATTGCAAGCGTATTTCGCCCTGCTCTGAGGCGATAAACAGATTTGGTTTGCAAGTCCCATGACGTCAATGAAAGGGCAAGTTTTGATGGGAAAAAGGTTAACGGAAGAATCACCATGAAAAAGTACATAGGGTTGAGTGCTGTCATTGCGGGAATGCTTCTTGGTGTTCCATCGGTCAATGCACCAGCGGCAGTCCATACGACATAATCTACTACGGGAACCGCTACTATTTGTACCATGCCGGTCGCTGGTACCGTTCCTATAGTTATCGCGGGCCGTGGTTTTTCATCCAGAACGCCCGGATTCCTTTAAGGATAAGAAGACACCGCTGGGAGGATATTCGCAGGTACCGCGACATAGAGTATCGTCGGTCTGACTGGCGAAATAACAGGTATCAACGCAACGATGATGGCCGAAGGAGATTACTCGAGAAAAAGTACAAGGCACCAGAGGGCAGGCAGCTCCAGGAACAACCAAACAGAATTCCAGAGGGTCGGAAGGTCTCGGAGCCGTCAAGAAAGAGTGATGACAAAGATGGGAAAAAAGGCGAGAACGATAAACGAGCAGATTAGGGGAAGGGAAAGAGAGCTTTATTCTATGTATAGCATAACGTTAGCCGATGGAGGAACCATGATTGATGTGAAAAAAATGCCAATTGACTTGATGGATGATATATATAGTCTTGCTTATTGGATGACAAGCTCTGAAAAATCTGCGAGTGATCTTTTAAACAGGGTATATCTGAATGTCGATATTGAAAGCTCTGAAAAAGAGGTTATCAAAATGTTCAGAAACTGTTATTTCGATAGTATTGGAGTTGAACTTATTTCCGGTTTTACGAATAATCTGTACCGAGCAGAAAATAATTTTACGCAATCATTTTTGCGATGGTTTGAGGATATAAAGCTCTCGGTTCTGCTGTCTGAGATATCCTGCCTTAAACATCGTGATATTTCTGAAATAACAGGAGAGTCTCTCGAAACAATAAGAATGTGGTTATCCTGGGGGCGCAAACAGGTCGGCAATGGCAATCTGTTTAATTATTGTCCCTTGTCGAAAGCTGTGGGCTTCTGAAACAAAGGTTACTATAGACTTATTTTGTGTGTCTCAGGAATGATGGTGCAATGAATGGCAATTAAAAGAATAAAGGAGAATTGTGATGAACACGAAAGATGCCTACAAACAAAAGGCTGAAGCAGAACTGGAGATCGCGCACGCCAGAGTCGCTGAATTCAAGGCCAAAGCGAAGAATTTTACTGCCGATACTCGTATCAAATATGCCAAACATCTCGACGAGCTTGAGCATGGTGTTGAAACGGCAAAGGCCAGGTTGAAGGAATTGGGCGAGGCGGGAGAGGATGGTTGGGAAAAATTGAAGGATGGCGTTGAAAAGGCAATGAATGGATTACGCAAAGCCATTCATGATGTTGCGGAAAAGTTTAAGGATTGAGGATGATGCTTTGATTGGCAATAAAATAAACTAAAGGAGCTTATCATGAAAATCTATGCATTGTTGGTAATTATGTTGCTGGCAATTTTCGGATGCACAACAACATACAAAGGCTCAATAAAAGGATCATCCAATCAGGATGCCTCAAAAAGCAACAAAGATATCGTTGGTAATTCAAATGAAAATCCAACAAGGCCTTAGCTATTTATCAAGCGTTTTGAGGACGATGCTTATTGAGCGCAAAAGATTGAATGTTAGCAGCCAGGATTTATCGTTCGACTGCTGACATTCTAAATCTTCCTCCTAAAAGCATTGTATTTCATAGCCTTGAGATGAAGATTTCAAATACCTGATGACGTTGCTTTTCGAATCGCTGAACCAATCCATGACGGCGCCCTGTCAATGCCGTCCAGAATCACTATGGGGCTCAGTGAGGATGCCGTAGGTAACAAATACGAAACAATGTGCCTGTCGCTGATAGAAAGCTTGGCAGATGAGGTCTGACTTGCTGGTCAACGTCATGTTAAGCGGTTATTATAAAATTGTTTAGGTTATTGTGGCTTATAGTCATGACGCGTTACTTTTCTGAAGATAAAAGTCTACTTCGATGAACGTTCTGCTCATCTATCCTGAATTTCCAGATACGTTCTGGAGCTTTAAGCATGCGCTGAAATTTGTCGGCAAGAAAGCTGCTTTACCACCTCTTGGATTGCTAACCATAGCGTCGATGCTTCCTGAACAGTGGGGCCGAAAGCTTCTTGATCTCAATGTAAGTCCGCTTAAAGCAAAAGATCTTTTATGGGCTGATATGGTTTTTATCAGCGCAATGGCTGTTCAGCAGAAGTCTGCAAAGGAAGTGATTGAGCGATGCCATAATGTCGGCATAAAACTGGTTGCTGGTGGCCCATTGTTTACTGCCGGGTATGAACAATATCCGGATGTCGATCATTTCGTGTTAAATGAGGCAGAACTGACCTTTCCTCCTTTCCTTGAAGATATGAAACAAGGGTTGCCTGACAGAATCTATACCACGGATAAGTTTGCTGATATAACGAGCACACCGGCACCAGAGTGGCAACTGCTTGACATGGAAAAATATGCATCTATGGCCATACAGTTTTCAAGAGGATGTCCTTACCAGTGTGATTTTTGTAATATCACCGCCCTCCTGGGCCATAAAATACGCACCAAAACAAGCGCTCAAATTATCAGAGAGCTTGACGCTCTTCGTAAGCTTGGATGGAAAGGTACTGTTTTTTTTGTTGACGATAATTTCATTGCCAATAAATCGTATCTGAAAAAAGAGCTGCTTCCGCAACTGATCGCCTGGCGAAAGGCGAACTCACTGACAAATCAGTACTATACCGAATGTTCCATAAATCTGGCTGATGATCCGGAACTCATGGATCTCATGGTGCAGGCAGGCTTTAACCAGGTCTTTATTGGCATTGAAACACCTGATGATTCTGCCTTGAAGGCGTGTGGAAAACAGCACAATACTTCGAGAAATCTTCTTGACAACATCAGGCTGATTCAGCATGCCGGTCTGGAGGTCATGGGTGGGTTTATCGTCGGTTTTGACAGCGATACCCCTTCGATTTTTTCAAAACAAATCGAATTTATTCAGCAAAGCGGTATTGTGACTGCCATGGTAGGTATTCTGCAGGCATTGCCAGGTACGAAATTGTATGAACGGATGAAGCTCGAAGGCCGGCTGTTGAACAATTCAAGCGGCGACAATGCTGATGGCAATACCAATATCATACCCAAAATGGATTCCGAGCTTCTGCGAAAAGGCTATATGAAGATGATGCTCTATCTCTATGCGCCAAAGAACTACTACCAACGCATACGGACATTGATTAAGGAATACAAGGTACCGGAAATAAAAAACCGTATCAGGATATCCCAGTTTATGGCTTTTGTGCGTTCGGTAGTACTGCTTGGTGTTGTTGGAAAGGAGCGCGTTCAGTACTGGAGTATGTTGATCTGGACCATTGTACATCACCGCCGTGCACTGCCTCTTGCAATAACGCTGGCTATTTACGGTAATCATTTTCGCAAAGTTTCGCAGTTGTATATCAGGAAGGAAGATTCGCTGGTGAATCCGGTTTGATAATACACGGTAGTCATAATCACTCATTCGATAGACGGTGAACTCAGGATTTTCATTATCACGATCCATTGGATCATCAGGTCTCTTGTTAACTGGTCGTTTGCGTCTGGCAACGATCACGATTGTTGCTGTCATGCAACTCATATTTTCACTCTATCCGCGTCTATGCAAAGCAGAAGAGTTTCCTCAAGCACAGCCTTCAGAAGCTGCCAGGGAATACGAAAAACTGCTTGAAATTGATCTCTCAAAGATGCCGGATGGCGTTACCGGCATGAAAAGTACTGTTTACATCAACGCACTTCCTGTTACGGTATGGAAGGTTCTTACCGATTACAATAACCTCAAGCGTTATATCCCGAGAATGACGGAAAGTGATCTTGTTGAGGAAAATGGCGACTTGAAAGTGATTGCTTTAATCGGTGAGTTTCGAGTACTTTTTTTTAAAAAAACCATTCGATTATCAATCAACATGCATGAAACCTATCCTTCAAGAATCGATTATGAAAAAATTTCAGGTGATTTCGAAATCTACAGAGGCTCCTGGATACTTCAGGCCTATTCATCCAAAGGAACCATATTAACCTATAAATCAGAAATTAAACCTTCTTTTGTCGCACCAGACTTTATTTTTCAGGGCGTTCTTAAAAAAGACATGGTTGCAGGACTTACTGCACTAAAAGCAGAGGCGGAACGGTTGCAAGTGATTGATTCTGGCAAGCCGGCAGACCAAAAGAAATGAATTCTGGCCTGATTTTCGGAAATGGCGCTTCCGGGGAAGACGTCTCTTCCCGGGTCTGTCAGGAGGTTTGGCGTTGGCTTCTACAGCTTGTGCCTCACGTAAGGGAACACGGCGGTGCTCCGTTGCAATTCATTCATCATTTCCCATCTTCACCCGTCTGCCACAGCCCGAAGCTCAGCATGTCAGCCAGCGATTCGAACTGCTTGGTCTTGGTGTCGCCTATGCCGTGACCGGCTTTGTAATCCGTGAAGAAGAGTACGGGCTTGCCGGAGGCGGTCGCTTCCTGTAACCTTGCGGCGAATTTGGCGGGTTGCCAGGCGGGGACTCGGGGGTCGTTCATGCCTGCGGTGATGAGTGCTGCCGGATACTTTACGCCGTTGCGGATGTGCAGGTAGGCGTCCATTTCGAGGAGCGCTTTGCAATCGTCCGGATTCTTCACCGTGCCGAATTCGGGGACGTTGACCGGGCCGTTGGGGCTGAATTCGCCCCGAAGCGCGTTGAGCACGCCGACTTGCGGCATGGCGGCGGCGAAGAGGTCGGGGCGTTCGGTTATGGCGCGTCCGATGAGGATGCCGCCCGCGCTGCCGGCGTTGATGGCGATGTGCTCGGGCGAGGTGTAGCCCTCCTTAATCAAATATTCAGCGCAGGCGATGAGGTCTTTCCAGGTGTTCGGCTTGGTCGATTTCATGCCCGCCTTGTGCCAGTCGTCGCCCAGCTCGCCGCCGCCGCGTACGTGGGCCACGGCGATCATGCCGCCCCGGTGCGTCCAGAGCAGGAACGAGGGGCTGAAGAAAGGGGTGATCGAGTTGCCGTACGCACCGTAACCGTAGATCAGCACGGGGGTTTTGCCGTCCTTTTTCATGCCACGATTGAAGATTAGCGACAGCGGCACCTTGACGCCGTCGTGCGACGGAACCATCACTTCGCGGACTTCGAGGTTGTCGTATTCGGGATAGCTCGCCTTCGACGAGAGCGTTTCGTCGATGAAGCGGTTGTGCTTCGCATCGTAGCGGTAGCGGCGGTAGTCGTGGTTCCAGCCGCCCATGATTGCCCACAGTTCAGGCTGGTCGAACCCTTTCGAGCTGATCGACATCGTGCCCGCCTCGAACGGGGTTTCGATCTTTTGCGGCTGCGTGTCGCCGTAGTTCAGATGATACAACTCCTCCCGGACGCCGTTGGTGGAGATGGTATAAAACAGTCCGTTGTCGGTCAGTGCAAGGGCGGTCAGCGTGCCTTCTGCCGGTTCCGGAATGACCGTTTCGGCGGTCGCCAGATCAGGTCGGTCGAGCGAGGTTTTCAGTACCTTGAAGCGCGGAGCGTTTTTCGGTGTGAAGAGGTAGAGATCGTGCTTCGTTGCCGCGAAATCGTACACCTCGTCCTCCGCACGCAGGAGCGGCTTCCACGGAATTGATGCTTTGCGAATCGCGTCGTCATCGGCGTACCACGCGGTGATGCGCGGATCGACGCTGCTCACGAAGGCGTAGAGTTTGCGGCTTTTGTCGTCGTACGAAACATACGGGATGTCCTCCGCTCTGATCTTCAGTTCGGGATCGTGCGTGCGCGAAAAGATTTCGGGGTCGGTCGAAGGGTCGGTGCCGACGAAGTGCAGATAAACGCGGCTGTCTTTCTGACGATCCTGGTCGAGCGGATCGTTGCTGTTCATGCGGGTGTAGAAAAACGCCTTGCCGCAGGGCAGCCACGATGGGGAGGCGAAGCGGCAACGGTCGATCCGTTCGGGCCAGATGTGGCCGTTTTTGACATCCATGACGAAAAGAATTGCGTCCTCCGACCCGTTTGCGGAGACGCCGATCACCACCTTCGAGCCGTCGATATTCGGCGAAACCCGGCTGATGACGAACGCGCCGTCGCTGCCGTCTTTGTAGGTCGTCGGGTCGAAGAGCAGTCGCTCCTTGCCTTTGTATCCTTTGCGGAAAAAGAGCTTGCCGGTTTCGTCCGCAGGCGTTTGCTTGAGGTAGAAGTAGCGGTCGTTGTCGGTAATCGAGAGGTTGTAAATCTTCTCCGGACGCCGCTTGTCGAACTCCACCATTTTTGCGATCAGCTCGCTACGTCCCGGAATGGCGTCAAGCACCGCGCGCGCATGATCAGCCTCACGCTTGTACCAGGCTTGGACTTTCGGGTCTTTGAGATTTTCGAGCGGGCGATAGGGGTCGGCGATGCGCTCGCCACAGACGGTTTCGACCACGTTGGAGGACGGCGCCTCCATGTTAGCCTTGCTTCCTGCAAAGGCCGGAAGCGACGAGATGAGCAGCAGGGCAACGAGGTGCAGGAGGGCGGGAAGTCGGAGCTTTCGCATACGGTATCAGGGATCGTTTTGGATGGCTTAAGAAATTGGGCTGAAGCCCTGATTAATTTTGTCTCTATCCATAATCCCCGTCCCGAAAGCTTTCGGGACGGGGCAACTGACCTCAAATGTAAGAGGCTTAATGTCCGTCGGGATGAATCCCTCCTGAATGTAAGAAGCCGGGGCAAAATGAATGCATGCCAGGTAGATTTCATCGCCTGTTCATGGGAGGCTGCTAATTGGCTTTTATTACTAATACTCTTGTAACAATTGCCCCGGACTTTAGTCCGGGGTGTATAAGTAGATTAAAATATTATAGGGCTTTAGCCCAATCTCTGCCTGAGACGTCTTTTTTGTTTTTAACTCGCATTCAGCTTCTTCAGCAGGAAGGCCATCGACTTGCCGAGGTCGCGCATGTTGTCCATGCCTTCGGTGTCGTTGACCACCTCGCCGCCGTCGCGTCCGCCGAAGCCGAGGTTCCAGTAGGTCGAGCCGACCATGAACATCTGGCAGATCTGGAAGAGATGGTTGATGCTGTCGTAGGCGTGCACGCCGCCGCCGCGACGGAGCGAGACGATCGATGCGCCCACCTTGTGGCGGAAGAGCTGGCCGTTGGTTCTCGACACAAAGCCTGAGCGGTCGATGAGCGCTTTCAGCTCCGGGGTGATGTCGGCGAAATAGACCGGCGAGCCGAGAATCATGCCGTTGGCCTCGACCATCTTTTCAAAAATTTCATTGAAGCCGTCTTTGGTCGAACACTTGCTGTTCTTGTTCCTGATGCAGGCGTAGCAAGCGCGACAGCCCTTGATGTCGGTGCCTCCGACCTGGATCAGTTCCGTTTCGATGCCCTCCTGTTCGAGCGTCTCGAAGACGGTTTTGAGCATGATCGAGGTGTTGCCCGCCGGGCGGGGGCTGCCATTGATTCCGATGACTTTCATTGGTTTGCGCTGTTCCGGATGAGTATTCGCCATCCGGAGAGTTCATAAAGAGATACCGGCAATATAAGCGATAAGCTCGGAGAAGTAACGCCGGGGAGCGGCAAACCGTTTTCAGGATTGAGAGGCCGTCATAACGGTTCGGATTTTTTCAAGCACGAGCTCCATATCTTCCGGCAGGGGGGCGGAGAAGGAGAGCGGTTCGCCGGTGGTGGGCTGGCGGAAACGGAGGGTCTGGGCGTGCAGCGCCTGGCGGGACATCAGCTCCAGCAGATTGCGGGTGAACGGTTCGCTTTTGCTGAATGGCAGCGTGCGCGGTGTCGCGCCGCCGTAGGTTTCGTCGCCGAGGATGGAGTGGCCGAGGTGTTGCAGGTGCACACGGATCTGGTGCGTCCGACCCGTGTGCAGCGTCACATCCATCAGCGAGAAGTATCCGAGGTCTTCGACAACCTGGTAGTCGGTGATGGCGTGTTTGCCTTCAGCGCCTTCGTAAGGGAAGTTGGCCATTACCTTGCGGTTTTTGTGCGAGCGACCGATGTTGGTTTTAATGGTGCCGGACTCCGCTTTTGGAACGCCCCAGACGATCGCTTTATAGACCTTTTCGACCTGCCGGTTGGCGAACTGCCGCGCGAGTTTGTGCAGCGCCGTCGGGTTTTTGGCGATGATGATGAGGCCCGAGGTGTCCTTGTCGAGCCGGTGCACGATGCCGGGTCGCATCTCTGTTTTGTCGAGCTCGTCGGCATCCTTGCCGAGGTGGTGCAGAATCGCGTTGGCGAGCGTACCCGTCCAGTTGCCGAACGCCGGATGCACCACCATGCCGGCCTCCTTGTCGATCACCATGAGGTCGTCATCCTCGTAGAGAATGGTGATCGGAATGTCCTCCGGCGCAAGTTCCGGGGCGGGCGGGCGCAGGAAGGTGAGGTGGATGTGGTCGCACGATTTGACGCGGTAGTTCGACTTGACCGGTTTGCCGTTGACCAGCACGCGCCCCTCCTCGATGGCCGCTTGCACCTTGTTGCGCGTCATGTTCTCGACCTGCTGGGTGAGGTAGCGGTCGATGCGCATCGGCGTCTGCACTTTGCTGACATCGAGGGTCATCGTCTTCGGCGCGGCTTCGGGCTGAAGCTCTTCCGGTGATTCGGTTTTTAGCGGCTCTTTTTGCATTTTGTTGCGGCTTCGGTCGCGCCATGAAAAAATTGGTATCCCAACGAGTCAGGATTGGGTGGTGCTGAAAATCCTCACGTGACCCCGGCTTGAAAGCCGGGGCAAAGTGAATGTAAGAGTTCTGAATGTCCGCAGGGTTGAAACCCCGCTGAAGAGCTCCGGTTTCTGTGCTTCAGCCGTCTTCCCCGACAAGTCGGGGTCGTGACATTTTTTCGAAGGCGCGTCATGACTCGTGAATGTTATTATAGTCAAAGAATCATCCTTTGCAACTTTGATCGTTTGTCTTCGCTGATTCGAGGCGTGGTTGCGGTCAATAAATTCAGAATTCCATGCAGCAGTCAGAGAGTTCGTCAGCGCAGTTCGATGTGGCTGTCATCGGTTCCGGCCCCGGTGGTTACGAAGCGGCGCTTCATGCAGCCCGTCACGGCATGAAGGTGTGTCTTGTTGAAAAGGCTTCGCTTGGCGGGGTTTGCGTGAACTGGGGCTGTATTCCGACCAAGGCGCTGCTCCGGAGTGCCGAAGTGTACGATCTGGCGAAGAATCCGTCGGAGTTCGGCGTGAACGTCAGCGAGTTGTCGTTTGATCTCGCGCAGGCTGTCAAGCGCAGCCGGAAGGTGTCGCTGAAAAGTTCCAAAGGTGTCGAATTCATGCTGAAAAAGGCAAAGGTCGAGGTGTGGAGAGGCGAAGCGGTGCTGACTGGTAGTAAAGGTGTGAAGGTGACCGCGGAGGATGGTTCGGAGCGTTCGCTCGAAGCGGCGAACATCATCGTCGCGACCGGCGCGCAGCCGCGCGTAATTCCGGGGCTTGAACCGGACGGCAAGAAGATCATCACGAGCCGAGAGGCGCTGATTCTGAAAGATGTTCCGGAGTCGATGATCGTGGTCGGCGGCGGGGCGATCGGCGTCGAGATGGCCTGGTTCTACGCCAAGGCGGGGGCGAAAGTGACCATCGTCGAACTGATGCCGCGCTTGTTGCCAGCTGAGGAGGCGGAGGTTTCCGAAGCGCTGAAACGCTCGTTCGAGAAGGTGGATATTACCGTGCAGTGCGGTGCGAAGCTCGGCAATGTCGCCATCAGCGAGTTCGGTGTGAATGCCGATTTGCTCGCGGAGGGGAAGGAGCCTCAGAAAATCGAGGCTTCGTGTATGCTCGTGGCGGTGGGCGTGACTGGCGTCATCGATGGCCTCGGCCTCGATGCGGCGGGCATCGAGACGGAGCGCGGATTCATTCGCACCGACGAACTGTGCCGCACCTCCGCATCCGGCATTTACGCTATCGGCGACGTGCGTGGCGGAATGCTGCTGGCGCATAAGGCCTCGGCGGAGGCGGCGATTGCGGTCGAGGCAATCGCCGGAAAGTTGCCCGAGCCGCTATCCGAGCCGTTGATTCCTCGATGTGTCTATGCCCAGCCCTCGGTGGCATCGGTCGGCCTGACCGAAGAGGCTGCGATTGCGGCGGGTTACAAGGTGCTGGTCGGACGTTCGCAGTTTGCTGCATCCGGTAAAGCCAACGCCTACGGCCAGCTCGAAGGCTTCGTCAAGCTGGTCTTCAACGCCGAAACCGGCAAGATGCTCGGCGGCCACCTCATCGGCCACGACGCGGTCGAGCTGATCGGCGAATTGGGGCTGGCGTGCCGCTACGGCGTGACCGCCGAAGGGCTGGTCGGCACGGTGCACGCGCACCCGACGCTCTCGGAGACGGTTCGCGAGGCCGCGTTCGCCGCGCTGCAAAGCAAGGGGTGACCGGGTGAGCGGGTTTTCGATCAGTCGGATCAGACCAATCGGTCTGATCCGACTGATTTTCCTTCTCCCAAAATCGCTCTTTAACCGCCTGTTTTCGCCATGCCGTTTTTCACGGTCACATTCGTGAAAAGCGTTTGTTATGTCTATGGTAAAAGCATAAATTCAGAGTTCATTATTGATTTTTCGTCTTTAGTCTTAACCAAGCAAGCCCCTGCCGGGAAACCGTGATCGGCGAGCCCGGGTCGGGTATTAACCAACCAAGTGACTATGACCCAGACTGCCAAAGCCGCAAAAAAGACCACTTCAGCCAAAGCCACGGCCACCACTGCAGCCAAGGCAACTGCAGAAAAGAAGGCTGCGACGACTGCAAAGGCGCCCGCTGCCAAGAAGAAGAGTGCCATGGCATTCCCCTTTACTTCCATCGTTGGTCAGGAAGAGATGAAGCTCAGTCTGATTCTCAACATCATCGATCCGAGGATCGGCGGCGTTCTGGTCATGGGTCATCGCGGTACCGGTAAGAGCACGACCGTTCGCGCGCTGGCCGAGGTGCTTCCGCTCATCGACCGCGTCAAGGGCGACATCTACAACCGCACCGTCGAACAGTACATCGAAATGGAGTCCGGCGTCAAGGGCGCTCCGGTGCTCAAGGCTTCCGATGTCAAGACCGAAAAGATTCCCGTCCCTGTTGTTGACCTTCCGCTCGGCGCTACTGAAGACCGTGTTTGCGGAACCATCGATATTGAAAAGGCTCTCACCAGCGGCGTCAAGGCTTTCGAGCCCGGACTGCTCGCCCAGGCCAACCGCGGCTTCCTCTACATTGACGAGGTCAACCTGCTCGATGACCACCTTGTTGACGTGCTGCTCGACGTGGCCGCCAGCGGTAAGAACGTGGTCGAACGCGAAGGTATCAGCATTCGCCACCCTGCCCGCTTCGTGCTGGTTGGTTCAGGTAACCCGGAAGAGGGTGAGCTTCGTCCGCAGCTGCTCGACCGTTTCGGTCTGCACGCCCGCATCATCACCATCAACGACGTGGCCAAGAGGGTCGAGATCGTCAAGCTCCGCCGTGAGTACGACGAGAATCCGGAAGCGTTTCTCAAGAAGGTCGTTCGCCAGCAGCAGAAGCTCCAGAAGGAGATCGTCGCTGCCCAGAAGCTCCTTCCGAAGGTTTCCATGGACGACTCGGTGCTGACCGACATCGCCCGTCTTTGCATGGCTCTCGGCATCGACGGCCACCGCGGCGAGCTGACCATCACCCGCACCGCCCACGCCTTTGCCGCGCTGCAGGGCGACACGAATGTAACCATGGAGCACGTCCGCAAGATCGCCGGTCTGTGCCTCCGCCACCGTCTGCGCAAGGATCCGCTCGAAACCGTCGATGCGGGTGAAAAGATCGATCGCGAACTCGCTAAAGTATTGGGAGAGGCCGAAGTAGCAGCATGATAGCATTTACCGACATTGTAGGAATGGATCTGGCCAAGCAGGCGCTGATGCTCTTGGCCGTCGATCCCTCCCTTGGCGGTGTTGTGATTCCTTCAACCGTAGGTTCTGGAAAATCGACGCTCGCAAGGGCATTCGCCGATATTCTGCCTGAAGGCACTCCCTTCGTGGAGCTGCCGCTGAACGTGACCGAAGACCGTCTTATCGGCGGTGTCGATCTTGAAGCGACCCTTGCCTCCGGCCAGCGCGTCGTGCAGCACGGCGTGCTTTCCAAAGCACATAAGGGTGTGCTTTACGTCGATTCACTCAGCCTGCTCGACAGCTCCGCTGTGTCGCACATCATGGATGCCATGAGCCGCGGCGCGGTGATCGTCGAACGCGAGGGCCTCAGCGAGGTGCATCCGGCTGACTTCATGCTGGTCGGCACCTATGACCCGAGTGACGGTGAGGTGCGCATGGGCCTGCTCGACCGCATCGGCATCATCGTGCCGTTCACCCCTGTCAACGACTATCGCGCCCGCAAGCAGATCGTCAGCCTCGTGATGGGCACGCGTAACGAAGAGGATACGCAGGATGAACTGCGCATGCTTCGCGGCATCATCGGCGCCGCAAGGGAGCAGTTGCACCACGTCTCGATTACCAACGAGCAGATCAAGGGGCTCATTCAGACAGCCATCAGCCTCGGCGTCGAGGGCAACCGCGTCGATATCTTCGCGATTCGCGCCGCCCTTGCCAACGCCGCGCTCGGTCAGCGCACCGAAGTGGACGACGAGGACCTCAAGCTTGCCGTCAAGCTTGTGCTTGTGCCTCGCGCTACCCGCATGCCCGAGCGCGAGCCCAGCGAGGAGGAGATGCAGCAGGAAGAGCCGCCACCGCCAGAGGAGCAGCCCGAACAGGAGGGGGAAGACGAAAACGCACCACCAGACGAGACCGATTCCGATGCCGACGAGGAGCAGGAGGAGACTCCCGACATGATCGAGGAGCTGATGATGGACGCTATCGAGACCGATCTTCCCGAGAACATTCTCAACATCTCGCTCGCATCCAAAAAGAAGGCCAAGTCCGGAAGCCGTGGCGAAGCGCTGAACAACAAGCGCGGTCGCTTTGTGCGCTCGCAGCCCGGCGAGATCAAGAGCGGCAAGGTCGCGCTCATCCCGACGCTCATCTCTGCCGCACCTTGGCAGGCAGCGCGAAAGGCCGAGAAGGCTAAAAAAGGCATCAAGACCGGCGCGCTGGTCATCAGCACGGACGATGTCAAGATCAAGCGTTTCCGCGACAAGTCCGGCACGCTGTTCATCTTCATGGTGGATGCCTCCGGCTCGATGGCGCTGAACCGCATGCGCCAGGCCAAGGGCGCGGTGGCGAGCCTGTTGCAGAACGCCTACGTGCATCGCGACCAGGTCTCGTTGATCTCGTTCCGCGGCAAGCAGGCGCAGGTGCTCCTGCCACCATCGCAGAGCGTGGATCGCGCCAAGCGTGAGCTTGACGTGCTGCCTACCGGCGGCGGAACTCCGCTCGCCTCGGCGCTGCTCACCGGCTGGGAAACCGCCAAGCAGGCGCGCACCAAGGGGATCACGCAGATCATGTTCGTCATGATTACCGACGGTCGCGGTAACATTCCGCTGGCCGCCGCAGTCGATCCCGCCGCCGCCAAAGCGCCCAAAGAGGAGCTGGAGAAAGAGGTGGAAGCACTGGCCCTCTCAATCCAGAGCGACGGCATCGCCTCTATCGTGGTCGATACCCAGATGAACTACCTCTCACGCGGCGAAGCCCCCAAGCTCGCCCAGAAACTCGGTGGCCGCTACTTCTACCTTCCCAACGCCAAAGCCGAACAGATCGTCGAAGCAGCCCTGAGCTGACCTGCCTTTTGTCACGTACCGTCCCGCATGGGGCGGTACGATGACTCTCACGTTATCCAACTCATTACCTGGATTGCCCTCTTATCGGACAAGCTCGTTCTGAACGTGTGTTTAGATGCTTGCATGGCATCGTTTCTGCTGATGAGAACGTGTAAGTATTTTGAGTTTTCCCCCTCATGTTTCCTCATTTCATGACTAATACATATAGGTTTCCATAGGAATTAATCTCGTCTTTTATACATTGGATTATCGTCAGGCGGCAAGGCATTTTTATTACGCCAAACGGTTCTTAACTAATGTCAGTAGAATTCCCTGATCATGGCACAAAGACGTAAAATTACGGCTATTGTCGGGCTTGAGCAGTACAATGCCGGGCTCTGGAGGAAAATCAAGAGCATGCTCGACAAAGACGCCGAGCTGGTTCAGTTGAGCGATGTCGATCTCGAAAAGCAGAATCCCGAGGCGGCGACGGCCATCCGCGAGGCTGACTGCGTGTTCATGAGCATGATTAACTTCAAGGAGCAGATCGACTGGTTCAAGGAGCAGCTCGATCAGGCGATCAACGAGAAGACGATCTTCATCTTCGAGTCGATGCCGGAGGCGATGGCGCTCACCAAGGTCGGCAGCTATCAGGTGACCGAGGGCAAGTCGGGGATGCCGGACATGGTGAAGAAGATCGCCAAGATGCTGGTGAAGGGGCGTGACGAGGATGCTCTCTACGGCTATATGAAGTTGATGAAGATCATGCGCACGATCCTGCCGCTGGTGCCGAACAAGGCGAAGGACTTCAAGAACTGGCTGATGGTCTATTCCTACTGGCTCCAGCCGACGCCGGAGAATATCGTCAACATGTTCCGCCTGATTTTGCGTGAGTATTTTGACTCGAATGTCAAGGTGGAGCCGATTGTCGATGTTCCGAACATGGGGCTCTACCATCCCGACGCGAAGGAGTATTTCAAGGATGTGAAGAGCTTCAAGAGCTGGTCGAAGAAACGCGGTGTGAACTTCGACAAGTCGCAGAAGATGGCGTTGCTCTTCTTCCGCAAGCATTTGTTGCAGGAAAAAACCTATATCGACAACACCATCCGCACGCTTGAAAAGCATGGCGTGAATGTGTTCCCTGCTTTCGTGATGGGCGTTGAGGGCCACGTTCTCGTGCGCGACTGGCTGATGAAGGAGAAGATCGACCTGCTCGTGAACATGATGGGCTTCGGCCTCGTCGGTGGCCCGGCAGGT
Organism: Chlorobaculum parvum NCIB 8327; assembly: GCF_000020505.1. NCBI lineage: Bacteria > Pseudomonadati > Chlorobiota > Chlorobiia > Chlorobiales > Chlorobiaceae > Chlorobaculum > Chlorobaculum parvum. The sequence continues at coordinate 781,800 of NC_011027.1, forward strand.
TCGACCAAACCCGGCACGGCGGCTGATGCGCGGCACGAGATTCTGACCGGCCTCGACGTGCCCTACATGGTCGCCCAGCCGCTGCTGGTGCAGGATTTCGAGTCGTGGCACGAGCTTGGCGTTTCGCCGATGCAGGTGACCTTCACCTACTCGATTCCTGAAATGGACGGCGCGACCGCTCCGGTGATTCTCGGCGCGTTGCAGGACGGCAAGGTCGAAACCGTGCAGGAGCGGCTCGACCGGCTGGCGATCCTTTCCAAAAAATGGATGCGCCTGCGGGCCACCTCGAACCGCGACAAGCGCGTGGCGCTGGTGGTTTACGACTATCCGCCCGGCCTCGGCAAAAAGGCGACGGCGGCCCTGCTCGACGTGCCGACCACGCTTCTGCGGATTCTGGAGCGCCTGAAGAAAGAGGGGTACAACGTCGGCACGCTGCCCGAGTCGCCGACGAAGCTTTTCGAAATGCTCGATCGCGCGACCGATTACCAGATCATGCAGAACAAGCCGGAGGCCATCAAGGTGAGCCGCGAGAAGTACAACGAGCTGGCCACGTACCACGAGCGTGAGCGCATCGAGGAGCGGTGGCAAGCCTTCCCCGGTGAGATCGCGCCGGTTGGCTCGGAGGAGGTGTTCCTCGGCGGTTTGCGGCTTGGCAACATCTACATCGGCGTCCAGCCGCGCCTTGGCGTGCAGGGCGACCCGATGCGCCTGATCTTCGACAAAGCCAACACGCCACACCACCAGTACATCTCGTTCTACCGCTGGATCAGCCGCGAGTTCGACGCGCACGCGCTGGTGCACGTGGGAATGCACGGCTCGGTCGAATGGATGCCGGGACTCCAGACCGGCCTGACCGGCGAGTGCTGGCCCGACGCGCTGCTTGGCGAAGTGCCGCACTTCTACATCTATCCGGTCAACAACCCGAGCGAATCGACCATCGCCAAGCGCCGCGGACTGGCCACGATGGTTTCTCACGTGGTGCCGCCGCTGGCTCGCGCGGGATTGTACAAAGAGCTTCCCGCGCTTAAGGATCTGCTCGCCGACTACCGCGAGCGCAATCAGGCTCAGGGCGAGGATGTCGAGCAGGTGCAGGAGGCGATCATGACCAAGGCCGAGCTGCTCAACCTGACCGACGACTGCCCGCGCCGCCCCGACGAGCCGTTCAGCGACTTCGTCAGCCGCCTCTACATCTACATCGTCGAGCTGGAAAACCGGCTCATCTCCAACTCGCTGCACGTCTTCGGCGAAGCGGGGCCGCTCGAATCGCAGATCATCACGATTACCGAAACCATCAAGAATCGCGGCGAAAACGGTCGCTCGTTGCCCTACATTTTCATCGATACATCGGGCAGGAACGGCCACTACGGCAGCTACGAAGAGATTTCGAGCCTCTCGCGCAAGGGCGACGAAGCGGCGATCCAGCTCCGCGAGTGGGCCGAGAACGCCTGCCGCGAGTTCGTCAAGCAGACGATGTTCGACCGCAAGAATCCGATGCAGGTCTTCGAGTCGGTCACCGGCGGCGGCAGGATGCCGGAGGAGGACAAGCCCTTCATCCAGCGCATCATTCAGGAGGGCGCGATGATGATTCAGGCGCTCAGCGACAACAGCAGCGAAATGAACTCGCTCGTCAAGGTGCTCGACGGCGGCTACATTCCCTCAGGCCCCGGCGGCGACCTGGTGCGCGACGGCATGAACGTCTTGCCGTCGGGACGCAATATCCACTCCATCGATCCGTGGCGCATCCCGTCCGAGACCGCTTTCAAGCGCGGCACACTCATCGCCGACGGCTTGATCTCGAAGCATGTCGCCGAGAACGACGGCCAGTATCCCGAAACCATCGCCGAGGTGATCTGGGGTCTCGACACCATCAAGACCAAGGGCGAAGCGGTGGCCGTGGTGATCCGGCTCATGGGCGCGGAACCGGCCTACGACGCCTTCGGCAAGATCAGCCACTACAACCTCACGCCGCTCGACAAGCTGGGCCGTCCGCGCGTCGATGTGCTGATGCAGCTCAGCCCGATCTTCCGCGACGCCTTCGGTATTCTGATGGATCAGCTCGACCGCCTCGTCAAGGACGCGGCGAAGGCCGACGAGCCGCATGAGATGAACTTCATCAAAAAGCATGTGGACGAAGCGCTGGCCGAAGGGATGGATTTCGAAGCGGCCACCTCGCGCCAGTTCACGCAGGCGCCGGGTGCTTACGGAACCTACGTTGACGACATGATCGAAGACTCGGCGTGGGAGAACGAGGGCGATCTGGATGACCTCTTCATCCGTCGCAACAGCAGCGCGTACGGCGGCGGGCGCAAGGGCGAGAAGCAGTCGGAGATTCTGCAGAAGCTGCTCGGCTCGGTCGATCGCGTGGTGCACCAGGTGGACTCCACAGAGTTCGGTATTTCCGACATCGACCACTACTTCTCCTCATCCGGTTCGCTCCAGCTCGCCGCGCGGCGTCGCAACACGAAGACTTCGGACATCAAACTCAACTACGTCGAGTCCTTCACCTCGGACATCAAGCTCGACGAGGCCGACAAATCGCTGCGCGTGGAGTATCGCTCCAAGTTGCTCAATCCAAAGTGGTTCGAGGGGATGCTCAAGCACGGCCACAGCGGCGCGGGCGAAATCAGCAACCGCGTCACCTACATGCTCGGCTGGGACGCCGTCACCAAGAGCGTGGACGACTGGGTCTATAAAAAGACCGCCGAAACCTACGCGCTCGACCCCGAAATGCGCGAACGCCTCGCCACGCTCAACCCGCAGGCGATCAAGAACATCGTTGGCCGAATGCTTGAAGCGCACGGCCGTGGCATGTGGAAAGCCGATCAGAGTATGATCGAGGAGCTGCAGGAGATCTATGCCGACCTTGAGGACAGGCTGGAAGGTATGGCGGACGACGATTAGTTGATACTTGACCGTTGATCATGAATAGTGAAAGGCGGTCCCGACTTGTCGGGATCGCCTTTCGTGCGTCAGACCGCTTGCGCCTGCTTTTGTCCGGGGAATTTGTAGGGGCGGGTTTCACGCCCGCCCTGATCGGTCGGATTCATTCGAGCTTGCCTCAAATCCGCGTCCTCATACAGTGGATGAAGCGGCCTTTAACGCGGTTGGCGAACCATTTCGTCGTGAGGTTCTTGCTGACAAATTTCGGGCTGTGCAGGGAAATTTCAGGAAGCACGGCGTAGATAGTGCGGCCGTACTTTTTCTTGTACATTTCCGCAAGTGTTTTGTACGACCAGGTATCCTCAAAGTCGTAGCTCTTTTCTTTTGAGAAATCCTTTCTGATTTGCTCCTCGTCGAATACGATCTCTTTGTCTTTCAACAACTCGATGAAGCTGGCGTAGGTTGCCGAGGGAACACCTTTGCCGTTTTCGTAACTGAGCAGGTCGCCGTCCAGATCGACGGTTTTCCGTGCTACACGCGCCAGCATTTTCTGGAACCCGGCATTGCGGCTTGAATAACGTCCGGCGTTGTAATCGGCGAACACATATTTCCAGTCATCATAGTTGTGCTTATAGTCGAGCAGCCGGGCGGATCCGTAAAAGACGCCGCCCTTGCAGGTGTAGAGGATTTCACGGATGCTTCCGCTGCCGACGTTTTTCGGCTTTTTCGGGTAGTGCTCGGCGAACTTCACCGATACCTGCATCGAACCGAGGGTTGTGACCAGGTCGCTGATGTCTTTGTTGAACACGATGAGAATGGGCTTGGTGATGCTGGCCGAGGTGAACTCGTTGTACCAGAGCTCGAAATCGCGCTCGCTCTTGATCGAGTCGATGTTCTCGCGGAAGGTGTTGCCGTTCGCTGCGTGCTGGTCCAGCCTCAGCTGAATCAGTTGCTGTACAATGAGGTTGGAACTGGCGTTTTCAATCTTTTTCCGGAGGATGTTCGGCATGCCGCTATTTTTCGGAACGGTCTTGAAGCTGCTTTCCTGCATGATTACCGAGATTACAGCGCAGGCGTGTTCCTTGTCAACCGGTTGGCCCAATTCCTGAAGGCTCTCCCTGATGGCTCTTGCCCAGATGTCGGGTGAATCGACATGCGGGCTGGCGGCAAGCACCAGCTTTTCGATTTGCCGTTGTGACAGGCCCTGTTCCTGGTCATGTGAGCAGCCGCTCAGGAACAGGTTTAAGAGGAACATGAGGGCGGCGAACCGGAATGCTCTGTTCATCGTGTTACTTCTTGTCATTGATGGTAAGGTGAAGATTCAGCCATAAGAGGCCGACAGAGTTTCATGACCCGAAAATAATCATTTTCAGGATGGCTGGTAAGGAGTTCTGATGTGGTATGCTGTAAATCGAAAAACCCCGGTTCGGGCCGGGGTTTTTCGAGTGTGGTGCTGAACAGTCGTTTAATGCGAAGTCGAGTAGTTCGGAGCTTCCCGGGTGATCATCACATCGTGCGGGTGGCTTTCGCGGAGGCCTGCGGAGGTAATGCGCACGAAGCGGGTGTTTTTCTTCAGCTCTTCGATGTTTTTGACGCCGCAGTAGCCCATCGAGGATTTCAGGCCGCCGATGAGCTGATAAACCACCTCGTCGAGCGGGCCTTTGGCCGGGATTCGGCCTTCGATGCCTTCGGGCACGTACTTCTTGGTTTCCGCCGAAGCGTCCTGGAAGTAGCGGTCGCTGCTGCCTTCCGGTTCGCTCATCGCGCCGAGTGAGCCCATGCCGCGGTACGCCTTGAAGCGGCGGCCTTCGTAAAGAATTGTCTCACCGGGGCTTTCGTCCGTACCGGCGAAGATGCTGCCCATCATGACCGTGTCGGCTCCGGCGGCGAGCGCCTTGGAGATGTCGCCGCTGTATTTGATGCCGCCATCAGCGATGATCGGCGTATCGGTTTTGGCGGCCTCTTTGGCGCAGTTCATGATAGCGGTGAGCTGCGGCATGCCGACGCCCGCCACGACGCGGGTGGTGCAGATGCTGCCGGGCCCGATTCCGACCTTGACGGCGTCGGCACCGGCTTTGACCAGATCCCTGACGGCTTCCGGCGTGGCTACGTTACCGGCGATGACTTCGAGTTCGGGATATTTCTCCTTGATGGTTGCGACCATGTCGAGCACCGCCTGACTGTGGCCGTGCGCCGTATCGACCGCCACCACATCGACGCCAGCCTCGACCAGGGCATCGACCCTCGTGATAGTGTTGGAGCGGATGCCGACTGCCGCGCCGACACGAAGCCTTCCATGCATGTCTTTGCAGGCATCCGGGCATTGCTTGCGCTTCTGAATGTCCTTGAAGGTGATGAGGCCCTTGAGATAGCCTTCCTCGTCGATGACGAGGAGCTTTTCAATTTTGTTTTGCATGAGGATCTCCTCGGCGGCCAGCAGGTCGATGTCCTCCTGAGCCGTGATGAGGTCGGTCGTCATGATGGTGGTGATCTTCTCGTTGGACGAGGTGGTCATGCGCAGATCCCTGTTGGTGACGATGCCTTTGAGCAGCAGGCAGCCTTCAGGGGTCGGGCGTTCGACGACCGGAATGCCCGAGATGGAGTGGCGGAGCATCAGGTCGATCGCTTCCTGAATGGTCGCATCCTCGAACAGGGTGATGGGATTGCGGATGATACCGCTCTCGAAGCGCTTGACTTTTGCCACGTGCCGCGCCTGTACGTCGATCGACAGATTTTTGTGGATGATGCCGATGCCGCCAGCTCGTGCCAGAGCAATAGCCAGTTCCGCTTCGGTGACTGTATCCATAGCCGCACTCACCAGCGGGAGGTTGACCTCGATGTTGCGGGTCACGCGAGATTTGACGACGGTCTCCTTGGGCAGAACGTTGGAATAGGCGGGAACGAGCAATACATCATCGAACGTCAGTGCATCGTACAGAATTTTGTCCATAGGTGGCTTGTTAAAATATTTGCGGCAAAAATGAATCAGCCAATTTACGAAAGTGAGCACGGAATGGCAATGCCGCGCGGCTCATGGGCAGCGGTTTTAGTGATTTTTCCGGCCATGAAACCGTGATAAAAGTTTTAAAAATCAGAAAAGCGTTGTACATTGCAAACCATCGAAAATGGAGAGGTCGCATAGTTGGTCTAGTGCGCTCGCCTGGAAAGCGGGTAGGGTGTAACAGCCCTCGAGGGTTCGAATCCCTCCCTCTCCGCCAGGAAAAAACAGGAGATGCAATTTTCTTCTGGCTATTTTCTGCGAAATCGCTATTTTCTTGCCCGTTCTTTACATACATCGTTGGAGGATTAGCCTAATTGGTAAGGCAGCAGTCTTGAAAACTGCCGGGTTTGCGCCCTTGGGGGTTCGAGTCCCTCATCCTCCGCACACAGTTCAGGAGAGGTGGCCGAGTGGCTGAAGGCACCGGTTTGCTAAACCGACGTAGTTCGACTAGAGCTACCGAGGGTTCGAATCCCTCCCTCTCCGCTGAATAGAAAAAGCTTCCGGAAACACCGGGAGCTTTTTTTTGTTTCAGGAGGTACGAATCAGGAAGAGGAAGGAGTCGAACCCGAAAAGAGGGTTTGAAATCTCGGGAGGGAGATAATGCCGGATGAGGTTCGATGCCAAAGACAACCCCCGCATGCGGGGTTGAGCAGAATCTGTTGGCTGAAGCTAATCAATCCCTTCCTTTCCGCTGAATAGAAAAAGCTTCCTGCAACATCGGAAGCTTTTTCTATTCAGGAGGTGCGACTTGAGGTGGGGTAGGAATAGTTAAGCGTAGCTGTTGTCTTAATCGATAGCAAAGACTTCGGGTTCTCTGCGGAGCTTTTTACCTTGTAAAGCGTATTCGTAACGCTTCCCGATAAGCCTCCAGCCTTTCCTTAATCTCCGCCATATGATCTCCGCCGAGCTTTTCCAGCAGGGCGTTGGCGATGACGGGGCTACGACGGCTTCGGCGACGATTCCGGCGGCGGGGACGGCACAGGTGTCGCTGCGTTCAAATCTCGACTGAACAGCTTCGAGCGTCGCCAGGTCGAAGGAGCGGAGGGGGGAGACGAGCGAGGAGATCGGTTTCATGGCGGCGCGGATGTGGATCGGCTGGCCGCTCGACATGCTGCCCTCGATGCCTCCTGCGCGGTTGGTCTTGCGCCTCAATCCTTTCTCTCCACCGGCAAAGAGTTCGTCGTGCACCTCTGAGCCTGGTTTGCGGGCATTGTCGAAGGCCGGGCCGATTTCGACGCCCTTGATCGCCTGGATCGACATGATGGCGGCGGCGAGCGCCGAGTCGAGCCTGCGGTCATGCTGGACGTAGCTGCCGAGGCCCATCGGCACGCCGGTGATATAGACTTCGACGATGCCGCCGAGGGTGTCGCCGTCGGCTTTGGCTTGGTCGATAGCCGCGATGGCGGCCTCGCTGGTTGCCGGGTCGATCATGCGCACGGGCGATTTGTCCGCTTCGGCGGCGAGGCTTTCAGCTCCAGCGTCGAGCAGCTCTGGCAATGCGGCGGGAGCTGAGGCTTCGGAGACGGGACCTATGGTGGAGATGTAGCTTCCAATCTGGATGCCGAGCTGCCGCAAAAATGCTCGCGCGAGCGATCCGGCAGCGACTCTGGCGGCGGTTTCTCGGGCCGAGGAGCGGTCGATGACCGGGCGGATGTCGTCGAAGCCGTACTTGACGAAACCGGTCAGATCGGCGTGGCCGGGGCGCGGGATGGTGATTTTCTGTACCTCCGCGGAGTTGTCGTCGAACTGCGCCATCGGGACGGTCCAGTTCTCCCAGTCGCGGTTGCGGATGACCATCGCGACGGGCGAGCCTATGGTTTTGCCGAACCGGATGCCGGAGAGCACTTCGGCGCGGTCGGTTTCGATCTTCATGCGGCCGCCGCGACCGTAGCCCTGCTGGCGGCGGGCAAGCTGATCGTTGATGTCGGATTCGGTCAGCGCGACGCCAGCAGGCATTCCCTCGACGATTGCCGAAAGCGCCGGGCCGTGCGATTCGCCTGCGGTGAAGTAACGGATCATATCAGTGTGGTGAGAAAAATGTATCGGTTGTTTTTGGGCGCATCATAAAAGGGGATCGCGACTTATCGGGATACCCCTACAGAGATGTTCGAGTTTCAAGTGCAATAAAGATAATAAAAAAGCCCGGTGATGGTGCACCGGGCTTTGGTCATAACTTTTCAGCCGGGAATCAGCGCAGCTTTTTGGCGGCTTCTTTGGCGTAGTAGGTGAAGATGATGTCAGCACCTGCGCGCTTCATGCAGAGCAGCGACTCCATCATGACGCGATCTTCGTCGATCCAGCCCTTGGCGGCGGCAGCTTTCACCATGGCGTATTCGCCGGAAACGTGGTAGATGGCGACCGGCACGTCGAAGCGCTCCTTGGTGCGCCAGACGATGTCGAGGTAGGCCAGGCCAGGTTTGACCATGACGATGTCAGCGCCTTCGACGATGTCGAGTTCGACCTCTTTCATCGCCTCTTCGGTGTTGGCCGGGTTCATCTGGTAGGTGCTTTTGTCGCCGAACTGCGGTGCTGAGTGCAGCGCGTCACGGAACGGGCCGTAGAAGCTCGAAGCGTACTTGGCAGCGTAGGAGAGAATGCCCACGTCGGAGTGGTCGGTTTCGTCGAGTGCTTCGCGGATGGCGCCGATGCGGCCGTCCATCATGTCGCTCGGGGAGACGAAGTCTGCGCCAGCTTCGGCGTGAGAAACGGCCATTTTCTGGAGTACTTCGACGGTTTCGTCGTTGAGGATGATGCCGTCCTTGACCAGGCCATCGTGGCCGAATGGGGTGAACGGGTCAAGTGCAACGTCGGTCATGATGCACAGCTCCGGCACGGCTTTCTTGATGGCGCGGATGGCCTGCTGAAGAATGCCGTTGTCGTTGTAGGCTTCGCTGCCGTCTTCGGTTTTCTGCTCCGGAATGCCGAACAGATCGATGCCCTGGATGCCGAGATCGTAAAGCTCCTTGCACTCTTCGACAGCGCGGTCGATGGTGAAGCGGAAGCTGCCGGGCATGGATGAAACCTCTTCAACGGCGTTGGTGCCGGGCATGACGAACAGGGGGAACACAAGATCGTTGACCGTCAGCGTGTTTTCCTGCACAAGGTTGCGGAGCGCTGCGGTTCTGCGAAGTCTTCTCGGGCGATGCACAATATTGAGGAGGTCGAGCTGGCTCATGGTTCTGGAATGATTTTGTTATGAAGAAAAACGAAGATAAGAAAATCCGTCAACATCGTGAAGGCGCCCTTGTGTTTTTCAGCCTATATCGTTAGGTTCGGCCTCAGTTGATTATCTTACGTCATCATTTGCAGCATCAATCATTTGACAGAACCGTTTGCCTATGACTCCCGACCTTCAGCTTGCGCTTGAACTGGCCGAAAAGGCCGGCAAACTGACGCTTGACTATTTTGGACGCAGGTCGCTTCAGGTCTTTTCCAAACGAGACGATACGCCGGTGACCGAGGCTGATCGAAATGCCGAGGAGCTGATCCGGCAGGGTATCTCGGCAAAGTTTCCTGATGATGGCCTGTTCGGTGAGGAGTTCGACGAGCATCCGTCTGGCAACGGTCGGCGCTGGATCATCGATCCGATCGACGGTACCCGCTCCTTTATTCACGGCGTCCCGCTGTACGGCGTGATGATCGCGCTCGAAGTCGAAGGGGCAATGCAACTCGGCGTCATCAATTTCCCGGCTCTCGGCGAGCTTTACCAGGCCGAGCGGGGAGCGGGGCGTTCATGAACGGTTCGCCGGTGCAGGTTTCGGCTATCGCTGAGAATTCGGCTTCTACCGTGGTTTTCACCGAAAAGGAGTACCTGCTTGACCCGCCGTCGAATCACCCTGTTGATCAGCTTCGCATCGACGCAGGTCTGGTGCGTGGATGGGGCGATTGCTACGGCCACATGTTGGTGGCGTCCGGTCGGGCCGAGGTGGCGGTGGACAAGATTATGAGCCCCTGGGACTGTGCAGCTGTCATCCCGATTGTCGAGGAGGCCGGGGGCTGTTGTTTCGATTACCGCGGCCGTCAGTCGATCATCGACGGCGAGGGTCTCGTGAGCGCCAACAACGCGATGGGCCGCAATCTTATTGCAGCCATCGGCAACGGGGAGCGTGACCGATGACGCTGGTGACGATTTTGCTTGCCGTGATTATTCTTCTGCTCGGCCTCATCATTTTTATGATGGTGACGGGGTGGCCCGGACGGCAGCGAGAAGAGATGGAACGGCTGGGCAACGGCTTGCGTCGCGAGATGGCCGAACAGCGTAGCGATAATCTTCAGCTCATGAAGGCTATCCGTATCGAGATCGAAGATGCTGTTCGCGAATCGGTTGAGCGCGAAATGGCCGCTGCTGCGCCAAGAGGACGTTCGCGGAGAGGTGCACGAAAGAAGATGCAGGAGGTCGATTCCTGCCCTGTTCCCGATATGGGTGGCGCAGAAGAGGCTGATAACGGCAGTTATGAATCGCCCTTACAGGCTATGCAGATCTCGCTTTTTTCGGAGAAACCCACGGTTGCACAAACCCCATCAACCGTACAGACTGAGCCTGAAAAGCCCGCCGACCTTCAGCCTGAAGCTGAAACCATTCACATGGGCTACATCGATGACATTCCGGATGTCGAGTGAGCCGATGAAATGGTGTTGATCGTCGGGTTGATTTGTTGGAGCCGGCGATTGTCGTTACACAATCCCCATATTCGATGATATAAATAAAAAGGGCGACCAGTTGGTCGCCCTTACAATTTCTTTTTTTTGCAACTCATTTCAGAGCTTCAGCTATTGCCTTGGCAAAGCTCGGGCCGTCAAAGTATTCGGGAATGATGTCCACCTTGATGCCCATTTTTTCAAGCGCACCGGAAGTTGTGGTGCCGATGGCTGCAATCTGAACCGAGTCAGAGAGCTCTTTCGAGCCTATTGCTTCGAAGAAGTTTTTGGCCGTCGACGGACTGGTGAAGGAGAGGCAGTCGAGCTTGCCTTCAGCAAGCATATCCTTGACCCTCTGTGTGTCTTCAAGGGAGGGTGGCAGATTTTCATAAACTGTCAGCTCGACGCAGGTTCCACCGAACTCTGCGATCAGTTCCGGAATGGTGCCAAGTGACAGGCTGCCGCGAACAAAGAGGAATGTTTGGCCTTTGATTTCAGCCGGATCAATGTCGGCCATAAGGTTGACCGCATCGGCGATTTTAGGCAGTGGCTCAATGCTGACGCCATGTTTTTCGAGATCCTGGCCCGTGGTTTTGCCTACAGCCCACACGCGCGTCTGTTGCAGGTTTTTCAACTCGTCAGGAGCTGTCTGCAAAAGATGTTTGAGGAAAAACTGGACGCTGTTGGGGCTGGTGAAAAAAATGCCCGCGAATTTGGTGAGGTCGGGTACGTTCCAGCCGGCAACCGGCCTGATCTCGATTGTCGGAAAGACAACCGTGCTCAGGCCGTACTGCTCAAGCTCCCTGACAAAAGGCGCTGCCTGATGTTTTGGGCGTGTAACGAGAACTGTTTTCATCAGCAGGTTTTGCGGATGTCGGCAAGGATTTTTTCTGCGCCCATTGACAGCAGGATCTCTGCCAGCTCGATGCCAACGGCTTCTGCTTCTTCCGGGGTCTTGACCGCTTTGGTCACTTCGTTGCGAAGACCGGTTTTGCCATCCACCGAACCAACAAATGCAAGCAACTTCAGAGTGCCGTCGATGTACGAGCCGAACGATCCGATCGGGATCTGGCAACCACCCTGCAAATGCCTGAGCAGCGCACGTTCGGCGCGGCAGCACATTTCAGTGTTGTCATCGTTGAGCACGCGGACAATTTCTCTGGTCTCGGCATCATCCGTGCGGGTCTCGATACCGAGTGCGCCCTGTCCAACTGCCGGAAGCATGGTTTCGTGTGGCAGGATTTCGGTGATGCGGTCGCTGAATTCAAGACGATAGACGCCGGCATAAGCAAGCATCATTGCATCGAAATCACCTTCGTCGAACTTCTTGAAGCGGGTGTTGAGGTTGCCGCGGATGTCCATAATCTCCAGGTCAGGCCTCAGGCTCAGGAGCTGAGACATTCTGCGCAGGGAGCTGGTAGCCATTTTGGCGTTCTGCGGAAGGTCCATCAACCCCTTGCCGGACTTGGAAATGATGACGTCGCGGGTGTCTTCACGCTCGGTGAACGAGGTGATAACCAGGCCTTCCGGCGTACCGGTCGGAACGTCCTTCAGGCTGTGCACGGCCAGATCGATCTCACCGGCAAGCAGGTGTTTCTCGATATCCTTGGTGAACAGACCCATATCTCCGATTTTGGAGAGCGGAGAGTCGAGCAGCACGTCACCGGTCGTTTTGACCAGCTTGAGCGTGATGTTCATGTCGGGAAAGCGCTTGGAAAGTTCTGCTTTGGTGAACTCAGCCTGCCACAGAGCCAGCGGGCTGGAACGAGTGCCGATGATAATCTCTTTTTTCAATGCGAATACAGATTGATTTTATTGGAGTGACTGGTTTGGTTCTTCAAGATCGAAGATGTTCCTGACGAGGTTGACTTTGCTGGGGATGTTGTCGGCGGTATCGACCGGAGCCTTGAGCATCTTGATAGGATGATGCAGGATTTTTTTCAGGATCCTGTCGGTCAGGTGTTCCATGCGCTTCAACTCCTCTTCGCTCACCTTGTGGCGGTAGCGCTCGAGTTCTTTCTCCTTGATTTCGATGAACTTGGATTGCAGGTCAACGATGGTCGGACGTACCTTGAGGGTGTTGATCCACTGGCCGAAGCCGATCAGCTCTTCGTCGATAATGCTCTTGACCTTCGGAAGTTCGGCGCGGCGGCGTTCGAGGTTTTTGTCGATGATATGCTTGAGCGCGTCGATATCCTTGAGGAACATATTCTGCAGTGCGCCTACTTCGGGATCGACGTTTCTCGGCAGACCGAGATCGAGAATGATGACCGGTTTCAGGCGGCGTTTCGCCATGCTCTGCTGCATCTCGGCGGCATTGAGGATATACTCCTTGGTGCTGACTGCCGTGATGATGATGTCGAATTCGTGCAGATGTTCCTTGTAGCTTTCGTAAGGAAGTACGCGGTTGGTGCCCAGCTCTTCGGCAAGCGCCTCGGCCTTGGATTGCGTCCTGTTGGTGATGACGATGTTCCGGGCGTTCTTGGCGTACATGTGCTTTGCTGCCAGCTCTCCGGTTTCACCGGCGCCGATCAGCAGCACTTTCTTCATCGAGAGGTTCGAGAATATCTTCTGGGCAAGTTCGACAGCTGCATAGCTGACCGAAACGGCGCCCTCCATGAGTTTGGTGCGAGTCTTGACTTTTTTTGCGACGCTGAAAGCGGTGTGGCAAAGTCTTGTGAGCAGAATGCCGGCAGTTCCCACCTCCGCGGCGATGCGGTAGGCGTCCTTGACCTGACCGAGAATCTGGCCCTCGCCGAGCACCAGAGAGTCGATGGCGCTGGAAACCTCGAAGAGGTGACGGGCGGTGCCGCAGTAGAAGCGGTTGAAGAAGTGTTCGGGACGGACGGCGTTACGGGCGTCCTTGTATGAGATGATGTAATCTTTGAGATAATCGCAGTTCACCTCGGGCATTCCCGGAACCACATAGAGTTCCGTACGGTTGCAGGTCGATACAACCATGGCTTCACTTGCCAGTCCGCTCGATACCAGGTCGGTGACGAACTCCTTGTTCTGAACCTCCGAAAGAGCGATCCTTTCACGGATTTCAATAGGTGCTGTCTTGTGGTTGACACCAACTGAAATGATGTTCATAGCAGGATTATTTTGTTAACCGTTCGTAAACCGTGCAAAAAGAGCCTGATCGGGGGTTTCCCGAAAGAGTGATAATATATCGTAAAGGGGTGAATTTTCAAATCGATGCCGCGGTTAAAAACACATTACGCGTATTCAGTGACGTATTCGATGATCCACACCTCGGTTGCTTTGCCAGTCGTTTCCTTAAAGTCCTGTGCTCCGAGCCGTCGAATAATGATTATGCCGCTTCCCGGTTCTCTTTCGGGCTTTGTTAAACCCCTCCTCCGTGGAAACTCGGCGTGATCAGGCTCATGATGAACAGGAATGCCGTGACCAGCACGAAGGTGGCGATCAGCAGTACCGCCATGTGCTTGATGTCCCAGCCGAACAGCGGCTTGATGAAGAGGCTGATGCCGTAAAGGAGCCAGATGACGACAATTGAAATAAGCCTCGGATCGAGCAGTTTGATCGCCTCCTGCGATGCGTGCTGTTCGAGCACGCCCGCCACGATGGTGATCGTCAGGAAAAAGAAGCCGAAAGCCACGGCGTGCATGATCAGCAGTTCAAGTGCTTCGAGGTTGGGCAGTCGCTGGAAAAGCAGCCCGAAGCGGTTGAGACGTATCTGCCGGAACAGGATCAGGTAGAGGCCGCTGTACAGGCCAGCGATGGCCACTGAGCTGAAACCGAAGATTGCGGCGATCAGGTGAACGCCGATGCGCAAGCCGCTGAATGCCGGCCCGGCATCGATCGATTTGGCGCTTAGAATCGAAGAGAGCAAGGCTGAACCGGCCGCGAAGGCAATCACGAAAAAGCCGGTCTTGTCGCTTTTGGTGGTCAGCTCGATGAACATGTAGGTGATCGTCAGGGTCAGCGCCACCATGCCCATGAGGTTGTAAGCGGAGTAGCTTAGACGGTATCCTTCAATTGAGGTGAGCAGGCCGATGTCGGCGATATGGGTGACGATCGTAAGAATCAGCGCTGGTTGCTTGAGTTTGCCGGCAAGGGGCAGCTCGCGGAAGAAGTGAAGCCCGTACAGCACGGTTGTGGCGATGTAGAGCACCGGCACGATCTGCGTGAGAGCAAAAAGCAGGCTGTTGTCAAGAAAAATATTTGCCATAATCCGCAACAAAAGAGAATCTTTTTACATGGTACGAGGTTCTCGAAAGGGCCTGTACATTCTTTTCAGGCAAGCGCTTACGCTCATACCTCCGGTTCGTAACCGAAAACTGACGAGCAAGGCTTTTCATTCCCGCCCTGCAATATAATCAAAGGAAAAAGTGTATATTCGCCACGAGTGAACTCAAGTCTACAAATATACTTATTTATCGCCAAAGATGAGCAGGAAACAGAATATTCGCAATATCGCCATTATCGCGCACGTTGACCACGGAAAGACGACCCTTGTCGATTCGATTTTTCAGCAGACAGGTGCTTTCAGGGAAAACCAGCAGGTGGATGTCAGGGTGATGGACTCCAATCCCCAGGAGCGGGAGCGGGGCATTACCATCTTCTCCAAAAACGCCGCCGCACAGCACAAGGGCTGCAAGATCAACATCGTCGACACTCCTGGTCACGCCGATTTCGGCGGCGAGGTCGAGCGCATCCTGAAGATGGTGGATGGCGTGCTCCTGCTTGTCGATGCCTTCGAAGGCCCGATGCCGCAGACCAAGTTTGTGCTTCGCAAGGCGCTCGAACTGCACCTGAAGCCGATCGTGGTTATCAACAAGATCGACCGCCCGCAGGCCGATCCGGAGAAGGTGCACGATCAGGTGCTCGACCTGTTCATCGCGCTTGGCGCCGACGAGGACCAGCTCGATTTCCCCTACATCTTCGCTTCGGCCAAGAACGGCATTGCCAAATATGATATGGCGGATCCGGACGGCGACATGAGCCTTCTGCTCGACATGATCGTCAAGGAGATTCCCGCCCCTGAAGCGGATGACGACGCCGGATTCCAGATGCTCGTCACCAGCCTCGACTACAATGACTATATCGGCAAGATCGCCATCGGCCGCATCCAGCGCGGCAAGGTCGCGCCCGGCAACCAGCTCACGCTGGTGACGCAGGATGGTGTTGTCGGCAAGGGTACGGTCACCAAGCTCTTCCTCTTCGACCGCACGCAGCGCGTCGAGGCGACCGAAGCGACGGCGGGCGACATCGTCGCACTTGCCGGTATCGCGGCGGCCAACGTCGGCGAAACCCTCACCACCCCCGACCAGCCCGAACCGCTCGAATCGTTCGAGATCAGCAAGCCGACCCTTTCGATGCTCTTTTCGGTGAACGATTCGCCGTTCGCCGGTCAGGAGGGCAAGGAGGTGACCAGCCGCAAGATTCGCGAGCGCCTGATGAAGGAGATCATGACCAACGTCGCGCTGAACGTTGAGGAGACCGACAGCGCCGACACCTTCCGGGTTTCGGGCCGCGGCGAGCTTCACCTCTCCGTGCTCATCGAGACGATGCGCCGCGAGGGCTACGAGCTCGCGATCTCCCGTCCTGAGGTGATTCTCCGCGAGGAGAACGGCGTGAAGATGGAGCCGGTCGAGCATGTTACCATCGACGTTCCGGAAGAGTACACCGGCGTGGTCATCGAGAAGATGGGGCGCAGGAAGGCTGAGATGACCCACATGGGAACCCTTCGCGGCGGCATGAACCGACTTGAGTTCGAAATTCCGACCCGAGGCCTGATCGGTTACAACCTTGAGTTCACCACCGATACCAAAGGCGAGGGTATCATGTCGCACGTTTTCCACAACTACCAGCCTTTCAAGGGCAAGCTGCCGTCACGCGAAACCGGCGCGCTTGTCTCTGCCGAAACCGGCGTGGCCGTGGCCTATGCTCTTTCGAGCCTCGAAGATCGCGGCACTTTCTTCATCGGGCCGAACACGAAGGTCTACGAAGGTATGGTGGTTGGCGAGTCGACGCGTGACCTCGACATTACGATGAACATCTGCAAAACCAAGAAGCTCACCAACATGCGCGCTTCCGGTTCGGATGAGTCGATGAGGCTTACGCCGCCGCGCAAGTTGTCGCTCGAACAGGCACTCGAGTTCATCAACGACGACGAGCTGCTCGAAGTGACGCCGGAGAACATCCGCATTCGCAAGAAGATTCTCAACGCCGACCAGCGCCAGAAGGCTGCCAAAAAAAGCCAAAGCAATGGTGTGAGGGGAGAATTTTGATACTTGATAATGAAAAAGGCTGCTCCGAGTGGGCAGCCTTTTTTGTTGGGTGAGCAAAAAAAAAGATCAGTCGGATCAGTCGGATCAGTCAGATCGGACTGATCCGACTGATCTGAGAAAGGCCGGGGAGATTCTGTGGAACTTGTTGCTTACAACCCGAAAAAGAGTTTGCGCATCGCTTTGCGGGCGCTGGCGATGGTGGCTTGCACCTGTTCCTGGCCGACGCCTTTCAGTTCGGCGATCTGCTCGGGGGATTTGCCTTTGACTTCGAGGAGGGTGTAAATTTCGCGCTCCGCTTCCGGCAGTTGTTCGATGCATTCCAGCAGGCGCTGCTGTTCGCGGTTTTGGCCGCCGTTTCCTGCATCGGTGTCTCCGTTGCGTTTGAACAGTTCATCGGCGCTTGCCGCAACCGGCAGCTCGTCGCTGACATCGCCGAAGAGCTTGACGAAATCGGCAAAGCTGAGTCCGCTCGCATTGCACGGCGTGATGGCGTTGTTGAGGATCTCTTCGGCAAGCTTGCGGAACGGCGCGCCGATCTCTGGCAGGCGGACGGCGAAGTCGAAGCTGTCGTCCATGTCACGCGCTTCGAGGTTGTAGGGCACCTTCATCAGCACGTTGATGCCTGCTGCCTTTGCGTATTTCTCGGCCATGCCGCTGCCGTCGTCGCGGTTGACGATCATGCCGAGCAGGCGCGAGCGGCCGCCGATGGTGCGGAAGTAGTTGTTGGCCTGGCAGATGTTGTTCGAGGTGAAAATCGACTGCCGGTCGTTACTGGTCACCAGAATGACCTCCTCGCTGAGCGAGCGGGCGAGCGGAGTCGCGAAGCCGCCGCACACCACGTCGCCGAGGAAATCCATCAAAATGATGTCGATGTCCCACTCGAAGATGCCGAGCTTTTCAAGCACGTCGAAGCCGGAGATGATGCCGCGCCCGCCGCAGCCGCGCCCGACCTGCGGGCCGCCGAGTTCGATGCCGTAGATCGGCTGCGGAAAGTCCGGAATATCGCGTCGGAACACGATGTCGCTGATCTGAACCTGTTCGTTCTTCGCGTTCTTTTCGGCGAAAACTTCAGTCACCGTGGGCAGTGACATGCCGCCAAAGAGCGAGGTCGTGGAGTCATGCTTCGGGTCGCAACCGAGCTGTAACACCCGCTTGTTCATCATGGCGAAGGTGGCGCTGAGGTTCGTCGTGGTGAAGCTCTTGCCGATGCCGCCTTTGCCGTAAATGGCGATGGTTTTTGGTGCCATACCCGTTCTCAGCGTCCCATGTTGCAGGTTGCCATGCCGCCGTCCTTTTCAGCTTCCGAGCCGTCCTGCCAGTGGATGATCATCTTCAGGCAGTCGGGATCGTCGAAGGCCTGCATGTACGCTTCCATGAGGTTGTCCTCCAGCGAGCACTGGTGCGTGAAAATTTTCTCGGCGTTGATTTTGCCGTTCGCGATCAGGTCGCGCACGCGGCGCAGATCGCCCTTGGCCCACTGCCGGGCGGCGATGAACGAAAGCTCCTTGTTGAACGCCTGCGAGTAGTCGATGTTGATGCGCTGGTAGTAGCCACCGAAGATCACCTTGCCGTGGAACTTCACGAAGCGCAGCCCGGTGTCGATGGCGCTCATGATGCCGGTGCTGTCGATGAGCACGTCGAATTCGTGCCCGGCCAGCGCCGCTGAAACGTCCTGCTTGTCGGGGTTGACCTTGATGTCCGCCGTCGAGATGTCGAGCCGGTTCTGGTGCGGTTCGGTGACCGCCACAAGACTCGCACCCATGTGCTTTGCCAGCTCGGCGGCAAGGATGCCCACCGCGCCCTGGCCCAGCACCAGCACCTTGCGATTTTTCACCTCTGCCAGATCGACGATGTGCAGCGCCGTCGCGCCGAGTGGCAGCGCAATGCCGCACTGCGGATTAGCGATGCCGTCGAGCACCGTCAGGCTCTCGACCGGGCAGACGATAAACTGCGACGCGCCGCCGAAAGCCGCGTTCACATCCTCGTAGCCGAACGAGCCGGCAACGTAGGCGAATTTGCCGATCAAGTCCTGATTGACGTGGTCGCCCGCCTCGACGATCCGCCCCACAGTTTCGTAACCGGGGATGAACGGAAAGATGAACGGCGGTGACGGAATCAGGCCGTTCAGGGCCATCTTCTCGGTGCCGGTGCTGATGGACGACCACCAGGTCTCGACCAGCACATCGGTCGACGAGATCGGCTTGAGCGTTACATCACGCAGCTCGATCTGCCGGACGCCGCTGAAGACGATCGCTTTGGATTTTTTCGCTTCCATGCTTTTTGTCGAAAGGTTAAGGCTCAGGCTACCGAACCGCTGGCCTTGAGCTTCTTTTCGTTATGCTTTTCAAGCAGCAGGCGAATGACGAACTGCGCCGCGTTGATGAGATAGCTCAGGTAGGCAAGATAGGCAGTCAGAATGAGAATGTTTTCCGCCGGTTTGATCCAGAAGAACAGAACAAAATAGGCGAGGTGCACAATCATGGCAATCGCGCTGCCGAAATCCTCCCAAAAGAACTCGTGCGCGAAGGCGAATTTTCCGAACACCTCAAGCTCGAAAAAGCCGCCGGTCACGAAGATCAGCACGAGCATGAAGGTCTTGAGCGCCACGAAAAAGGTCACCCACCAGAAATCGGTGATCCAGATGCCTTGCGAATAGAGGTACGTGACCGTCAGACCGGCAAGGAAGATGAGGAACTGGATCGGCGCAAGAATCGCCTGCACGGTCGTCCATTTGGACGCATTTCTTTTTTCAAGCTGTTCCGGTGTATAACGAGGCATGATGGATGATCGGTTCAGTTCGGTGGATTAAAAGGGCACGCGGTGCGCGTCGAAACGACGGAGAATATAGTAAAAGCGGGGGAAATAGTTGAGAGTTGATGGTTGAATGTCTGGGAGTTGGGGAAAGGCGCGTGCGGATGGTCTCGGGGTTTCGTAGGGTGTGGTTCGCTAAGCGTCTGTGCTTTTTCCTGTCATTGCGAGGAGCGTAGCGATGTGGCAATTCAAGTGATTTGCTTGAAAATCAGACGTGATCTTCGTACCTATAATCTGTAAGCCATGCCGTCGGGCTTATTTTGTACCCCTTTCGAGACGGTTTTAGATGATCGTTGATGTTACGTTTGCTATGATAGATCATTGATGTGTCCAGAAGTGCTTGACTGTTGTTCGTGAGATGAGATTGGAACAATAACACGCTACTTTGTTGCGCTTATTCGTCCAATGAGGCATGTAAGGCGCAATAGAGTAGCGCAGATAACTAAGTTGGCTACAAAGCTAAAGATGAATATAGAAATTAATAATATATAATTATGAATGAAAAAGAAAATATCGCAACATGGTTTAAATGGGGATTAACCACAATCGTTGTAATTGCTATAATTATTAAGTTATTACTAGCTGATATTGATATCAGTAAGATTCAATTCAATTTCACTGACCTCTTGTCTTTAATATTAGCTTTGTTTGCTGTATGGATATCAATTAATTTTTACCATAAAAACAATGAGACAAGCAATAAATTTTACAACAACACATATACGTTTACAAAAGACATCTCAGAAACTTTGGGTCGAATTGAGGAAAGGTTTGGTGAAAAGCTGGAATCATTGAAAGAAGAAAACAAATCATTATCCGGTCGAATAGACAAGTATTATTCCAACTTTCCTAAGACTGAAAAGGATGTTGAAAAAGATGCTAAAAAAGAACAAGAGGTCCAGAATAAATTAGAAAAAGAATTGCAAGAGCAAAAAGAATTATTAGACGCATTTACAAAAAAGTATAAAGTTGCCGAACAAGATAAAAATAAATTTATCGAGCAACTTGATATTAAAAATCAGGAAGTAAATAGATTGCAGAGAAAATTAAAATTATTTGAAATTTCAAACAGACAAATAAGCGAAGAAATTGATGACAAATATGATATTCCATCAAGAATAATTAAATATTTTACAAGGAACCTAATTGAAAATAAAGATTTAAGAGAAATATTTGAATCTCAGGATGTGAGAAGAATAATGGAGGAATTTAATGTTTCATGCAAAAGATTTTCTCCAGGGTTTGTTCGTGATTTGGAAAAATATGACATGATAGATGAAAGCCATAACTTAACTGATAAAGGACTATCTATTTTCCTTGATATTACAAATCGTATATAAAGCTCAGTAGCCAACAAAGTGTAAATGCCATAAGGGTTTCAGAGGTATGCGAAGGTCAGAAGTCCGCTTTAACTCTTCGTGTAAATTGATAGGGAGTCACCCGCAATCCCTTACGGCACTTACACTCAACCGTTATCGAAAAAAATCTTAAAAGTTAGCTATAGCGCAAACCTTAAACGTCATAAGAGAGATGACTTCTGCATGTTTCTGAAAATGCACAGTTGCTCGTTTGTATGGCGTTGATTTCATCAATTCTTCTTCACCTTCCAGTCATACATATTTCCGAGCGTGTAGAGCAGGCTTAGCTTGACGTTCTGCACTCGCGGGCTGAATCCTTCCAGCTCATCGTAATAATACAGGAAGGTTCTCGGCTGCTCGTTGGCGAGAATCTGCTGGTAATCTTTCCAGAGCTTGAGTTGCTCGGCTTTGGGGAGCGGGCCGGTGAGTTTGGCGACGACGCGGTCGAGTTCGGCGTTCTGGAAGGCTGAGGAGTTGAAGGGTTTTTTCTCAAAATCCGAGCCCCAGATGACGAGCTGGAAGGGGAGCGTTTCGGCGGCGAGGCCAGACAGCGCGGCGTCGTAGCGGTACTCGTTCTGGTTCTTGTTGAACATGAGGGTTTCGTCGAACTTCAGCTTGCAGTCGATGCCGATTTCGCGGAGGTTCTGCTGGATGATCGTTGCCGCGTAGTTGCGCCTCGGGTTGCCGGTGGGCGCGGCGAGTTCGAATGAGAACTTCAACCCGTTTTTCTGCAAAATGCCGTCCGGCCCCGGCGTCCAGCCAGCCTCTTTGAGCAGGGCGAGCGCCTTATCGGGGTCATACGCGTAGGAGGGCAGCGATGTGTCGATGATCGAGGTGTAGGCGGGCGAGAGCGTGGTGTTGACGATGGTTGCGTGCTTCGGTCCCATGAAGCCGTCGATGATCGCCTGCCGGTCGATGGCGTAGGTCATGGCCTGCCGCACGCGGCGGTCGCCGAAAAAGCGATTCGGCTCGATCTTCTTGCCATTGCGCCACGCCGCGCCGTCGATGTTCAGCCAGACGACGCTATCAAAGTAGCGGTCGGCCACCGGGATGATCGCTATTTCCGGGTTGCTTTTCGCCAGCTCCGCGGCGTCTTTCGGGTTGATGCCGCCCGCCGATACGAGCGCGTCGATCTGACCAGATTTGAGCATCGCGAGCCGCGTGGTGTACTCCGGCACCACCATGAATGTGAGCGTCGGCGAGGCTGCCGGATGGGGCAGCACCGAGGTCGGATTCGATTCGAGCACCAGCTTCGATTGCCGCTGCCACTCCTTGACCTTGAACGGGCCTGCACCCACGATTGGCAGGGTGGCGGCCTGCTGGCGGATCTGTTCCGGCTTGATGTCGCGGAAAAGGTGTTCGGCTACCGGCATCAGGTCGTTGAAGTGGTCGAGCACAATGCTTTCGGCCATCGGTTTGTTGAAGTGCAGCACCAGCGTTTTGTCGTCCGGAGTCTCGACTGCTTTGTCGAAATCGACCGAGCCGTCAGGCTTGAGCAACAGGTCGTACAGGTAGTCCTGACGACTGCTTGCCACGTTCGGGTCGGCATACAGGCGGTAGGAAAAACTGAAGTCCTTCGAGGTGAGCGGCTTGCCATCCTCCCAGACCGCCTTTTCGTTCAGGTGGAACGTCACGTTTCGGCCATCCGGCGTAAACTCCCAGCTTTCGGCGGCTCCCGGTTCGTAATTGATCGTGCCATTCTTTTCGTCAAACGTAGGGCGGAAGAGCGTCGGATAGATCATCGTGCACAGCTCGCGGGAGAGCGAGAGCTGGATGAGCAGGGGATTGAGGTGGTCGAAATCGGCTGAGACGGCAACCACGATGGTGTTATTGCGCGACGTATCGGACGATTTGGAGCCGCATGCACCAAGCAGCGTCGCGAAGAGAAGGGTGAGGATGGTGAACAGCGATTTTCGCATGGTGTCGTCTCGGGTTATTTCGATTAAGCTGGCCTTTGTTCAGTTGCCGGGTTTGAACACTTCCGTGAAGCGGTCGATGCCGAGCACGCCGTGCAGCAGGAAGCCTTCGCCGTACATCACGCCGATCTGCTCGCCGAGGGAGCGGGCGCGCGCTTCAAGTCCTGGCAGGAACTCCTTGCGGTTGATCATCGTGACCGGCTGGTTGCTGTTCTCGTCACGCTGGAACTGCGAGCCGAACGCCAGCACGCCTTGCCGCGACCGCTCGAAGGTCGAGGAGACATCGACAATGATCTCCGGCTCGGTTTGCTTGAACTGGATATAGTACAGCAGGTGTTTCGGTCGATGTGCCTGTTGTGGGACGCCGTTCTCGACGGTTTCGATTTTGCGCAGACCCGCGTAGAAACAGGCGTCGCTGATCAGCCGCGAGGCTTTCATATGGTCGGGGTGGCGTTCGTCGGGCGGGTTGCTGAAAACCGTGTCGGGCCGGTATTTGCGGATGATTCGGATGAGTTCGTGCAGGTTCTCTTTGGTGTAGAACAGCTCCGAGTCGCCGAAGTCCAGCGCTTCACGAGCCACGTAGCCCATCTTTTCAGCCGCCAGCAGGGCCTCTTTCCGGCGGGTCTCTGGTGTGCCCGCCGTGCCCATCTCGCCCTTCGTGAGGTCGCAGACGGCTACGCGGCGGCCTTCGTCCATGATTTTCAGCAGCGTGGCTCCGCAGGCCAGCTCGACGTCGTCAGGGTGCGCTCCGAAAGCGAGGGCGTAAACAGGTTCGATGGGTGCGCTCAAGGTAGGGTTTGTTTATATTGCGGCTGAGTAACCATCAGGCCCTTCCGGGCTTCAAGCAACTTCAGCCATAGTCGATGATCAAAGTAAAAATAGTTCGCCTGAAAGAAAAGGCAAGCCTGCCGGCTTATGCCACTGCTCACGCTGCGGGAATGGATGTTTCCGCCTGCCTCGATGCTCCAGTCACCCTCGAACCCTCATCGTCCGCGCTTATTCCCACCGGCCTCGCCATCGAGCTGCCCGAGGGATACGAGGCGCAGCTTCGCCCGAGGAGCGGGCTGGCACTTCGCCACCTCATCTCGCTGCCCAATTCGCCTGCAACCATCGATGCTGATTATCGCGGCGAAGTCGGGGTTATTCTCATCAATCACGGACGCGAGCCGTTTACGGTCAATCACGGCGACCGCATCGCGCAGATGGTCGTCTCAAAGGTTGATCGCGTCGCGTTCGAGGAGGTCGATTCACTGTCCGATACGGAGCGCGGGGAAGGGGGATTCGGTCACACCGGCGTGGCCTCGAAAGCCGAGTAAGCGATCCGGTTGATCTGACGGATCTGACTGATCGGGTGCAACGATTTCTCTGTTGCCAATTCCCAGTAGGGGGGCGCGAACCACCCGCATAAGGTTACGCGGTCATGCTACCGTTGCCAGGCACACGCCATGCGCCCTTGCAATGCAAAAGGGCGAGGTTTTTAGCCCCGCCCTTTTGCGATTGATCGCCTTTTGGTATGCAGCGTTACGCTTCCGGTTTCTTTTCCGGAGCTGGTGCCGTTGCCGGTTTCGTCTCTCCCGCCGGAGCTGGAGCCGGAGCTTTGGGCGCTGAATGTGTTACCGGAATTTCCCTGGCCTGCTTCCGGGGTTCGTCGCTGCTTCCGGAGCCCATCATGAACGGGGGCTGCATTCCCTGCGAAAAGACCATGCCGGTAAGCTGGTTGATGCCTGCGCTGACGTTGTCGAACAGATCCTTGACCTGGTTGGAGTTGACCGTCGAGTTCAGGTTGGAAATCATGCCTGCCCAGAACTTGCCCAGCTCGTTGAACGAGTTCTGGAGCTGCTCGGAGTTCAGGGTGCTGGTGACGCCCTCGATGAGCTGGCCCGAGACCGAATTGACATTGTCGATAATGCCTTTGACCTGATCGGAGTTGATGGTCGTGTTAACGCCTTCCATAATCTGGCCGGTGGCCGAGCTGACCGTGTTGATCATGCCCTGAACCGACTCGATGGTCGAATCGATCAGAATGCCCATGTTGCCGATCAAATGAGCCATGTCGCCGTTGCCGGCATTGGTCTCCTGTGGTTGAACCGCCGGTTTGGGCGCTCCGGGAGCAGCTCCTGCGGCGGGTTTGCTGGTTTCTTCGTTAGCCATGATAGATGATGTTTGAAGAGTGTGATATAAAGGGTTTTTCCTGATGAAGCACGTAGCTTCCGGTTGGACGTTATATGGTGTAAATATAGTTATAAATAATCTAAAAAACGCGTCGTTACAGGTGTTGAACTGAGCTGGAAAAGATAGAAATGCGGGCGAGGAGGAGGCTCTTAACTGACTGAATTCCGGTAAAATTCCCGGATGTCGTCCTGGCTGAATCCGAGAGCGTACATCAGGTGGATGGTGCCGAAAATGGCTTGCAGCCGAACGGTGCCGTTGGCATGATATTTTCTGGCCGAGGTGGTGACTGTGGAGTCGAGAATGTGGAATTCGGTTTGACGCTGAATCCGCTCGATGATGTCGATGTCCTCCATAATCTGCATCCGCTCGTCGAAACCGCCGATCCGCTCGAACAGCTCCCGCGTGATGAACAGCGACTGGTCGCCGCCCCGGCAGATGGTGAGGGGGAATTGCGTGAACCAGCCGTAGAGCTGCATGAGCCAGTCGGGATCGTCAAAAGTCATCCGGAAGCATCCGGCTTCGAAGCCGCGTTCGACCGCCGACAGGATGTCGTTGCAGAACGATGGCGGCGGAACGGTGTCGGCGTGCAGGAAGTAGAGAATCGAGCCTTTTGCAAGTTTTGCCCCAGTGTTCATCTGGATGGCGCGTCCCTTTTCCGAGTGGCAGACGGTGACCGGAAAGGCGCTGGCGAGTTCGGCGGTGCGGTCGTCTCCCGAGACGCTGACGATGATTTCGGTGTCGCTTCGTCCAGCCGTCAACCCGAGCAGCATTTCAAGCGTTTTGGCAATGGTCGCCTCTTCGTTCCAGGCCGGTATGATGATGCTCAGCTTTGTTTCGGAGTCCATAAGCTGCTGGCTTTGAGGTCGTCGATGGTGTCGATGTCCGAGAGCGCCGGGAGCAGGTCGCACGATTTGCCATGCTCGCGCACAATGCGCTGCGAATCGTTCAGCACGGATGAGGTGCTCCATATCCTGCCGAGGAACAACTCCGGAAATGGACGCTTCAGCGCGACAAGGTAGAAACCGCCGTCGCGTGCCGGGCCGAGCACGACATCGCTCGTTTCGAGCTTCGTGAACGCGAGATCGAGAATGAACGGGCTGAGTTCCGGGCAGTCGGTGCCGATCAGCGCGATGCGGCTGAAGCCGAGCGAAAAGCCTTTCACAAAAGCGCGGTGCATCCGTTCGCCGAGGTCGCTGCCTTGCTGGAGCCATGCTTCCGTGTCGGGGGCAAGCAAGAGGTCAGTGTTGGGGATGAAGTCCGAGTAGGCGATGGCTTTCGATGCGTCGATGCCTGTTGTCGCCTGCTTGGTTAACTCCCGAAGCTGCTCATAGATTCTCAGTGCTTCGGCGTCACCGATTGACGCGGCAAGTCGTGTTTTGACCCATCCGGCGACAGGGTTTTTTGAAAAGACGATCAGCAGTTTGTCATTTCGGCTTTTCATGCGAGGCTCTCCGGGAGGTTGTCGATTTCGGTTGTAGGGGCGAACCTATGTGTTCGCCCCGCCTTCAAGGCACATCGCGACACCATCGCATGGGAAGGGCAGACACGCAGGTCTGCCCCTACAGAATGTGGTTGTAAAACACCTGCCCGCCCCTACGGGAATCTCTCTCAGCCGCCCATCCGCTGGTGTAGCTTTTCTGCTACCTGCCGTCCGCTGAGCGCTGCGCCCTCCATCGAGGCGAGGTAGTGCTGGTCGGTGTAGTCCCCAGCGAGGAAAAAGTTGCGGATCGGGCTGACCTGATCTGGGCGGTACTGATCGACGTCTGGCACAGCCTTGTACACCGACTGCGGAATCTTGACGATGGTCGATTTCAGCAGCTTCGCATCGCGCGATTTCGGGAAGCGGTCGTGAATCTCCTTCATCACCATCTCCGTGATGACCTCGTTCGGCAGGTCGAGCAGCTGGTGCGCCGGGGCGAGCACGAGGCTCATCACGCTGCCGCCGGTCGCCGAGCCCATGCCCGCCTGGAAGTCCTCCGGGCAGGTGATCGAGACGTCGGCGAAGGTGGCGAAGGTGGTGCCCTGCGAGAACATCAGGTTGTCGGTATCGGTGATCTTTTTGTCGAACCAGAGTTGGCAGTTGGCCACCGGGCTGCCGACGAACTGGTGCAGGTTCCGGAAGTAGTCGTGCTCCAGCCACTCGTTCGGCACGATCTTCTTGACGCTGTGCACTGGCAGGGCAGAGATGTAAGCGTCGGCCTCGACGGTGTGGCCGTCGCGCAGCACGGCGTGCTTGATGGTCTTGTCATCATTCAGCTCGAAGCGCGACAGGCGAGCATCGATGAAGATGCGGCCACCCTTGCTCTGGATGTACTGGCGCATCGGTTCGATCATCGAGTCACCGGGGTTCTTGCGGAAGAAGGCAAACTTGGTGGCGGCGTAGTCGGTGCCGAAGTACTTGAAGATGGTGATCATCGGGCGGGCGCTGATGACGTTCGGCTCGATGAAGTTCATCGCCAGAGCGATCGCCCGCCAGAGCTTCTGGAGCGAGTGCTCCGATGCGCCGTGCAGGTGGTGCCACTCGGAGTAGGTCATGTGATCCTGGCTGCGGAAGTACTCCTCGTTGCCGGCCAGCGCGGGCCAAAGCCCTTTGATGAGCGAAATCTTGTCCCACATGGTGAGGAAGTCCGCCTGAAGTCCGCCGACCACTTCGGCCCACGGGCTGGGCAGGTTGGCCTTTTTGAAGAACGACTGCTTGCCGTCCGACTCGGCGTAGATCAGCGAATGATCTTTCCAGAGATAGTTATCGCCCGTGCCGATCTTGTCCAGATACTTCTGAAGCTGGGTGTAACCGCCGAAGACGATATGCAGTCCGGACTCGATCGAGTCGCCGTCACTGTCTTTCCAGACCGATACTTTTCCGCCGAGAACCTTGCGTTTTTCATACAGTTCGACGGTATGGCCGCGATCGACCAGTTCGATGGCCGCGCTGAGACCGGCGACACCGGCTCCGAATATGGCTACTTTCAACGTTGCTTTGGCTTGGTGTTGGAAATGCTGAAAGGCATCATGAAACCCCGGCCATGCGACCAGATTGTTGCGTTTTACTCAACAAACCGGCATGATCGGCACGTTTTTCTGATGTCCTGATAACAATGATTGCGGGGAATATAACGATTTGCCGCCGTATCTCGAAAGTACCTTTGCATTGTCGTTGCCGGATGTATTGGGTGTTGAGAGCCGGTTACTCTTTCTTTTCGGGCTCGTTTTCCGGTTGCTCACCCTTTTGCGGCTCTTCGGGCTGCATTTTTTTCAGGAACAGCTCGACGTCGTTGAGAAAACGGAAGCCGAGGTTGAGTGACTCCTTTACCACAAAACGCACATCGTGCGAAGCAGGGCCGTGCTGTCGCACCGGCTGCGGAATAGAGCGTTCGGATGAACCCTGTGGCTCATCGGAATCTTCGGAGAATTTTCTGGACACTTCCTTCATGACGGTAACTCAAAAAACTTCTGAATCGGTAAGACTTGCCTGGCTTTATTCCGTGTCGCGAAAGGCGGAGCGCTCTGCCAGCAGCCGGAATAAGCGTTTGAGAGGCATAGATTATTAACTTACATTCTTGTTTGCAAATACCAACATCGCCATCACGCCCTTTTCCTCGTTTTTGACTCCGTATCCTAAATTATTTAGGGAAAGTGCTGGTCAAATCCGCCTTTATTAAGAATAGGCTTGTTTATTTCTTAGATTTCATTAATTTCCTACAAAATCGAAGATTCTGCTTATGTCCGGACACCTCGACCTTATCGATCTGAAAATCATCGAATCACTCGGTGGTAACGGCAGAGTGCGGCTCAGCGAGCTTGCTGAAATCGTTGGATTGTCGATTCCATCGGTCAGCGAGCGGCTCGACAAATTGCAGAAGAACGGTATCATCAAAGGGTTTACGACGGAGGTCGACGAGCGCAGGCTCGGTTTCGATATTCAGGCGTTTGTGCGGGTGCGGGTTGATTCCTCGAAGCACTACAAGTCCTTCATGGAGCATGTCATGAAGGAGGAGGAGATCATGGAGTGCTACTCGGTGACCGGCGAGGGATCGCATATCATGAAGGTGATGACGCACAATACCGCATCGCTCGAACAGTTCCTGTCGCGCATCCAGAGCTGGCCGGGAGTGCTGGGCACCAATACGAGCTTCGTTCTGTCGCAGCTGAAAAAGAACAACTGCATCAGCGCGGATATCGTGAAGAAGAACCTGCAGGACAGGCAGGTGCTGCTCACCTTCGATGAAAAGAAATCAAGAAAATAGTATCAGTTCGTGTTCATCTATCATGTTTAAAAACAAGTAAAGGAGGAACTCTTGATTAACGAGAGCAAAAAATCGGTGGTGTCCTATTATGGCGCATTGACCTTTGGTACTGAAGCCATGAGCGCAAAGCTTCCGAAAGAGGTTTTCAAGGCGCTGCAGGAGACGATCAAAGCTGGCAAAAAACTTCCCGCCGACATCGCTGGCGTCGTAGCCCACGGTATGAAAGAGTGGGCCATGGAGCATGGCGCTACCCATTATACCCACTGGTTCCAGCCGATGACCGGCACGACCGCTGAAAAACACGACGCCTTCCTGACCACCCAGATGGATGGTACCGTGATCGAGCGTTTCTCAGGCGAGCAGCTCATTCAGGGTGAGCCTGACGCTTCGAGTTTCCCGTCCGGCGGTATGCGTTCGACCTTCGAGGCTCGCGGCTACACCGCATGGGATCCTTCCAGCCCGGCATTCCTGATGAAGGGCGGCAAGGGCATGACCCTCTGCATTCCGACCGTTTTCATCTCCTATCACGGTGAAGCGCTCGACGAGAAGACCCCGCTTCTGCGTTCCATGGACGCCGTCAGCAAGGCTGCAATCCGCCTGCTCGACACGCTCGGCATCACCGGCGTGACCAAGGTCAACACCTACGCTGGTCCGGAGCAGGAGTACTTCCTGATCGACAAGAAGTTCTACACGCAGCGTCCTGACCTGGTGATGACCGGCCGCACCCTGCTTGGCGCTCTTCCGCCGAAGGGCCAGCAGCTCGAAGATCACTACTTCGGCTCGATCCCGGATCGCGTGCTCGAGTTCATGCAGGAGGTTGAAGAAGAGCTCTTCCTG
Organism: Chlorobaculum parvum NCIB 8327; assembly: GCF_000020505.1. Lineage (NCBI taxonomy): Bacteria > Pseudomonadati > Chlorobiota > Chlorobiia > Chlorobiales > Chlorobiaceae > Chlorobaculum > Chlorobaculum parvum. The sequence goes on from NC_011027.1 coordinate 811,911, forward strand.
CTCGGCATTCCGGCCAAGACCCGTCACAACGAAGTGGCTCCGCACCAGTTCGAGATCGCTCCGATCTTCGAGCAGGCCAACCTCGCTTCCGACCACAACCTGCTCGTCATGGAAGTGATGCGCAAGGTGGCCGAAAAGAAAGGCTTTGCCATGCTGCTCTTTGAAAAGCCCTTCGCAGGCATCAACGGCTCCGGCAAGCACAACAACTGGTCGATCGGCATCGACGGCGGCATGAACCTCCTCGATCCGGGTGACACTCCTGAATCCAACATCAGCTTCCTGGTCTTCCTTGTGGCCGTGCTCAAGGGCGTGCTCAAACGCTCCGCGATTCTGCGCGCTTCTGTTGCCAGCATTGGCAACGACCACCGTCTCGGTGCTAACGAGGCTCCGCCGGCTGTCGTCACCGTCTTTCTCGGTGATCTGCTTGAAAAAGTGCTCGACGCCATCGAGAGCGGCAAGGTTGATCTCAAGACCGAGAAGCAGATTCTCGACCTCGGCCTCAGCCATGTGCCGGTGCTCAACAAAGACTACACCGACCGTAACCGCACCTCGCCGTTCGCCTTCACCGGCAACAAGTTCGAGTTCCGCGCTGTGGGCTCCAGCCAGCCGATCTCGGTGCCGAACACGGTGCTCAACACGCTCATGGCCGAAGCGGTCGATGACCTGAACGCCGAAATTCTCGCAAAGATCGAGGCTGGCATGTCGAAGGAAGAGGCAATCCTGGCCGCTGTCCGCGATGGCATCACCGCAACCAAGGCTGTGCGCTACCCTGGCGACAACTACAGCGAAGATCTCCAGAAGGCCGCTGCCGAGCGTGGTCTGCCGAACATGAAAAACACTCCGGAATCGGTTCGTGCCTGGACCGACAAGGATACTGTCGCCATGTTTGTCAAGTACGGTGTGCTGACTGCCGAGGAGATCGACTCCCGCTACAACGTCCGCATCGAGCGCTACGTCAAAGGCATCGACATCGAAGCCCGTACGCTGCTGCTCATGATCAAGACCATGGTCATTCCGGATGCTTCGGAGTATCAGGGCGATCTGGCCAGCTCGTTCAACAACCTCGTGGCTGCCGCCGACTCTATCGGTTTGTCCGACGAGGCCTTCAAGAACCAGGCCGGACATCTGAAAACCCTCGCCGAGGATCTGTCGCAGCTGATCGCACTGACCAGCATTCTCGAAGAGACCATCGAAGAGATGGAAGAGCAGGAGAGCGAGCTCGACAAAGCCGATTTCTGCTCCGCAAGGCTTCTGCCCTGCATGAACGCCGTGCGCGAAGTGGCCGACAAGCTGGAACTCCAGGTCGATCGCAGCCGCTGGCAGCTTCCGACCTACTCCGAAATGCTCTTCGAGCACTAAGAGCCGGAACGAAAGCACAAGTAAAAAGAGCCCCGAAATGTCGGGGCTCTTTTGTTTTGCGGCAAGGAGAAAAAGGTGAACTTGGCGGATGGAATAGGGAAGACTATTCTCCGATGATTTTGATGAGCACGCGCTTTCTTCTTCGTCCATCGAATTCGCCGTAGAAGATCTGCTCCCAGGGGCCGAAATGCAGTCGCCCTTCGGTAACGGCTACCACCACTTCGCGGCCCATGATCTGGCGCTTGTGGTGCGCGTCGCCGTTGTCCTCGCCAGTACGGTTGTGGCGGTAGCGCGACGGATCGTGCGGCGCCAGCTCTTCGAGCCACTGCTTGTAGTCGGCGTGCAGGCCCGGTTCGTCGTCGTTGATGAACACCGAGGCCGAGATGTGCATGGCGTTGACCAGGCAAAGCCCTTCCCGGATGCCGCTTTCGCCGAGTGCGCGTTCGACGTCGCGGGTGATGTTGACGAAATCCATTCTGGTCGGGACTTCCATCCAGAGTTCCTTGTAATACGATTTCATGCGTTGACAGGTCTGTGGTTGATCGGGATATTTGTATTTAGAACATCTCCTGAAAAGGTGTATTTTTTGACCTTTGAATAATAAGAAACTTGGGCAGCTCTCAATAGCGTGATGATTCCGGTCTGCCGGGTCAATCCGTTTTCTGCGTTGCTCTTCAGACGGCTTTCCGCTCATGACCGACCTTTTCCAGTACCCGATGTCCTTTCCCGGCTGGTGGCTCGATAACTACTACTACGTTACCTGGTTTCTGAGTATGCTGTTTCTGGGCGGCGGCTGGGCCCTTTTTTACCGCTACGGCAAGTTCAGTTACGGCGTTGATTTCGGATGTCTCTGGAAAACCACGCTGATGATTCTCATCACCACGATTGCTCTCGGCGTGCCGCAATATTACAACACCCGTTTCAGCGCCGAGCATGGCCGTGACGGTGATTCGGTGACGTTGACTCCGGATCGCATTGAATACGTCTCGCGCAAAGGTGAAAAGAAGATGTTCCTGTACAAGGACATCGTTTCGATTTACCAGGAGCAGATCACCTACAATCCTCCGCCGCAGGTGTTCATTGTGGCCAACAATGCCGGTCTGCGCGATTCGATCACCGTCACCGACGGCAAGGACGGCCTGCCGGATGCTGGCAAGATGCTCTCAGAGCTGTCGAAGCGAAGCGGCGTGACCGTCAAGAGGCCGTAATCCTGCTGTTTCCGGGAAACTTCCATGCAGAGTTCCAGAAGCGTTTCGACTGAGGCGTTCGTGCGGCTGGTCGTTGATATCGGCAACACCACCACGACGCTGGCCGTGTTCACCGGAGAGACTGAGCCGTCGGTCGAATCGGTTCAGAGCACGCTGTTCGGTGAGCCGAAAGCGGTTGCCGAGCTGTTTCTCTCGCTGGCTCATCGGCACGGTACGCCTCAGGCTGTTGCGGTGTGCAGCGTAGTGCCAGCCGCGGCAGCCTCCTGCTCGGCGCAACTCGAATCGCTTTTTTCTGTGCCCGTGGTGACGATCGCTGCCTCGCTTCGCCTGCCGTTCCAGCTTGATTATGCAACTCCGCACACCTTTGGCGCGGATCGTATCGCGCTGTGCGCCTGGAGCCGACATCTGTTCGGCGACTGCCCGGTGATCGCGGTCGATATCGGTACAGCGATTACCTTCGATGTGCTCGATGCTGAGGGAAACTATCGTGGCGGGTTGATTATGCCGGGGATCGATATGATGGCCGGAGCGCTCAATTCGAGAACCGCGCAGCTTCCGCTGGTCGACATCGACAAGCCGGAAAGCCTGCTTGGTCGATCCACCATCGAGTGTATCAGAAACGGCATTTTCTGGGGAGCGGTCAGACAGATTGCCGGGCTGATCGACGCCATCGGGGCAGAGCTGCCGGGCGAGTCAAAAGCTGCTCCAGCCGAAGTGCTTGTTACCGGCGGCAACAGCCGGATTATCGCTCCTGAGATCGCTTCAATTACCCACCTCGACGAGCTTGCCGTGCTTCGCGGAATCGACCTGCTGCTACGACTGAACTCATGAGCTTGTTCAGAGGACAAGCAGGGGCTGTTTTTTTCTCCTTCAAAATCGCATCAAATGCAGGAAGATCGTAGGGGCAACCCTTGCGGTTGCCCCGTTCGGGAATACCTGTCAACATCCCAATGAGGGCAACCGCAAGGGTTGCCCCTACAAAGCATCCGCCTTGAGTCCTATCTCTTCTCCGAGAACCAGCGCTGGGCGTCATCAATCGCATGAAGCACGTCAGCTTTCGGTACTTCGCGGTCGTGCAGGAAGGCGTGGCCGATGCGGTCGAGCAGGACGAAGCGCAACTGCTTGTCGATCTTCTTTTTGTCGGAGTGCATGGCGTCGAACAGCTCCTCCAGGTCGAGCGAGATGAATCGCTTGTTGACGAGGTTTCGCGGGAAGCGGAAGCGGGCGATGAGCGCGAGCCCTTCGTTGAGTTCCGCCTCAGCCAAAAATCCAAGTCGATACGAGAGGTAGAGCGCGCAGGCCATGCCGATGGTGACCGCCTCGCCGTGGCGCAGGTTGCGGTACTCGGCCATCTTTTCAAGCCCATGCGCGAAGGTGTGCCCGAAGTTGAGCGTTGCCCGCAGGCCGCTGGTTTCGCGGAAATCTTTCTCCACCACATCGGCCTTGGTGAAGGCGCTGCGGCTGACAGCGTCGGAAATCCACGGCTCTTCAAGTCTCGTTACCTCATCCCAGTGCTCGGCGAGCATGTCGAAAAACTTCCGGTCGGCGATGAAGCCGTACTTGACCACCTCGGCCATACCGCCGAAGATTTCGCGCGCAGGCAGCGTCCGGAGAAATGCCGGGTCGATCAGCACCAACGCGGGCATGTGGAAGTAGCCGATGAGGTTCTTGCCGAGCGGGTGGTTGATGGCCACCTTGCCGCCGATGGAGCTGTCGGTCATGGCAAGCAGCGTGGTTGGCAACTGTACCACCGGAATGCCGCGGTAGTAGCTCGCCGCGATGTAGCCGCCGAGATCACCGACCACGCCGCCGCCGACGCAGAGCAGGTTCCAGCTCCGGTCGACGTCAGTCTCGATCATCTGTCCGTAGAGTTTCCATGCGGTCGAGACGCTTTTGGAGGTCTCGCGCGCAGGCACGACCAGCTCGACGGTGCGGAACCCCTGGCGCTGCATCGATGCGATGATCTTATCGCCGTAGAGCTTCCGGGTGTTCTCGTCGAACAGCACCACGCTTTTTTTGCCGAGTCCACGGGTTTCGTACAGCTCTCCGATCGAGTCGATGACGGGGGTTCTGACGATAATATGACTGGCCGCACTTTCCATGATGCTTATCTCTCCTTGTTAGCTGTCCCGCTCAACGCGGCGGATATGTCTTTCGATTTTTCTTGTCATCTCTTCGACCGTGCTGCCGATTTTCTTTGAATCGGTCACGATGATCAGATCGGCTTTCTGGTAACGGGGCTCCCGTTTTTCGAGAATCTCGCTGATTCGCTGCTCCACCTGTTCCCGCGAAAGCTTCTCACCGTTCGGGCCTTTTAAAAGCGGTCGATCGGTTTTATGCTGAAGTCTGAGCGAGAGAATTTCCGGGCTCGATTTCATGTAGACCAGCGTGCCGGTGCGCCTGATCAGCTCGAAGCAGCGGTCGTTTTCAAGCACGCCGCCGCCAAGCGATACCACCATCTCTTTCTGACTGCCAATACGTTCGAGCGTCCGAAGTTCCAGCTCCCGGAATGCGGCCTCGCCATCCTCGGCGAAGATGCGGTTGATGCTCTTTCCGGCGGCAAGCTCGATTTCACGGTCGAGGTCGATGAACTCGAAGCCGAGCGAGTTGGCCAGGAGCGGGCCGATGGTCGATTTGCCTGAACCGCTGAAGCCGGTCAGAAATATGAGTGAGTGGTGTTTCATCCTGTTATTCTGCGGGCGACGGCGTCCCACTGTTGATTTGCGGCCAATATACGAAAAAACGGAGCGATAACCGGCGAGGTGCGATTGTTTCAGCCGCTGAAAGATGATAGCTTTGGGGCAGAAATTTCGATCACTGGACATTATGGTCTATGAAAAGTCTGTATATCATCAAGGCCGGGAGCACCTTTGCCACCGAGGTGGCGCGGCTCGGCGATTTCGAAGAGTGGGTGCGGCGCGGACTGGGCGACGTGGCGTGTCCGGTTGCGGTGGTGAACGCTGAGGGCGGCGAGGCGTTGCCAGCGCCGGAGCTGTGCGCCGGGGCGGTCGTGACCGGCTCGCACGCCATGGTGACCGACAATTTGCCGTGGAGCCTCGGCATCGAGCGGTGGATTCGCGAGCTGATCGCCGTCCGTGTGCCTTTCCTCGGCATCTGCTACGGCCACCAGCTTCTCGGACGGGCGGCTGGCGGCGAGGTGGGCTACCATCCGCGAGGTCGGGAGGTCGGCACGGTCTCCATCGAACTGACGCCTGAAGGCCAGCGCGATTCGCTTTTCGAAGCCATTCCGGCGCGGTTCGTAGCGCACGCGACTCATGCGCAGAGCGTGTTGCGGCTGCCGGAGGGCGCTGTCCATCTCGCTTTCAACGGCTTCGAATCGCATCACGCCTTCCAGGTCGGTGAATCGGCTTGGGGTGTGCAGTTCCATCCGGAGTACACGCGGGAGATCATGCAGACCTATGTGCGCGATGAGATCGCTGGCCTTGAAGCGGTTGGCGAAGATGCCGGAGCGTTACGCGAGGTTGTGTCGGACGCGCCGTTCGCCGGGCGGGTGCTTACAAATTTTGCCAGCTTTGTTTTCCGGACTCTTTGAGCCGTTGCACGAGGCCGGTCAGGCGGCGTTTCGATTTACAGTTCCTGATCGCCCGGTCAAGCGCCTTCGGTTCGGCAACGATGACCACGAGCTTGCGTCCCCGCGTGACGGCCGTATAGGCAAGGTTGCGTTCGAGCAGGGGGTAGTGCTGCATGGAGAGCGGAATGACCACTGCCGGGTATTCTGAGCCCTGGCTTTTGTGGATGCTGATGGCATAGGCGAGCGACAGTTCGTCGAGGTCGCTGAAGTCGTACTCGACGTGGTGATGGTCGAAGAGCGCCGTCAGCGTCTCCGCATCGGTGTCGATCTGTTCGATCAGGCCAATGTCGCCGTTGAAGACCTCTTTGTCGTAGTTGTTGACTGTCTGAATCACTTTGTCACCCGGCGCGAAGGTGCTGCCGAAGCGGGTCACTTTCGGCTCGGCGGTCGGGTTGAGGCGCGCCTGCAGCTCGGCGTTCAGGGCCTGTACGCCGATGCCGCCCTTGTTCATCGGTGTCAGCACCTGCACGTCACGCACCGGGTCTAGATCGAAGCGTTTCGGGATGCGCTCCGTGACGAGCTGCATCACCTTGTCGTGAATCGCCTCCGGGGAACTTGCCGGAACGATGTAGAAATCGGAAAGCTCCTCGCCCTCGTCGGTCAGCGGCATTTCGCCCTGGTTGATGCGGTGGGCGTTGACGACGATCATCGATTCGGCGGCTTGCCGGAAGATTTCGGTCAGGCAGACGGTGGGGATGACCTCCGAGGCGATCAGGTCGGCGAGCACCGCGCCGGGGCCAACCGATGGCAACTGATCGACGTCGCCGACGAAGACCACCGCCGCGCGGTCGGGAATCGCCGCCACGAGCTTCTGCATCAGCACGACGTCCACCATCGAGGTTTCGTCAACCACCACGAACGAAACGTCGAGCGGATTGCCGCGTCCTCGTTTGAAATCGAAAATCTGCGGATCGAATTCGAGCAGGCGATGGATGGTTTTGGCCTCGATACCGGTCGATTCGGTGAGCCGCTTGGCTGCCCGGCCGGTCGGAGCGCAGAGCGCCACGGAGACCTTTTCGCGCTGAAGCACCGAGAGGATCGCCTTGAGGATGGTGGTCTTGCCGACGCCCGGCCCGCCGGTGATGATCGATACTTTGCTGGCCAGCACGAGTGTCACCGCGCTGCGTTGCGAAGGGGAGAGCTCAAGGCCGGTCTGCTCCTCGATCCACGGCAGCACATCGTGCGGATCAAGCGGCTCCCACGGCAGGGGGCCACGCTTCAGTCGGTGCAGCGCCGAGGCGACGCCCGTTTCGGCGCGGTGCAGCGATTCGAGAAAGATGCACGGCACTTCGTCGATCGTTTCACCTACGATTCGGCGGGTCAGCTTTTCGTTCGTCACGGCTTCGGCAACGAGCGGGCGGTCGATTTCGAGCAGGCGTGAGGCTTCGCCGATGAGCGTCTCTTCCGGAACGGCGCAGTGGCCGTCGCTCGACATCTGGCCGAGCACATGGGTGATGCCCGCTTCGGCCCGCATGAGCGAGTTCCGTTCGACGCCAAGGCTCGCAGCGATGGTGTCGGCCGTCTGGAAGCCGATGCCTTCGATGTCGAGCGAGAGGCGGTAGGGATTTTCCGTGATGGTGGCGATGGCCCCTTCGCGGTAGCGGCGGTAGATTTTCCAGGCCCTTGCTGCGCCGACGCCGTGCTCCTGCAGAAAGAGCATGATGTCCCGTATGGCTCTCTGCTCAGTCCACGATTCGATCACCATGTCGAGCCGCTTGCGTCCGATGCCTGGCACTTCGAGTAGTCGCTCCGGTTCGTTTTCGATCACATCGAACACCGCGTCGCCAAACTGCTCGATCAGCTTTTTTGCGTAATAGTTGCCAAGTCCCTTCACCTGCCCCGATGCGAGGTAGCGCTCCTTGCCTTCGAGCGTGGTGGGCTGTACGGGGGTTATTTTCGTCGCCTTGAACTGCAAGCCGTGCGTGCGGTCGTTCTGCCACGTGCCAACGCACTCCATGAACTCGCCCACGGCAGGCGAGGCAGCGAGGCCGACCACCGCCACCGGCTCGCGCTGCCCGGCAACCCGCAGGCGCAGCACCGTGAAGCCAGATTCCTCGCTGTGAAACGTTACCCGCTCGACGGAACCCGAGAGGCGCTCTTCATGGGTGTCGGCGGGTGTTGTCATTGGTTGTGCAGTGGACTTTGTGGACGAAGTGGACGACCGGCAGGGCAGAGTGCTTTACGGAGTTCCGGCGGCGAGTTTCTGGAGCGCCTGAAGTGTGCGGTCGCACTCGGCTTCGGCCTTGCGTTTGTTGCCGAGCGAAAGTGCTGCGCTCGTCTGGTTCGTGTTGAGCGTTGAAAGACGAACGATTTCGGTGTTCAGCCGCATGAACTCGCTGAACTCGGTCTTTGCCTCCCTGATGTAAGGCTTGCTCTTTTTGCCCGTCATCGTATTGAGTTTGTTCAGCGCAGTCTCAATGCTCTTTTGTTCAGCCTGCATCGTTTCTTCGATGCTCTTCTTTGCTTTCTCATCAGCGGCGTTTACATGGTGCGTCTGAAGGATGACAAGATTGCGGATGGCCAGCTTGGCATCTTCAGCGGTCTTTTCCATCTGCGCTTTGCGCCACTCAGGCTTGACCCTCGCGGTCAACTTGTCGAGGTTGCCGTCGATCTTGCGCATCAGCTCTTCGCCGATCGTTGATGAAAGGTTGAGAGCCTTGAGGTTTGTGTTCTCCGTGGCGGTTTCGAGCAGCGTTGCGTCAATCGCGCTGACCGTTGCCCACGATTTGCTGAATTTGTCGACCAGCTCTTTCTCCTTGCCGGAGCCGTCTTTGGCAACCATCGATTCGAGCGTTTTCAGGTCGCGATTGACCTCACGCGCAGCGGCGCTTGACTGTTCGGCATAGGTGCGTGACTCCTCGTCGGTCGTGGCCAGAACGGCACTTTTCTCCTTCTCGACCGAGCGCACAAGATTGACTCGCATTTCGGCCAGCAGCGCCTGCTTTTGCATCGAGGCACTGCCGCCACTCATGAACGAAGCGCTCTGGAGCCAGAACGAAAGCAGCAGCGTGACAAGCGCTGTGGCTACCAGACTTGCCGCCCATGCCAAACCGATGCTTTTGCCAGCTTCTTTTTCGTCTCTGTTCATGATGTGGGTGTCTCCTCAGGGTTAATCGTGTCGTTGTTTCGGCTTAATCCGCACAATATACAAAAGGGCCGATACGTTTTTTCAGCAAAAGGTGAACCCTCGTCGGGCGAATTTCGTTAAACTGAAAAGAGTTAACCGATAACAAACGGGCAGTATCATGAAAGCTGATAATGAACAGGTATCGATGGCCGATGCTCTGATCGATCCCTGGTTGAGCGTGATCGGGCGAGATTTTGAGGGGTACCGAAACCATTGCCGGAGAGTGTTTCTTTTCGGTTGCGCGTTAGCTGGAAAAGATGGCGACAATCAGCAGAAAATAGCCATTGCGGCAGCTTATCACGACCTCGGAATCTGGACGGACGGCACGTTCGACTATCTGGGCCCCTCAAAGCGGCTCGCGCGCGCCTATCTCGAATCGATCGGCAAGACCGACTGGGCGGATGAAATCGAAGCCATGATCGAAAACCACCACAAGCTCGGCCCGTGGAGCTGCAACCCCGCATGGCTTGTCGAACCCTTCCGCCAGGCTGACTGGATCGACGTCACCTTTGGCGCACGCAACTTCGGCCTTCCGCGTCGCTACATCCTCGAAATCCAGGGCCGCTATCCCAATGCCGGCTACCATCCAGCCCTCGCCCGCCTGACCTTCGAGCGGATGAAAACGCATCCGAAAGATCCTCTGCCGATGTTCAAGTGGTAATTTGGATCATGCTATCTCCTCAAGAACTACAAATCCAAAGGAGCGAATCATGTTTATCCTGAAAGAAGAAGATTTGCTGCGCTTGTGGCAGATCAACCAGTTTGATATTCCCAAAGATCAGTGGGTTTTCTTTGGATTGCGTGGCTGCCTTCCGGTTGACGATCAGGATCACTCCTTTGCGCGGGAGCATCGGCTTGAGGTCGTCACTCCCGACTATGTTCATCCGCGATGCACGATCGGCCAGTGGGCTCCGGGCAAGGGCTTTGCGGTGTTTCCGGGTAGTACGGTTCCGCATCGCAAGCATGTGGAGAGCTCCATCAGCAAAAATGGGCAGGGTACTAACCAGCTGCTCACCGGTTGCTACAAGGACTACCGGAAAGGGGTGCATAAAGCAGGCCAATCGACCGGGCATCAGGCGTTTCGGCAGGATCACAAGCTTCCGGTTCGCCGCACGGCCGATGATGTCGATTATGACGCGGACGATCGCGTCGAGTTCGGCCAGCCGTTCGATAACCTTCACGCCGGCTGGTGTATGAGCGTCGAATCAGACCTTTACGCGAGTGCCGGTTGCCAGGTGCTGGTGGGATTTCCGCAATGCGAAAAACGCGGGAACAATCCGGACACCGGCCCCTGGAAAGCTTTCAAGGAGAATGCCTACGCAATCGACCAGCGCAGTTTTCATTACGTCCTCCTGACCGGGTGGGAAGCGCAGCGGGTGGCCACTTCCCAAAGGGCGATGTCGCCTCGGCTGCGGTTCGGTTCGCAAGGGGAGCTTGTTCACGTCATTCAGCAGAAGCTCAGTGCGCGGGGTTTTTACGAAGGTAAAATCGATAGCGACTTCGGCCTTCGAACGCTTCAGGCTCTGCTCGACTTCCAGACCGCCGAATTTGGCCCGAGCGAAGACGACGGCATCGTCGGCCCGCAGACGGCCTCCGCGCTTGCCATCGACTGGCCCGACACCCTTTCCGGCATCTATGTTGTCGCCCCGGCAGCGCCGACAACAACGCCTGCCGGATTTTTCCGGTTTGAAGGAAACAACGCAGTCGCGCCAGACAACACGGTGTTTGCCAGGAAGTTTCGCAAGGGCGTGTACCATTACGGCAAGACGACCATCCGGGATTTTGTCCGTCAAAACCGGACGGCGTTTTCAGACGTTTCGACCTCTCTGTTGAACATCATGGACGCCGTGTCGGAGAACGAAGGCAAGCTGGAGGCGATCAATACGTGGGACAACGCCTTTCTGACTTTCGGCACTTTTCAGTGGACTGTCGGCACAGGCGCGGGCAGCGGAGAGCTTCCAGCCTTGCTCGCGCGGCTCAAGCAGGATGACGCAGATGTCTTTGAGCGCTACTTCGGCCAGTTTGGCCTTGATGTGACGGGGGTTCGTGCCGGAGCGCCCGAGAATCCGGGTATCACGCCTACCGGTTACTGCTCGCTCGATGGTGAAAAAATTTCCAGTTCGGCAGCAAAGGAGAAGTTGCGCACGCTTGAGTGGGCTTACCGTTTCTGGCTTGCCGGTCACGACGACGTTGTCCGCGCTGCTGAAATCCGGCAAGCGATGGATCGCATCCATATCTTCTACAATAGCCCCCGCCACCAAATCAACGGACGTCCGGTTTGCGATTACGTTTCGTCAGAATACGGCGTTGCCCTGCTTCTCGACCAGCATATCAACCGTCCCGGCCATGTGCCAAAGACGATCGCAGAAGCCGTGACGAAAGTCGGTGGCAGCAAAGACCCTGCAACCTGGAGTGACGACGACGAACGAAGGGTTCTCGACGAATACATCGACCTGCGCTCTCACACCAGTATGACCGATTCCGACAAGCGGGCGCAGAGAATCGCCAACGCAGTCGAAACCGGCATCATTTTGGACAAGCGAGGTTCGTTTGTTGTGTAGACGGAGTTAGTATTTTACAGGTAGCGCTACCACGTATCGGTAGCGCTTTTTGTCATTGCGAGGAGCGTCGTGACGTGGCGATTCAGTGATTGATTAACTGCGGATTTCAGACCTATTTTGAACAGGTTAGCCTGTTATGTTGATCTCAAGACCAAGTTGATAGGAGGCAAAAGAATGAGAATCAGTCAAATATTTGTAAGTCTTTCCTGGATACCGTTGGCGTTGTTTGCATGGGCGTATTGGCAGATATCGCATCTTGATGGCTGGAGTGCCTGGGCTGCCGGGTCAGTCTTTCTGCCCATCGTTTGGATCAGTATGCTCATGGGGTTAACTGGTGCAATTCTGTGGTTTCGTGAATGGCGTGGTAAGCGTCACACTTTGCCAATAGCAGCAGCGACTCTCTTGGCTGGTTCTGTTGCTATTTTCTTCTTGGTCAAGAGCGTTATTATTGGATAATTAGTATGAATACTTCAGTCATTGATGACTGCGTCGTAAGAGGAACTGAAAAAGGTGACGGCTGAGGTTCGAAAAATTATCGGTAGAGTAAATGATTTTTTTTCGATGGAGAGTAAGTTTAACCTAAATCCTATTTCTTAGGTGTGCTTAGATGGTGAAAAAAAAGAAATATATCCATAGAATCCTTTTTTTGCAGCCTGCTCAACAGCTGGTTACTTGGATATTTTCAACTTCAATTATTTGTGCTATTGTGATTGTCTTAGATCTTGGCGGTATAATTAAGGTAAAGATTCAAACATCAGTATTTGTAGAGTTTGCCTCGTTGATTGCAGGTATAAGCGGTACGGTAGGTGCAATAATGGTTGGTTTTATTATTTCTAAGCTTCAGTCGATTGAGTCTGGTCGACAGTTATGGTACATAGAACTCAAGCATGAGTTAAAAGAGATGAGAGATGTTCTACATAGTTTAGTATATGAATATTTTCAATTATGTGAGCCTTTAGATAAATGTATTCAATATCTTGAGAACTTAAACATTCGTACAGACCTTTTTGCGGTAAAATTAGATTGGGATACTATCCAAAAGCCATCCCGTCTTGCTTTTGGTGATGCCGATATTGATGTGAAGAATAAAAATGTCTATTCATTAATTCAGTCTATAGTTCATGTTGAAGAATATATTGATGAATTGAGAATTAGCTGGGTTGCATCAAATGTGGTAGGGTCACTTTTAAGAGATTGTAGTAATAAATTATTTGCATTGCTGTTGCTTTCTTTGGGCTTCATGGCGTTTTTTGCGATTTCAGATGCTGAATATAGCTTTAATTCTTATTTGTTTTTGGTATTTATAGTGGCATTTTTGATGTATATTGGTATCGTGCTTGTTGAGATAATTATACATACTAATGATTTTGTGAGGAATGTTAATTCTTCAAATAACGGTAAAATGGATGATTTGGAGTTGCGAGATTGATATACAAAATGCTGTAGTTTTCATTAAAACGCATTACAATATTTAGTTAGCTGCATTCTGAACCCACCCTCCCAAACAACTCATACGCGGTCGAGTCTTCGACCGTCACCTGTCGGAATTCTCCTTCTTCCACAGCTTCATCGCCAATCTCGATAATTACGTCGTTATCGACTTCGGGGGCGTCGTATTCGGTTCTTCCGTAGGCAACGTTATCCTCGATTCGGTCGATGAGGACGGTGAGCGTTTGGCCTTCAAGCTTTCGGTTGAGGCTGGCGGCTATGCTTTCTTGCAGTTCCATCAGTTCGCCGACCCGCTCTTCCTTCTCTTTGTCGCTGATCGTATCCTCAAGCGCGTAGGCGGGGGCGTGCTCTTCGTGGCGGTAGGGGAAGCAGCCGAGGCGGTCGAAGCGGGCCTGGCGCACGAAGTCGAGCAGCTCGTCGAACTCTTCGCGGGTTTCGCTGGGGTAGCCGGCGATCATGGTGGTGCGGAGGCGGATGTCGGGGTTCTTCTGGCGAATGGCGTCGATCAACTCTTCCGTGCCTTTGCGCCCGATGCCGCGCTGCATCGATTTCAGGATGCGGTCGTTGATGTGCTGCAACGGCATGTCGAGGTAGTTGCAGACGTTACGGCGCTGGCGCATGGTATCGATTACCTCCAGCGGGAAGTTGAGCGGGTAGGCGTAGAGGAGGCGGATCCAGTCGAAGCCCATGTCGGAGAGGCGCAGCGTGAGGTCGTTGAGCGCCGGTTTGCCGTAGAGGTCGTAGCCATAGACGCTGATGTCCTGCGCGATGAGGTTCAGCTCGCGGACGCCCTGCTCCTGGAGCAGCGCGGCTTCGCGGAGGAGCTGCTCGATGGGCTGGCTGACGTAGGGGCCGCGGATTTTCGGGATGGAGCAGAAGGAGCAGCGGCGGTTGCACCCCTCGCTGATTTTCAGGAAGGCGTAGTGCGGTGGCGTGAGCAGTTCGCGCCGGTCGTACAGCTCCTCGCAGTAGTGCGCGCCAATGGCCGCGAGCACGTCGGGGAGCTGGCGGGTGCCGAACCATCCGTCAACCTCCGGCATCTCCTCGCTCAGCTCCTTGCGGTAGAGTTCGACGAGGCAACCCATCACGTACACCTCGCGCACGATGCCCTCCTCCTTTTTGCCGATGGCGGCGAGCATTTCGTCGATCGACTCCTTTTTGGCGTCCTCGATGAAGCCACAGGTGTTGATGAGGATGATGCTTGCCTCGTCAACGTCGTCGGTGAAGGTCAGTCCCGAAGCGACCGCCTGCGCGGTGAGCCGTTCGCTATCGACGGTGTTTTTCGAGCAGCCGAGGCTGAGCAGGAAGATCGCCGGTTTCCGTTCGTTACTTGTTGCCATTGCGGTTGAACTCCATGAGGAATGACTCTTTCCAGTCGGTGAAGTCGCCTGCCGCGATGTGCTCGCGCGCCGTTCTGGTGAGCCAGAGGTAGAACGAGAGGTTCTGCATCGTGCAGAGCTTCAGGCCGAGAATTTCGCCGACGTTGAGCAGGTGGCGGATGTAGGCCCGGCTGTAGTTGCGGCAGACGTGGTTGTCGAACCCTTCGTCAATCGGGCGGAAGTCGTCGGCGTATTTTGCCGAGCGCAGGTTGAGTGTCCCCTTGCGGGTATAGACGCGCCCGTTGCGCCCCTCGCGCGTCGGGATGACGCAGTCGAACATGTCGACGCCCCGCTCGATGGCGTTGAGGATGTTCGAGGGCGTGCCGACGCCCATCAGGTAGCGTGGCTTCGATTCGGGCAGAATCGTGTGCGACAGCTCCAGCATCCGGTACATCTCCTCGGCCGGTTCGCCAACCGCCATGCCGCCGACCGCGTAGCCATCGAAATCCATCCCGATCAGCTCACGGCTGGAGTGCGCCCGCAAATCGTCAAACGTGCCGCCTTGGGTTATGCCGAACTGGAATTGCTCGTGGCCGTAGTGAGGGCGGGTCGAGAGGAAGTGCTTGCGCGCCCGCTCGGCCCAGCGCAGCGTCAGCTCTCCGGACTTCTGCACATACTCGCGCTCGGCGGGCCACGGCGGGCACTCGTCGAGCGGCATCATGATGTCGCTCCCGATAATACGCTGCGTATCGACCACGTTCTCTGGCGTAAAATGGAGTTTCGAACCGTCGAGGTGCGACTTGAACATTACCCCCTCCTCGCTGATCTTGCGCAGGTCGGTGAGCGAATAGACCTGGTAGCCGCCGCTGTCGGTCAACAGTGGGCCGTCCCAGTTCATGAAACGGTGCACGCCTCCAGCCTTGAAGAGGATGTCGTTGCCGGGTTTCAGATAGAGGTGGTAGGTGTTGGCCAGAATGATCTTAGCGTCGAGCGCTTTCAGCTCGTCCGGCTCGACTGATTTGACGCTCGCCCGCGTGCCGACTGGCATGAAGATTGGCGTCGGAATGTCGCCATGCGCGGTCGAGAGCACGCCGCAACGCGCAGCCGAGCTGCTGTCCTTGGCTGTGACGGAAAACTTCATAGTGCTGGGCAGGTGACGAAAATAGGATATAGGCAATACAACAGTTGCCTATTGAAACCGCATCGTCCAAGCAAGGCCCGGCCCCAAGTGTTTCCGGAGGCGCAATGGCCATGCCTCAGAGGTTGATGAACGATGAAAGAAAGTAGGGAACAGAGAGCAGAAAAAAAAGCAAGTCAATTTAATGCGCCTGATATGAGTCTTCTTCTTATAAGGATACCTGTGGGAAAAATAGTTATGAAGAAAAAAAATATATTATAAATTGAAATATTACTGCAATAGTGCTGCTTTTTTATGTATTTCAGTATATAAAAAGGCGGCTTGTCTGGTTGTCGAATAGTGGTGATGTCTGTACTCTTTAGTCTTTTCCATAACCAGTATTCTCAAAAAATCCTCTTTTCATGCAAGAAAATCGCACAAGCGGATCTCATGGATTGGCAGATCATGAGGTTTCCGGTATGGTGGAGGGCAAAAGTATGACGGATATGTTGCCCCAGTCGATGTACCTCATTGATGCTGAAGGGCATATGGTTAGATGGAGCCCTTTGTTTCGTGATCGGATTGCTGGTCTTTCTGATCAATCGATGGAGTCTATCAATTTTATTGATCTGATTCATCCTGAAGACCGAGAACTGGTGCGGCAGCGAATGCGCAATATCCTGAATCGGGGTGTGGAAGAAAGTGTTGAGGTCAGGGTGCTCTTCAAGGGAGGGCCAACATACCGGTGGTTTGTTCTTATGGCCAACCGTTACGAGTGCGATGGAGCCGTTTTCATCACCGGTACTGGCGTCGATATAACGAGACTCAAAAAAGCGGAAAAGGCTTTGATGGTGAGCGAGCAGCGTTTTCGCTCAATTTTAGAGCAGGCTGATTATCCTGTGTTTATTGCTGATATAGAAGGTTTGATCAAATACGTTTCGCCTGCATTTGAAGAGGTTTCCGGCTATGCTTCATCAGAATGTCTCAACAGATCGTTCACGAAATTTTTTGAAGAGACTGATGGGGGGAATTCTGGTGTGATGTTGATGCTTGATGATGTGATTTCCAATTCTGAGGATATACGAAAGTGTGAATGTACAATGCGCAAAAGGGATGGGTCGGTATTTCCTGTTGAGATCAGACTGCATAAGTATAGTGATCATCGTGTTGAGGGTGCCATTGGGGTCTTATACGATTTGACTCAGCGCAAACGGTTCGATCTATTGACTGAATTTCGTTTCGATCTGCTCAGACGCGCTGAAGATGCCTCGATCGAGGAGATTTTGCAAGGGGCGCTCGACGAGGCAGAGCAGCTTACTGACAGTTCGCTTGGGTTCATTTACTTTCTCTCTGATGATTCAAATGGTTTGCCGAAGTATATTTGGTCGACCAAGGTTCGCGATGAGATGAGTGCCATGGGCGGCAATGGAGAACATCCGTCATTCAATTCCATGCCCTTTCTTAAGGAGGCCATTGAGAAACGCCGTGCAATTATCGTCAATGAGCCATCTCTTTCCCTCGATTTAGAGTTTTCTTCTTTTCAGCCAGATGTTAAAAATCGCCTTGTCGTGCCTGTTATCGATGGAGGGGAGGTGGTGGCCGTGTGCCTGGTTGGTAACAAACCGTTTCCATACGTTGATAATGACGCCCAGTGGGTGAGTACTCTGGCTAATATGGTTTGGGATATCGTTACCCGAAAAATGAACGAGCAGTCTGAGAATCGGATTCAGTCTATTTTGTTGCAGATTCAGAAAATGGAGTTGATCGGTCAGCTTGCTGGTGGTATAGCTCACGATTTTAACAATATGCTCGGTGTCATTATGGGTAATACCGAGTTGGCGATGTGCAACGATGGTCTGGATCCTTCCGTTGAAGAGAATCTTGCCGAGATTTATCGGGCGGCGGAGCGTTCAGCCGAGATGACCAGTCAATTGTTGGCGTTTGCCCGCAAGCAGACTGCCGTGCCCAGTGTTTTTGAGGTCGATCAGGCGATTGGAGATTCTCTTGCCATTTTGCAGAGAGTGGTTGGTAAGAAGATCGGGTTTGATTGGCATCCGTCAGGCGCCGGGTGCAAGGTGCGTGTCGACCCGTCACAGTTCGACCAGATTCTCATGAATCTTTGTCTGAATGCAAGTGATGCTATGGGCGGTGAGGGAACTATCGTCATTAAGGCTAAACGGTTAAAAGTCGATCATACTCTGGAACATCCGGGAGGGATAAGAGAGCCCGGTGAGTATGTTCAGATTTCGGTTAGTGACTCCGGACAGGGAATTCCCGAAGAGCACCAGTTGCATATTTTCGAGCCATTTTTTACTACGAAAGTTCTCGGTAAGGGAACCGGTCTGGGGCTTTCTTCGATCTATGGTATCGTCAAACAGAATCGGGGATTTGTTGATTTTGAGAGCGAGAAGGGGAATGGGACAACTTTCCATATCTACCTGCCTCTCTACAGAGAAAAAACAAACGGGTTAGGGATTGACAGGCAGAACTCTTCAAGTCCATCGAATCATACCACTATTCTCGTGGTTGAAGACGAACCTGAGATTCTCAGTCTTTGTAAGATGATGCTTCAAAAGTCCGGTTTTACGGTATTAACTGCAGCATTTCCTAAAGATGCGATCATGATTGCTGAAGAGTTCAGTGGCAAGATTGATCTGCTGTTGACCGATGTCATTATGCCGGAAATGAATGGTGTCGAGCTTGCCTCGAAACTTTCGACGATCAGCCCCGGCTTCAGGGTTCTCTTTATGTCGGGTTATTCGGCAGATATTATCGCGGACAAGGGTATGCCGCACAATTCGTTCAATCTGCTCCGCAAACCTTTTACCATCAAGACGTTGATCGAAAAGGTGAACGCTGTTCTTGAGGCAAAGTGAGATTTTATGCCTGCTCAGGTGTTGTGCTGGCGTATCTCGCCAGGGGTCAGTTCAAGCGCGCTGACTCGGACTGAAACGCTCATCTTTTCCGATGAGGCGCCTTTGTAGGTGCCTCGAACGGGGGGAACGTCGCCGTAATCCCTTCCGCTGCCGATCTTGATGTAGCGATCATCGACCACCAGCGTTTTGTGCGTCGGATCGAATCCCACCCATCCCTTTTCTTTTCCGCACCAGATTTCGCACCAGGCGTGGCTGGCTTCATCCTGTCCGTCAGGCGTGCTTCCTCCGCCGTAGAGATAACCGCTCACGTAGCGTGCCGGCAGCCCGAGATGGCGGCAGACGGCAAGCATGAGGTGCGCGAAGTCCTGGCAGACGCCCCGACCGAGCGCCATGACAACCGCGCTGGTGCTGTGCACGTCGGTGACGCCCGGTTCGTACAAAAAGGTGTCGTTGATGTGTCGGCAGATCTCCATCGCTTTCAGCCAAGGATCCGTGATCGG
Organism: Chlorobaculum parvum NCIB 8327; assembly: GCF_000020505.1. NCBI lineage: Bacteria > Pseudomonadati > Chlorobiota > Chlorobiia > Chlorobiales > Chlorobiaceae > Chlorobaculum > Chlorobaculum parvum. The sequence continues at coordinate 831,019 of NC_011027.1, forward strand.
TTTGAACTGCGCGGCCAGCGCCAGAATAGCTGGATCGTAATGGACGTAACGGCTTTCCGAGAGCAGGTCAAGCAGCATGATCTCATCCTCTTCGTGCGGCCCGCTGGCCGGGTGGTTCAGGGTTTCGATGATCGAGGTGGCCATGATGTGCACCTGTTTGTGGCTTTGCAGGATGTTAAAATGGTGCACGTTGTTTCCGTAGAAGTCGGTGTAATTGAAAACCGTCGCGGAAGGGTTGACCTGAAGGCTGAAACTTGCGCATCGTTGCGCACCGGTGCCGCTTCTCGGATGCAGACGCACTTCGGTGGCGGTTTCGTAAATCGGCTCTTCGTACTCGAAAAGCGTTGAATGTTCAACTTTGAGGATCATGCGCGGTAGAGATTGATGATGGCGATTCGTCGCTTACTGTTGTTGCTGCTGCTGCGATTGGCTCCAGTTGGCCCTGCCGCCGCCGAGGCCGGTAAAGGGGAGGGCTTCGGTAACGTCGTGCGGTTCGATTTTCGGCGTGTGGTAAGCGAAGTAGAGCAGGTGAAGTTGTTCGCCTACTTTGATCAGCCCCTGCTCGACCTCTTCGAGAAAATGGTGTACCCCTTTGCGCAGGATATCGTCAACCGTGGTGTAGGTCATTTCTGCCTCCATCTTGCCGATCAGCCGATCGACGTTGTTGGCGTACCGGTGCGACGAGCTGCCTGAAATTCTCCACAGCGCCTCCTGTGCGGCACAGATCGAATAGGTGATGCTGCGCGGAAAGGTGCGGTCCAGAATCAGGAAGTCCAGAATGTTATCTGGAGTGATTTTCGACAGATAGATTTTTCGGAACGCTTCGAGGGCGCTACAGCTTTTCAGCACGGCCATCCACTGAATGATGTCGATCGAATTTCTGACGATGGCTACATGGTGCTCATGTCCGTGCGTGAGCATGTGGTATTTGACGTCGATCAGGCGTGCCGAGTTGTCGGCGCGTTCGAGGTACTTGCCGATCTGCACGAAATCCCACCCCTCGTTGTGGGAAAAGGTGTTGTCGGTAATGCCCTGAAAGAGGTGCGAGGCGTTCTTGATTTCTTTGTAGAAAGGGTATGGGTCGTTGTGCACCTGCTGTGGCGAGGCGCTTTGCAGGAAGTGGTACAGGTTGTTGAGCTGCTCCCACATCTCGCTTGAAATGCTCTCGATCACACTCCGGGCGTTTTCGCGAGCCATGCTGATCGAGGAGAGAATCGAGTTGGTGTTCTGGCGGTTGAAGACCAGGTAATCGGTTACCGACTGCGCGTCGTACTCCTCGTAAAGCGTGCCGAAATGGCCGGGGTCCGACATAACCATGATCAACGGTTTCCAGTAGTTCGGATGATCGAGCGTGGTAATGCTGTTCAGGTCGAGCAGCAGGTTGAAATTGACGTCGAGGAACCGGGCGGTATTTTCCGCGCGTTCGAAGTAGCGGCTCATCCAGAACAGCGATTCGGCGACACGACTCAGCATGAAATTCGTTCGTTAAAGGTTCAGTTATCGATGACCCAGGTGTCCTTGCTTCCGCCGCCCTGAGAGGAGTTCACCACCAGCGAGCCGCGCTTGAGGGCCACCCTGGTCAGGCCGCCCGGCACGATGGAGATCGAATTGCCGTATAGCACGTAAGGGCGCAGGTCGATGTGGCACGGTGCGACCTCCGTATCGGTGACGAAGCTCGGATGGCGTGAAAGCGAGATGGTCGGCTGGGCGATGTAGTTGCGCGGATCGGCCACGATCTTTTCGGCGAAGGCCTCCCGCTCCACAGCAGTTGATTGCGGCCCGACCAGCATCCCGTAGCCGCCCGATTCGTTTGCCGCTTTCACCACCAGTTTGTCGAGATTTTCGAGGATGTACTTCAGGTGCTTCGGATTGCTGGCCAGCCAGGTCTCCACATTGTCGAGAATCGGATCTTCGCCGAGGTAGTATTTGATGATCTGCGGAACGAAGCTGTAGATCACCTTGTCGTCCGCAACGCCGGTGCCGATGGCGTTGGCCAGCGTCACGTTGCCTTTGCGGTAGGCGTTGATGAGTCCGGCCACGCCGAGCACCGAGTCGGGCCGGAAGACCAGCGGATCGAGGAAGTCGTCATCCACGCGGCGGTAGATGACGTCAACCCGTTGCAAGCCCCGCGTCGTGCGGGTGTAGACCTTGTTGTTGTTGACCACCAGATCGCGCCCCTCGGTCAGCTCTACGCCCATCTGCTGTGCCAGGAAGCTGTGCTCGAAGTAGGCCGAGTTGTAAACGCCCGGCGTGAGAATTACCACGTTCGGATCGGGCTTTGGCGACGGACTGATCTCCTGAAGGGTTCGGAGCAGCTGCTGCGGGTAGCTTTCCACCGGGCGCACCGTGTAGCGGTTGAAGAGCACCGGGAAGGCGCGCTTCATCGCGTTGCGGTTCTGCAGCATGTACGACACGCCGCTCGGCGTGCGGAGGTTGTCTTCGAGCACGAGGTAACGCCCGTCAAGGCCGCGGATAATGTCGCTGCCGGTGACGTGAATGTAAATATCGAGCGGCGGTCTGACGCCGATGAACTCGCGCCGGAAATGCTTGCTGCCAAGCACCAGTTCCGGGGGAATCACCTTGTCGCGCAGAATTTTTTGGTTCTGGTAAATATCCGACAGAAACAGGTTGAGCGCCGTGATGCGCTGGGTGAGCCCGCGCTCGATGGTGTCCCACTCGGAGCCCGGAATGATGCGTGGAATCAGGTCAAAGGGAAAGATGCGTTCGACGCCCTCATCGACCCCATACACGGTAAAGGTGATGCCCTGATTGCGGAAAAAGATGTTGGCCAGCTCCCGGCGGGTATGAATATCGGTGGATGAAAACTGGTTGAACCGGTTGATCAGGATATCGTAATGAGACTTCGGCGTCTCTTCCCGGTTGATTACTTCATCAAAATAACGTGATGGTTCCGCGTTGTACAGATTGAACAGTCGGGTCATGACCGGCGGGTAAGGTTTAAACAACTCTGAGCGGCGATTGCCCACCTTAAATAAATAGAGTTAATCCGGGATATTTCCTAAATAAAATAGCGCCTTGCACCGGCGTAAATGCAGGCGCGCGCTCTTTTTCCGGAGCGCGGTTGTGGGAGAATGCGGGATGGTGGATCGGTAGATCGAACTCAGTGCGCGGTCAGGGTATAGCTGCTGCTTCGGCCTTCCGTGACCAGGCGCAGCATCCCTGAGCGGACCAGCGAAACCAGAATACGCCGCGCTTCGCGCATGGGGATGCAGGCGTTCTCAGCGAACTCGTCAGCCGTGATGCGTTCGTGGTCGCTCAGGTAGTCGAGCAGTCGTTTTTCCCGATCGGTGAACGACAGCCTGACCGGTTCTTTCGACGAGAGCATGAGCGCGATCTGGTCTTCGTTGACCGCCTTGTTGTGGCTGCCATCGCGCATGAACACCCGGCGCTCGACGGTTCTTTTGCCGGTGTCGCGCCGGATGAGGCGCTCGATATGGAAGTGCGGCCGTTCGGGGCTTTCAGGAATATCGATGAGCAACACCATGCGGCGCTTGAATTCTTCAATACGAACGTTGAGGCGCGGTTTCGGTTCAACGTGGTATCTCAAGGCTTCGTCGATCACCGCCAGCATCTCTTTCTCGCTCTGGATGCCCACGATTCTCCGATCATCGTCAACCCCGATCAGAATGGTGCCCCCCGACGTGTTGGCAAATGAAACGATTGAGCGGGCGATTTTGGGGGCGGAGTGAATAAGGCGCTTGAATTCGATGGTTGGCCCCTCTCCCTTTTCTACAAGGTCGAGCAGACTGCGTCCTGAGGCGTTCTTTCTGAAGAAGGTCATGAGGCGTCTCCATTGTGGTTAATGGGGGCCAACACGGTTCGCAGAACTTCAGTTACGAACCTTTTGCGGGCAATCTCCGGATCGGGCCGTCAAGGCGGCGGAGCAACTCCGAAGAAGTGCTTTTTATACCATACGCAGTCAAAAAGGTAAATGCAAGCCCATTCATACTCTTGTGACAAACCTTCCAGGCGAAAAAAGGATGGGTGGAGTTGGTGCTGTGGCAGGGTTTACCCCGCTTTCTGTTCGGCCTGATCGCCGGTATTCTCGCCGATCAGGTTCATCTGCTTGCGGTAGTAGGAAAAGGCTTCGTCCTGCTTGAGAATGCCGAGCAGCTTGCCCGTACCGCTTGCCACGACCGGCAGGGTGGAGTATTCGGAAATCTCAAAGATCTTGAGCGCTTCATCGAGCTTGGAGGTGTCGTAAAGCATGGTGACGTTCTTTTTGACCAGATCGTCGGCAATCATGCCCGCAAAGCCCCCCTCCTTGAGCACGATGCTCATCTCGTCAAGTCCGATGATGCCGATGAATACCCCGTCGGGCGTCGTGATGAAGAAGTGGGAGTCGCGTGTGTTGTGGAAAGCATCGATAATGGTTTCGACCCTTGTGACATCGAAGAACTTCACGAATTTGCGCTGCATGACATCCAGCACGCTGATGTTGCCCGCAATGGTCAGGGCGATGCCGAAGCCGACGCGCACATTCTCTTTTTCCAGCACGTAGGTCTCCATCGTGTAGGGGTAGGCCAGTCGGGCTACGAGCGCCGAGGTGACCGCCGCGAACATGATGGGGAGCACAATTTCATACTGGCCGGTGACTTCGAACAGAATCAGGATGACGGTGAGCGGAGCGCGCATGATGCCTGCCGTGACGGCGCCCATGCCGACCAGCGCGTATGCGCCCGATGCAGCGGTGATGTTCGGGAACAGGTCGTTGACCAGCTTGCCGAACATGCTGCCGAGCATCGCGCCCATTTTCATGGTCGGGGCGAACATACCACCCGAACCGCCGGAGCCGATCGTGAATGCTGCGGTGACCGGTTTGAGCAGGTAGACGGCAATCATATTCTGCCACGTCTCGGTGCCGGTCAGGGCGCGATCGATCGTCTCATAGCTGAAGCCGTACAGCTCAGGTACCCACATGCTTACCAGACCACACAACAGGCCACCGACAGCGGGCATAGCCCATAGCGGAATGCGGAACCGCTTCTCCATTTTCTGTAAATACTCCTCGACTGTGTAAAAGGTCCGGATAAAAAGAACCGCTGACAGACCGGCCAGTACGCCGAGGATGAAGTAGAAGACCAGCTCGGTATCGGAAACGAGACTGTAGGTCGGTACCTGAAAGGTTTGATAGTTTCCGAGATGGCTACGCGACACCACCGTGCCGACCACCGAGGCCACCACGATGGGGCTGAACGTTCTGACGCTGAAGTCTCCGAGAATCACCTCCACGGCGAACATGACGCCGCCGATCGGGGCATTGAACACCGCAGCAAGACCTGCCGCCGCGCCGCAACCGAGCAGCGTCCTGGTTCTGCCCGGAGAAAACTTAAGCAACTGCGCCACGGTCGAGCCAACCGACGCGCCCACCTGCGCGATTGGCGCTTCCCGTCCACCGCTGCCACCGGTTCCGATGCTGACGACCGAGGTGATGGTTTTGTGAAACCAGTTTCTCATCGGAATCTTGCCGTTTTTCTGGGCCACAGCCTTGATGACCGAAGGCAAGCCGTGCTCAGGCTTTGACTTCGCAACAAAAGCATTGTAAAGCCCGACAACCAAGCCGCCCAGAGCAGGGATGAGCGGAAGCAGAATAATGCGCAGATAATTATTGAAATTCGGCAGGCCCAGCGCGGTGGTACCGTAAAAGAGGTACGAGCTGATGATTTTGATGGCATCGTGGAAAATGACGGCCAGATAACCGGTGACCACGCCCACGAAGATGGCCACGAGCAGAAAGGGAAGATCCTGATTGAGGTTGAGCTGGGCAAGAAACGAGGCCCACGTCATGCGGAAGAATTGCTGCGACGTTCCCTTGAAGTATCGGCTCTTTCGAAGGATAAGATAGGATAATGCAATAAAACGCCGTCTGAGACGGCTGTTTCGAAAACGCCCCTTCATGGAATCGAATTACTGTAATTAGCAGTCATAGCAATATCGGAATGTATTGGTTCTGGGTGTGGATACCAAAAAGAGCCCCCATTTATTTGTTCTGAACGCAGAAGTTCTGACTGTCAGCGTTGTCGGCGCGGGATGAAACGAGATGCGGGCGTTTGAATTGCGTCTCGAAAATCTTCCTCGATGAACGACCAAAAATGAGGGAACTGACGTCATACAAGGTGAAGAACAACGCATATTCAAGAAAATCGAAACTATGGAACAAGAAATACTCCGCACCTGGGTCTGGTCAACCTCATCCTCCATTCCATTCATCCTGCTCAATGTTTTTGGCTGGGCTTTCTATTTCGTGCCCTCCCTCATCGCCTGGTCGCGCAAGCATCGCAGCCTTCCCGCCATTATCGCCCTGAACACCCTGCTTGGCTGGACTGGCCTCGGCTGGATCGGAGCCTTCGTCTGGTCACTCTCCTGGCCGGGCGGCGATCACTCTCACCCGTCAAAAACCTCGGAACCACAGGTGAACGAACCCGACCGACAGTCTTGGTCATGAAAGGTTGACCCGGCAATAACCCACCTGCGATTCTTCTCGGAGCAGGAGGCTGTATCAGATTTTTAGTATCATTCTTTATTGAAAGTCTGGAAAAGCCTCCTGCTCGCATTTTTTACCCGCCTTGATTCATCGAACGTTCCGGCTGATTGTTATCAATTTGAGGAATTCGCCTGAATATTTATGGTTCATCTGGCCGTCGGTGGGATGGGGGATTGGATTGTTCTTTCACGGCATGGGCGTGTTTGTGTTTACCGGAAAATCGGCGATCAGGGAGCGGATGATTGAAAAGGAGATAGAGAGTGACTTGTCCAAAAAGCAATGATTCTTTTTTCTCTTTTTTAGGCGTACGTTTTGTATAATCTTACAGTCAAAATGTAAAATTGTAAAACATGGAATTTCTTGAATTTCTGAATGAAAATGCGGGAGCATTTAGTGTTATTTTTACTGCGGTTGTTACTTTGGCGACAATATCATATGCAATACTTACGTATTGGCTCGTAAAAGAGACAGCTTTAATGCGACAAGTCCAAACTGAACCAAAGATAGAAATTACAGTGCGTTCTCATGAGGTGAATATTAATATTATGAGACTTCATGTGCGTAATATTGGGCTTGGACCAGCTTTGAGTGTTAAGTTTACCCCAAAAGTATTAAGTGGAGGTGATACTGCATCGCAAATGATTGAGGAGTTAACGAGGGTTAATTTTTTTAAGTTGGTTTGGTATATATTAGCCCTGGACAAGAATTTGTTTCTGGCGATACAAATATGGTCAGGAATTATCAGGAAAAAATGAAGGCTGTTATCGGATTTGATGTTGTGTGTGAAAGTGCTACAAAAAAAAGCTATAAAGAGACTCTGATAATTGATATGTCCGAACATAAGGGTACTTGTAGGATAGGAGGGGATCCACCACTTTATACTATTGCGCAGAGTCTTGAAAGAATTCAAAAAGATTTTGATCATATTTTAAGTGGCTTTAAAAAACTGAAAGTTGATATCTTTTCTTCGGGAGATCGTGCTCTGGCAGAGGCTGAAAAGAGAGAGTATGAAAAACAAGAGTTGGAAAAAATATCGGGAAAGAAAATTGAGGATGATGAGATTTCTGTGGAATAATTCATTCGGCAACTTTCGGGAAGAAAACTTGATTCTTCACTTCGTTCAGAATGACAACCAAAACCAAAAAGCCCCGGAGTTGATGAAGCTCCGGGGCTTTTGCATTTCACTCTCGTCAATCCGTCCGTCACTCCGGCTTCATGTGGGGGAAGAAGATGACGTCGCGGATGGAGTCTTCGCCGGTGAGGAGCATGACCATGCGGTCGATGCCGATACCGAGGCCGGCGCAGGGTGGCATTCCGTATTCCAGCGCGCGGAGGAAGTCCTCGTCCACGATCATCGCTTCGTCGTCGCCGCGCTGGCGGAGGCGGGCCTGCTCTTCGAGGCGTTCGCGCTGGATGACCGGGTCGTTCAGCTCGGAGAAGCTGTTGCACACCTCCTTGCCGCCGACGATCAGCTCGAAGCGCTCGACGAGGCCGGGTTCGGAGCGGTGCTTTTTGGCGAGTGGCGACATCTCCTCCGGGTAGTCGGTGATGAAGGTCGGCTGGATGAGCTTCGGCTCGACGAACTCGCCGAAGATTTCATCGATGATCTTGCCGCTGCTGATCTTGGGGTCGAGTTCGAGTCCCAAATCTTTCGCAATGTCGCGGAGCTGCGCTTCCGATTTGTCGCGAATCTCCATGCCGGTGTACTCTTTGATCGAGTCGGCGATGGTGAGGCGGCGGAACGGCGGCTTGAGGTTGATTTCGTTGCCGAGGAACATGGTCGAATCCTTGCCGTTCACTTCCACGCACGCTTTGTGCAGTAAATCTTCGACCAGCTCCATCATCCAGACGTAATCCTTGTAGGCGACGTAGAGCTCGACCTGAGTGAATTCGGGGTTGTGGAAGCGGTCGATGCCCTCGTTGCGGAAGTCCTTGGCGAACTCGTACACGCCGTCAAAGCCGCCAACGATAAGGCGCTTGAGGTAGAGCTCGTTGGCGATGCGCAGGTAGAGCTGCATGTCGAGCGCGTTGTGGTGCGTCGTGAAGGGACGCGCCGCTGCGCCGCCGTAGATCGGTTGGAGGATCGGCGTTTCCACTTCAAGCCAGCCGTTCGAGGCGAAGTAGTTGCGCATCAGGGCGACGATCTTCGTCCGCTTGATGAAGGTGTCGCGCACTTCCGGGTTGACGATCAGATCGACATAGCGCTGGCGGTAGCGCAGCTCGCGGTCGGCGAAGGCGTCGTAAACCACTTTTTCGCCGTCAACCTCTTTCTCCTTGGCAATGGGAATCGGGCGGAGCGATTTCGAGAGCAGCTCGAATTCTTTGGCGTGCACCGAAATTTCGCCGGTCTTCGTCCGGAAGCTGAAGCCCTTGACGCCGACGATGTCGCCGATGTCGAGCAGTTTGAAGGTGTTGTACGAATCGACGCCGACCTCATCGCGCTTGAGGTAGATCTGGATGCGTCCAACGGAGTCCTGAATGTGGAAGAACGACGCCTTGCCCATCTTGCGGATCGCCATGATGCGACCGGCGACCGAGACATCCTCCGGATTCTCTTCGTCGAAGCGCTCGATAATGCCTTTCGAGGTGGCTGTGACGTCGAATTTATAGGGATAGGGTTCGATGCCCGATTCGGCGAGGTGCGCGCGCTCTTCGAAGCGGCGCTTCATCTGGTCGTTGAGCGAAACTGCGGGTGAGGGATCGTTCTGCTGGTTTTTCTTTTCTGGTGCGTTGGACATGCTGATGGTCTGAAGTGGTAAAAAAAGTTGCGAAGGTGCAGTCAGGCCGAGATCATGGTTTTGATCCAGATCGACGGCAGGGTGCTCAGTTTCTGGTACAGCGAGCGGTAGGCGCGTCGGGTGAAGACGTCGTAGTCGTTCTCTTCGATGGCCTTGAGGATGTCGCTGTAGTTGCGGCTGCTGATACCGACGGCCAGGCGGCTGTTCCTTTCGAGCATCGGAATGCCGCGGTCGGCGGAGGCGTAGTAGTTGCGCGCTCGCTCGATCTGGAACTTCATCAGCGCGACGAACTTGTCGTTCATCGTGCGGCTCATGAACTCCTCGCGGCTGTAGTTGAAGCGACGCAAATCTTCGAGCGGCAAATAGATACGGTTGCGGTCAATGTCTTCGCCGATGTCGCGCAGGATGTTGGTGAGCTGCATGGCGATGCCGAGGTCGATGGCGTGCTGGAGGGCGGCTTTATCTTTATAGCCGAAGATTTCGACCGTCATCAGCCCGACCACCGAGGCGACCTTGTAGCAGTAGACGTACAGCTCGTCGAAGGTCTCGAAGGTCTGGAAATCGATGTCCATCGCCACGCCGTCGATCAGGTCGAGCGGCAGTTCGATGGGAATCCTGTAGTGGCGCAACGTGTCCTGCCACGCCATCAAAATCGGGTCGTTGCTCGGCTTGCCGTCGTAGCAGGCGCGGAGGCGCGTCTTCCAATCCTCAATCGAATCGTTGAGCTCCTCGCGCGTCAACTGGCCGTTGCTCAGCTTGTCCTCGGCCAGATCGACCAGATCATCCACCGTGCGCAACAGGGCGTACATGGCGAAGATCGGATTCTGCTGGCGTTTGGGCAGAAACTTCGTGGCGAGGTAGAAGGTTTTGGCGTGGTGCTTGGCGATCTGGCGGCAGTAGTCGTAGGCGTTCGGGAGCGACAGTGGTTGGCCTGCGTCGTGAAGTACTGTCTGTCCGTTGTAGCTGTAGTTCATAAAACGTTCATCGATTTTGCCTGTCCAGATACCGCAACTTGCCTGTCGGGCATCATCGCCGATACGCTCCTTCGGTCATGTTTTTGTGTGCCGGAGAAGCGAAAATATGTAACTTTCTGTGGCCGGAATACGTTGTCATAACGTGACGGCAAAATAACCTAAAGGCTTTAATATAGCAAGAGCGCAGGAGGTGTCCGTCTTCGCATGGTGCGAGCCTCCGTAGTGTGAATTACTATTACGAGAAGATCCATTTGATACCCATTCCATCCGCTGAACCGAGAGAGCGTGCTGTACTTGTCGGCATTACCTCCTCGCCCGATATTCCGAGACATCTTGTCGAAGAGTACCTCGACGAACTGGCTTTTCTTGCCGATACGGCGGGAGCCGACGTCGTCAGTACCATCATTCAGGAAAAGAAGCAGCTCGATACAGCCACCTGTATCGGCAGCGGCAAAGCTGAAGAACTGGCCGCGCTGGTCGAGACGGAGTCGATCGACATCGTCATTTTCGACGACGACCTCACGCCGGTGCAGGTGCGCAACCTCGAACGCATCCTCAAGTGCAAGGTGATCGACCGAACGGGTCTCATCCTGCAAATATTTGCCCTCCGAGCCAAATCCGCGCAGGCCCGCACGCAGGTGGAGCTGGCGCAGCTTGAATATCTCCTGCCACGGCTTTCCGGCGCGTGGACGCACCTCTCAAAGCAGAAGGGCGGCATCGGCACCAAAGGTCCTGGCGAAACGCAGATCGAGACCGACCGGCGACTGGTGCGCAATCGCATCGCTTCGCTCAAAAAGAAACTCCGCGCCGTCTCGCTTCAGCACGACACCCAGACCCGTGGTCGCACCACCGTGCCGCGCGTGGCGCTGGTAGGCTACACCAACGCGGGCAAATCGACGCTCATGAACGCGCTCTGCCCGGAAGCGGAGGCCTACGCCGAGAACCGCCTGTTCGCGACGCTCGACACCAAAACCCGGCGGCTCGAACTCAGGATCAACAAGCTCGTGCTGCTCTCCGACACGGTCGGCTTCATCCGCAAGCTGCCGCATACGCTGGTCGAGAGTTTCAAATCCACGCTTGACGAGGTGTTGCAGGCCGACTTTCTCCTGCACGTCATCGACGTGAGCCATCCGGCTTTCGAGGAGCACATGCAGGTGGTGCGCGAGACGCTCAAGGAGATCGGAGTCAAGCACGACCACATCATCGAGGTGTTCAACAAGATCGACGCGCTCGAAGACCCGGCGGTGCTGACCGGCCTGCGCGGCAAGTATCCCGACGCGGTGTTCATCTCCGCCGCGCGCGGACTGAACCTCACGGTGCTGAAGGAAACTATCGCCAACTACGTCGCCCGCGACTACAAGCAGCGCAAGGTGCGCACGCACGTCTCGAACTACAAGCTGATCGGCTACCTCTACGACCACGCCGAGGTGATCGACAAAAAGCACGTCGATGAGGATGTGCTGCTCACCATCCGCGTGCACCGCAACAACCTCAAACAGATCGACGCCATGCTCAAGGCGTCCGCATTGAAAAACCATGCCGCTGCAAATTTTCAACACCACGAAACGCACGATTGACGAAGCGCTCCTCGCCGAAGCCATCCAACTGGTGATCGGCGAAGAGGGTGGCAAGGTCGGTTCCATCGAAGCTATCTACTGCGGCAATAAAATGATCCGTCGCATCAACCGCGACTTTCTCAACCACGACTACGCCACCGACACCATCACCTTCGGCTACAACGAAGGCGGGGAGGTGGAAGGGGAGTTTTACATCTCCCTCGACGTCATTGAGTCCAACGCTCGCCGCTTTGGCGTCATGTTTGAGGATGAATTGCTTCGCGTCACCATCCACTCCGCTCTGCACCTCATGGGCTACGACGACGAAACCCCCGAGCTTCGAATCGCAATGAGTCGCCGGGAGGATTTGTATCTGGACCGAATTCGCGGAGCATCGAATCATTGACGGTAATCCGTTCATCCAAATCCAGATCGAAATCGTTATCGAATGTCGTCGTTTTAATCCTTTCATTCCTGTCATACGATTTTGCGGTCAGGTAGCTCGCCATGACACACGATGTTTGCATCAGAGATCGAATTTTTTCATTAAATTCCCCTCATAACACCCCTTGCATCGAAGTACTTTTCTGCCGTCACGCTGTTTGGTGATGGCTATGCACGGGCATGGCATTCAAACGATCAATCACTACACCAATGAATCTCATCATTAACGACAAAACAGCTCAGGCGACCGTCGGCGAAACCGTCGGCAAGGCTGCCAGGCTGAATCATGCCCATGTGGGTTATGTTTGTGGCGGCCACGGCCTTTGCCAGGCTTGCTACGTTACCGTTCAGGAGGGCGCAGACTGCCTCGGCCCGCTGACCGATGTCGAAAAAGCGTTCCTTTCTCCGCGCCAGATCGCTGCCGGTGGTCGCATGGCCTGCCAGGCTACGCTTGCCAAAGAGGGTACGGTGAAGGTGCTGTCCCGTCCGGAAGAGGTGCGCCGCATGGTGTTCAGCAACCCGTTCCAGCTTATTGGATATGCCGCTGATATGGGCAAAGACACCGCGCAGCAGATCGTGCCGGGCGTCCAGAACTTCATTGGCCGCATACAGCGTGGTGAGATGGGCGGCAAGGAAGCGCTTGGCGATCTGATGGAGTCCGTGCAGGGCGCTGCAGGTCTGGTTGTCGAAACCGTTCAGCAGCTTCCGCAGAACCTTCCCATCCCGTTCAAGGATCAGATCATGGACGTGATCGGCAAACTGCCGCAGCTTCCGGTTTCGCTTTCGCAGATCCAGTTGCCGATTTCACTGCCGCAGCTTCCGTTCCAGCTTCCTTTCCTGCCAGCCAAGAAGGAATCGACTGAAGCGCTTGAAAAGGTGACGATCACTGTTCAGCCGAAGCCTAAAGCCTGACCGTATTTACGGTTACATTCTTTTTTACTCCCCCGGTGATGAGCCGGGGGAGTTTGTTTTGTAGTGAAAAACCGCTGCCGCTCAGCGTCCGATAACCAGTTAATCATCGAAAAAACACAAGGAGGCCCGTAGATGGATGTGAATACCGGTAACAACAGGAATGTGGTCGTGACCGACATCAAAATGCCGTTCGGTTCCATGGTGATTTTTCTGGTCAAGCTGGCTCTCGCAAGCATTCCAGCGCTTCTGATTATTTGGGCTGTGATGTTTGCTTTTGTTGCGATTCTGATGCTTCTGTTTGGCGGCATGGAGATATTTTCCGACCTGTTCCGGCAGTTTTCCAGTTATTGATGTGCGGGTCGGCCAGCTTGTTTTTTCACCCTTGAACGTATCCATCTCATGAGCCTGAACCTTGCCGATCGCTGCGATCTGGTGATGCAGTCCGATATCCGTACCATGTCGCTCGAGTGCGCCCGGATCGGGGGCATCAACCTTTCGCAGGGAATCTGCGATACGCCGGTGCCGCCGGAAGTGCTGCGTGGAGCGGCCGATGCCGTCATGCAGGGGCCCAACATCTACACCCATTACGCTGGTTTGCACGAGCTTCGCCAGGCAATCGCTGATAAGCAACGGCGATTCAGCGGCATGGAACTCGACCCTGAGCGCGAAGTCGTGATTTCGGCTGGCGCGACCGGTGCGATGTACTGCGCGTTTCAGACCCTGCTCAATCGCGGTGACGAGGTGCTGGTGTTCGAGCCGTTTTATGGGTACCACGTTTCGACGCTTCGAGCGGTCGAGGCCGTGCCGGTGTTCGTGCCGCTCGATCCGCCTCACTGGTCGTTTGCGCTCGAAGCGCTCGAAGCAGCGGTGACACCGAACACCAAAGCTATTCTGATCAACACCCCCGCCAACCCCTCCGGCAAGGTCTTCTCGCGCGAGGAGCTTTCGCTTCTGGCGGAGTTTGCCATTCGTCACGATCTGTTTGTGCTGACCGACGAGATGTACGAACATTTCGTCTTTGACGGACGTGCGCATGTCTCGATGGCCACCTTGCCCGGCATGAGAGAACGGACGATTACCGTGTCAGGCCTCTCCAAAACCTTCAGCATCACGGGCTGGCGCATCGGCTACGCCATGTGCGATGCGCGCTGGGCCGGCGCGATTGGCTACTTCAACGATCTTTGCTACGTCTGCGCGCCGTCGCCGCTTCAGGCTGGCGTCACCCTCGGGCTTCGCAGCCTCGACGATAGCTATTACCACGGGCTTTCAGCCGAGTATGAAGCCAAGCGCAACCGCTTCTGCGCGGCGCTTTCCGAGGCCGGTCTCGATCCGTTCATCCCCGAAGGAGCTTACTACGTGCTTGCAAACACGGACGGCTTGCCGGGCGAAACGGCCCGGGAGCGGGCGATGCATATTCTCCATCATACCGGTGTCGCATCGGTACCCGGTTCGGCGTTTTTTCACGGCACAGGTGGTGAGAATCTTGTCCGCTTCTGCTTCGCCAAAGAGCAGTCGGTGCTGGACGAGGCTTGTGAAAAACTGCAAAAACTTCGAACGCTCTGAACCATTTTTCAAGCGGTTGCGAAACCTCTCCGAGGCAGCGGTTGTTTTACACAAAGAAGCAGGGCCGTGGCCTCTGGTAGAGCACGCAGCCCTGCCGATTGAATTTTGTAACACATGGAAGAGCGAGGCAGTTATGGAGTATGAACAGAGCGTTACCGTGCAGTGTCCCTACTGCGGCCAGAGTTTTGAGGTGCTTGTCGAATGTTCGGTCGAGCATCAGGAGTATATCGAGGATTGTGAAATCTGCTGCCGTCCGGTAAGCCTTGTGATCGATGTCGCCGAGGATGGCACCGTGACCGCAATGACCCAGGGAGAGGATGTCTGACCAGCCTTTCGAAAATTCCCGAGAGCAGGAGTTGCTAAGCCTTCGCCGTGAGCTTGAAGAGGCCAAGCAGCTCAACGAAAAGCTTCAGGACGAACTGGTCGAGCAGCGCAGCTTCATGGATGCGCTGCTCGAAGCCACTCCGGATCTTTTAGTTCTGAAAGACGCGAACTTCCGTTACCGTAGCGTCAACCAGGCGTTCTGCCGTTTTCTTGGCATGAGGGCAGATGAGATTATCGGCAAAAATGATGAGGAGCTGCTCTCTCCTGAGGATGCGGTTTTGTGCGCCGGTCAGGATGCTGAAGTCCTGAAAACCCGGCAGCATCTGGAAAAAGACAGGGTAATTGCCGGCCCGAAAGGCCGGGTCTGGTTCCGGGTGAAGAAGACCCCGGTGTTCGATGCTTCCGGTCAGGTCACGGCCATTCTGTGCATGGCAAGGGATATCAGTCGCAGAAAAAAGGCTGAGCTCGAGTTCGACAGACTGTTCAATCTCACGCCGGATATGGTGTGTATCGCCTCCTCCAACGGGCACTTCACCAAAATCAACAAGGCATGGCAGAAAACGCTCGGTTATTCCGAACAGGAGCTTCTTTCCACGCCATTCCTCAAACTGATTCATCCCGACGATATCAAGGTCACCTGGGCTGAAATTGAAAAAATACTGGATGGTCAGCGTTCGCTGAATTTTGTGAATCGTTACCGGGCCAGCGACGGCTCGTATCGATGGTTTGAATGGAATAGCACGCCGCTTGAAGAAGGGGTGATTTATGCTGTTACGAGAGACATTACCGAGCGAATCGAGCAGGAGAAGCAGACCCGTCTCTGGGCCGATGCATTCAGGCTTTGTGCTCACGGCATCGCCATAGGGTTGCCGCAGACCAACCAGGTGCTTGCCTGCAACGAGGCGTTTGCTCGCCTGTGTGGTCGGCCGGTCAGTGAGATCGAGGGGGTCAGGATTGCGAGTCTCTATGTTCCTGAAGATCGTGAAACGGTAATGAACAATATCAGAACCGTTGACCGTACGGGATTTATCAGTTACCAGGCGAGAATGCAACGGCCGGATGGCAGCGCTTTTCCCGCGCAGATGGATGTGGTCAGCGTCCGGGGAGATGACGGGCAGCTTATGTACAGGGTTGCCACCGTGCAGGATATTACCGGACGGCTCAAATCGCAATCGGCCCTGCGCGAAAGCGAGGAGCGGTTCCGTTCGGTAGTGGAGTCGGCGCCGGACGCCATCTTCATTCAGACCAGCGAGTGTTTCAGTTATCTGAACAACCGCGCGCTCACTCTGTTCGGAGCCTCGACTCCTGATGAGCTGCTCGGGCGCAAGGTTCTTGACATGATTCATCCCGATTGCCGCGAGCTGGTCGATACCAGAATGCGCAGGCTCAACGAGCTTCGCCAGTCTGCTCCTGCGATCGAAGAGCGGCTTTTGCGTCTGGATGGTTCTACCGTTGAGGTCGAGGCCTCCGCCGTGCCGTTTACCTTTTCCGGTAAGCCTGGAGCGCTGGTTTTCCTCCGTGACATCAGGCGCCGGAAAAAAGCTGAAAAGGAGCGTGCCGAGCTTGAACAGCAGCTCTATCAGTCGCAGAAAATCGAATCGATCGGTCGGCTTGCCGGTGGCATCGCGCATGATCTGAACAATCTCCTGACCCCGATTCTCGGCTACTCCGAGATGCTGTTGAAGCGCATCCGTGAACCCGAAAAGAGCAAGCAGTATGTCGAAGTCATCCATCACGCCGCCCTCAAATCTCGTGAACTTGTCCGGCAGCTTCTGGCCTTCAGCAGCCGCCAGTCGCTTGAGTTCAGAACCGTTGATCTGAACGAAGTGATCCGGGACTTCGAGCAGCTTTTGCGGCGAACCATCCGGGCCGACATCGACATTCGCTACCATCTGCATGAGCAACCGCTTCCCATGCGCGGGGATGCCAGCCAGCTCGAACAGATCATCATGAACCTTGCCGTTAACGCCGAAGATGCCATGCCGGCGGGGGGCGAACTGATTATGGAGTCCTCGCTGCTGGTGATCAAAAAAGGGGAGGAGAAATATTTCGAAGGTCTGGCCGCAGGCTCCTATGCCTTGCTGACGGTTCGTGATACCGGAGAGGGGATGGATCAAAAGACGCTGAGTCATCTGTTCGAGCCTTTTTATACCACCAAGCCCAAGGGCAAAGGCACCGGGTTGGGACTCTCGACCGTTTATGGCATTGTTCGCCAGCATGGTGGCATTATCCAGGTTGGCAGCGAGCGTGGTGAGGGTACGTGTTTCAAGATCTTATTGCCAATTCAGCACAGTGATGTTCAGGAAATTCCTGCTGCTGAAGAGTTCGTGAATCATGTGGACGGCGGCGCCAAAGTGCTGGTTGTCGAAGATGACGAGCTGGTACGAAAGTTTGTTGTCCAGACTCTTGATGAAGCCGGTTTTACCATTCGGGAAGCCGAAGGCGGGGAAGAGGCGCTTGCACTGATTGTGAAGGATGGATTTATTCCGGATTTGCTTCTGACCGATCTGGTCATGCGAGGCATGAATGGACGCGTTCTGTATGAAAAAATTCAGGAGATTATTCCGTCGATCAGGGTGATTTACATGTCCGGGTATGCCAAAGACATCATTTCAAGTCAAGGCATCATGAATGAGGGGCTGACTTTTCTGCAGAAGCCGTTCGCGGTGCCAGTCCTGCTGGATAAAGTCAGGTACGTGCTCGAGAACGGAAATGGAGCAGCGAAAAAGCAGGAAAGAAAAAAGCTGAAACCGAAGCTGTAAGCCGAATTCTGTGAATCATCATCGAGTGATGAAGCTGCAGTCATTTATCTGATGCGGCCTACCCGGAAACGTTGGGCGGGCAACCCTTCTTTCCTTGCGGAAAAAGCTTCCATATTTGGCCTTGCTTCGGGGAGGTTTTCATAGCGTACGGCATTGCTGACGCACCTGGTGGTCTCTTACACCGCCTTTTCACCCTTACTCCGGCCGGAGCCGGGGCGGTTTGCTTTCTGTTGCACTCTCTGTGACAGACGGTTTGCACCGCTGCCCCCGGCCTTGAACCAGGTTCTCGACCGGCACCCTGCCCTGTGAAGTTCGGACTTTCCTCTGCACAGCGTCAAGCCATACAGCGACTGCACACTTGCGGTTTCAGCTTTAAAGATGAACAGTGCTCCCCATGCGGGGAGTGAAAAAAGAGAACAGCCGAACAGAGTTATTCCGTTCGGCCGTTCTGACAAAAAATATTACTTGCTGTCTTCGTTGGCAGCCTCGTCGAACAGGCGCTCGTGAACCACGATGCGGCCACACGATTCGCAAACGTAAAAACCGCCCTGCACGATCAGGGTGTGGCGGTTGGTCGGAACCCTGGTGTTGCAGCCAGAGCAGGCTTGGCGATCCAGCTTGACCACAGCGTTTTGCAGCGTACCGCTTTTGAGGTGGTCGTATTTATCGAGCAGGCGCTTGGCTTCCTTGGTTACGACGGCTCGCTGTTTATCAAGGCTTTCCCTGAGTTGAGCAACCTCTTCGGCTGTTTCGACCTCGATGCTCTCCAGCTCCTCTTTTTTGAGTTTGACCTGCTCGCTCAGATCCGACATCTGCTGCTGAAGCACATCGTCAGGCATCATCTCTTCGGAAATCTCGTCGTAACGGTTCTCGGCAATCAGTTCGCGACCTTTGTTCTGCAGTTCTGTTGCATGGTGCTCGGCCTGCGAAATGTCCTGAAGCTGGATTTCGCACTGCGCGATCTCTTTTTCTTCGTATTCGATCTGCTTTGACAGCGCATCATACTCCTTGTTGTTGCGCGCCTGAGTCTGCTTATCCTTGAACGATTTGATTTTTTCCTTGCAGTCGTTAATGAGCCCGTTCAGCCGCTCACGGAGTTTCAGATGATCTTCGGTGATTTTTTTGCGAGCCTCGATCTGGCGAATCGTGAAGGCCAAATCCTCTTCGAGCGCAGAAATCTCTTCCGGAAGGCCTTTCTGCAGGCTCATGATCTCCTCGATCTGATTGTCGATGTGCTGAAGGCGAACGATGAGATTGATTTTAGTATGATCCACTACTGCACCGGTTTAGATTGTAAAAAAAGGAAAAAAAAAGCACCTCCATCGAAGGTGCTTACCCCAGTATTTCAAATTAGTTCTCTGTAACAGGAGACGTCGTGATATTCTTAACCCTGATCCTCTTGCACATGTAACTTTTGCAGGTAGTTGGTGCCCGAAAGGAGATTCGAACTCCTACACCTCTCGGCGCTCGCCCCTGAAACGAGTGCGTCTACCAATTCCGCCATTCGGGCATTGCAAATTGTCAAAAAGCCTTACTTGGAAAGATAAGTTCTTTTCGACGATTATGCTAATTACTTGATCTCTTTGTGCTCGGTGTGCCTCTTGAGATTCGGATTGTACTTCTTGAGTATGAGTCGCTCCGTGGTGTTCTTTTTGTTCTTGGTCGTGGTGTATCTTGAGACCGGTTTGCCTTCCTTTTTAGCTTCGGTGCACTCAAGCGTCACAATGATCCTGTTCTCTTTTCCTTTTGCCATCAGTAGCGTCGATCAGTTGATTATTAAATGAGCAACGAATATACACCTTGGACTCCTATTATGCAAGGTCTGCTGTTTTTTTGTTTCAGGAATGAAGAAAGGCTATTATGTTCCTTCTAATCGCCAATGAACCATCAAATTACCAGCGCATCGTGCTCGACAGTCACTTTTTTTCATACTCCGACGGAACCCTTTCATGTGAATCTCTAAAGCTTGACGAACTTGCCCGGCAGTACGGCACGCCACTGTTCGTGACCAGCCGCCAGAGCCTGATCAGCCAGTACCGGGCCTTCGAGGAGGCATTTGCCGCTCTTCCGCATTTCACCTGTTATTCAGTCAAGGCTAACTTCAATCTTGAGGTTATCCGCACGCTTGCTGCCGAAGGTTGCGGATGCGACGTCAATTCCGGAGGTGAACTCTATCGTGCACTGAAAGCCGGCGTACCTGCCGAGAAAATCATCATGGCTGGAGTTGGTAAAACCGAGGAGGAGATCGAGTATGGCCTGAACTCGGGCGTGATGATGATCAAGGCCGAGTCGACTGCCGAGCTCAAGGCGATCAATCGTGTGGCTGCTCGCCTTGGCAAGGTCGCACAGGTCGGCGTCAGGGTTACTCCCAACGTGACCGCCGAGACCCATCCCTACATCACCACGGGCGACAGTAAGGAGAAGTTCGGCATCGACGAGGCCGGGCTGGCCGAGGTGTTCGACTTGTTTAAAGCATTAACGAACCTTGAGCTTCACGGTCTCGACATGCACATCGGCTCGCAGATTTTCGATCCGGAGTACTACGTGGCCGCCACGCAGAAGCTGCTCGAGGTGCTTGAATCGGCGCGTCATCTTGGCTTCGATATCAAATGGCTCGATCTCGGTGGAGGTTTCCCGGCAACCTACGATCCGCAGAAACCAGCTACGCCGATCACCAAGTTTGCCGAAAAGCTTATTCCGATGCTCGACGACAAAGGCGTGACGGTTATTTTCGAGCCGGGCCGGTTCATTGCCGCCAACTCGTCGGTGCTGGTCACCAAAATTCTCTATCGCAAGAAAAACCATGCGGGCAAAGAGTTCTTCATTGTCGATGCCGGTATGACCGAACTGATCCGCCCTGCGCTCTATCAGTCGCACCACGAAGTGCTCACGGTCAAGCAGCACGACAAGAGCGTTGTGGCTGACGTGGTAGGGCCGGTTTGCGAATCAAGCGACTTCTTCGTCCGCCACCGCACTATCGGCGATGCTCCTGAAGGTGAATTGCTCGCCGTACTCTCTTCCGGAGCTTATGGCGCAGTCATGGGCACCAACTACAATGGTCGCCGTCGTCCCGCAGAAGTAATGGTTGACGGCAGCGAAGCCAAGCTGATTCGCCGCCGTGAAACCTACGAGCAGCTCGTGCAGAACGAAATTTAAGAGCATGGACTAATACGGACGAAGTGGATTGGAATGTTCTCCTGATCCGCTTCGTCCGTTGATGAGCCGAGCCTCCACGCTATACTTCGCCCTTTTACCTCCGGAATTCCCTATCTTTTTTTATAGATACTCGCGCCTGTTCTGATGTTGATTTCAGAATAGCAGCGCTTGTTTTGTTATCAAACAAAGAACCATGCAGCAAGCTGAAAAGATGAGATATATCGCGCGAACGGTTATTTCGATGTGCTTGTTTTTTGCGCTTATCCTGTCGAACAGTGTACTGCTTGCTCGATCCGATCCTGAATTTTCGACGCGCGCATTGGCTGATACGGTTGGATTTGCGCATAAGGCCAGGCAAATGGATTCAGTCATGGTGCGAATCGATAGACTGTATCATGACGATCTTGCTCGTACGCAGCAGCCAGTGGGAACCGTGTGGCGGGCGGCGATCTGTCCGCATGACGATTACACCTACGCGAGCTGGCTCTATCCGGCGGTGTTGAGAAATATCAAGGCAAAAACAGTCATCATTTTCGGCGTGGCTCACAAAGCGTGGCGCTACAATCTCGAAAACTGGCTCGTTTTCGACAGCTTCAGCTCATGGCGCGGTCCGTACGGACCGGTCACGGTGTCGCCGCTGCGGGAAGAAATCATCAAGCAGTTGCCTGCCGATATGGCCATCGTGCACGATCCGATGCAGAGCGAGGAATATTCCGTGGAGGCGATGATTCCGTTTCTGCAATACCAGAAAAGGGATGTTGAAGTCATCAGCATTCTGGTGCCGTACATGGATTTCGAGCGGATGCAAACCATCAGCAAGCATTTGGCCAAGGCACTGTTTATCGTGATGAGCCAGAAGAATTTGCGCTGGGGAGAGGATGTTGCCATCCTGATTTCGTCCGACGCCGTGCATTATGGCGATGAAGATTGGGGCGGATACAATTATGCCTATTACGGAACCGGCAGCAAAGCGAATGCGCTGGCAGAAGCTTATGATCGGGAAATAATCAGCACCTGTTTTGACTCGGAATTGACCGAAAAGAAAGTTGCCAGATTTTATGCCTACACGACCAAGCCGGATAATTTCAAGGAATACAAATGGAGCTGGTGCGGAAACTATGCTATTTCCGTTGCTCTGTTGACGTCCCGGGATTTGCAGAAGCTGGAAAAAAGCGCTCCGTTAAAAGGCGTGCCGATTGCTTATGCTACGAGCATCAGCCAGCCGCATTTGAAAGTCGATGATCTGGGAATGGGTGAGACGGCGATTGCTATGCAGAGGCATTGGGTGGGTTATCCGGCGATTGGGTTTAAATAATTAAATAGAAACGAAGGCATTGAAATATGGTGTTGTGAGATGTATTTTATCCTTAAAAAAAAAGAGTTTTATTTTTCCAGAAAAACCTTTCTAAAGTAATGTTATGTCAGATATAATTAAGGTTCGTGTGGAACAACAGATTAATGAAATTGCAGATGAGGTTTCTGCAATTATAGCTGTTGTGAGGCCAATACTTTATGGATTATTACATGCTTTAAAGCGTGAGGTAGTTGAGGAGGTTAATGGTTATGCTAATGTGAAGCTTTTTATGCTTCCGCGATTGTACCGGCCGGGTGATGGTGATTGTGGTATATGTTTCGAATATGCGGTGCATGATGCCATTCGCCGAGGTGATGCGCCGATTCTTGAAAAGGTGAATGATAGTATGCGGAAATATTGTCGTGTTCCGGGTAATCAGACATCTTCGATATTATTTGGGGCTGAAAAGTCTGGAGCGATCCAATTGCTTGAGACTGCGGAAAATTTGCTGACAGACGAGTCTCGATTATTAACAGGGGCTCAGGCTCAACCAATTAAATTGCGTAGGTATATAAATATGTTGGCAGCTGCATTTAGAAAACCAACAACACGTCCTTCACTTCCTTATAGTATTAGTGGCTTGTGGAAGGCTGATTTGTTTTTAGGCATGAGCGACTCGGATAGGTGGGTTGGGACAACGGTAAAAATAAACCCAAGACATCTTGAGGGGGCAAAAGGATTGCGTATTGCAATTATTCCTTCGCAGCAAGGAAGAGATGATAGAATAAGATTAGATTTTCAGAAAAATCTTGTAGTATGTCCTTTGCCCTATGATGGTGCATTTATGGAGCTTTTTTACGTTGCGTGGGGGATTGTGCAGCAATTTTTGGCAGCAGATGCGAGAGTTCCAAGAGAAGTAAATCTACCTATGGCATCTCATAGGATGGTGGCAAGACTTTTAGAAGATAGGAGGGAATATCCTCTCATCGAGATAATTGAATCACTACAGCCTTTAGCGCAACCAGAATTGTTGAACAGTTATGAACAACAACCTCAAATAGACCTTTTTGGTGACGTTTCTCCAAATGTAAATACGGTTATAGCTCCGGTTTCTCGAGAAGTTTAATAATAAAAGCCTCAGTTTATAGTTGAGGCTTTTTCATTTTTCGAAATGCATGGATCGCATGACCTTCAAAAGGTCAGTGTTTAATGATTACTTACCCCCGCTTCAGATTCCGGAAAATCTTCAGCGTGGCTTCGGACAGGTTGAGGGTGTAGAAGTGGATGCCTTTGACTTTGTGATCCAATAACTCCTGCACCTGGTTGGTGGCCCATTCAACGCCGATTTCGGCGACCTCTTTGTCATCCGACGCTTCGAGTACTTTGCGCAACAGCTTCGACGGGATTCTTGAGCCGAGGGCGAGTTCGCCCATGCGGATCATGCCTTTCTTCGTCATGATGGGCATGATGCCGGGGATGATCGGCACGGTGATGCCCGCCAGCTCACAGCGCTCGACGTAGTCGAAGTAGTCGCGGTTGTCGAAGAAGAGCTGGGTGACGATGTAGTCGGCTCCGGCGTCAATCTTCTCCTTGAGATATTCAAGCTCCTTCATCCTGTTCGGCGTTTCTGGGTGGCCTTCGGGGAAGCCTGCCACGCCGATGCCCATTTCCGGGAAGTTCGCTTTGATGAATTTCACGAGGTCGATGGCGTGCGGAAAGTCCTTGATCGCCTCAGCGAGCGTGGGGATGTCGGCAGGTTTATCGCCGCGCAGGGCGAGCACATTGGTGATTCCGTGCTCCCGGTAGTTTTGCAGAACGCTTTCGATTTCGCTCTTCTCCGCGCCGATGCAGGTCAGGTGCGAAACAACCGTCAGGCCGGTTTCCTGCTGGATTTTGGTGACCAGATTGTGCGTGCGTTCCCGCGTCGAGCCGCCTGCGCCGTAAGTGACGCTCACGTACGAAGGATCGAGAGGGGAAAGGTTCGAGATGGTGGCAAAGAGTTTGTCCCAGTCGTCCTGCTTTTTCGGAGGGAAAAATTCCAGGCTGAAGACCGGTTCGGTTTTGGCGTCGAGAATCTCTTTGACAAGCATCCGGGTGTTTTGTTTGGCTGGTTAACGGGAAATGACCTGAATATACTAAATTATCCTGTTGCTTAAATCCTGAAATAACCGCCATAACCCCTAGTATGAAGCGGTTTTTCCTTCCTGCTCATCCAGCACTGCGCCTGCTTGCCTGCGCCGTTTTCGGCATTCTGGCCGCCATTGCTTTGCCGTTTTCGCCTTTTGGCTGGCTTGCCGTGGCGCTGTTTGCTTGCATCGTGACCGGCCTTCTTTTGTTCGTTCATCGGAAACGGCTTCTGGTGAGCAAGCTGTCGGCACTTTTGGCTGTGAGCTACCTGCTGATGGTGTTTGCCGGGTTTGCTTTTTATGCTGCAGCAGTTTTTCGGCTCGTGCCTTCACCTTCGTTGCTTTCGTGGGTTGGGCGTGAGGTGATTGTGTCCGGCATTGTGGATGCTCGTCCGGTCGTGAACCACGGCAAAGCGCGCTTGCGCGTGAGTGCTCGCGAGGTGTTCGAAAACGGGCGCACGACTCGGGTCGATGAGCCGGTGACGGTGGTTATCCGCATGTCTGGCGATCAGCAGTTCAGGATTCAGCAAGGTGATTTTGTTCACGTCAAGGGCTCGGTCGGTCTGATCCCGCCAGCCTCCAACCGCGACGAGTTTGACCCCCGGTGGTATTCCCGGTTGAAGGGTGTGCATTGCCAGCTCTTTTGCGTCGGCCCGTGGATGGTTCGCCAAGGAGTGCAGCCGACAAGTTCTCTATCGTTCGGGCTGGCCATTAATCCTTTGCGAAATTATCTCCGGTCAGCTATCGATCAGCGCTTTCCGGAAGGGCCTGAACAGGGCTTCATCAAGGGGATGATGCTCGGCGAGCGGGAGCTGGTGCAGGAGGAGGTGTACGATGCGTTCCGGCGTACCGGTACGGCGCATGTGCTGGTTGTGTCGGGGCTGCACGTGGCGTTGCTGGCCTATGTGGTCAACCTTGCTTTGCAACGCCTGCGGGTGACGTTGGCGGGCAAATGGCTGTCGCTTTTCATTCTGGTGGTGGTGATTGCGCTGTACTGTTTCGTGACCGGCAATGCGCCCTCGACCAGACGTGCGGCGATTATGGCATCGGTGATTATCGCCGGCGGCACGATCGGGCGCAAAAGCTATCCGTTAAACTCGCTGGCCGCAGCCGATCTCATTATTCTGCTTTTCAATCCTCTCGAACTGCTGAGCCCTGGGTTTCAGATGACCAACGCCGCGGTAGTGGGTATCCTTACCATTTATCCGTGGCTTTCAAGCCTCATTCCGGATGGCGATGGAGTGTTGCGCAAAGTCGCGCATTTCTTCTGGAGCGCATTCAGCGTGAGCCTGGCGGCGATGATCGGCATTGCTCCGGTGATTGCGTGGTATTTCGGCACCTACGCACCTTCGGGCATTATCGCCAATGTGCCGGTTGTGTTCTTTTCAAGCATGGCCATGTACGCCTCGTTTCCGATGGCGCTTTTGCACGGTTTTGGTGGTGGTGTGGCGGAGCTTTTCGGACTCAGTTCGTGGCTGTTTGCCAATGTCGCGCTTTGGTTTGTGGAGCTGTTCAACCGCCTGCCGTTTGCCAGCATCGAGGTTCACCCCGATCTGTTCGGGGTGGTAGTGTTCTATCTGACAGTCGTGTTGGCGTTGTATGCGCTTGTCTCAAAAGCTTGGGGGCGGTTGGCTGTTTCCGTTCTGATCGGTTTGAACCTGTTGCTCTGGCATGAGGTGATTCGCCCGGTTCCCGATTCCCCAAGAATGGTGACGGTCAATGCTGGACGGGATATGGCGCTTCTGCTTTCGTCAGGGAGCGAAACCCTGCTGGTTGAGGATGGGCGACGTCCGATGGATCGGGAGCGCATCAAGCGACAGTCGAGCCTCTGGGGACTTGCGGAGCCGGTGGCTTCGGTGGGAATGTTTTCGGCAGATTTGGATGAGCAGCTCCAGCCTGTCAGCGCTGGACTTCTTTCAGCGTCACGGCAGTTCGTCGTCCGTCGTCCGGCTGACCGAGTGCTCAGGATCGACAGCAAGCAGCGTTCGTGGCTGTTCGTATCAGGGCTGAAACGACTTGAACAGACTCCGGCGAATGGGGGGAATGTGGTACTCTGGATCGGCCGCTTTACTGAAAAGGAGTGGTCGCGACTTGAATCGTGGGTTGCTTCGGTTCATCCTCAGCGGATGCTGCTCGTGCCTGGTGTTGCGATGCCGCACGTTCAGCGCGGTTTGCTGGAGCGGTTCGCGATGCAACATCCGGTGGTTGAGGTGCGGTCGAAAAGCGGGCAGACGGTGTGGTACTGAGGGGGGGGAAGGGCAGCCGCAAGGGACTGCCCCTACAGATTTTCCAGGACATCCCCATAGGGGTACAGCCTTCGCGGCAGCCCCTTTCCCTACCTGTTCCTGCCGCTGAACAGGTCGTTTGCCGTCAGGTCGTCCAGGATTTTGACAACGTTGGCGGAGAGTCCGGGCGGATTGAGTTGGCGCAGTACCGAAGCGAGGGTGGCGATTTTGCCTTCGATGGGTAAAAACTTGTTGACCACGACGATTTTGTTTTCCCTGACCCGGCATTCTCCGCCAACGAAACTGCCTTTTTCGTACCGGATTTTGTGACCGGTCGAGCTGATGGCCTCTTCAAGCAGTTCGAGCTGTTTCTGTTTTTTCATGCCATGCCTCCTCTTTGTCCCTCAAGGTATCGACTGTTGCATCAGGTACTTGAGCACGGGTGCAGCATGTAGTGCCTGGATTATCTCGCCCTCGAAAATCAGGTTGCGCAGGTCATCCAGCGGCACCTCGTGGACGGTAATCTCTTCGGTCGGATCGAGATGTTGGCTTGCTGAAAGCGTGACTCCTTCGGCCAGGAACGAGTAGGAGAGGTTGTTCTGGAGTGCCGGGTTCGGACTCAACGTCATCAAGGGCGACCACGCTCCGCCGCTGTACCCGGTCTCTTCGAGCAGCTCGCGTTGCGCGGCCTCAAGCGGCGACTCGTCGGGCTCGCAAACGCCTGCCGGCAGTTCGTAATCGACCGAGCCAAGCCCATGCCGGTATTGCCGGATGAGAACAGCCTTCCGCTCCTTCGTGATGGCCAGGACGTTGATCCACTCGGGGAACTCCTGAACATAGTAATCGTCGATGGTTCTGCCGTTGGAGAGCTTCACCTTGTCTCGGCGGATGGTCAGCCATGTTTCGCGGTGCAGGTACTCCGACTCAAGGGTCTGCCACGGCTGTGGGTCGTCCGGTAACTGTTTGCTCATGATCGCATCCTCGGGTCGAGGGCGTCTCGGATGCCGTCGCCGATAAGGTTGAACGAAACCACCGTGGTGAGGATTGCGATGCCGGGGAACGTCGAAATCCACCAGTGGTTGAGCAGGCTGTCGCGCCCTTCGTTGATGATGTTGCCCCAGCTCGGGGTTGGTGGCTGCACGCCGAGGCCGAGGAAGGAGAGGCCCGCTTCGGTCAGGATAATGCTGCCGATGCGCAGCGTTGCGGCCACGATAACCGGCGTCAGCGTGTTGGGCATCACGTGGCGGAAGATGATGCGCGCGCTCGACAGACCGAGCGACTTGGCCGCGAGGATGAACTCCTGCTCCTTGAGCGAAAGCACCTGGCCGCGCACGATTCGGGCCACGCCCATCCAGCCAGTAAACGAAAGGGTGATGACGATCAGGTAGATCGAGTTGCCGAAGGTGGCGATGATAATCAGAATCAGAAACAGCGCCGGAAAGGCGATCAGCACATCGACGATGCGCATCAGGATGCTGTCCACCCAGCCGCCGAAGTAGCCCGACGAGACGCCGATCACCGTGCCGAGTGTCACCGAAATGAGTACCACCAGAAAGCCGATGGAGAGCGAAATGCGCGAGCCGTAGAGCACTCGGCTGAAGATGTCACGCCCGTACTGGTCAGTGCCGAGCAGAAAGGTTTTTGTGACGATATAGCCCGGTTTGCTGCTTCCGTCGTGTACCGACCGAAGCTCGTTGAGCGGTATGCTTTTTTCCCTGATGCCCTGACGGTAGAAGAGCTGTTCGCCTTCTACGCGGTAGCCGTCAACGAATTTCAGTCCGTAGTCACGGTTTCTCGACCTGAGCTTCTGGCTGTCGGTGATGAGGGCGTTGCTCAGCGAGGCGACCGCGTCGTCGCCTTGTCTTTGCGGAATGACGACGGTACGATGTTTGTCGAGCACCAGCGCGTCGATGCGGGTCAGAGGAGGCTGGTAGGCGGTGACGAGAAAGTCCTGCTGATCGAAAGGGCTGAAAGGGGCAAGAAATGGCGCAAGGAAGGCCACCGAATAGAGCAGAAAGATGACTACTGACGCGGCGACCGAAATGCCGTTGCGTTTGAAGGAAATCATGCCGAGCTGCCACAGGCTCAGTTCCCCTGACCCGGCGGCATGTTGCCGTTCGAGATGTTTGCGGTACGAGCGCCACGAAAAGTAGATGAGCAGCACCGGCACGAGCAGCAGATAGAGCGCAGCGATCCAGAATTCGAGGATTTCCTGGGTGAAAATTTGCTGGAAGTTGACGGGGGAGAGCACCAGCAGACTCAGGCCGGTTACGAGTGAGCGCAGGCTGATCGTCAGCAGATCGAACCGGAGCACCATCAACACGATGAATGCTGTAAACGCCAGCACGAAAAAGAGGCCCTGGGCGGTTTTGCCGGCTCTCAACAGGCCAAGCCCCGGCACGATGCGGTACCAGACAGGGACGTGCGAATCATTCGGTTGCTGTGCAGCCATTGGAAAATGAGAATAGGGCTAAGTGAAAGCAATGCTGTTTTTTCCGTGCACTTCTCAAAAAACGATACTTGCCGTTCGATTGCAAACGGCGAGACGAAAAAAAAGCTGCCTTTCCGGAGAAAGGCAGCTTGAGCTTATCCTGCGATTGGGCTGGTTTTGAATCAGGCCTCTTCAGTGGTTTCCTCTTCGGCTTCAGCCTCAGCCTCTTTTCTGGGAGCAGCAACCGAAACAATGGCTGCGTCGGCATCACCGATGATCTCGATGGTGCCTGCCGGAACGGTAGCCTGAAGGTCGCTGATGTGCAGTGAGTGACCGGTTTCAAGGGCAGAGACATCGATCGTGAAGTGCTCGGGCATGTTGGCCGGTTTGCCTTTCAGGGTCAGGGTGTGCATGTTGATCTGGAGTTTACCGCCGCCGATTTTCACGCCGACAGCTTCACCTTCGACATGGATCGGAACTTCCATCTCAACAACTTCGTCAGCCGTGAAGCGCTTGAAGTCGGCATGGATGACGCGATCGGTGACGGGGTCGAACTGCAAGTCCTTGATGAAGGCGCGAACCGATTTGCCATCGGGGTACTGCAGGTCGATCAGGTGCGATTCGGCAGAGTGGACGAGCTTGTCCAGAGCGATTTCATCGACACTGATTGCAACGGTCTCTTCTCCTTTATGGTACACAACGGCCGGAACCATACCCTGCTGGCGCAGCTTTGCGGCTCCATTTTTCTTCACTTCGCGAAGATTAACAGACAATGCTCTTGTTTCCATCTTCTTCCTCTATCTCCTTTAACTGTTAACGCTTAAGAATTAATTATGATTGGTGATCTTGTGCGAGATGTTCTTGCTGTCGAACAGGTAGCTGACCGACTCACCGTCGTAGATACGCTTGATGGCTTCGCCGAACAGGTTGCTGATGGTGACGATTTCGAGTTTCGGGCAGTAGTCGTGCTCGCTGACCAGCGAGTCGGTGACAATCACTTTTTCGAAAACCGAGTTGTTGATACGCTCGATGGCCGGGCCGGAGAGAATCGGGTGGGTCGCCGCAGCATAAATCTTCAGGCCGCCGGCTTCCTGGATGGCTTTGGCAGCGTTGACGATGGTGCCCGCCGTGTCGATCATGTCATCGACCAGCAGCACGTTTTTGCCCTTCACGTCGCCGATGATGTTCATCACCT
This sequence comes from Chlorobaculum parvum NCIB 8327, assembly GCF_000020505.1. Lineage (NCBI taxonomy): Bacteria > Pseudomonadati > Chlorobiota > Chlorobiia > Chlorobiales > Chlorobiaceae > Chlorobaculum > Chlorobaculum parvum. The sequence goes on from NC_011027.1 coordinate 861,224, forward strand.
CGGCCACGTTTGCTCTCGGACGACGTTTGTCAACAATGACCAGCTCGGTGCCGAGCTCGGATGCAAACTTGCGAGCCAGTTTGACGCCACCGACGTCTGGTGAGGCCACGACGAGGTTGTCGGCGATGTCCATGTTCTTGACATAATCGATCAGCACCACACTCGAATAGAGATGGTCGAACGGGATGTCGAAAAAGCCCTGAATCTGCGCTGCGTGCAGATCCATGGTAAGAATTCTGTCAGCGCCGGCCTGGGTCAGGAGGTTTGCCACAAGCTTGGCCGTGATGGCTACGCGGGGCTTGTCTTTTCTGTCCTGACGAGCATAGCCGTAATAGGGCATGACTGCCGTAATTCTGGCCGCCGATGAGCGTTTGGCAGCATCGATCATGATAAGCAGTTCCAGCAGGTTGTCTCCCGGAGGATTGGTCGACTGGATGATGAACATATCCGAGCCTCTAATCGACTCGAAGTAGTTGACCGAAATTTCGCCGTCGGAGAAGTTCTCCACTTTTGCGTCACACAGCGGCATCCCGAGGTAATCGGCAATTTTCTCTGCAAGTTCGGGGTTACTGCGTCCTGCGAAAATTTTGATAGGTGTTTCCATCCTTCACTGCTTTTTCTGATGAAACGAATTATATTACGCCAACACCTTCGTTTATCGGGTACGGGCGTACGCTGTCGCATCCGGCGCGATTTAGGATTTTGAATATAGCAAAATGGATTGAATTACTAAGTAAATTTTCTGGCTTTCTCCGGCCATCGCATACAGTATGAACATTGCAGACATCAATGCCTTTCTCGGGCGTTATTTCAGCTCCGTCGAGCTTGTCGGTTCGGATCAGACCGAAATCACCGGTCCGGCTAAAATTGAAGAGGCCGTCTCCGGGCAGGTCAGTTTCGTCTCTAATGAAAAGTATTACCGACACATTGCGCAAAGTGGCGCTTCGCTGCTGATTGTGCACCCCAAAGCTCCTGTCGATGATGCGCCTGAGGGAATGAGTTTCCTGAAGGTCGAAGACCCTTACACCGCGTTTGTGTTCATCCTGCGGCACTTTGCAGGAGCGCGTCGGATTGCGGAGTCTGGCGTGGCCGCATCGGCGTCGATTGCGCCATCGGCGCGTCTCGGTCGGAACGTTTCGGTTGGCGAGCATGCGGTCATCGGGGAGCGCTGCGTGATTGGCGACAATACAGTGATCGGCCCCAACACCGTACTGCTCGACGAGGTGACGATTGGTTCAGAGTGTACGCTGTTTCCACAGGTGACCATGTATGATGGCACGTTGATAGGAGATCGGGTCACGATTCACAGCGGGACGGTCATCGGAGCCGACGGTTTCGGTTTTGCGCCGCAGAAAGATGGCTCCTACGTAAAGATTCCCCAGATGGGTACGGTGCGCATCGAGGATGATGTCGAAATCGGCGCGAACACGACGATTGACCGTGCGACGATGGGGGAGACCGTCATCGAAAAAGGGGTCAAGATCGACAATCTTGTGCAGATTGCGCATAACTGCCGGATCGGTGGCGATACGGTCATCGCTTCGCAGGCTGGCATTTCCGGCAGCGTGAAGATCGGCCGCAACTGCCTTATCGGCGGGCAGGCGGGCTTTGCAGGCCATCTTGAACTTGCCGACAAGATTTCGGTGGCGGCCAAGGCCGGCATCTCCAAATCCTTCATGCAGTCAGGCCAAGCCATTCGCGGCGTGCCGGCCCAGCCCATGCGTGACCAGCTCCGCCAGGAAGCCCAGATTCGCTCACTCGGGGAGATGAAGGCAAAAATCGAAGCGCTTGAAACGAAATTGCAGGAGTTGTGGGAGCGGCTTGACGGTTTAGCTTGATAATCGCGCTTACGTTTCGCCCAATCTGCGGTTGAGATCCCAGTTGTAGGGCAGATAGCGTATGCGTAGTTGCGTCCTCATCGACACAATCCTTTCGCGGAGAGATTCGTCGCAGAATTGCAGGAGATAATCGAGCACCTGGTCTCGATTGTCTCCGAAATCCCGCCCATACCACTGAAATATCCTCGACAGGCGAAGTTCCCTTTTTTTCTCATCCAGTTCAAGACCGTTCCGGTTGATGAAACTGCGCGCGGCGATATCGAGCTGATGGTCGATCTTTTCGGCATCGTAGAATTCAATGGGAGGGCAGGAACTTGATGCGCAGACCAGCGCGAAATGAATTCTCGGATCGAAGGTTTCGACCGCAAGTTGCAACCGGGGATCATTGCTGCTGAACTGCCTGATCGGAAAGGTCGGATGAGAACGATTTTTTCTCAGGATTCCGTGCTCGATGTCATCGGGCGAGTAGAACCGGTCGCCGATGTCGTAACCGATCCGGCCGAAAAAGTTGACGATTTCAAGCACCGAACGCTGGATATCAAGGGTGATGACGCCGTGGATAATGAGAATGTTGTAGATGTTGATCCAGAATGCTTTCCGCTCCATGTCGGTTTGCAGGCTCTCCGGATCGAATCTGTGCAGATGCTGCGCAAGCCGCTGGTACTCCCCGAAACTTCTGGAGCGTTTCATGGCGGGGTAGTCGACCCGTCTATGCCTTGAATCGAAGAATGCTCCCTGAAGTCGTCCGAGCATGACCTTCAGTCTGGCATCCAGTCTTGTCTCGATTTTTTCCGTTGTACTTTCAGCTGGCTGCCGAGATTCGTTGAGGGTGAGCCTGAGAGGCAGCAGCCACTGCATTCTCTGCATCAGCGAAAGCTCGGGATCCCGGGTTTCCGGCGGAAGTTTTCCGCTGAGCAGCGCCGCGATGGCGTTGATATAACCGATGTGGCTGAACGCCTGCGGAAAGTTGCCGAGCATCTCCTTTCGGCGAGGATCGTATTCCTCTGCAAACAGTCCGAGATCGTTGGCTGCGTTCATGGTGACGCCAAGCAGCTCCTCGGCCTCGATGATTTTTCCCGACAGGGCAAGGCATTCGATCATCCAGAAATTACAGAGCAGAAAGCCACCCTCCTCTCCCTGAAGTCCGTCATCGGCAAGGTAGCGCCTGATGAAGCCGTTTTTCATGAGATGTTTCCGGCAGGCTTCGATGGTGCCCTGAATGCGATGGTCCGATACAGGCAGAAAATTGACCAGAGGCAAAATCAGCAGGCTTGCATCGAGAATCTCCGTGTCGAAACGCTGGACGAACGAGTTCAGCTTGTTGCTGAAGCCCCGTGACAGCACCTGGCTTCTGATCTCCTCCCGTTCACGAGTCCAGCGATCGAGTGGCGCATTGAATCCGAATCGCCTGGCGATGGTGATGCCGCGGTCGAGAGCTACCCAGCACATCACCTTGGAATAGACGAAATGGTACGGTCCGTTGCGGACTTCCCAGATGCCGTCATCGGGCTTGCGCCAGTTTTCGATAGCCATTTCACAAATATCCCGGAAAAAAGGCCAGAGCGTTTCATCGATCTTGCCGGCATAATCGGAAAGCCGGAGTGCGGCATCCATGACCTCGCCGTAGATATCCCACTGTTGCTGACTGTGCGCGGCGTTGCCGATTCTGAGCGGCTTTGAGTGCCTGTAACCGTCAAGATGCGTCAGATGCTGTTCGCGAAGGGCCTGTTCTCCGTGGATCGAATACATGATCATCAACTCCCGGCTGCCGTGTTTTCGGTACGTATCGTGCAGCCAGCGGATGAAGCTGTCCGCTTCGTTGATGTGGCCGAGCGTGAACAAGGACTTGAGCGTAAACGAGGCGTCCCGGAGCCAGGTAAAACGGTAGTCCCAGTTTCGTTCTCCACCGATGCTTTCAGGCAAAGAGGTCGTGACGGCGGCAATGATGGACCCGGTCGGCTGGAAGGTGAGCAGCTTGAGCGTTAGCATCGAGCGGTGAACCAGCGGGGTGAATTCACCGAGCCAGGTGCACCGCTCGCCGATGCAGTAGTGCAGCCACTCCTTCCACCAGCTTTTCGTTGATTCAAAAGGACAGGGGAGCTTTTCTTCGAGATTGACCGGGCCGTGCACCAGATCGAAATGCGCCGATTCTCCCTGATCGAGAGAAAACGAGAGTGTCAGCGTGTCGGTTCCGGTGCCGTCAGCATCGAAATCCTGCAAGGAGTGCAGCAGGGTAACGGGCGAGTTAGCATGACTGATGGTAAAACCGGGGCCATCATGCTGGATAACGCTTTTGCTGCGTGCATAATCCGGACGAGGTGCCAGGGTCAGCATGAAATCCATACGCCCATAGTCAACGCGCAGACACCGATGAATCCCCGGCGGCCGTTGGCTCAGGCTGCTGTTTTCAACAGGCATGAAATCATACAGCGTTGCCCTGCCATGTTTTGTCGTGAACGAGGTGGAGAGGATGCAGGTGCCGGTAAGGTATTCCCGGCTCGACGTGAAAGGTTCGGAAGGTTTGAGGCTGAAAAATCCACCGTTGCGCTCATCGAGCAGTGAAGCGAATATGGTAGGGGAGTCGAAGTACGGCAAAGAGTAATAATCGATCGAGCCGTCGGCTGAGACAAGGGCCGCTGTTTGCATGTTGCCGATCAGTCCGTAATCCGAAATATTCCGATACATAGTGTCGGGAGAGGTTCAAAATGGAGTTTCAGGCAATAACCTCAAAACGCCCTATGTGGTTCAGTCGTGGATTTGTGATTGCGCAAAGGCGGGAAGGGGGGAATATTCTTCAGGAAACGCTCATTCGTCAGGCTGGCTGGCTGATATTGAGCATGGCAGTGACCTTCTGAAGGAAGGGCTTGAGTTTCACTGGCTTCATGAGGTTATCGTTGATGCCGCTCTCAGCCGCCATTTTCAAGGACTCACTATCCACATTGCCGCTCAGGCCAAGAATGGGAATGGTGCGGAACGCGGTTGTTCCTGACCTGATCTGTGCTGCGGTTTCAAAGCCGTCCATCACCGGCATCCTCATATCCATGATTAACAGATCGCAGTGTTCTTTTTCCAGAATTTTCAGGGCTTCGAGACCATTGGCTCCCTCCAAAATTCTGACCCCGAGCTTGTTGAGCATCGTTTTGATGAGCTTGCGGTTGAAGTCCTGGTCATCAACGACAAGCACTGTTTTGTCGGACATCGACTCCTTAATCGGTGCTCGAGTTGCTTCAATGGTGCTTTTCAGGGTTTTTAGCACTTCATGCAAGGCCAGCGGCGTAAAAAGGGTGCTCTCTGACTCGAGGTTGTAGTCCAGAGGTGTTGTTCTGGAGGAGGTGACGCAGGTGACAACAGGAAGCTCCTTGGTAGCTATATTTAGCTTTTTGCTCAGTTCGTCGGCATTGAGATACGGAAGTTCGCTGTCGATCAGCACAAGATCGAAGCGTTCTGTCGATAGTTTTTTGAAAGCCTCGCGTCCATCGGTTACCGTATCCGTTCCGAGCATCAACGGTGCGAGAAGGGCTTTGAACGTTTTCCTGAATTCTGGCTTGTCACAGGCAATCAAGAGCTTTTTGCCTGTGAAGAATGGTCTGTATTCCTCGTAAAGTTGTGATTCGTAGTTCCTGATCACTTTGGGGTCGACAGCGGGGAACTCAAGCACGAATTCAGTATATCGATCTTTTTCTGAGTTGCAGGAGATTGTACCGTCAAAAGACGTCATGACCCGTTTACAGAAAGCAAGGCCAAGGCCGGTACCGCCTTTTTTACCGGAAGTGAAAAAGGAGTCGAAAATTCTGGGCAGAACTTCCGGTTGTATGCCAGGGCCGTTGTCTCTGACGTAAACTCTGTTAGTGGTGTCACCTTGTTTTAGACTGATCACGATGCGTCCATCTGGTTTTGCCTGGAGAACCTGTAGTGCATTGACCAGAAGGTTGTAAAGTACTAGCGTGTAATTATCCTCCTCTCCGAGAAAAATAAAATCATGTCCAGGCTCGAACGTGATCATCTTTTTTTCTTGATCGGATGCATAGCCATACTCTTCTATTGCCTTACGGGTAACGGTTGCAGCAGAAAGACAGGTCAAGGTGCTTTTTGCTATATCAGGTTTCCTGAAATTGCCCAAGGTCATGGTGATAACATGGAGCCCTCGGTTGACAGCGCTTTGAGCTTGGACAACTCGTTTATGGATCGTTTCTATATTTTTATTCGGTAATGACTCTGTCTCTTTTTCAGTGGTTTTCACCGGTAGCTCAAGCAGGATTTCATTTAGATTATGGTGTACCTGTGAAAGAGGATTGCGTAACTCATGGGCTATACTGCCCGCAAGGGCTTCAAGGGCAAGATATTTTTCTTCAGATTTTTTTCTCTCGAGTTCTTTTATTGTATTAGCATTACCGAAGCTAAAAATATATCCAGCAATGATTGAAAAGACTATAACAATCAAATAAAGCGGAATATTGAAACTGGGATCGAGCGGAATATTATGCGTGGAAAAATTATAAAAGATTATGGCTCCCAGTACGCCGATCAGGAAATCGAACATGAACATAAACCAGTTCGGTATGAACATCATCAGGACAAATATCATGAATATTTCCCAATACAGCCAAAGCTCGTGAAAATTGTTCATGAGCAAGTTGACCGTGAAGATGAATGGTAGCACAAAAATCAGAAAAGTGTGCCAATAGTAAGGGAAATAGGGGGAGAATGACTTAGGTAGGCGGTGCATGAAGATGACGCTTATGCACATGAGGGTGGCAATCAGCCGAAGCCAAAAATTTTCATAGGGAAGATGAAAGCCATACTTAAAAGTAAAATAAAAGAAAACATTAGCCAACGCACCAATAATGCCTGATACCATAGCATCTGAACGAGAAACAAATATCCCTTCTTTCATGTACTCGTTCAGGTGGGTTAGCTTTTTCTTCAAAATCAATTCCCAATTACGGTTTCCACACACTCATGAGCTGCCCTGAAACAGGCCTCAATCGAAGCTCCCCGACGATAATCCCCAGTGTATCCGAAGCCTGTAAAACTACTGATATACTTATCTATTTTTTCAAGAAGCAGATGATGCCTGGATGAGTATGCGCATAACCCTTTAGAGAAGTATCGGTACACAAAGCCCTCTTTTTTATTGTTCTGGATATTAAAGTAAGGACTTGCTAGCTTTTCAGCAAGTTCAATTGCCTCCTCAGGGGACGTTTTTTCAGTGATTGCGGCTCTTGATGCTTTACCACTAAAAGTATATCTGACCATATCCAGATCATTAAGTCCATAAGCTCCCGCATTACTCAATGGTAAATTACGGCCGAAAACCATCGCCCGACGTTTTTTCTGAAATACGTCATCGCTGTATTTTACAATGGCTACGCTTACAGGATAATAGCTGATTTGACGAAGCAATTCTGCTACTTCCGGTCTCTCATTCTGGAGTAAAGCTGCCAAGCTATGAGCAGGAAGGGCTGAAATGACTTTGTCATAATTCCCCGTGCCAGGAATTCCCTGGTGCAGGTAATCTATGCGAAACGTATCCCTGTCTTTGGTTATAGCGGTGATATGGTGCCCGGTCAGTATTCGGTGCGAATCTGACTCATAATTGTTTGCGAAGGTATTGAGCAGATCATGCATTCCAATGCTCAATTGTTCGAAGCTGTCCAAGGCAAGGCCAAGGTTCGAGCCAAAATTACCGGGATAGCATTCCTCGGGCTCAGCCCCGTTCATTCTTACTGTGATCGGTCTTATTACATTGTCGATACACTGGCGGTTGAGGTATTGGTCAAGAGTGAGATGGTCAAACTGATCGCTCAGCGATTTGAAACAATCACTGCCTAGCACCCCTTGGCTTCGGTCATTCCAGATTGCTTTGATGTGAGGGTAAAGACGAATAATTCCTTGCAAGCCGCACAGTTGAACGAGCTTGAAAATGTTAAGCAATGGATATCCTTCGCGGCTAATGGAGATGAGGCGTCCGTTAAGCAGCTGGGATGTGTTGATTCCAAAATATTCGTATTCTGGATTTCCGTATGTCTTGGCAAATTCACGGAAATGATTGTAGTAATTTCCAATGTTTTTACCGCCGAAATCTACCCAGCGCCCTTGCAGTAAATCGCTACCAACTCTACCGCCTATTTGTTTTTCAGATTCAAAAAGGTCTACCCTTACTTGCCGTTTGGCAAGGTAAAATGCAGCAGCAATGCCTGATATTCCGCTACCAATAACTGCTACACGCATGGTGTTGATAACGTCGATTCATGAAATTTTTTGAGCTTCGAATAAAAATTTGACTTATACCGTTCTGTTATTTTTTTTAGGCGTTGTTCTTTTTGCTGATAACGCTCATTGGTAATGCATGCGAATGCTTTCAGAACGGTATCCGCACAGAGTCGACCCCACTGGAAAACCTGAATATAGATTCCAGCTTCCGTATCCTTACTTGTTTCGTCTACTGTAAAATCGCTGTAAGACCTGCATACTATAGGTGATTCACGCTCAAGAAAAGCGTGAAAATTCGTGTTGTAGTTTAGCAGGGCAAGTTTTCCATCGATCGGTAATCCTTGGTAATGAGCGCTTGCAATTGCAGCTTGTCTCAATGCTTCGAGAATAAGCATTCCTTGGAAGTGTGGTGCATCATGATCGAATTTTAGCTCGGCAGTTTCTGAAAAAATATTGAAGTAACGCAGACCTCCAATTGTGAATGGTTCCGAGACCAAAACGTTGGCATCGTGTTGCTTGTGAACCATGTTTTTCTGTATTGGATTGGGCAACGCATCATTTTGACCAATGGCGATTGGACTGTTGATAAGGCTTCTGAGGTCAAGCGGAAGTTTCCCCATTAGGCGGGCTGCCGTATCAATGCCGAAAAGCTCATCATTGCTGAAACCCAAGCTAGCGATTGTTTCAAGTTTTTCGTAAAGACCGGGATGAATACGGCGATATTCTTGGGAAAGGAAGGGTTGACATGTATTCCCAAGAAGTCGCTGGAAGTTGCATGCTTCTTCAGGTGATTCGGCTCTGAGTACCAGCTGATCTTCAGGAGAAAATGGAAGGCTGTCTCCGTCGATGAGCAGAATATAGGGGGGGGAACCGGAACGCAGTATCGGGTATCATTAGCCCCTTCCTGGTGATGATTCGTTTTCTGTGTCATACAGGCGCTCATAAAAAAAACTGATTTCAGTAATTTATGGCTTTGTTTTATGTGCGAACTCGACTTGTGCTTTTGTCAATCATGGCTGTTCGGAACTGTTTAATAGCTCTCAGCTTGTCCGCTTATATCTTGATTGTACAGGTATTGTCTTGCACAGCAGTGCCCGAGTCTCTCTATGTACAATAAGGACTGATCCGACATTGATCTCAAGTTACTACAATTTTAACTCTTGCAGGAAATGGTTCCTGATTTTTGAAAAATTAAGAACGCTGAACGCTATCGATTGCTGGAGAGAGTGGGTCGGCTTGTTTTTATGTTTTAAATACTTCTTTATATACGACTTTTATCGGTAATTTACTATTGCCCACTGTTGTTCCGTTCAATAAAGTACAACTTTTTTTATCGGTTCATAGCGTGGAAAAAAACGAAGTTTAAGTGTGTTCATAGTGCTTTCTGGTAATTGTTTACTAGTTGATCACTGGGGGTACACTTCATGAGGCAGCTTGATCATGACAGGTTTCTTGGTACCTGTGAAGAGTGGTGGTGAAGGATCGGCTTTTCGTGGTCCAGATTGAGCCCGAAAGTGAATCGTGACGGAAAGGTGAGGAGCAGTTGATCGACTTCGAATTCGAACGCGTACATGCCGCTCAAAACCCAGGCGCTTCCGCCAAGAAACTGCTTTTTGACGGACTTTTCGTACAGACGGACTTGCAGGTTTTCGCGGGTGGAGAGTTGTTCGAAGTAGTTGCGGATGCCTTCGCTGGCGCAAACGGTATGGGGAGAGAAAGTGGGAATCAGAATGGCGTTGTCATGATAGAGCTGTACGATGTTGTCGATTTGACCGGTACAAACCCCGGATACCCATTGTGCAAGTACATCTTCAGCGTTCTGGAACTGCATGGTTGAACTGAGTGAAGTTGAGCGATTGTCATAATGGTACCGCCTCATCTGGGCAGAAGCGGTACCATGCAAAAATAAGCTTTTTTGAGCAAATGCCTTAGAGTCTTAACTGGCCTGTTTCAGCCTGACGTTTCAGTTCGTTGTTGGCATAGATCAGGACTTCGACACGGCGATTCTGACGGCGTCCCATCTCTGTTTCGTTGGTGGCTACCGGTCTGGTTTCGCCATATCCGACTGCCGTTAGTCGATTGCCATAAACGCCGTAGGCTCGCAACAGGGATACGACCGATTCGGCTCGACGTTCCGAGAGAACTTGGTTGGTGGCTTCTGAACCGATGCTGTCGGTGTGTCCTTCAACGACCACGTTGGTATCGGGGTAGCGGTTCAGGACTCTGGCGAGGTTTTCAATATTGTACCGGCTGTTTGGGTTGAGCGTGGACGAATTGGTTGAAAAGAGCAGTCCGGTATCGAAGACCACCCGGATGCCTTCGCCGACCCGTTCGACATCGGCGTTGCCCACTTCCTGGCGAATCTCCTCGGCCTGTTTGTCCATGTAATCACCGATAATCGCGCCGCCTGCGCCGCCTATGGCTGCCCCAATCAGTGCGCCCTGTGCCCAACTGCCGCTTCTGCTGCCGATTATGCCGCCGATGACCGCACCGCTTGTTGCGCCGATTCCGGCTCCGCGCCCAGCGTTTGTCGTGGACTGGCAGCCTGTGGTGACAGTAGCTGTCGAAGCAAGGAGGAGCAAGGCCGCCGGTTTCGAGAATTTCTTGATCGTTTTCATCGTCATCATGGTTTGGGGTTCAATAAAAATATCATGTGCTATTGCGATCAGATCAGCCGCAACAGATACTGAATGGCCAGATGCGGCTCTTGAGCAAATTTATGAAAAGTAATGCTATTCCCCGTATGAAGGGTTCCCTCAATGCCAAAAAGGGGGAAAATTATTTGCCGGAATCCGGGGTTGTCAGTACAGGATTGGCTCATCTGTTCATGTTCTTCTCAAATCCGGTGATGGCATCGTTTTTGGGGACTCCTTGCGAAACACGATAGCGGTGAGCTGAAGTTGTAACCCATTTCAAGACAAATATCTATGTTGCGAAGCAGAGATGAGTGGCAGGAGACCGCCGAGTCGGTTTTGCCGCCGGAAGAGCGGTATGCCGACCGTAACCGCATGATTACCGCTCGCTATGCAGGCTGGTATCTCGAAAATCCCGGAACCCTGAAATGGGCCGGAATGGCGGCCTTTGCCTCCCGGCAGGTCGGCTTGGCCATCATGGCAGCCGATCTCATGACCGCGCCAGAGCGAGACGGTTCCGGTAACCCGTTGCTGGCACTTCACCGTTTCGGTGCGGACTGGTTCATGCGTGCCGATTTCGAACAGATTCGCCAGGGCAACAACAATATTTATCGTGACATCGCCTGGGCGCATGCCGCCTACGTTGGTGGCGGGATGGCCGAGCTGGAAGCGTGCGCTTCCGAGACAGAAGACAGCTTGCTGGTTCAGGGGTTCGGCATGATCGACCAAGGTCGCGCTCTGTTGCGCCGGGATGCCCGCAGTCAGGAGGGCGAGCGATTGATCTGGGAGGGCAATATCTGCCTGCTTCGTCACGAGCAGGTCGATGTGCTTCAGCCGATATTTGACACGCTGAGCGTCGGCGGGCGCATTACGGCTTCGTTCGGCAGCGAGCTCGATTTTTCAGGAGCGCTGTTTCCCGACTCCCGTTACCGTACCTCCTTCAGCTTGTTTCACGGTTATCTCGAGACACTTACGGGCCTGAAAAGCGTGGCCAATCCAGACGACCGGTGGCGTTGGGTCGAACAGAGCGTCATCCCCTCATGGCAGGCTGCAGAGCGACAGATGAGCGCACCGTGCCCGACCAGAAACGAGTTACAGAAAATGGCTGCCTGTAAGCAGTGACCTGCTCATTTACCTCGAAGCGTGCAGCGCCGTGACCGGGTCGAGCCGTGAGGCTTTCCAGGCCGGGAAAAGGCCGAACGAGATGCCGATTGCCGAGCAGACCGTCAGCGACACGATGACCCACAGCCAAGGGAACATGACTGGCAGGTTGAATTTGACCGCCACCAGGTTGCCCGCTCCCGCCCCCAGAGCGATACCTACGAGCCCACCGCCCAGCGAAAGCAACAGCGCTTCGAGCAGGAACTGCTGCAAGATCGAGCGCCGCGGCGCGCCGACCGACATGCGTATGCCGATCTCCCGCGTCCGTTCGGTCACGCTCACCAGCATGATGTTCATGATGCCCACGCCTGCTGTCAGCAGCGCCATGAAGCTGATGATGAAAGCGCCGGTGCCGATAATGTTCTGAATGTCGCGAAATGACTCCACCAGCGACTCATTGGTTCTGATTTCGAAATCATTCGGCATTTTCACCGTCAGACCGCGCGCGAGCCGCATTGCCCCGATGGCCTGATCGATGGTCTGCTGGTAGGTTTTCTGCGAGGTCGCCTCAACGCTGATGGCTATGCTGGACTCCTGATTCACCTCTTCGAGGAAGCGGGTGATCGGGATGAGGACGAAGTTGTCCTGGCTCTGACCGAATGCCGGTCCTTTCGAACTGAACACGCCGACGACGCGCCCCGCCTTGCCGTTGATTTTGATCGTCTTGCCGATCGGGTTCTGCCCCTCCCGGAACAGGTAGGCAGCCAGATCGCTGCCAAGCACGATATTAGCCGAGGCGTTTCTGATGTCGTTTTCATTCAGATTTCGTCCCTGCACAATATCGAAACCGTTGGCCAGCGCAAAGTTCTCATCTCCTCCCGACAGGGTGATGTCAGGATTGGTGACCTCTGTGGCGTATGAGGCCTGGATGCCCTGAAGCGACACGACAAGCCCGATGTTGCTCGCGCTGTCGCCCATGTACTTTTTGAACCGCTGTGCCTGCTGCCAGGTGATATCCTGCCGGTTGGCATAGATGTTACGGCTGTGGCCGCTGCCGAAAACCGTGGCGGGATATTTCTGGATCTGAAAGGTGTTCGCACCGAGGCTCGACAGGCCCGAGGCAATCGAGCGGTCAACCGCGTCGAGCGCCGTCATCACCGCGATGATCGAGAATACGCCAACGGCAACGCCGAGCGTGGTAAGCGCCGAGCGCATCTTGTTGACCGCCAGTGATGTTGCGGCCTGTATCAGGGTTTCCCGGATCGAGAGCATCATGGCTATTCGTATCTGAGTGAATCGGCCGGGTCGAGCTTCGAGGCGGTGATCGCCGGGGCCAGGCCAGAAATGATGCCGGTCGCCACAGAAATCACCAGGCTGGTCACCACGAGCACCGGCGAGAAGCTGACGGGGAAGCTCGGCAGCAGGTTCTGAATCAGGATGGTGATCGACAGGGCAGTGGCAAGCCCGATGAAGCCGCCGATCAGGCAGATCATGACCGACTCGATCAGAAACTGCAACAGAATCGTGCGGCGGCGCGCGCCGAGCGCTTTGCGCAGGCCGATCTCTCGCGTGCGCTCCTTGACGCTCACGAAGGTGATGTTCATAATGCCGATTGCGCCTACAAAAAGCGACATGCCGGTGATGAAGATGCCCGCCGCCGCGATACCGTTCTTGATCGGGTCGAGCTGGCTTTTGAAGGCCTGCTGTTCGTTGATGCCGAAATCGTTGGCTCTGGCGGGTGGTAGCCTCCGGATGCGTCGCATCAGGCCGGTCAGCTCATCCTTCGCTTCGGGAATCCGTTTTTCATCCTTGACCTTGACCCTGATGGTGACCATCGAGGTCTTGCCGTACACCTTCGTGAACGCGCGCAACGGCATGATGAGCTGGTTGTCGAAGCTGAACAGGCCGAGGAACTTGCCCTGTTTCTTGAACACTCCCACCACGCGCACGTTGTGGTTGCGCAACCGGATCGATTTACCGACCACCCGTCCATCCGGAAAAAGTCCCGTGGCGATGTCGTCGCCGATGACGCAGACCGGATCACCGGCCGCCGACTCCTGCGCGGTGAAAAAACGTCCTGCTGACAAGTCTCCCGAAGCTGTCAGCGGGTAGTCCTGATTGGTACCGAGCGCGAAGATCTGCAGAATCTCGCGGTCGCGGTAGCGCGCCGAGGCCTGGATGGTGGACATCTGCGGTACGGCCACCACCAGCTCCGAATTCGGATCGTCGGCAATGATGCGGTTGATTTCGTCGGCGTAGCGGGTTTCGATGTCCGGCCGGTTGCGATAGCGCCACCACGATCCCATCGTGCTCCAGGAGCCTTTCTGCACATAGACTACGTCGTAACCGAGCATGGCCAGGCTGCGGTCGAAGCCGATGTCGATGCCATTGATCGCCGTGCCCATCATGGTGATCGCCACGATGCCGATAATCACGCCGAGCGCCGTCAGGAAAGAGCGGATTTTGTTCGCCTTGATCTGATAGACAGCGATGTTCAGGCTCTCGATCGTCTCGTATCGAAGCTGCCGGACGCGGTCATTCATGGCGCGGAGTCGCTTTCGATTTTGCCGTCGCGCAGGCGGATGATGCGGCGGGTGTAGCGGGCAATGTCCTCTTCGTGAGTGATGAGAATGATGGTGTTGCCCGCATCGGAGAGTTTGCTGAAAATCTCCATGATGTCGTGGCTGGTGGCCGTGTCGAGGTTGCCGGTCGGCTCGTCGGCAAGGATGATCGACGGGTTGTTGATCAGCGCCCGCGCGATGGCCACGCGCTGGATCTGGCCGCCTGAAAGTTCGCCGGGCTTGTGGTTGATCCGGTCAGCGAGGCCGACCTGTTCGAGCGCCTGCCGCGCCCGTTCACGGCGCTCTTCGGGCGATACGCCGGCGTAGATGAGCGGCAGCTCGACGTTGCGCAGGCAGTCGAGCCGCGAGAGCAGGTTGAAGGTCTGGAACACGAAGCCGATTTCCCGGTTGCGGATGCGGGCCAGCTCGTCGTCATCCATGTCGGCCACGTTCTGGCCGTTCAGCTCGTAGTGTCCGGAGGTGGGGGTGTCGAGGCAGCCGAGGATGTTCATCAAGGTCGATTTGCCGCTGCCCGACGGGCCCATGATGGCCGCATAGTCGTTTTTGCGGAAGTCCAGATTGATGCCGTCCAGCGCCTTGACCGTCTGGTCGCCCATGGTGTAATAGCGGCAGAGGTCGCTGATCCGGATGATGTGCGGCTGCTCGCTCATCGCTTCTCCTGAAGCTTCACGGTGCTGCCGTCCTGCAATTCACGGCTGATGGCGCCGTAACTGCCCGACACGACCTCTTCGCCCTCTTTCAGTCCGTCGAGGATAATAATATGGGTGTTGTCGGTCGTACCGGTTTTGACCTTTCTGAAACGAACACGTTTGCCTTCAAGCACGAATACGCCTTCCGTTTCATCGTTGACGCGTTGATTCTTGTTGACCTGTACCACGTTGTCGTTGCCTGACGAATCGGTTGGTGTCGCCGCTTTTTTGCCGCTCGCCGTCCGCATGGTGACGCTTTGGATTGGCACCACCAGTGCGTTCGGCACTCGCTGGGTTTCGATATCCGCCGTGCCGCTCATGCCGGGCTTGAGCAGGCGCTGGTGGTTGAGGATTTTGATTTTGACCTCGAAGTTGGTTACCTCCTCCTGCGTGTTTGCGGCCTGCGTTTTGGCTGAATTGGCGATTTCGCTCACCTCACCTTTGAAGGTGCGTTCGCCGAAGGCATCGACCGTTATGGTGACCGGGTTGCCGACCTGCACGTTCACGATGTCGTTTTCGTTCACCTCGACCTTGAGCAGCATGTTGTCCAGATCGGCGATCTTGAGCACCTCGGTGCCGGGGAACTGGCCGGTGCCGACCACGCGCTCGCCGGACTTGCTGCTCAGCGAAATAATGGTGCCGTTGATGGGCGAACGCACCACGGTTTTCGTCAAGCGCTCTTCGTTCTGGTCGAGCAGGCTCTGGTTCTGGTCGATGGAATATCGGGCCGCTTTCCAGGCTGCCTGGCTCGTCTCGGCGTTGGTCTTCGCCGACAGCCAGTCGGTCTGCGAAATGAGTTTGTCTTTGTACAGAATGTCGGCTTTGCGGAAATCGTCCTCCGCCTTGAGCATCCGTGCCTGCGCTTCAAGGCTTTGTGCCTTGGCGAGATTGAGCTGCGCCCGGCTCTGCTTGACCTGATTGACGTAGATGTCCGGCTGGATGCGGAAGAGCAGGTCGCCCGTTTTGACCTCCTGACCCTCGACAATCGGCAGCTCGATGATCTCACCCGACACGTCAGGCGACATGGCGACCTCCACCTCGGGCTCGATTTTGCCGGTTGCCGTCACCAGGTGCACTACTTCCTTGCGGAACGCCTTTTCAGTCGTGACCTCGATCGGTTTTTCCCGCGTGTTCAGCCAGAAGATGAGCCCGCCACCGGCGACGAGCAGCGTGACGGCGATGATGATGATAGTCCGGAACTTGCCGGAGCGCTGTTTCTTTGTCATAAATCGTTGTCTGTTCTATTCAATGCTTGTGGCCCCGGCTGTGAAGTCGAGCAGCGCTTTTTGCAGCGCGAGGTTGTAGAGCGCCTGTGTCACCGAAGATCGGGCGTTGAAAAGCGCCGCTCGCGACGCGCTGAGTTCGACGAAGCCGGACGCGCCAAGTTCGTATTTGCGCTGAATGCCTGCGAAGGCTGATTCGGCGGCTTTCAGGCTCGTACGGGCCGAGGCGATCTGGTCGAACGCCGCCCGGTACTCTTCGGCAACCTGCTGCAGGTCGATCTGGATGTCATCCTTCAAATCCTCGTAATCGAGCTGCTTGTTCAGCTGCGCGATTTTGGCCGACTGGACCGCGTAGCGCGACTGGAAGCCGTCGAAGATCGTCCACGAGAGGTTGAGAGAGAGCGCATAGTCGGTGCCGTTCTCAAGCTGCTTGCCGAGAGACGGATAGGGATAATCGTAGTTCATGCCCTGAAGCATCATCGAGTAAGAATCGATTGCATCAGTGCTTACAGAAAAGGCCAGGTCGAGTTTTGGCAGGCGGGTTCCGGCGGTGTTCCTGACATCCCAGCGGGCGGCGTTGCTCTGGAGTGCCTCCGCTTCGAGGTCGGCGCGGCGGGCAAGGGCGGTGGCTTTCAGGGCGTTCAGGTCGATCTCAGGAGAGAGCGCGGCAAGCGTTGCGGTGTCGACCGGTTCGAGCGTGATTTCCGTTTCCGGATCGATGCGCAGCCGCCGGAGCAGTTCGAGCTTGCTTCGGCGCAGGCGGTTTTCGGCCCGAATGACTTCGAGCTTGCCGTTGCTGGTGTCGGCCTGCTGCTGGTAGAGGTCGGTTATCGATTTCAGGCCGATGTTGAACTGCCGCTCGGTGAGGGTCAACAGGTCGCTGGCCGATTTGAGGTTCTCCTGGGCGATGCCGAGCAGCTCCCGATCGAGCAGCACCTGGTAGTAGCTCTGTGTTACGTCGTAAGCGACTGCCTCCTTTGCCCGCTGGAGGCTGAATCCTGATGCCTTTTTCCGGTCGAGCGCCGATTGCAGGGCCGCGTAATCGCTCAGACCGTTGAACAGGTTGAGCGATGCGGTCAGGCTGACATCGACCGTCGAGGACTCGGTGCGGGTTTTGTAGGCGTCGGTGGAGGTGCCGCCATACAGGGGCGAGGAAACGCTGTAGGAGCGGTTGACCGCCGTTGGTACCCAGCTGGCCGAAGAGGTGACTTTGGGCAGGAAGCTGCCATAGCTTTTCAGCAGCTCGACGCCCTGAAGGTGCCGGGCGTTTTCGGCTTTTTTGTATCGACGAGGCATTTTCAAGCGCTATCGAGACGCATTCGGAGAGCGACAGGTTTTTCTGAGGCCGCTCGGTGGCACGGATGGCTGCGGCGGGCAGCAGAAGGAAGATGAGAAAAATGAGAACGCTTTTGTTAACCATCGGTGGCGTGAAGGTTTAGCCCTTGTGTCGATACATCGTTGTTGCTGAATTACGTTACGAATATACGCAACGAACCGGCAATACTGATAGTTCACCGGGGCGAAGAAGCGCGGAATCTGGGGTAATTCTAATTCCGGATCATTCATGCATCAATAAAAATGCAATTTCCTCGTTATTCCCGCGAAAGCGGGAATCTATGTACTTATTCCGGATTCTGGATCCCCGCCTTCGCGGGAATGACGGCTGACCTGTCGGGAAGCCCTTTTGATGCGAGCTTCTCAGGTAATTCCGCCAGGGCAACCGCAAGGGTTGCCCCTACGTGTGCCTGTTTCGTCGGTCAGGCTCTCACGCTCAGAGCTTTTCCAGAACCTTGTCGATCTGTCCCTGATAATACTCTGCGTTGGCAGGGTTGAGCTGGATGAGCGATGTATAGACCTTAATGGCTTTTTTGTACGCACCCTGCTGGATGAAGAGGTTTGCCAGCGATTCGGTCGGTACAGGAATCGACGCGTCGTCGGGAAAGGGTTGCTTCTGCTCGATGATGGGAGTGGGGTCGTAGGATTCGGTGGCGCCGGGCGCGGAGAAGGCTGACAGTGCGGCGGAGAGCTGTTCGAGCTCTTCGGTGATGGCGTCGATGACCGGCGCGGGCTCCGGTTCCGGGTGCTGTGCTTCCAACGTCTTGACCTCGATCAGCTCCTGCCAGGCGACCTGGTTCGACGGTGCGATGCGGCAGCAATGAGTCAGATGCCGGGCTGCGTCACTATAGCGTTTCAGCCCCCGGGACGCACGCGCAAAAAGCAGATGGAGTACGTACGATTCAGGAAACCACCCATCCATCTCGGTCAGCTTGTCGAGAGCCGACTGGAACGCGCCGCGACTGATATCCAGAGAAACGTCGGCAAAGATGAGATGCGGGTCGCTGCTGATCATACCGCGTTTTGGATCCAGTGGGTTGGCTGGAGGTGAAGGGGACTTTTTTCCTGAGCTCAAATTTTAGGGTTTATCGCACGCTTTTCCAAAGCCAAAAGCAGCAATCTGGAGATCAGTTCGTCGAACTCGACGCCCGAGGCGGACATCAGCATCGGGTACATGCTGATATCGGTGAATCCCGGGATGGTGTTGATTTCGTTCAGGATGATGCGATTCGTGCCATGCTCGACGAAGAAATCGACCCGTGCCATCCCACTGCACCCGAGTGCCTTGAACACGGTCAACGCAGCGTTGCGAACCGCCGCTGATACCTCGCCCGGAAGGTCGGCTGGAATGACAAGCTTCGCGTCGCTTTTGACATACTTGTCCTCGAAGTCATAAAAATCGCTGCCGGGAATGATTTCGCCAGGCACGGAGGCGATCGGATCGTCGTTGCCGAGCACGGCGACCTCCACTTCACGGCCCGTGATGGTCTCTTCTACCAGCACCTTGGCGTCCAGTGCGCATGCCTTGTCGAGCGCCGGGCGGAGTTCGGCAGCGTTATGCACCTTCGAGATGCCGACCGACGAGCCGAGGTTTGCGGGTTTGACGAAAACCGGGAAAGCAAAGCGTTCCGTTACAGCGTTGCAGATTGCTTGGGGATCAGCGGCGTAGTCGGCGCTCGTTACTGACATGAAGCCCGCGACTTCGACGCCTGCGTCTGCCGCACACAGTTTGGTCAGCGCCTTGTCCATCGACAGCGCCGAAGAGGTCAGGCCGCAACCGGCATAGGGAATGTCGAAGGTGTCGAGGCAGCCCTGGATTTTTCCGTCCTCTCCGTACGAGCCATGCAGCGTCAGGAACGCCACGTCGATGGAGTCGAAAAATGCCGTCAGGTCGAAGCGTTTGCCTTCATCGAATGAAGTGATTTCGTCGAGCCGCTCGAAGACCTCATCCTGCCCCCCGTTCCTGAGCAGCACTGCGACGTCGAGCGCAAGGATTCGCTTGGCGCACGCGCCGCCATGCCAGTGGCCGCCACGGTCGATATACAGCGGCGTGATGTCGTAGCGGCTATGGTCGATATGGCTGGCCACAGCCCTTGCCGAGATGATCGAAATGATGTGTTCTACCGATTTTCCTCCGAAGAAGAGCGCGACAGTTTGCTTGGGCATGGCAGTGTTGGGTGAGTTTGAACGGGTCAGAGTTCGAGGCGTTGGTGTTCGACGCTGATGCAACGGTTCTGGACGACATCGAGTCCGGCATTGCGCGCCTTTTCGGCGGCGGCTTCGTTGGTGATGCCGAGCTGCATCCAGACCACTTTCGCGCCGATGGCGATGGCTTCGTCGACGATGGGCGGCACATCCTGCGGTTTGCGGAAAATGACGACAATTTCGATCAGCCGGCTTTTTTCAGCCGGGATGGCCAAAAGGGAAGGCCAGCATTCGAGCCCGAGCACTGTGCTGATTGACGGATTGACCGGATAAATCGTATAACCCTCGTGCATCAGATGCCGCGCAATCGCATGGCTTGGCCGGTCGTGCTTGTCTGAAAGCCCGACGATGGCGATGTGCCGGTAGTTGGTGAGTATCGATTTGATGTCCATTACTAAGATGAAAGAGTTTCAATCAGTCCGCTGGAAAGCCGCTGTTCCTGATGAAAATACCGGTCTGGTAGCAGACTCACAACCGGTTGTGGGAAAAAACAAAAGCCGAGGCTTGTAGCTGCCTCGGCAGGGCAACATTTTCTTCTAGATGTCCAGGTCATTAGATTTGAATCTTAATGACCACAATCAACGCGACCAGGGTTGCAAGAAGCAAAATGATGTTCGTCATATTTATATTATCTGCCTAGTGGTTATTGGGAATCGAGCAGCGAAAAGAGCCTCACCTCTTTTCGCTGCTTTTATTTTGGGTAAAAGGAAGCGATGCATAAAGTCGGTTTGTCGAATGAAAGGATGTGATACAATGGCTTATTTTTGGTTAAGTTATTGATAAATAATGGTTTGTTGTTGAAGTGTTTTTCTTGGGGGAGTTGTGCGGTAGGATGTCGGCCAGAATGCTGACTAAATTCTGCAAAAGTTGATTGATGATGCCGATTTCATCACTTCTGCTATCATAAATCCCTTTTTCTCTCATCCATCCAGTTGATTCTCATGCAGCCGGTCGCTTCTGTTGGTAATCCGCCCTTTTCTTCTTCTGTCTTTTCATACGGTACAACCACTTACGACTAAACAAATCCCGGTAGGCGTCACGGATTTGTAACCATGATTTTCTTTCCTGTAACACTTCCTCAATGAGCCGGTAATAGCCGCTCGGTAACTTTGAATCGTATTAATCGAGGGGAGTTCCGAACGCGTTTTCGGGATGGTAAACAGCCCGATCCCTCTCGTCATTTCCAGCACATCAACCGTTACAACTTACAGGGAGATCCTATGCCAAAGAACAAACATATCTCGCTGCTCAATGAGAGCGTGAATGGTAAAGGCAATCATAACTCGCTGCTCAATGCCAGCGTGGACGGTCTCGGCAATGTCGTGACCCTCTATTTTTCAGAAAAACTCGATGCGTCGAGCCTTCCGGCGCTCAAGCAGTTTACCGTTCTCAGCGATGATGAAAAACAGACGATCACGGGAGTTGAGGTGGTCAACAACCAGGTTGTCCTGACCTTGGCGTCACCCATCGACAGCTCGATGCAGCTCACGGTTTCGTATACCGCAAAGCCGCATACTCTTGAGAAGCTCGATGGTCACAAGGTGGTCTCCTTTCAAAATGCCGAGGTTGAAAACCATCTTTCGCTGACCCCATCGGAGAGCGAGTCCTTTGAGTTCGCCTCGACAATCCAGATGGATTTCGGCGCTGAGATTTCGGCGTTCGATGCCGACAGCGGACGTCTGTTCGTGACCTCTCCCGAAGACGGCCTTCAGGTTGTCAGCATCGACGGTCAGTTGCAGATGACCAAGATTGGCACCATCGACCTCGGCAGCAACGTGGTCAACAGCGTCTCCGTCAGCCACGGCATCGTCGCGGTTGCGGTCGCCAATGCGGACAAAACGTTGCCGGGTACGGTCTACTTCCTCGATGCAGATGCGGACACAATTGATGCTTCGATGATTCTCGGCAGCGTCACGGTCGGCGCGAATCCTGACATGCTGACCTTCACACCCGATGGCACCAAGGTGCTCGTGGCCAACGAGGGCGAAATGGCGAGCGTGGATAATGATCCCGAAGGCTCGGTGAGCATCATCGACCTCAGCGCCGGAGTAGAATTTGCGACCGTCGCAACCGCCGGATTCGGCGCGTTCAACGACCAGATCGATGCGCTCAAAGAGTCTGGCGTCAGGCTCTTTGCCGGTGAGGAGGGCTTTGAAAGCACGACGGTCGCCCAAGACCTCGAACCAGAATACATCAGCATCTCTCCCGACGGCACAACGGCGTTCGTGACGCTTCAGGAGAACAACGCTATCGCCATTCTCGCCATCGCTTCGGGTGAGTTCACCGACATCGTGCCGCTTGGGTTGAAGAGCTTCTCCAGCCTGCCGTTCGACGGTAGCGACAAGGATGGCATCGATCTCGAAACTGGCCTTCCTGTTTACGGTCAGTACATGCCGGACGCCATTGCGTCGTTTACCGGCGCGGACGGTCACGCCTACTATGTGATCGCGAACGAAGGCGATGACCGCGACGATTTTCTGGACACGCCGGAGAGCGCCCGGGTCAAAGACCTCACGCTCGATCCGACGGTTTTTCCTGACGCGGCGGAGCTTCAGACGAATAGCGAACTCGGCCGCCTCAACGTCTCGAATGCGCCGGGCAACAACGGTGACACCGATGGCGACGGCGACATCGACCAGCTCCTCGCTTACGGCGCCCGTTCGTTCAGCATTCTCGATTCCGAAGGTAACATCGTTTTCGACAGTGGTTCGCATATCGAGCAGTTTGTCGCCGAGAGTGGCCTGTTCACCGATGCTTATGGCGATGGGCTTTTCGATGATGGCCGTTCCGACAACAAGGGGCCGGAACCGGAGGGCATCACCATCGGCGTCGTGGATGGAAAAACCCTCGCATTCGTCACCCTCGAACGGGGTGGCGGCGGTGTGATGGTTTATGACGTCACCGATCCGTCGGATGTCAGCTTCGTGCAGTATCTGAGGAATCCCGGTGATGTGAGTCCGGAAGGTGTGCTGTTCATCTCGGCTGCCGATAGCCCGACCGGCCACGAGTTGCTGATTGTCAGCAATGAGGTGTCCAATACCGTGAGCATCTTCGAGGTGGACAGCTCCGTGAAGGTCGGCATTGAAATCGAAGATGTGGCCGTACTGGCGGGTGAGCAGCTCAACTACCGCGTGCTTTCCAACGCCTTTACCGATGTTGATGGCGACACGCTGACTTACACGGCAACGTTGGCCGACGGTTCGGAGCTGCCCGATTGGCTGCACTTCGATGCGTCGAGCCACGATCTTGAGACGATGGAAGCGTACTTCCTGAACGGGGATTCGTCGAAGTGGGCCACCGACTCGGCCTCGGCAATCACGGCGATGGTGACCGGCGAGAAGACCGATGCGGGCAACATCTCGTGGGCGGCGGGCGATCCTGAAGGCGGCGAGCTGACGACGATTGCCGAAACGTTGCGCGCTGACTACGGCTTCGCTATCGGCGTGGCCAGCACGGTGGAGTTTTCGCATGCAACGCCCGCCGGTGTGGTGAGCCACGACGTGAACCGTGGCGACAAGTGGGACATCGCCCATGAAATCCTGACCGAAACGCAGCCGGAAGTGGTGATTGGCGCGGGCTTCGACAGCTACTTTGCCAAGGCGGTCAAGGATGCGGCAGGTTATGACAGAGACCTCGACAACAACGGCTACAACGATGAATACGATGCTTTCCACACCGGGCAGAACACCGAATACACCGCCAACGTGGAGTTCGTGGAGCGCGCGTCGGGCGTTGACGGCGGCGATGCGCTGGCCGCAGCCGCAGCGAACGTTGACCTCGCTGCCGGCGAAAGGCTGTTCGGCTTGTTCGGTACCACGGGCGGCCATTTTGAGTACTACGATGTAGCGGATACTCCGGGCGAGGTAACGATCACGCGCAGCACGGGTGACGGCACTCCGACGGTTGATGAAGACCCGACGATGGCTGAAATGGTCGATGCTGCGCTGACGGTGCTGAACCAGGACGAGGACGGCTTCTTCATTATGTTCGAACAGGGCGATATCGACTGGAGCAACCACGCCAACGACTACGAAAGCATGATCGGTGGCGTCTATGACCTCGATCTTGCGGTTCAGGCAGTGGAGCAATTTGTCGATCTGAATCCTGATGATGACATCGACTGGTCGAACACGCTGGTGATCGTCACGAGCGACCACTCGAACAGCTACATGCGCAACGAGAGCGTGCTTGGCATCGGCGACCTCGGCGAGGTGGGTACGGACGTGACCTACGCATCCGGCGGTCACACCAACGAGCTGGTGACGGTCTCTGCGCGCGGCGCGGGTGCGGAGTACTTCGCCGAGCTTGCGGGTGAGATTTACGCCGGCACGGACATCATCGACAACACGCAGATTTACGATGCGATGATGAACGCCGCCGAGAATGCCGGCGCCGAGCACATCATTTTGATGATCGGCGATGGCATGAACATCGAGCATGAAATTGCCGCAAGCCGCTATCTGTACGGTGAAGACTTCGGCCTGTCATGGCAGGACTGGGGCGAGCTGGAAGACGGCTGGACGGGCTACGCTACGACCTGGGATGTGACGTCGTACAACAACTATGCGGCACTGAACGGCGTGGATCCGTATGATCCCGATACCTACGATCCGACCATTGGCTACGATCCGGCACAGGGCGGCACGACGCCGTATCCGGTGGCGATGATTTTCAGCGGTACGCCGGACAGTGAAGATGTCGGCGCGCTGGAGATTGTGGTGACAGCTACCGACGAGAGCGGCGCGTACGCGAGCCAGACCTTCGATCTGATCGTTGGTGTGCCCGTGGATGCTGATGGTAGCCTAGCTCTTGCGGTCTGAGTCGAGTCTGTTTTAGAGCGACTGTTTTTTCCCCCGCTATCCGGTCTGTCGCCGGATGGCGGGGGTTTTTTCTTTTCCTATATTTCCGTGACGGTCGCGCACTCCTGCCGGCGCGTCCGTGCAATTTCAGGCAGGACGACCTTGTTTCGATATCTGAACATGCCACCTCTTTTTTCATCCGTTTGCTGCATTGATACCGGAGCCGGTTCCGGCCGGTTCAACATGGAACTCGATCTATGGCTCATGCAGGCGATGGCCGATGATTCGTTCCAGCGGTTGTTCGGCGCGAACGGTTGCCTCTGGCGATTTTATTCGTGGTCACCTTCGGCCATTTCGCTCGGCAAAAACCAGAATCCGGAAGAGATCGACCGGGAGCGGTGCCGCGCCGATGGCGTCGATGTCGTCGTCCGTCCCACCGGTGGGCGAGCGGTGTTTCATGCCGATGAACTGACCTATTCGTTTTTCGCGGCGACTGAGCTGCCGAACGAAACCATCTACCGCATGGTGCACGAAACGCTGCAACAGGCGCTGGCTGGCGTTGGCGTCGAGGCGGAGTTCTGCCGGACGCAGCCCGACTTCCGGGCCCGGTACGCTTCGGCGGATTCAGTTTCCTGTTTCACAGCGTCAGCCCGCTACGAATTGCAGGTCGATGGACGCAAGCTGGTCGGTTCGGCGCAACGCCGTCACGGTAATGTTATCCTTCAGCACGGTTCGCTACCTCTTTCTTCACGCCATCGTCAGATTTCTCGTTATCTTGCAGGTGCGTCCCGCGAGCTTGTCGAAGCGGTCGATGCCGGTATGGCAGAGAAGACCGCGTCGCTCGATGAGTTTACCGATGCCGGTTATGCCGAGCTGGTGCCCCTGATCGTCTCAGCCGCCGGAACGTCCGCTGAAGAGGGGGCAAGGGTTCTGAGTCAGGATGACCTTGAACGTTTCGGCGTGTCTCAAGTTTCAATCACTTAATGTTTTTCCATCATGCCCAACGGTTCCGCCAACAAACTGCCTCACGTTACGACCCGCAGGATGCTCGATATGAAAGAGCGCGGCGAAAAGATTGCCGTTCTGACCGCTTACGACTACACGATGGCGCGGATTCTCGACCGCTCGGGAGTCGATGCGATTCTGGTCGGCGATTCGGCCAGCAACGTCTTTTCGGGCCACAATACCACGCTTCCGATCACGGTCGACGAGATGATCTACCATGCTAAAGCGGTGGTTCGCGGCGTGCAGGCAGAGACGAGCCGCGCGATGGTGATTGTCGACATGCCCTTCATGAGCTACCAGCTTTCGCCGGAGGATGCGGTGCGCAACGCGGGCAAAATCATGAAAGAACATGAGTGCGACGCCGTCAAGATGGAGGGCGGCAAGGTGATCGCTGAAGCGGTCAAACGGATTACCGACATCGGTATTCCTGTAATGGGCCACCTCGGCCTGATGCCGCAGTCGATCTACAAATACGGCAGCTACAAGGTGCGGGCCAAGGAGGGCGACGAGGCCGAGCAGCTTATGGAGGATGCCCGCATTCTCGAAGAGTCCGGGGCGTTCGCCATCGTGCTCGAAAAGATTCCCTCGAAGCTCGCCGGGGAGGTGAGCCGCTCGCTGACTATTCCGACCATCGGCATCGGTGCCGGGCCGGAGTGCGACGGCCAGGTGCTGGTGATCAACGACATGCTCGGTCTCAACACCGAGTTCCACCCGAGGTTCGTCCGTCGCTATGCCGACCTCTCATCGGTCATTGAAAAGGCTGTGCAGAGTTATGTGGCTGATGTGCGAGCCAACAGCTTTCCTTCGGAGGATGAAAGCTACTGAGCTTTGGCTGGTATGCAGCACTCTTTGCTTTTCATGTTGTGATAAATCTTCTATTTTAAAAAACATGCCGGAAATGGCCGGAGCGTTTTCCGGCCTTGATCTCCTGCACATGGTTGAACAGAGCCTGATGCTTATCCGGAAGATTTTTCGCTCACTTTTTTTCATGCGGATAGCCTTTCCCTGACAAGATGGCGCCGTCGGATGTATGACAGTTTGTATGGGTAAAGACGATAGAAAAACAGCAAGGAAGCAGTATCCGCCGGTTCTTCAGGACGAAACAGAACGGCCTCAGGGCCGTTTTCCGTTCGTTTCACGATCGTTTGTTCCTTCGGCGTTTACGGTCATGAACATGGTTTCAGGCTATGTTTCCATCATCATGTCCGGCGAGAAGAGCTTTATCATTGCCGGCTGGCTCATCTTTGTCGCGGCGTTTTTCGATACCATCGACGGGTTTGTGGCTCGGCTCACCAACGGCTCCTCGGAGTTCGGCGTCGAGCTCGATTCGCTTTCGGATTTGGTCTCTTTCGGCGCGGCTCCGGCCTATCTGGTCTATAAATTCGGACTCGAACACCTTGGAATGCCGTGGGGTCTGCTGCTCAGCTCGCTGCTGATGGTAGGCAGCGGCCTGCGGCTTGCGCGGTTCAATATCAGCCTGATCGGCTACAACAAGGAGTCGTTTTCCGGGCTGCCTACACCGGCCCAGGCTATGACTGTTGCCTCGTTTGTGCTCTGGATGACGGCCGAGCCGCTCCTGACCGGCATCGAGCTTCAGCGTGGCCTTGCTTTGCTGAGCGTGGTGCTTGCCGTGCTCATGGTAAGCAAGGTGAATTACGACGCGCTGCCCAAACCTACCCGCGATTCGTTCCGCCAGCATCCCGTGCAGATGAGCGCTTACGCAATCGCGATTGTCTGCGTGCTCTTCTTTCAGGCCAAGGCTTTTTTTGTCTCCATGTTATTGTATATTCTGCTGGGAATTATCAGGTCCCTGACGCTCACGGTCAGGCAATGGCAGGTCTGAAGCGTCTCTTTCCGGCGTCATCTAAACATGCAACGTAACCAGTTATGGCATTCAAGGCGAACATCAAGGTGACCTTGCGTCCCTCCATTCTCGACGTGCAGGGTAAAGCTGCGCAGCATGCGCTTGAAAATCTCGGCTACTCAAGCGTTTCATCGGTCAGGATCGGTAAATACATGGAGGTGATTATCGGCGAGGACTCACGCGCTGAGGCCGAGAAGGTCGCGATCGAAATCTGTCAGAAACTCCTGTCGAATCCGGTGATGGAAGATTTCACTTTCGAACTGGAACCCGTCAACTAAATTTCGCTTTTTGCTATGGCTGATCTCAACGTTGGCGTCGTGGTGTTTCCCGGTTCGAACTGCGACCACGATACCGAATATGCCGTTGCCTCGTTTTCCGGAGTCAAGCCGGTCATGCTCTGGCACAACGAGCACGACCTGAAAGGCTGCGACGCGATTATTCTCCCTGGTGGCTTCTCCTACGGCGATTACCTCCGCTGTGGCTCCATCGCCCGCTTCTCGCCGATCATGCGTGAAGTGATCGACTTCGCAGGGCAAGGCCGTCCGGTGCTCGGCATCTGCAACGGTTTTCAGGTGCTGGTCGAAAGCGGCCTGCTCGAAGGCGCGCTGATCCGCAACGCTGGTCGGAAGTTTATCTGCCGTCAGTCAACCATCAGCGTGGTGAACAACTCGACCATCTTTACCGATCGTTACGAAAAGGGCGAAGTGCTTCGCGTGCCGGTTGCGCATGGTGAGGGCAACTACTACGCCTCCGTTGAGACCATCGACAGCCTCGAATCGAACGGCCAGGTGGTTTTCCGTTATACTGATGCGGAAGGCAATGCTACTGCCGAAGCTAATTTCAACGGATCGCTGAACAACATCGCCGGTATTACCAACAAGCAGGGCAACGTGCTCGGCCTGATGCCGCATCCCGAGCGGGCCAGCGAAGAGCTGCTCGGCTCTGGTGATGGCCGCAGAGTTTTCGAATCCCTGTTTGCTCATCTTGCCGGAACAAAAAGATCTTCTCGTGGCTGCTGTTCGACTTCGCCAACACGTCGTTCAGCGTCATGATGGTCACTTTCGCCTTTCCCCTCTATTTTAAAAACGTCATCTGCCAGGGCGATCCCCAGGGCGACCAGCTCTGGGGCAACAGCGTCAGCATTTCGATGCTGCTGGTGGCGGTGATCTCGCCGGTGCTTGGCGCGCAGGCCGACTACTCGGGCCGTCGCAAACGCTTCCTGTTCGCCTTCACGCTCGTCTCGGTCATCGCCACGGCGCTGCTCTCCTTTTCGGGGCCGGGTAACGTGCTTGTCGCCGCCACACTCTTCATTCTCGCCAACATCGGCTTCGAGGGAGGGCTGGTGTTTTACGACGCCTACCTGCCGGAAATTACGTCGCAGCGCAGTATCGGCAGGGTGTCGGGTTACGGCTTTGCGATGGGCTATCTTGGCGCGCTGGCGATTTTGCTGCTGTTGCAGCCGCTCCTGATGAAGGGGATCGACAGCTCGAACATCCCCAATCTGCAACTGAGCTTCCTTGTCGTCGCGCTCTTTTTCGCCGTGTTCTCGGCGCCGCTCTTCTTCACCTTGCGCGACACGAAAGGCAAGGCGGGGCTGCTGCCCGGCGAAACCGGAATGCGCCGCAGGAACGCATCGTTTCTCCATTCGCTTCGGGAGGTGGGTTACACCATCCGTCACATTATGAGCTATCCCGATCTGGCCCGCTTCCTGCTCGCGTTCTTTTTTTACAACGACGCCATACTGACCGTGATCGCCTTCGCCTCGATCTATGCTCAGAACACGCTTGGCTTTACGGCGACGGAACTGATCAAATTCTTCATCACCGTTCAGACGACGGCCATCGTGGGCTCGATCGTTTTTGGTTTTGTGACCGATCGTATCGGCCCGAAACGCGCTATCGTCCTGACGTTGTTTATCTGGATTTTCGTGATCTTTCTGGCCATTTTCGCCTCCACCAAGCAGAGCTTTTTCGTGACCGGTCTGGTGGCGGGTCTCTCGATGGGCTCGTCGCAGGCGGCCTCCCGCTCGCTGATGGCGCGGCTGACGCCGAAGGAGCATCGCACCGAGTTTTTCGGCTTTTACGATGGCAGTTTCGGCAAAGCCTCGGCGGTGATCGGGCCGCTCGTGTTCGGTTTCGTGTCGGTGCAGGCCGGAAGCCAGAAGGCGGCGTTGGCATCGCTGCTGCTGTTTTTCGCTATCGGCCTGCTGATTCTGACCGGCGTGAGCACCAGCGCCACGAATCCGGACGGTGCTGTGCAGCGAGATGGCCGGAAGCTCGTGAAAGGCAGGCTCGATGAGCCTGATCGGGCAGAGTTCTGATAAACGAATAGCGGAGGACAAAGACTATGAACGACAACGTATCGAATGGCGGCGCTGAAGAACGGAGTTGCAAGGACTGCCGGCCCATGAGCTGTTACCGCAAAGAGAAGCGATTGCCGGACGAATGTGTGGCGGGTTCCCTCGATGAGCAAAAGATAGACGAGTGCCTCGACCAGTACCGGGGTGAAGGCATCGACGCCCGCATCGCCCGCGCCGCCGCCGAGGTGGAGGGGCTCTATTACGGAAAGCTGACTCGTGCCGAGGAGATTGTCGCTTTTGCCAACCGGCTCGGCGCGAAGAAGATCGGGCTGGCCATGTGCGTCGGTCTTGCCGAAGAGGCGAGGATTTTCTCGAAGGTTTTGCGGGCCAACGGACTCGAACCCTTTGCCGTGCTCTGCAAAGCCGGGGCTGTGGATAAAGGCGAGATCGGCATCGAGGATGAGCTTAAACTCCAGCCGGGCACACACGAATCGCTCTGCAACCCGGTGCTTCAGGCCCGCCTCATGAACGAGCACGGCACCGGCCTGAACGTCATCATCGGCCTCTGCGTTGGCCACGACAGCCTCTTCACAAAACACTCAGACGCGCCGGCCACCACGTTGATCGTCAAGGATCGAGTGCTCGCCCACAACCCTGCCGCCGCGCTCTATACCTCCGGTTCCTACTACAAGCGACTGATGGAGTCTGGTCGGGAGCTTTGAGTTGTCTCCCGATCGACCGGACGATACTATCGACTTTCCTGCCTGGATTGCTAAATAACCTGTTTTGGAAACAATATGTTTGTTTCATTGCATCATTGCATGATTTTTGTGAAATGTTTCATGCAATGCAAAATCATATTTTGTGGCTCTATTATTGAATAGAGAATGTTGGTTGTTTTAATGCTTTTCTGTAAGGAGTTGCAATGCCTCAGAGCATAACAATACGAACGGGAATTGCTGATGATGCAGCTGCCATTGCTGCGATTTTGTTGCAGTCCGGATGGTTTTCGTATTTCTCTGAAGAGTCGCGCCAGACCGATGCCGAGCGGATCGAAGCGTTTCTCGAAAGTTCATATACGGAAGCCGACAGCCGTTCGGTTTATGTTGCCGAGACCGAAAGTGGGATTGTTGTGGGTTACTGTACCGTGCAGTGGCTGCCATATCTGTTTCTGGCTGCGCCGGAAGGATATGTTTCCGAATTGTTTGTCGATGATGCGTGGCGGGGTCAGGGGATTGGTCAGCGCCTGATCGAAACCGTCGAACGGGAAGCTCGGGAGCGCGGCTGTTCGCGCCTGATGCTTTGCAATGGTCGTAGCCGCGATTCCTATAAACGCGGATTTTACCAGAAACTTGGCTGGCAGGAACGGGAATCGGTGGCCAATTTCATTTTCAAGCTTTGAAGTTCATAACTCCAATCGATACGATTATGGCGCACGAATTCGACGGAAAGAGGTATGAAAAGGCTTCGACCCATCAGCAGGAGTGGGGTCGGAAGCTGATTGCCGAGCTTGGCCTGAAGGGCAGCGAGCGGGTGCTCGATCTGGGGTGCGGTGACGGAAGCCTGACAGCGGTGATCGCAGAATTGCTGCCGGAGGGCGAGGCCATCGGCATCGACGCCTCGCGCGGCATGATCGACGCCGCGTTGCCGAAGGCGGGAGGCAATCTCTATTTCCGGCTGCTCGACATTGACGATCTTGATTTCGAGGATGAGTTCGACGTGATTTTCTCGAACGCAGCGTTGCACTGGGTCAAAGATCACGAAAAGCTGCTGCGCAACGTGCGCCGTGCGTTGCGTCCGGGCGGGCGCGTGCGCTTCAACTTCGCGGGGGATGGCAACTGCATGGCCTTTTTTCGGGTGATCTGCGAGGCGATGAGCGACGAGCGGTTCCGGAGCTTTTTCGCGGCCTTCGAGTGGCCTTGGTTCATGCCGTCGCTCGAAGCCTACCGCAAGCTTGCTGAAGCGAGCGGGTTACGGAACGTCGAGGTCTGGGGCGAAAACGCCGACCGCCATTTTCCCGACGCCGATACCATGACGCGCTGGATTGATCAGCCGAGTATCGTACCGTTTCTGCCGTACCTGCCCGAGCGCGAACAACCGGCGTTCCGCGACTTAGTGGTGCAGCGCATGATCGAAGAGACCCGCGAGCCGGATGGGCGCTGCTTCGAGACCTTCCGGCGCATTAACCTTTTGGCCACAAAGTGAATCGCAGCGAAGAACAATCTGTTTGAAACAGTATTTTTAGTGTCTTCTGCATCAGCTCTCAGGGGAACCATCCCGTTTGTTTTGTTATTGTTATCAATGAATGTGAGTCAGTGAATTCAGTTTTTTCAACATGATTCAGGCGATGATCAGCAGGTTTCTGAAGCTCGGCTTGATGCCGGTGATTGCGGTGATGCTATGTCTTGCGTTTACTCCGCTCATTGGCGAGTCAGCCCAAATCCGCAGCATGACGCTAAGTGGAAGCGTCAATCCGGGCAGTGCGGCCTGGTTTCTGCGTGAACTCGACGAAGCCAATCGTGAAGGCGACACGCTGCTGCTGGTCGAGCTCGATACGCCGGGAGGCCTCGTAGCGTCCCTGCGCCAGATGGTGCAGGGGGTGCTGGCATCCAAAGTGCCAGTGGTGGTCTATGTGGCTCCGTCCGGTGCTCAGGCGGCTTCGGCGGGAGCCCTGTTGCTTTTGTCGTCTCATGTTGCGGTGATGGCTCCAGGTACCGAGACTGGTGCGGCTCATCCGGTCGGTCTTGGCGGGCAGATCGACAAGGAGAGCGTCATGAACACCAAGATCGAGAACGATCTTGCCGCCTTTGCCCGCAGCCTTGCCCAGAAGCGGGGCCGGAGCCAGCAATGGGCAGAGCGGGCCGTGCGCGAAAGCATATCCTCGACGGCATCCGAAGCGCTTGAGGCCGGGGTGATCGATACGGTTGCGTCCCGTCGCGAGGAGTTGCTGGCGTTTCTCGACGGGCGCAAGGTCGAGACTGCCGCGGGCGAGGTGACCATTCATACCAAGGGGGTTCCTGTGCTCCAGTCCGAGCCGACTTTTCGGGAGAAGGTGATGATGACCATCGCCGATCCGAACATTGCGGCGTTTCTGCTTCTTCTCGGCATTGCCGGGCTCTATTTCGAGCTGACGACGCCGGGTGCGATCTTTCCCGGTGTGGCCGGCGTGATTTCGCTCTTGCTTGGTGCCTGGGCGATGCAACTCCTGTCGGTCAGTGTTACCGGACTTCTGCTTATCCTCCTGGCTATCATCTTTTTTGCACTTGAGATTTTCGTGACGAGTGGAGGCGTGCTGGCCATCGCCGGTCTGGTTGCGCTGTTCATCGGCTCGGTGATGGTGTTCGATGCGCCGGAGATCGGCATGACGATTAACTGGTGGTTTTTTCTGCCGTTATTTCTTTCTTTTTCCGCTGGAGTCCTGTTACTTGTTTTTGTTGTACTTCGTTCCACCCGACGAAAGGTGGCTTCCGGCATCGAGGGGCTTGTCGGTGAGGCCGGAGTTATCGAGAAGGGGATCGCTGCTGGCAAGTCTGGCAAGGTTTTTGTACATGGTGAATTGTGGGATGCAACGGCTGCTGTGCCGATTCCCGCTGGAGTGCAGGTAACGGTGACAGGGATCGACGGAATGAGGCTTAACGTTAAACCAAACCCAACCAAGGAGGAGTGATGATTTCAGTTAATATTGTGGTATTGCTGATGCTTGTGGCGGCGTTTTTCGTCTCCGCGGTCAAGATTTTGCCAGAGTACGAGCGGGGAGTGGTGTTCCGGCTTGGCCGGATTATCGGAGCCAAGGGCCCGGGCCTGATCATCCTGATTCCTTACATCGATCGTATGATTCGGGTTGACTTGCGAACCGTGACTCTCGACGTTCCTCCGCAGGACATCATCACCCGCGACAACGTGTCGGTGAAGGTGAGCGCCGTGGTCTATTTCCGGGTGATCGACTCGATCAAGGCGATTATCGATGTGGAAGATTTCCATTTCGCTACATCTCAGCTCGCCCAGACCACGCTCCGCAGCGTTTGCGGACAGGGGGAGATGGACAACCTTCTTGCTGAGCGCGACGAAATCAACGAGCGCATTCAGACGATTCTCGACAAGGATACCGAACCGTGGGGCGTGAAGGTCAGCAAGGTCGAGGTCAAGGAGATCGACTTGCCTGACGAGATGCGTCGTGCGATGGCAAAGCAGGCTGAGGCCGAGCGCGAGCGCCGTTCAAAGATCATCAACGCAGAGGGCGAGTTCCAGGCTGCGCAGCGTTTGTCGGAAGCGGCGGCGATCATCTCGCAGAATCCGGCGGCTCTGCAGTTGCGTTATCTCCAGACCTTGCAGGACATCGCCGTCGAGAACAATTCGACCACGATTTTCCCGGTTCCGGTCGATCTGTTCAGGACCTTTTTCGAGAAAAAAGCCTGACCCGGTTTTTCAGGAATATTTCAAATGATCAAACAATACGGCCATGATTACCATCAAGTCGATTCTCTGCCCGATGGATTTTTCGGAAGCTTCGAAAAATGCTTATCGGTACGCTTGTGAGTTCGCCAAATCGATGGGTGCGAGCGTCGTGCTGCTCAATGTGATCGAGCCCCGTCCCATAGCGGCTGACATGACACTGAACTACATCCCGCTTGAGGAAGATCTTGCCGCTGCTGCAAAGGAAGATTTCATTCCGATGATTGATCAGTGCAAGAATGCCGGGCTCGATATCAGCGCCGATGTGATGATTGGTGTTCCGGCAGAGGTGATTCTGCAACAAACGGACGATCTTGACGTGAGTCTGGTGATCATGGGTTCTCACGGCAAAACAGGGCTGAGCCGTCTTCTGATGGGGAGCGTTGCCGAAGCGGTGGTGCGCAAAGCGCAGGTGCCGGTGCTGATTGTGAAGGCGAACGAAAAAGAGTTTATCAGCGAAGGGTAGAGGGGGAAGAATTATGAATTGAATTTGTGTGGGCGGCTCTTTTGGCCGCCCTCGGTTTTTTTGTGCCGTTTTACGATCGGCCTAATCCGTCTGATTCGACCGATCAGTCTGATCTTTTTTCCCCAAAAAAAGCTTCCAGCAATTTCAGCGCACCGCTGAATGGGCTCAGCGAGCCTTCGAACACCTGGTGTTCAATCGACTGTTGAAGGGTTCTGACCAGCTGATGGTCGTAAAATTCCCGTTTCAGCCGCTCTTCGGCGATGGTGTAGAGAAGGTTCCGGAGCTGTTCCCGGCGAGTGTTCTCCCACGCCTCGTTTTGCTTCATCCTCTCTTCAAAGCGTCGGACGATTTGCCAGACCTCTGAAACTCCCGAGCCTTCGAGTGCGGAGGTGAGCAGAACGTTTCTTTCCCATCCCGTGTGCTTTTCCGGCAGGAGCCTGAGCGCTGCTTCAAAGTCGGCTTTCGAGATTTCGGCGATTGCCTGCCGCCCTGAATCGGCCTTGTTGACGGCTACGAGATCGGCGATCTCCATGATACCGCGCTTGATGCCCTGCAGGTCGTCGCCCGATCCGGGGAGCATGAGCAGCAGGATGAAATCCACCATCGAGTTGACCACGATTTCCGACTGGCCGACGCCGACCGTTTCGACGATGATGACGTCGTATCCGGCGGCTTCGCAGAGCAGGATGGCTTCGTGCGTGCGGGGGGCGGTGCCGCCGAGAAAACCCGAGGAGGCCGAGGGACGAATGAAGGCTTCGGGGCGGGCGGCGAGCTGTTCCATGCGGGACTTGTCGCCGAGGATACTGCCTTTCGTTCGGGCGCTGCTCGGGTCGATGGCGAGCACCGCCACCCGCTGGCCTTCCCGCAGGATATCAAGCCCCAGCGTTTCGATGAAGGTGCTTTTGCCCGCGCCCGGCGCTCCGGTCACGCCGATGCGGATCGAGTTACCTCCATCGCCAAGGCAGCGGTCGAGGATCTCGTGCGCCAGCCGTTCGTGCTCCGGGCGGTTCGATTCGACGAGCGTGATGGCGCGGCTCAACAGACGGCGGTCGCCGTTTCTGATGCCTTCGACAAACTCCTCGATTGTCGGTTCGTGCCGCTTCGTGCCGTTCATCTTTCCGTACGCTTCGCCTATTTGTGCTGTTCGAGAAGAAGTTTAAGCAGTTTGATGGCCGCTTCAGCGATCACCGTGCCGGGGCCGAAGACGCCCGCCACGCCGCGTTCGTAGAGGTAGTCGTAATCGCGTTCAGGAATGACGCCACCAGCGATCACCAGAATATCCTCGCGTCGCGCCTCCTTTAATCCTTCGACCACCTGCGGCACCAGCGTTTTGTGCCCACCAGCGAGGCTTGAAATGCCGACGATGTGCACGTCGTTGTCGAGCGCCTGCTGCACGATCTCCTCCGGCGTCTGGAAGAGCGGAGAAATATCGACGTCGAAGCCGATGTCGGCAAAGGCGGCGGCGATCACTTTTGCACCTCGATCGTGGCCGTCCTGGCCGACCTTGGACACCATGATGCGCGGGCGACGGCCTTCGTGTTCGGCGAAGGAATCGGCCAGTTTTTGTGCCTGTTCGAAAAGGGGATTGTCCTGCATCTGCGACTGGTATACGGTGGTGTTGAGGCTCGTGGTCGCGCGGTAGCGTCCGAAAACCTTTTCGAGTGCTGAGGAAATTTCGCCGAGCGTGGCTCGATTGCGGGCGGCCTCGACCGAGAGGGCGAGCAGGTTGCCTTCTCCGGTTTCAGCGCACCGTTCGAGCGCTTCGAGCGAGCGTTGCACCGCCTCGCCATCGCGCTTGCCTTTCACCTCTTTGAGCCGCGCGAGCTGCTGCTGAAGCACGGCGGTGTTATCAACTTCGAGCAGTTCGATTTCACTCTTGCTTTCGGTCCGGAATGCGTTGACGCCGACGATTGTTTCCTTGCCGCTGTCGATGCGTGCCTGCTTGCGCGTGGCGGCTTGTTCGATGCGCATCTTTGGCAACCCCTGCTCGATTGCCTTCACCATGCCGCCTGTGGCCTCGATCTCTTCGATAATCGTCCACGCTTTTTCGGCGAGCTGGCGCGTCAGCTCCTCGACGTAATAGGAGCCGCTCCACGGGTCAATCGCTTTGGTGATGTCGGTCTCTTCCTGTAAATAGAGCTGCGTGTTGCGGGCGATTCGCGCCGAAAAGACCGAGGGCAGGGCAATCGCTTCGTCGAGCGCGTTGGTGTGCAGCGACTGCGTGTGGCCGAGCGCGGCGGCCATTGCCTCGACGGTGGTGCGGGCGACGTTGTTGAACGGATCCTGCTCGGTGAGGCTCCAGCCAGAGGTCTGGCAGTGCGAGCGCAGCATGAGCGATTTCGGATTCTTCGGATTGAACTGCGCGACGATTTTCGACCAGAGCAGCCGCGCGGCACGGAGCTTGGCGATCTCCATGAAGTAGTTCATGCCGATGCCCCAGAAGAACGACAAACGCGGCGCGAAGGCGTCGATGTCGAGTCCGGCGGCAAGGCCCGTGCGGATGTACTCCAACCCGTCGGCCAGCGTGAAGGCGAGTTCAAGGTCGGCGGTCGCGCCTGCCTCCTGCATGTGGTAGCCTGAAATGCTGATCGAGTTGAACTTCGGCATCCGCTCGCTCGTGAACCGGAAGATGTCGGCGATGATCTTCATCGACGGTGCAGGCGGGTAGATGTAGGTGTTGCGCACCATGAACTCTTTGAGGATGTCGTTCTGGATGGTGCCGCTCAGCTTTTCCGGTGGGACGCCCTGCTCCTCGGCAGCCACGATGTAAAACGCCATTACCGGCAGCACCGCGCCGTTCATCGTCATCGAAACCGAGATGTCGTCGAGCGGAATGCCGTCGAAGAGAATCTTCATCTCCTCGACCGTGTCGATGGCTACGCCCGCCTTGCCGACGTCGCCGACGACGCGCGGATGGTCGGAGTCGTAGCCGCGATGGGTCGGCAGATCGAAGGCGACCGACAACCCTTTCTGCCCCGCCGCGAGGTTCTGGCGGTAGAAGCGGTTCGACTCCTCAGCGGTCGAAAAGCCCGCGTACTGCCGGATCGTCCACGGACGCGAGGTGTACATGCTGGCGTACGGCCCGGCGAGGAAGGGCGGAAATCCCGGCGCGAAGTCGGGCGTTGGTTCCGTCGGAGTGCCGTAGCTCGCGTGAACTGAAATGCCCTCCGGCGTTTCCCAAGCTTCACTGCTGGTACGAGGCGTTGCCGGGGCCGCTGCCACGAAAGGATCGATACGGGAAAAATCGGGTCTCATAGCACTCCTGTTTTCTTTTGCAGCGCAAGCAGGTCGGCGAAGGCGTCGCAGCCGGTGTAGATGAAGCGATCGAGTCCCGCCTGCAAAAGTTCGTCGGCCTGAGCCGGAGGTTTAGCGGCCATGATGACGACGCATTCGCGGTCAGCTTCGTGAATCGCTGCGCAGGCTTCCGGTATGGCGACGAAACTTTCTTCATCCGCCCAGCAGAGCACGACGATCTGTGGCTTGCCCGAAAGAATCGCTTCGCAGCTTCCGGGGGTGGCATCGAGCGTCACAGGAGGCAGCACCTCGAAGCCGCCGCTCCGCAGGAAATCCTCGGCGAAGGCGGCCACGCGCTGGCTTTTTGCGGGTTCGCCATGCAGCCACAAGGCGGCTCGTGGCGTCGAGCCTCCGGCGGCGGCGTGGGCGATTATGCGCATCCGGAGCTCTTCGTAGCTGTTGATTGCGGTTACGCCAAGGCGTTGCTGAACAGCCGTCACCACTTCGGGCGATGGTGGCACGGTGTAGCGGTTGATGCCGACCAATGTTCGGCGACGGGTGTCGATCTCTTTCTGGCGCACTTCAGCCGACGAGGTGATGAGCGAACTGATGAATCCGTTGGCTTCGGCCTCTCGGAGTCCGCCTTCGGCTTGGATTTTTACAAAAATCCTCCACGCTTCACGTCCGAGCTTTGAGGTCAAGGTCTCGATATAGTACGAACCGGCGGCCGGATCAACGACGTGATCGAGGGTTGACTCCTCTCTGAACAGCAGCTGGATGTTGCGTGCGATGCGGTCTGAAAACTCCGGTGAGAGCGATCCGGTCGGGTCGAATGGCGTTACTTGCAGGGTGTCGCAACCGCCGAGAATGGCTGAAAGCGCTTCGGTCGAGAGGCGCAGAATGTTCGTGTAGGGGTCGAGCACCGAAAAAGAGCGGCTTGACGCGCGCACGAACAGGCGCGGTTCGGGCATCGTTTCCGCTGGAACGCCCCATGCCCCGAGCAGTTGCGGCCAGATGGCGCGGAGCGCCCGCAGCTTTGCCAGCTCCGGCAGGTGGCTGGTCCCGCAGGCAACGACGATTTCGATGGCGGAAGCGGCCTTGGTGGTATCGACGCCCGCATCGGTCATGCGGTCGAGGCAGTCGCTGAGGCCGGCGAGAGCGAACGCCAGCTCCTGGGCGACGGTCGCGCCGTCATGGTGGAAGCGCACGGTATCGACGGCGATGGTGCGGAATTCCGATCCTGTTTTCTCCGCCGACGGCAGCGGCAGGTCGGCATCAGGATTCGCGAGCGCGTCGAAGAGAAGCGCACCGGAGTTCGAGGTGAAGCCTGGCAGCGTCGTGAGCGCTTCGAGCAGAGGAGTCGGCTCATCGATGAGTCCCGAAAAGTAGAATGCTATTTGCGACAGATCGATGTTCTTCAACACATCGAGCAACCGTTTTACTTCGGCTTTTTCCGGCGCCTTCTCGAATCGCAGTTCGATGGCATCCGCGCCTCCGGACACTGCGTCGCCGAGCAGCGCCGGATCGTCAAGAAGCCTCGTAACAGCAATCTGCTGGCAGATGCGCCAGCGGTTCGTCGAACGCCTGAACTGCACTGCAGACGCGGGCGCGGCGGTGTGGCGGTTATACCAGGGCTCCATCTCGAAGCCGTCAGGCGTCTTCCAGACAACTTTCGAGTAGCCTGCGCCCTTCAGTTCATCGAGCACTTTGGACTTCCACTGCGCGTGATCGATGGCAGGAAATCCGGAAAACAGCGATTCAGTATCGTTCATCGGTCAGGGGGTTCAAGTGTCTCAACGTTGCGTCCAGTTATCAATGATTCCGGCGATACGGCTTTTCAATTCGAGCGGGTGAGCAACCATATCGACGTAGCCTTTTGACTGAAGCCAGCCGGTTGTCTGGAACTCCTTCGAGGTTTTTTTGCCGGTGTACTGCTCGATGACGCGCTTGCCGGAAAAGCCGATGTTGCCCGCGTTGTGCTCGAAAATCCGGATGCCGCGCGAGCCGAAGCCGATGGCCACGC
This sequence comes from Chlorobaculum parvum NCIB 8327, assembly GCF_000020505.1. NCBI lineage: Bacteria > Pseudomonadati > Chlorobiota > Chlorobiia > Chlorobiales > Chlorobiaceae > Chlorobaculum > Chlorobaculum parvum. The sequence continues at coordinate 901,185 of NC_011027.1, forward strand.
CGCCGAGTGTCGGGTCGGTGACGATGGTGATGAGCGGAAGTCCTGCCTGTTCGACGAGCGAGAGCGCCAGATGAATCTTCGGAATGCTCACCATTGAGGAGCACCCTTCGTGCATTCGCGCGCCGCCACCTGCCGCCTGGATGATGAGCGGGCGGCGCTTCTCGATTGCGATTTTCGCGGCTCGCCAAACCTTTTCGCCGGTGGACATGCAGAACGAGCCGCCGAGAAAGCCGAAGCTGGTCGCGCACAGCACAACCTCGCGTCCGTCAACCGTGCCGTCGCCGGTGATGAGCGCCGTTGTTATGCCGTTTTTTACGCGCTCCTCGCGCAGCTTGTCGGCATAGTCCGGGAACTCCAGAATGTCGCGGTCGATGATGTAGCGCGTCTCCGGGTGCTTCGCGAATGAGCCGCAGTCGAGGAGCAGGCCGATGTAGTCATGCGCGCTCAGGCGGGTGTAGCGCACGCCACAGGTGTCGCAGATGAAGTTGTCGGCCAGCAGTTTTTTGTACAGCACCGGATCGATAATTTCCCGTTTGTGCTCGTTCCGGCAATGCTTGTGGCGTTTGATGAAGAGTCCCTTTTTTGGTGCCGGGATGAAGCATGAAACCGGCTTTTCGTAAGCTGTGATGGCTTCTTCGGTGGTTTCATTCCACTCGCCGATCTTCTCCCACCGCTCGATACGCCGCTGCTGAAGCGAGTCGAGCGGGGCTTTGCCGAACGCCTCGATCCGGCGACCGACAACTTCGCGGAACGATTCGAGCGCCTCGGCGGGGAAGCGATGCGCCGGGCCTGCCGGTTCGCCAATCAGCTCGTCCACGATGCCGTTGCTGAATCCCTCCTTCGAGGTGATTTGCGAAATCTCGGCCGCGAGGTTCGCCTTGTCGCGCGTGCGAAACAGGATCGACGAGCAGGCTTCAGGCGAGATGACGAGGTAGGTCGAGTACTCCATCGCGAGCACGGCGTCGCAGCCGGTGAGGGCGATGGCTCCTCCACTGCATCCGCGGTTGATGATGACCGAGATGGTCGGCACGGTCGCCTCGGCGAGCGCCTGCATGCAGCGCCCGATTTTCCATGCGATTCCACCAGCCTCTGACTCTTCGGTCGGGTCGGCTCCGGCCGTGTCAATTACCGTGATGATCGTGCGGCCTTCGCGCTCGGCGATGTCGATGGCCTCGATCGCCTTGTCGAACGCAGCCGGGGTCGGCATGCCCTGGTTCCAGCGGCGCATTTCATCCTGATCCTGCATGATTCGGGTCAGCTCCACGAAGTCGGAGGTCGGCCCAGACTGCTGGCCGATCAGCATCACCGGCCAAGCCTTTCCACTGCGATGCAGGTCGGCGCGGTGGGTCTGGATCAGGCGACTGCCGTGAAGATCGTTTGCAAGGCACTCCTCCACGTTGTCGAAAACCGCCAGGTAGTCGAGGTATTTCGGACGTTCGGGGTGAAACGAGAGCTGGTATTTTTCGTATTCCGACAGCCGTTCGATTGATTTGGCGCTGTAGCTGAACCCGTTGGTTTTCTCGAAAGGCAGGAAGAAGTGTTTCACGATTGTTGACTGGGTTGATGGGGAGACTTCGGTTCCACGTATTCCACAAGAACATGGCTGGTCTGGCGAGGATGGAGAAAGACGATCCGTTTGTCGTTCGCGCCCTCCGACGGCTCGCCGAGCGGCGTCAGGCCAAGCCCGGCGGCACGCTCGGTTTCGCGGTTGAGGTCGTCCGTCGCCAAGGCGATATGGTGCATCCCTTCGCCGTTTTTCGACAGGAATTTAGCAATTGCGCCATCGTCGCCAAGCGGTTCGAGCAGTTCGATTTTGGTCTGGCCGACAGGAATGAAGGCTACGCGCACCTTCTCTGCCGGAACCTCGTGGATGGTCACGCTTGAGCGCTCGCAGCCCAGCACGGCGACAAAGGTGTCGACCGCGCTGTTGAGGTCCTGGACGGCGATGGCGATGTGGTCGATCCGGTCGATCATGAGTTCAGTTTCAGGTTGACGATTTTGCGTAGCCGATGGTCTGGAGCGCCTCTTTGATTTCGTCGAGGATGGCCGGATCGTCGATGGTCGGCGGCATGGTGTACTCTTCGCTGTTGGCGATTTTGCGCATCGTGGCTCGCAGGATTTTCCCCGAGCGGGTTTTGGGCAGGCGCTTGACGATGATCGCCTGCTTGAACGAGGCGACCGGGCCGATGTTCTCGCGCACGTACTCGATGACATGCTTGACGATCATCTCCGGCGGTGTATCGACGCCCGACTTGAGCACGAGGAAGCCGAGCGGCACTTCGCCCTTGAGGTCGTCATGGACGCCGATGACCGCGCTTTCGGCGACGTCCGGGTGTTCGCACAGTTCAGCCTCGATGGCCCCGGTCGAGAGGCGATGGCCTGCGACGTTGATGATGTCGTCCGTCCGCGACATGATGTAGATGTAACCATCCTCGTCGATGTAACCCGCGTCGCTGGTCTGGTAGTAGCCGGGGAAGTTCTGCATGTAGCTCTCGACGAAGCGCAGGTCGGCTCGCCAGAGCGTGGTCATCGTCCCCGGAGGCAACGGCAGCTTGACGACGATGTCGCCCATCGTGCCGGGCGGCAGCTCTTCGTGCGCCTCGTTGAGCACCTTGACGTCGTAGCCTGGTACTGCCTTCGATGCGGAACCGTACTTGACCGGGCCGGGCTCGATGCCCTGGCAGTTGGCCGCGATGGCCCAGCCGGTTTCGGTCTGCCACCAGTGGTCGATTACCGGAACCTGCAAGTGGTTCTCCGCCCAGCGCACGGTGTCGGGGTCGGCGCGTTCACCGGCGAGGAAGAGCGTCCGGAAGTTCGAGAAGTTGTAGCGCTTGATGTACTTGCCGTCGGGATCCTCCTTCTTGATCGCGCGGAACGCAGTCGGCGCCGTGAAGAGCACCGAGACGTCGTGCTCGCTGATAATGCGCCAGAAAGTGCCGGGATCGGGTGTGCCGACCGGCTTGCCCTCGAACACAATCGTCGTGCAACCGTGCAGCAGCGGCGCATAGACGATGTAGGAGTGACCGACCACCCAGCCGACGTCGCTGGCCGCCCAGAACACCTCGCCCGGCTTGACGTTGTAGACGCTCTCCATCGACCACTTCATTGCCACCATGTGGCCGCCGTTGTCGCGCACGATGCCCTTCGGCTGGCCGGTGGTGCCGGAGGTGTAAAGAATATAGAGCGGGTCGGTCGATTCCACCGGCGTGCACTGCGCCGGCGCGACGCCGAGCAGCGCCTGCTTCCAGGTCAGGTCGCGCTCCTCGTTCAGCTCCGCCTTGAGCTGCTCGCGCTGGTGGATGATGCAGATTTCTGGCTTGAAGTGCGCCAGCTCGATGGCGAAGTCGAGCAGGCGTTTGTAGTCGATGATTTTGCCGTGCTCGATGCCGCAGGAGGCCGAAACGATCACCTTGGGCTTGCAGTCGTCGATGCGTACGGCAAGCTCGTGCGAGGCGAAGCCGCCGAAAACCACCGAGTGAATCGCGCCAAGCCGGGCGCAGGCGAGCATCGCCACGAGCGCTTCGGGAATCATCGGCATGTAGATAATCACCCTGTCGCCCTTGCGCACGCCGCGCGCCTGAAGCGCTCCGGCGAAGAGTGCCACCTTGTCGCGGAACTCGCGGTAGGTGAACTTTTCGATGGTGCCGGTGACGGGGCTGTCGTAGATGACCGCGGTCAGGTTGCCGTTGCCCTCATCCACATGCCGGTCGAGGGCGTTGTAGCAGGTGTTGGTCACGCCGCCTGCGAACCAGCGGTAGAAAGGCGGATTCGAGTCGTCGAGCACCTTGTTCCACCGTTTGTACCAGTGGAAATCTTCGGCAAGTTCGCCCCAGAACTGTTCCGGGTTTTCGATCGATTGGCGGTGAGTCTCGTTATAGGATGGTGACATACTGCAAGCCCCCTTGAACTATGGAGTTAATGATGGGATGAACGCAATGGAGTGCCGTGTGCAGGGCGGGTGCGGGAATCGATGCTTTGGTGGAGTCCGCATATCCTGATGCAGGAGTGGATGAAACTGTTCTTTGAATGGTAACAAAAATAACCCGTTACTCAATGCCATTGCGAGTTTCCGGATCATTCAGCGCATGGTCGATGGGCGTGAGCTTCTCGAAGAGTTCTATCAGCCCTTCCACCGTCAGCGCCTCCGCTCGCAACTTCAGTGTCTCTGCCGGAACTTCCGAGGTGTTGTAATACTCCTTCAGGTTGTTCCAGAGCGTTTTCCTGCGTTGATGGAACGCGCGGCGGACGAAGGTTCTGAACCCTTCGCTGTCTTCGACCGGGTTCTGAGCTTTCGGCACCAGGCGGATGACCGCGCTGTCCACCTCCGGGCGGGGTTTGAAGACAGCCCTTCCTACCTTGAAGAGATACTTGACATCACAGAATGCCTGCATCTGCACGGCGAGGATACCGTACTCCTTCGTACCGGGCACGGCGGTGATGCGCTGGGCCACTTCGTGCTGCATCATCAGCGTGGCCGATTCGATCAAATGCCGGTTGTCGAGCAGCCGGAACAGAATCGGGCTGGTGATGGAGTAGGGAATGTTGCCGAGCACAGCAAGTTTGCCACTGCCCGTGAGTGGTTCGAGCGGCACCTTGAGGAAGTCGCCCTCGATGAGATTGATCTCCGGGTGCTCCTCGCGGATGAATCGCGCCAACTCCGGGTCTTTTTCGATGGCGGTGAATGACGGCATCACTTCGAGGATCGCGGTGCTGAGTGCGCCGAAGCCAGGGCCAATCTCAAGTACGAGGTCGCCCTCCTTAATGCCCGATTCGCGGACAATCTTCCTCGGGATGTTCTTGTCCAGCAGGAAGTTTTGGCCCAATTTTTTTTTTGCCGCTATATGCGTATGCTTATATTCAACTTTCGTCATCGGCCTGTGCTCTGGAATCGCAACTCGATAAGTGGGCAGAGGTTAACCCGGAGGTCATCCGGGTCCTGCATAAGTTTTTCTAATCTAAGGTATTCTGTCATTAATGGGAGAGAAAAATATCGTCGAGGAGACCGAGAAGTACGCTTCCCGGGGCAACAAGGCTACCCGCACGGGATTCGGTGAAGCGCTGCTCGAAGCCGGACGCGAAAACCCTTCGGTTGTCGCGCTTTGCGCCGACCTGACTGGCTCGCTGAACATGAACCTCTTCCGCAAAGAGTTTCCGGAACGCTTCATCCAGACCGGTATTGCCGAGGCGAACATGATTTCGATGGCCGCCGGTCTTGCTACCACCGGCAAAACGCCTGTGGCTTCGACCTTCGCTGTTTTTGCTACCGGCCGCGTGTTCGACCAGATCCGCCAGTCGGTCTGCTATTCGAATCTCAACGTTAAAATCTGCGCATCGCACGCCGGCCTGACGCTCGGCGAGGACGGTGCGACCCACCAGATTCTTGAAGATATCGGTCTGATGCGCAGTCTTCCGCGCATGACTGTTGTCGTACCGTGCGACTACAGCGAAACCAAACGTGCCACCAAGGCGATCATCGAGCACGAAGGCCCGGTTTATCTCCGCTTCGGCCGTCCGAATGTCCCGGACTTCACCTCCGACGAGGATGGGTTCGAGCTCGGCAAGTCTATCGAGCTGCATCCCGGCAAGGATGTGACCGTCATCGCTTGCGGCATCATGGTCTGGAAAGCGCTCGAAGCGGCGCGGATCCTCGAAAAGGAGGGCGTTTCGGTGCGCGTCATCAACATGCACACCATCAAGCCGATCGACACGCTGGCCATCGTCCGCGCGGCTCACGACACCGGCGCGATCGTCACCGCCGAGGAGCACCAGATGTACACCGGTCTCGGTGAAGCTGTGGCCAACGTCTGCGCCCGCAACATTCCGGTGCCGATCGAAATGGTCGCTGTCGAGGACTCCTTCGGCGAGTCCGGCAAGCCGGACGATCTGCTCCGCAAGTACAAACTGACCACCGAGGATATTCTGGAGAAGATTTACCTGGTGCTCAGAAGAAAAGATTAAATAATGGGGAACAGGTCTTGCAGGAATCCCGCAAGACTTTTTTGAAATACCGGAGCCTGATGTCATAAAAAGCTGTCAGGCTCTGACTTTTCAGACAGTTCCCGCACTACAGGAGAATGAATCATGGCGATGCCAAATTTCGGTGATATGATGAAGCAGCTTCAGGAGGCTGGAGCGAAGATGCAGGATGTCCAGAAGCAGCTTGAAAAGCTCGTTTCCGAGGGGGAAGCCGGCGGCGGCATGGTCAAGGCGAAAGTCAACGGGCGGCAGAAGCTGCTCGAACTCTCCATCGACCCGGAGATTATGGACGATGTCGATATGGTGCAGGATCTTGTTGTCGCTGCCGTGAACAAGGCGCTTGACGCTTCGGCGCAGCTCGCGCAGAACGAGATTCAGAAGGCGGCTGGCGGTATGATCAACCCGGCCGATCTGCTGAAACAGTTCGGCGGTCAGGGATAAGCGGGTTATTTCATGCGTTACAGCTCAGGAGCCGTCGAGGCGCTCATCGAAGAGTTTGCCAAACTGCCCGGTATTGGCCGGAAGACCGCACAGCGCCTGACGATGCATGTGCTGCAGGAGAGGCGCGGAGAGGTTGAAAAACTTGCGGCTGCCCTGATCGACGTCAAAGAGAAGGTGGTGCGCTGCTCGATCTGCCAGAACATCACCGATCTCGGCACCGACCCCTGCCTGCTCTGCACCTCAACAGGTCGTGACCGCTCGGTCATCTGTGTTGTCGAATCGCCCACAGAAGTGCTCGCCTTTGAAAAAACAGGTCATTACAAAGGACTGTACCACGTGCTGCACGGGGTGATTTCGCCGCTCGACGGCGTTGGTCCCGACGACATCAAAGTGCGTGAACTGCTGGCTCGAATCAGCCCTGATTCGGAGGGCGGGGTTCGTGAGGTGGTACTGGCGCTCAATCCCACGGTCGAGGGGGAAACGACCTCGCTCTATATCAGCAAACTGCTCAAACCACTCGGCATCAACGTCACCAGAATCGCCAGAGGAATTCCGGTGGGTGCCGAGCTTGAATTCATCGACGAAGCGACCCTTTCGCGGGCGATGGATGGGCGGTCGGCCGTCTGAGAATCTCGATGGCTACTTAAAGAAAAAGCTATTCAGTTAATTTGAGTGATGAACGGAAAGAATAAAAAGGTACTGATTCTCGGCGGAGGTCTTGCCGGCCTGACCGCGGCAAAGCGACTCGTTGACCGCGGATTTGAGGTCAAGGTGCTTGAGAAGCGCTCCATTTACGGTGGCAAGGTTTCAGCCTGGAAAGATGACGAGGGTGACTGGATTGAATCCGGCACCCACTGTTTTTTCGGTGCCTACAACGTGCTCTACGATCTCATGAAAGAGATCAAAACGTACCACGCCGTCGACTGGAAGCAGCACCAGCTTACCTACACGCTTGAAGGGGGCAACAACTTCACGTTCAACACCTGGGATCTGCCCAGCCCGCTGCACCTTTTGCCGGCGATCATCAAGAATGGCTATTTCACTTTCGGCGAAATGGCTTCGTTCTCCAAATCGCTCATTCCGCTGGCGTTGCAGAAAGCCAACTATCCGCCGACGCAGGATCATGTGACCTTTGCGCAGTGGGCCGAAGAGAAGAAGTTCGGCAAGCGTCTGATGGACAAGATGTTCCGTCCGATGGCGCTCGCACTCAAGTTCATTCCGCCGGAGGAGATTTCAGCCAAGATCATTCTCGACGTTACCGAGACCTTCTACCGCATCCCGGATTCTTCCTGCATGGGCTTTCTGAAAGGCTCCCCGCAGGAGTACCTCCATGATCCGTTGGTGGCGCACTCGCGCAACAAGGGCGCGGTGTTCCAGAGCCAGTCACCGGTGGACGAACTGCTCTTCGACGGTAAACAGATTCGCGGTGTGCAGTTGCGCAACGGCGAGATTCTCGATGCTGATTACTACCTGACTGCGTTGCCAATTCACGATCTGTGCAAGGTGTTGCCGTCGTCGCTCAAGCAGCACGACCGCTTTTTCGGTAATCTCGACAAACTCGAAGGAGTACCGGTCATTTCGGCGCAGATCTGGTACGACCGTGAGATCTCTTCGATCGATAACGTCCTTTTCAGCCCTGATGGCATCATTCCGGTGTACGCCAACCTGGCTCGTACCACGCCCGATTACCGCACCCTGCGCGGCGAGCGCTTCGAGGGCAAGACGCGCTTCGAGTTCTGCGTTGCGCCTGCCAGGGAGCTGATGGGGCTGAACAAAGAGGAGATCATCGACAGGGTTGACCGCAGTGTGCGCGCCAACTTCCCGAAAGAGACGCAGGGCGCCAAAATTCTGAAATCCACACTGGTCAAGATTCCGCATTCGGTTTATGCGCCGCTGCCGGGCATGGAGGTCTATCGCCCGACGCAGAAAACGCCGGTGAGCAACCTGTTCATTTCCGGCGGCTACTCGCAGCAGCTCTACTACGATTCCATGGGCGGCGCAGTCATGAGCGCTAACCTGGCCGTCGATGCGCTCATGAAGGCGGCCGGTGAAAATGGGTGACAGGTGACGAGCTGGAAAACTTTTCGACGGAATGGAAAAGTTGTTCTTTTTCTCATCTAAATTATTATCTTTGCTGACCTGATTGAATGACCCAAAAGGTCGGCAGGCCCTTGTAGCTCAGTGGATAGAGCAGCAGTTTCCGGAACTGAAGGTCGGCAGTTCGAATCTGTCCAAGGGCGCAAGGTTCATCAGGACACCATCGGGGTGTGGCTCAGCTGGTAGAGTGCTGCGTTCGGGACGCAGAGGTCGTGGGTTCGAGTCCCGCCACCCCGACACAAAGGCGGTTACAGCAGGTACTGTAGCCGCCTTTTTCTTTTTCTCCTATCCTTCAGGATTCCTTTTTTTCTCGCCTTCCAGCGCATGCGCCAGCTTGCATCACGACTGCACCTTTTCTACGGGAAGTGGCGATTGTTATTGGTTTTGTAACAATAACCCGCTGTATATTCCGACCAGCCAGACTCCAGGTATTTTTGCGAATAATTGCCCGCCAAATGAATGTGCGTCTTCCATTCCTGTCGTCCCGGTTTTTCAAGCGATGTTCCCCACATGATTCAGCCCGAAAAGAAATCTGAAGTTCGAGAAGCGCTCTTTTCACTCAGTCCGTGGGTGCTTCGCGTGCTGCTTTTCAGTATCGTTACCAATATCCTCGTTCTTACGCCAAGCGGTTATATGCTTGAGGTCTATGACAGGGTGGTCAACAGCCGGAACCACCAGACCTTGCTGATGCTGACCATTCTTGTCGTTGGTCTCTACCTCATGCTCGAAGCCTTGGAATGGGTGCGTTCCGGCATTATGCAGGAGGCCGCGTTCTCGTTTGACCGCCGAATGCGTCGCCGTGCGTTCGACACCGCGTTCGCCGCGCGCCTGAAGAATCTTCCCCTCGGTGCTGCATCCCAGGTGACAGCCGATCTCAAAACGGTCAGGGATGCGATCTCTTCGCACGTTATCCTCTCCTTTATCGATGCGCCGCTTGCCTTGCTGGTGCTGATTATCCTTTTCCTGATGCATCCGCTGCTTGGGTGGTTTTCGGTGATTGGTGCGGTTGTTCAGGTGATGATCGGTTTTTTCAACGAACGGCGTATTCGCGAACCGCTTTCGAAGGCAACGCGAGGTTCGAATGCTTCACAGATTTATGCCGGAAGCATTCTGCGCAACGCCCAGGTGATCCGTTCGATGGGGATGCTTGGCCATCTGCGTGAGCGTTGGCTGGCAAAGCAGCGGGAGTTCATCGCCAATCAGGCGGACGCTTCTGATACGGCGGGTACCAATGCGGCTTTATCGAAGCTGCTGCAATCGCTGCTAAGTTCCTCGTTGCTCGGTATCGGCTGCTGGCTGACGCTGGAGGGGAATCTGGGGGGATCGGGGATGATCGTCGGTTCCATTCTCGGTGGCAAGGTGCTCAGCCCGCTGGTGCAGATCATTGCCAACTGGCGGCAGGTTGAAAACGCCCGCGAGGCGGTTGTGCGTCTCGATGGCATGTTGCGCTCCTTTCCGGCTCCCGAGAGCGCAATGGCGCTTCCCGCCCCAAAAGGAGCGCTTTCGGTCGAAGGCGTGATTGCCGGGGCGCCTGGTAGCCCGGCGCAAATTCTCAAAGGCGTAGGTTTTCGCGTTGCGCCTGGTGATTCGCTGGCTGTGGTCGGACCGTCAGCATCAGGCAAAACCACGCTGGCCCGCCTGCTCACCGGCATCTGGCCTCCGATGACCGGTAAGGTGCGGCTCGACGGCAGCGACATCTACGCATGGAACAAGGAGGAGCTGGGGCCGCACGTCGGCTATATGCCGCAAACCGTTGAGCTGTTCGACGGCACCATCGCAGAAAATATTGCTCGGTTCGGTAAGCCGGACGTTGACAAGGTGCAGGCAGCCTGCCAGATGGTAGGGCTTGATGAGTTCATCGCGAGTCTGCCGGACGGATTCGATACGCGAATCGGTGAAGATGGGGCGTTTCTCTCCGGTGGTCAGCGCCAGCGCGTGGCGCTTGCCCGCGCGGTCTATGGCATGCCCAGCTTCGTGGTGCTTGACGAGCCCAACTCAAACCTCGATACCGACGGCGACGCGGCGCTCATCCACACACTTCAGCAGCTCAAGAAGGCTGGAAGCACAGTGATTATCATGACGCATCGCATGAACATTCTTCAGGTTGTAGGCTTCATGCTGGTGCTGGTCGACGGCCAGATCAAGCACTTTGGTCCGAAAGAGCAGGTGCTCGCCGCGCTCAAGGGTCAGCAACCGTCAGCGTCTCAAGCCGCGCCAAAACCTCAGCCGCAGCAACCCCAAGGTATATCACTGATTCCAGCTCCTGGAGGACAGGCATGAAGCCGGGGTCGTGGTTCGATAAAAGCGAGCTGACGCGTCGCCTATGGTCGTTCCGCAGGGAGTTTCTCTGGGTCGGCCTGTTCAGCATGATCGCCAATCTGCTGATGTTGACCCCGACGCTCTACATGCTGCAACTCTACGACCGCGTCCTTAAGGGCCGGAGTGAGCTGACCCTCATCGTCGTCACGCTGCTCATGGTGTTTTTTTACGGGATCATGGTAGTGGCCGAGTGGCTGCGTTCGAGGCTGCTGGTGCGCGGCGGTGTGCGGATGGACGAAGCGATGAACGCTATCGTTTTCAATGCCAGCTTCGAGAAAAATCTCAAGCAGGCGGGTTCAAATCCATCCGAAGCGATGGGCGATCTTTCGGCGATCCGCCAGTTCCTGACTGGCAACGGCATTTTCGCCTTTTTCGATATCCCCTGGACGCCCATCTACATTGCGGTTATCTTTCTGCTCCATCCCGTGCTCGGCTGGATTTCGATCCTGTTCAGCATCATCCAGCTCGTGGTGGCCTGGGGGAACCACAAGGCGACCATCAACGATATCGAGCGGTCGAGCAAGGCGGGTAGTGAGAGTAACGCCTACTTCTTCAGCAAGCTGCGCAACATCGAGCCGATCCACGCGATGGGCATGACCGGCAGCCTCCGCGAGCAGTGGATTGCCAGGCATGAGCAGGCGCTGGCTTACAACGGCGAAACCTTGCACAAGCAGCACCGGCAGCAGGCCTTTTCAAAGTTCGTACGCTACGTCATGCAGTCGCTGACGCTTGGCGCGGGTGCCCTGATGGTCATCAACGGTGAGATGAGCGCCGGCGGGATGATTGCCGGCAACGTGCTCATGTCGCGTGCGCTGCAACCGCTCGACTTGTTGATCGTTGTCTGGAAGCCCTTTATTCAGGCTCGTGACGCTTTTTCCCGTCTCGAAAAGCTGTTTGGCGATTTTCCGGAAGCCGCGCCAAAACCGGAGCGCCCGGCCCCGCAGGGAGATGTGCGGATTGACGGCCTTGTCGCCACCGCGCCTGGACGGACGGAGCCGATCCTGCACGGTCTCGATGCTACCTTTGCCCCCGGGACGGTTACGGCGATCATCGGTCCCTCTGGCTCGGGCAAGTCAACGCTGGCCCGCTGCCTGGTCGGCGCGTGGCCGGAGACGCAGGGGCGTGTGCTGTACGACGAGCAGCCGATCGAGAGCTGGAACCGCGAAGAGCTTGGCCCTTCGATCGGATACCTGCCGCAGGATATCGAACTGTTCGAGGGCACGATTGCCGAAAACATTTCCCGCTTCGCAGAGACCGATTCGTCGAAAGTGATTGAAGCCACGCAGCGTACCGGTATTCACGAGGCGATTCTGCGCTTTCCGAACGGCTACAATTCGCAGATCGGCGAGGCGGGCGGAATGCTTTCGGGCGGTCAACGCCAGCGTATCGGCCTCGCACGTGCTCTGTATGGCAATCCCTCGGTAGTTGTGCTTGACGAACCGAACTCAAATCTTGACGATGCGGGTGAAAAAGCGCTCGTAAAGGTGCTGAACGACTTGAAAGCTTCCGGCAAAACGGTCGTGCTGATTACCCACCGCATGAACATTCTCGGGGCCGCCGACCGGCTCATGGTGATGAAAGAGGGGCGGATCGAGCATTTCGGCCCGCGTGACGGCGTGCTCGAAGTGTTGAGCGCGCAAAAAGCGGCAGCTAAACCAGCGTCAAGACCAGCCCCGAAACCTGCACCAGCCGAACAAAACGTAGAAGGATAAACGAAGCTGAACATGAAGACAGGCGACTTTTTCAAAGGCAAGCAAGACGCGAAATCCGGCGACGAGAACGGCGCGCTGGAGCCCCGGCACACCGACACCCGCAGTCCGGTGCGCATCGGCATCATCGTGCTCATCATCGGCTTCGGCGGCTTTCTGCTCTGGGCTGCGTTCGCCCCGCTGGACGAGGGGGTGCCTTGCCAGGGGCTGGTGAGCATCGCTACCAAGCGCAAGGTGGTGCAGCATCGCTATGGCGGCACGGTGACCGCAGTGCACGTGCAGGAGGGGCAGCATGTGAAAAAGGGCGATCTCTTGATTCTGCTCGACGACCAGACGGCCAAAGCCCGATATGTCGAAATCCATCAGCACTATCTCGGCCTTCGCGCAGCCGAGGCGCGTCTGCTTGCCGAAGAGCGTGGTGCTTCGAAGATGACACTGCATCCTGACTTGTTGTCCGATCCCGACCAGGAATTGGTCAAGCGTCTGGTCAGGACGCAAAAGGAGCTGCTGCAATCGCGCATGGAGATCATGAGGCTGATGCAGGCGCAGCTTGCAGGTATGAAGAGCCTTGCTGCAGAGGGGTTTGCGCCGTTGAGCCAGCAACGCGACCTTGAAATCAGGATTGCGCAGTTGCGTGCCGACAGTCAGTCGGAACTGGCCCGAGTGCAGAACGAAGTCAAAGCCGATGCGGAGAAATCGAAGGCGTTGGCCCAGGAGCTTGCCGATACCCGGATCACCTCTCCGGCAGACGGTCAGGTTGTCGGACTTCAGGTGCAGACTGTAGGCGCGGTGATCCAACCCGGGCAGAAGGTGATGGATGTCGTGCCGCTCGACGAGCCCCTGCTTATCGAGGCAAAAATCGCGCCGCATCTTATCGATAAGGTACGTACCGGTCTGACAGTTGATCTCCACTTCACAGCGTTTTCCCACACGCCGCAAATGGTTGTTCCCGGCAAGGTCGAGTCGGTGTCAAGCGATTTGCTGACTGAATCTCCATCCGGCGCGCAGCCGGCCGTCTCCTACTATCTGGCCCGTATCGCGGTGACGCCCGAGGGGATGCAGGAGCTTGGTGATCACAAGATCCAGGCGGGCATGCCGGTGCTTGCGGTTATCAAAACCGGCGAGCGTTCCATGCTCACCTATATCCTTCACCCGCTGATGCAGCGCATGGCGGCATCCCTGAAGGAGGAGTAAGAAATCATGGCGCTAACGATTCGACATTTTCTTATGCGCAGTTCGGGCAGAAAGAGCAGGAAGATGGCGTTTTTGCTTGTTCTCGTTCAGTTCTTTTTGCCAATGGCAGCACAGGCCAAGTCCCTCTCGTTGAAAGAGGCCTACGAACATGCGTTGCAGTATGACGCGCAGTACCGTTCCGCCGAGGCCGACACCCGGATCGCCAAAGAGGAGGTTTCGAAAGCGGCGGCAGCCTTCATGCCCAACATCAAGGCAGCTACTTCGAAAGGACGCAGCCGTACCGACAGCGAGACTCCCTACAGCTCCAGGGAGGGTGTCTATTACAGCACTCAAAGTCACAGCGTTTCACTCCGCCAGCCGCTTTTCAATCTTGGCAGCATTGCATCCTGGAAACAGGCCCACGCCGTGAAAGCCAAGAGCGAAGAGCTGTTCCGCAGCGAGCACGCTTCGTTGATTGTCCGGACGGCCGAACAGTTTTGCAATGTGCTCTTTTCGCAGGACAACATTACCTTCGCCAGCGCCCAGGTCGAAGCCACAAAAGAGCAGCTCGAACAGTCGAAGAAACGGTTTGAAAAAGGGTTCGGCACCATCACCGAAATCAACGAGGCGCAGGCAAGCTTCGATTTGGCGGTTGCCGATCACGCCGATGCCATTGCCGGTCTGGAAAACAGTTCCCGCGAACTTGAACGCATCACCGGAATTTATACCGACGAGCTTTGCCGGCTCGATCCGGAGCGCCTTGTCCTTGCCCGCCCGGAACCGCAGAATGTCGAAGCCTGGGTGGCGCTTGCAGAGGAGCATAACGGCAGGATCGGTGCGGCGCGTCAGGAGGTTGAAATCACTCGCAAGGAGATCGACAAGACCAAAGCTTCACGGTATCCCCAACTCGATCTCTGGGCCGGACGAAGCTATTCGGTCAGCGAGAACAACTATACCATTGGCTCGACGTATGATACCTGGTCGGTCAACGTGCAATTGAGCATGCCGATCTATACCGGTGGGTACACCAGCGCCGCTGTTCGCCAGGCTTGGGCTCGCCGTCTCAAGGCGCAGGAAGGGCTTCATTTTCAGGAACGGGAGTCGCTTACCAGAGTCAGGCGTTACTATCAGGCCCAGATCAACAGCATCGCGCAGGTCAGGGCATATGAACAGGCAGCCAAATCTGCTGAAATCGCCCTTGAAGGCACCAGAAAAGGGTTTCAGGCCGGTTTCAGGACTAACGCCGAAGTGCTCGATGCGGTGAAGAAACTGTATGATATCCGGCGAAGTCTTGCCCGGGCGCGATACCAGTATATCCTCAACAGGCTCATGCTCAGGGATGCGGCCGGATTGCTCAGCGAGTCTGATCTTGACGGGATCGATGAGTTTTTTGTTCTCGCTGGCTCATAAGTTTTACCTGTTCTGCCGCTGACCCGGCACTTCTGCCCGTTTTGCCGTTTTATCTCTTTGTGACTGAAAAGAGCTTTCCATGGTCATGATCTCTTCGTTCAAGAGCC